>JBGTDT010000077.1:0-12517 GCA_041748155.1 Thermosynechococcaceae cyanobacterium | reverse complement strand
TCAGGTTGAGCGTTGTTTCAATCGGCTCAAGCAGTTTCGTCGCATCGCAACTCGCTATGAAAAGAAGGCTGAAAACTACCTTGCTATGCTGACTCTAGCCTCTATCTTGTTGTGGTTGTAGTTTTAAAACACTCCCTAGTTTGATTTGTCCTGACTCCACAACGAAAACTGCCTCTGCCCGATCGCCCTGGTGAAAGAGCATTTGTCCAGTTGCCAAATCTCGATGGGCGATCGCGCCTTGTAGCAGCGCTAGAAGTGGGTCAGAACTCAGAGCATTCATATCTCAACGCAGCTTGATAGTATTCGTTAGCATGAGGGCAGACTCTGCTGTACAAGCAATAGTTCGCTCATGCAGTTTAGGCTGGCGCGGTTTGGGCGATCATGCGGATTGCCTGTGTCGGCTCCAGTCGGTTGCGGTAATCAACGTCTACATGAGCTAGTAAAATCCGTCGCTGCTGGTCAATCACAAACGTTGCTGGAATCGGTAGCTTCCAGTCATTCGTGCCGTTGTGATCGGGCAACGCATGACCGAGTTCGGTGTACAGCTCCTTTAACTCATCCGGCAGTTCAAACGCAATTCCATACGCATCGGCAACCGTTGAACCGACATCGCTCAAGACATCAAATGACAGGTTATTCTTCTCTGCCGTGCTGAACGAGGCATCCGGCGTTTGCGGAGAAACGGCGATCAAAGAAGCGCCTGCTGCCTGAATTTGCGGTAGCACCTGCTGATAAGTCCGCAGTGCAAGATTGCAATAGGGGCACCAGCCACCGCGATAAAAGGTCAAAATCACGGGTGCTTGTGATAGTCGATCACTGAGTCGAATGGAGGTGTCGATCGCGTTGGAGAGCGTAAAATCAGGAGCCAAATCTCCCACTTGTAACAGGGGTTTGGACTTAAACTCCTGCATTACGGCATCTGTTGCTCGCTGCATGACGGCAGCTTTTTCAGCCGGAAACTTTTCCAGAAATTCAGCCCGAAAGGCATTCAGCGCCGCTTCTAGGTTCATCAGATTTGCCGTTAGGTTTGTGTTCCTGATCCCATAATGCGCGATGACAAATTATTTGAGAAGACGGCAAAACAGAATATGATTTATTCCAAAATAGAATGATTCGCTGTATGGATCGGATTGAATGCATGAAGAGTTTTACACGGGCAGTCGAGACAGGTAGCTTTTCCGCCGTCGCGAGAGAACTGGAAACCACGCAGCCCACAATTAGCAAGCAAATTGCGGCACTAGAAGATTATCTAGATGTCCAACTACTGATTCGATCGACGAGAATACTGAGCTTAACGGATGAAGGGACTCGGTTTTACGAATACTGTCAACAGGTGCTGGAGGTGGTTGCAGAAGCGGAAGCCAGCGTCGGCAAACGGCAAAAACCGTCAGGATTACTGCGCCTCAGTTGTCCTGTGTCTTTCGGACAGATGCAAATCATGCCTCGAATCAAAGGGTTTCTTGATCGCTATCCAGACATCAAAGTCAACCTGACTATGACTGACCAGTTCATTGATTTGGTGGAAGAGGGGGTTGATTTGGCGATTCGGATCGGAGAAGTGCAAGATACTTCCTTAATTACCTGTAAAATTGGCACAACCCGCCGGGTTACTATTGGGGCGAATTCTTATTTTGAGCAAGTAGGCGAACCTCAAGTACCTGGTGATCTGACAGAGCACAACTGTATTGTTTACACTCGACTTGTCACTGGGAATGAATGGCATTTTCAAAGTTCAAAAGGACTGGTGAAGGTCAAAGTCAGCGGCAACTTTCAAGCGAATAACTCGGTCGCCGTTCGTGAAGCGGTGTTATCGGGTTTAGGCATTGCAGTATCTCCCATCTGGCTATTTGGTGATAAGGTCGATCAAGGAGGTTTAAAGATTGTCTTGAAAGAGTATCAACCCACGCCGTTACCCATTCATGCAGTTTACCGCAGAGGTCGATTTCAACCTGCTAAAGTCCGTTGCTTTATTGATTTCTTCGCCAATGAGTTCAAGCTTGATCCTTGGGTATCGGACTATGGGATTTCTTCTAAATCTGATCTTGGTAAATGAAAGAATTTTCAGTCTAGCCGAATGGCACTAAGATATCATTTGCTACTCAGCATTATTAATTATATTCCACCAAGGTCCAGTAATCTTTATTTCTAGGAAGCTTGGCGGTAGTTTTAATCTTACCTGAACTAGTGATGTTTAAGTATCTACCGCCGCTGCGGTCTTATTCATCAAGCTAAACTGGATTGCAACACTGGCGACGATAGGCACCTGGAGGGAAACCACTCCAACGCTTAAAGGCTTGGCTGAACGCGACTTCCGACTCGTAGCCGACTCGCAGCGCGATCGCTTGCAGCGTCCAGTGTTGATCGCGCAGATACGTTGCAGCGATCGCCATCCGCCACTGCGTGAGATATTTTAGCGGTGGGGTGCCGATAAGTTGCGTGAATCGAGCCGCAAAACTTGATCGCGACATCGAAGCCTGTTGCGCCAGGGATGCGACCGTCCACGGTTGTTCCGGCTGGCAATGGATTAAGCCCAGCGCCACACTGATACCGGGTTCAATCAGCCCTCGTAACCACCCGCCTTGCTGCTCCGGCAATTGGATCAAATAGGCGCGCACGGTCTGAACAAATAAGATTTCAGCCAGTCGAGTCAGCACGATTTGCCGACCTGGGAGGTCAGAAACAATTTCACCCTCTAAAGCCTCTAGATGGGTGCTTAACCAGGGCAACAGACGACCCGCTTCACCCCGAATATGAATCAGCAGGGGTAAAGCGGCTAGCAAAGGGTTATGCAGCGATTCATAGAACTTGATGCCACTCGAAACAATCACACTTTGATCAGAACTGCTTCCCCCATACTGCACTGCCTTGAAGCCGTTCACAATTTTAGGTTTGTGGATCTGCTCTACTGGCATCACCGGGCTGGTCAACGTATCGCTGAAGGTATGCGTTGGCGCGTCGGGCAACAGGATCAGGTCTCCGGCGGACAGGGCGATCGCCTCACCCCAACCTTCGACTTGCAGCCAGCATTGCCCCCTTGCCACCACATGAAACTTCGTGCTGTAGCCATACTCCTTACTAATCTGAACTCCCCAGGGAGCGCTCAACTCAGTTCGGCTAAAGACAGCCGTTTGTAACCGTAGGGTCTGCAACACGTCAGTGAGGGCATCAAACGTCACCATCGTGATCTGGACGATCGCTTAAGAATCACGGCTCTTTAATTATTGTTTATCCATCAGCGAAACCATAGCATATCTCTTAATTGAATTCTGCGAGGAAAAGTAAACGATGATTGTAATTACCACTCCAACCGGGCGAATCGGTCGTCATGTTGTGCGTGAGCTAATGAATGCTGGCAAATCCGTCCGCGTTGTGGTCCGCAATCCAGACAAGCTTGATGCTGATGTCCGCGCCTACGTCGAAATTGCTCAAGGCTCGATTGATCATGTGGAACTGCTGGCGCAAGCACTTGATCGCGCAGAAGCTTTATTTTGGTGTGTACCCGAAAGCCATACGCAAGAAAATCTACAGGATTATTATTTGCATTTTGCTAACGCTGCTGCAACCGCGATTAGACAGGCAGGAACGCCTCGTGTCGTGGCAGTCTCTAGTGGTGGTAAGGGACGCTCAAAGCATGCGGGTCCCATTTCTGCGCTTCATGCAATGGAAGAAGTGTTGAATACAACGGGTGCAGCCATCCGCTATTTACGTTGCGGCAACTTTATGGAAAATTTTCTCTGGCAGCTAGAGCCGATCACCGATCAGGGTGTGTTTTTCTACCCATTTCCTGCTGACCTGCCAATCCCGATGGTGGCAACAGAGGATATTGGCATCACTGCCGCTCAATGGTTGCTGCATCGAGACTGGTCAGGACAGATCGGAGTTGGAGTCCACGGACCGGCAGATCTCTCATTGAACCAAGTGGCTGAGCAGATTGGCAAGGCGATCGATCAGCCTGTACGGTTTCAGCCGGTTTCACCAGCAGCTTACTACCAATCGATGCTGCAACAGGGATCTAGTCCGGCCTATGCTCAAGGTCTACTCGATATGTTTACAGAAGTTGCAGCAGGACTCTACAACGCTGAACCTCGGATGCTGGAAACAACCACTCCAACGACATTGCAGCAATGGGCTAAGGCTACGATCGCCCCCTTAATGAAGCCGTAATTTGAGTCGAGGCAAATTGAGTCAGACCTTAACAGCTAGATCGGACTACCCAGTTCAATCAGAATGCCATCTAAATCACGAACGTAAGCAACCGTTTGTCCCCAAGGCTTCACTTTAGGATCGACAACCGCGATCGCCCCCGCTTCTATAGCCTGTGAGAATGCAACGGCCACGTCCTCTGTAACAAACCCAACCTCAATGCCAGCAGGCAATTTTGACAAGCTGTTCTCTTGAAACCCTTGAGGCAGATTAGAGTGGGCCAGTTCAGTTGAGGTAAAAGCAAGCGCGGTTCCCCCTGTATCCATCTCGGCATATTGACCGCTCTCGTGGCTAAATCGTGGCTTCAAGCCAAAGGCGCGTTCATAAAAAGCAACAGATTGGGCAACATCTTTGACGTAGAGAATCGTGTAGGAAAATTTCATTACTTCTGGCTGTAACGGGAGCAATTAGGATTATTCCCTAAACAGTCCGGCAGCGTCTTGAAGAAATCGGACAGGTGGGTAGAGTGTCACGGAATGAAAGTCGTCGGAGTTGAGCCTGAGAACTGCTGAAATTCCCGTCCCATGTGTGATTGATCAACGTAGCCACACTCCAGAGCAATGCGGCATAGATCAGCGGTCTGCTGCGATCGCACCCGTGTCATAGCGCTTTGAAAGCGCAGAATCCGTCCCAGCACTTTTGGCGATAGACCCACTGTCTTGGTCACGCCGCGTCGTAAAGTTCTTTCGCTGACTCCAACAACTTTAGCAATCTGAGACACTGGCATTCGCCCCTTGCTCGTTGAAACTAGTCTCAGTGCTGCCCGAATCGGTAAGGAAATGCCCTCTCGAACCGCCCGTAATACCAACAGGCTTGCCTGTAGGCTGCTCAAAACTTGTTCAGTCGAACTGCATTCACAAAGTCGATCAAAAATATTGACAAATGCTTCAGAGCAGTCCTGCGGTTTAACTTCCTGCTGAAACAGGTCGATTGGATTGACTTTAAGGAATAGCCCCGCCATTCCAGGACTAAAGCGGACTCCCACGAATTCTGTAGCGGGTCGAATCTCGAATAAGTTGAAGCGATCAGTCGCACCATAAATGGTCAACTGCGGGTTGTACATTTCACCGTCTGTCGATCTTTGGCAGCGGAAAATTAAATCCATACAGCCATCAGGTAAAACTCGATGGCGTAAGCAGGCATTGGGCAGAGCCGTGCAAGGCGTTAAAAAGCACCAGAACGCGTCAATTAGGTCCGCGATCGCGTTAGGAGGCGCAAACTCTTGGTAATGAGGGGACGGGTTAGTCATGAAACGGGCGACGATATGACTCACCCAAAATATACTGCTTGAGAAAGTCAATAAACACTCGAACTCTGAGCGGCGCATAAGCGCGTGTTGGATAAACTAACCAAGCGGTGGTACTAGAGGCCACGAACGTTAGCATTCCAAGAGCTGTTGTACATTCAAGGTGAAAGAAACCATAGATCCCCCTTGGCATACAGAAAACTCACTACTAACTGCAAGCACCCGTTCAAATAGTGCCGCTTTAGCCCCAGTACGATCCGCTTGTGTGCAGTAGTGATACCTACTTTCTCTTCTTCGTTGTCGGCTGAGCAGCTCTTGACTCCACTCTAGATTGCGGGATTTTCAGGAGTTCAGTCTGACTCAAACTATACTGCTCACAAATGAGGCTGAGGCGATTTCCTGTAGTTTTCATAGAATTGACAGAATGGGTTAAATTACCTTGAAAGTAAAGCAAGGTGTTTCTTTGGGGCTTAATTTGCCCAACTTGCCGTTTGTGACAGTGCAGGACCAGTTCTCCCCCCTGCATGTCTGATGGTACCTGCACATAAAGGACACTGACAAGCACAGGTGGCTCAATGGTTTTGAAGTAAGACCGTAGGGAGCGATCAATGTGTGGATCTACACGGGATCCTGACTGTAGTAATAAAGGATTGAGGTAAAAAGCATTACAAGTCGGTTGAAGAGCCAGATTCAGATAAGGTTTGAAGAAGGGAAACTGCTGCTCTACTTCTGCCAATCCAGAGCGCTGAAATACCACGGAAAAACCCTTGGTACCGACAAAGTCTCGGTTGAGGTTGTTGAGAGCAAAGTAAGGGCAAGCCTGGATCTCTCCCGATAAATTGCTCAGATAATTGCTGGGGAAAGCATTAGGGAGTTGATCATAGTGTTTCATAACCAGCTTAGAAGCAAAGGTGTGTCGGAGTGGTGGCACCAACAGTAGGTCAAACTACCTGTTAAGCGACTGTTGCGGGGATTGGCGGCGAGCAATAAACATCCAAAGCCGCTGAGTGGCAATAACCAGAATAGCCAGTACCACAGCACCAGCCACTAGGGGCAAGGTCACTGCCAGAACTGAGAGGACAACGGCTATCACAAGTTCAACAGTTGCCACCAAGGGGTTAGTCAATCCACCAGAAGCGGCTGTTGAGGTTCCCCGCAAGAGGTTCATCAACCCTTTGGTCACTCCTGCGGTTCCCCCACCTACCACAAGTGCTAACGTCCACTGCACTAGAGGATTCATCTCAGGTGCAACTGAGGCCGCGACAATCGTTCCTGCCAGGATAGCGGCTGGTGTGGCAACAATATCTAGAAGATGATCAAACCAAGGAATATAGTATCCGCCCACCTCCAATAGGCAAGCAACCGCAAGGACGGCCAGTGCTTGAGGCGTTTCAGCCCAATCTAGGTCAGCGGGTAAATCCAAATGTCCAACCACCGCAGAACTACTGAGCACCAAGAGCGGAACAAACACCCGGAAGCCAGCAGCAGCACTGAGGCTAATCGCTAGCATGACTTCAATCAGGGTATCAATGCTGACTAGCTGCTCCATGTCATTCTTCCTGGCATTTGTACTTGCCAACCCCCTTCAGTCTAGAGCCTGCTATGAACTTTTAGGGTAAGCAGTAAGATCTGGGAATGAATAGAAAAGCATATCCCAGTGATGTATAAAGATGATGAGTGGGCATTCGTTGCTCCTTACCTAACTCTCATGAGTCAGGAAGTGCCTCATCGAGAGTATAGCCTGAGTGAAGTTTTTAATAAATACGATTTACGATTACTGAGATTCAATCACTTGCTCTCGTATGGGGTTTTCTCCATCTATCCCAACAATCAACTCTCTAGAGTCGATAATGTAATCGTGTTGACCGTCAGTGCCACTAAATTTATTTCCCTCTTTTTGTACAGGAATGAGTTTGTACCCTGTTCCGTCAAGATAGGTGATCGCCATTTGATAACTCGCTTCACCTAGGCAAATCGTCCTGAGATAGCTTTTGGTTCTAAACGAGGCTACTTCTGCTTCGAGTCCACAGACACCATAGGAATTTGCTAGTTGAATCGAGACAGGTAGTAAGGCGGCACCACAAAACCAAAAAGAAGTAATGGTGGCAATTTGGGCGAATTTCATAGGAGTTAAGATGCTCTAGAGTTGGGATGTTTGATTACAATTCTCCTTCTCTAAGCACGAAACCCCACGTCGGCTTGAAAACCAGAATGAACGCCATCACTGCGGACTCGAAAGTTCCCTAACTGGTTCCCTATCCAATACTGATATTCTTAATTAGGAAAGGTTCAGACGATTCCTAGAGGAGTTCCGTTGAGTGCAATGACAGAACAGCCATGTCCTCTTCGAGTTTTAACGATCAACCGTTTTTTTGCAAGACTCAGCAGAAAGGTATCTCCTTTGTCAGAACCTCTATAAGATCCGCAATAACTACCTAAGGGAGAGTGGATAAGGAAGCGGCCACCTTCGCACTGTGGCGATCGCCGAGAATGACCGACTACAGGTGAGACTATGACAGATTGGCAAGACGCCTTAGCAAGTCTGCGAGTCTTAGTTTGTACTGCCAAGGCAGATGGGGATGTTTCACCGTCCGAGCGTACGATATTGACGCGAGCATGGGAGCAGCTTCCAAAGCCGTTAAGCATCACTCTGGCCCAATTGCTGGCAGAAGAGATCCCTCTAACGCAACTCCTAGAGGGTATTACCACCCCCGATGCTCAACGAGCAGTTTATGATGCCGCTCGATCGTTGGCGGAACAAAATGGTATTCACCCGCAACAGCAGCGGCTTTTAGACCAAATTCAAACCACCTTCCGCTCCTCCCTAACAGCGTCCCCATCTAGATCATCCGATCCGAATTCAGATAATTCTCCCTACGAATCGCTTGAGGCTGGCATTCAATTGGTGGCTCAGCACAACCGTAAGGTGCGTAACGTTATTCTGGACTATGCCCTGGGAGCCGCCGTGATTGGGCTAATCCCCATTCCTGGGTTGCTATTGCTTCAGATCCTGGCCGTGCTGATTTTGATCATCAAGATGAGACGGCATATCCGGGCGCTGTGGGGATTTCCCACCGGACATGATATTTTAGCCTTTGTCAGCAACTGGTTCGGCAGTTTGGGCTGCTTGGCGATCGCCCTGATGGCGTGGTTAACGGTGCTGGTAATTGGGGCATTTGTGCCGTTTGTCGACAGTTTGGCACGGGCGGCTGCCTTCGCAACTCTCACCTGGGCAGAAGGACAAGTTACGAATCAGTTTTACTTTGGGAGTAGACGGATGGATCACCTCGCCTTCCTCCAGCCCCTGGATCAGCCTGGCAAACGGAGACCCCATCATGGTTAAGTTCAAGCGCCGACAAGTTCTCTTGGCAGGTGTTACGACTGGAGTGGCGGCATCGGTGACGACGGACTATTGGCGAAACCAACGCGATCGCCAGCGGCAGGCGGAGTTGGAAACGTTGGCAGAAACACAGCGCAATTCAGATAGTTTGCTCCAACAGGCATTTCAACAAGATGCCGCCACTGCCAAAGAAGTTTGGCAGATTACCACCGCTTTACGGCTGACTCCGCCGACGATTCCCTACAATCATGAGCGTTCCAAGTTACTGATCCAGTGCAGCAAGTTAGCCACGCAACAATACATCAAGGGCAAAATTGACCCGACCTACGATGGCACCTTGACCTCGCTCCCTGCTTATCAATCTAACCTCGATCGCTACAGGCTGATTGCTGCTTTCAAAGGAGTAGAAGCGGAAATTGAAGAAACCGTAGATGTGAATGTGCCTGTCCCCCAATCCTCACCGTCAGATCCAGTGCACCAGCAAGCTGAGCAAACGGAAGCGACGATTCAAGATACGGTTCGAGAAGCGGTGAAGCTCAAGCGCAAGATCCCAGTTTACTTTGGGTTTGTCTTAAGTTCAGACACGGATAGCTTGATGGTGTTTCGGGGAACCCAGCGAACCGCAGAGTGGATTGATGATTTGACTGCACTGCAACGGGATTATCCAGGTGCCGATGCCACCTATGGGAAGATTCACGAAGGGTTCATGGAGGTGTATCAACAGATCCTAGACCCCCTACCGACGGCAGTCGCCAAACAGTTAAATCCATCGCGTCCCTGTTTGATCAGCGGACATAGTTTAGGTGGGCCACTTGCCACATTAGCCTCGATCGAGATTGCCTTGACTGTGCCTCGACTGCGATCGCAACTTCAGCTCTATACTTATGCCAGTCCACGAGTTGGGGATCAAACGTTTGCTGAGTCCCATAGTCGCCTGATTCCCAACAGTTATCGAGTCGTCAATCTAGCTGATGTGATTACCCTGATGCCACCGACGAAGTTGAATGGTACGTATGTACACATCGGGCAGGAATGGGCGTTTCTTTCCCAGAATGGGGATGTCTTGCCGAATCACGTAGTTGACACCTATCGGAACGCGATTAATCGAGAACTGGAGAGCCATACAGCAAACACCTATCTAAATCTGTTGCGCGATGGCTAAGGTACGGTTTTCATGGTCGCGACGTTTTCAAGAGAGGATTAAAGGCGATCATGATATTTCGTGATACTAAAGAGACGTTAATGTTTTAATCTTAAGCACAAAAACTACTGAGAAATTGGGTTTGACCGTCCTCTAGCGCTTTTAAGGGTATTGCTTTATGCCAAACTCATGCCATGTTTCTCTCTCAGCCAATGGACAAGATCAAGTCCTAACGATTCCCCATGAATTTGCTCTACCTGGCACAGAAGTGTTGTTACGCAAAGAAGGAAATCGGTTAATTATTGAACCCATTCATCCCGGTTCTCTACTTTCTCTACTGACGACATTGGAAGAAATTACCGATAATTTTCCTGATATGGATAAGGGATTATCAGCACTGGACAACATCACACTTTAGTCCTGTCCAATGACCTATCAATACCTGCTCGACACCAATATTCTGTCAGATTTGGTCAGGCATCCTCAAGGTCGAGCGTTCCAGCGGATTGCCAGCGTTGGGGAAGACAGCGTTTGTACCAGCATTATTGTGGCGTGTGAACTGCGATTTGGTGCCGTTAAAAGTGGTTCCTCCCGTCTGGTTCAGCAGCTAGAACGCATTCTTGAAGTCTTGCCAGTTTTTCCGTTAGAGCCACCTGTAGATCAGCATTATGCAGCTATTCGTCAACATCTAGAGCAAGCAGGAACGCCAATCGGTCCGAATGATTTACTGATTGCTGCCCATGCTCTAGCTCTTAATTTGTCGCTTGTGACAGCCAATACCCGTGAATTTGAGCGTGTGCTTGCCTTAAGTCTGGATAATTGGTTGCTTTGAGAACTTACAGAATTAAGATGGGATACTTTTGGTTAAAGTTCGGTATCCTGTGCCGATGGTAACTCCTTGTCATTGCGCCAGACTTTCACAAAAGCATCCGTTAGAAACAGGCGATCGCCTATCTCTCTTGCTCTGAAACCAATCTCTGATTACACCTATCCCGCTATTAGTCTTTAAGCAATAATTTTTTTAAGTAAAGTAATGCCAGTTGCGATCGCGGATTGGTTGGTTCACTTATGACTAGACTTACATGCCATCGTCCTGTTCAGACGGTACTCCGCTTTACCTTGATCAGCGTGTTCACCTTCAGCTTAGTGCTTGGCTGGACCCTCCTTGGTTGGACTCCGCCTGCCCTGAGCCAACTTCCCTCACTATCCACCGATACTACCAATAATCCCCTCGATCCTCCATCTGAAGTCACTCGTTGGGGAGAATATGAAACGGCTCCGATTCGATCGCCGCTGGATAACAGTGAGCTGTTTGAGATCACCTCTGCCACAATTCTGAATCGGAACAACGCCTCAGAAGGTATGCTCCCAGTTGAAGTCCGGGCAGAAGATGTGAATCAGCGATTATTGCGAGTGTTACTTCGAGTAATACGTGCTGAACAAACGCCAATCGTGACGATCGATACCCTAAATAACACCCCCATTATTCAAATCAGTGACGACCAATCTACCCGTCTAGTCCGGTTAGTGACAGTGACAGAACCGGATGCTGACTTCAATGGCAAAACCTCGGAAGAATTAGCCAGGGAATGGCAAAAGATTCTTCAAGATGAAGTCATTCGGTTCAAGCAGTTGTTTACGCGGGAGGCATTATTACAGCGATTTAGGCAGGCAGTTCAAATCTTGCTGGGGTTGCTGATTGCGAGCGCTGTAATCTGGTTTCTGCGACGCGGTTTGAACCGTAGACAACAAACCCTAGAAGCCCGTTATCAACAACAATTAGTTGCAATTTCAGAAGCGGAAATATCGCAGAAATCAGAACCAATTGCCCTATTAGAAACCACGGAAGGAGAAGAAACTGAAGCAAGAATGACTAATTTGCGATCGCAATTTTTGGCAACCCTGCAGCGCCAGTTTAATGTGAAGCGTCAATTAGACGTTGATAAGTTTCTCAAATGGGCGCTGTTCTGGATTTTCATTTTGATGTGGTACATCGGCATTGCTCGCATCATTTCCATCATCCCTGTGTTGATGCAATGGAGTAATAACATATGGGCAATCCCCCTGGAACTGATGGCGATTTGGTTTGGCATTAGTGGGATGCTCCCCCCAATAGCAACATCACAGATGTTCGCAATTTAACCCGCCTCTGGTCACGAATAGACTTTTCTATTGTGGTTGCTTATGAAAATGACCCTAAGCAGGTGCTCGATGTTTTGCGACAAGTGTCGCATCAACTGTATAGCGAACCAGAATGGCGCGATCGCCTGCCAGAACCACCCGAAGTCTTGGGAATTGATGATGTTCCCACGCAGGGTTGTTAGTGCGCGTCTGGATTAAGACAGCACCCATGGAGCAGTGGAGCGTTGGACGAGAATTCCGTCTACGCGTGCGGCAAGCATTTAAAGCAAATAATATTCAGATCGGTGGACCGTAATACATTATTTATAGCAAAGGGCATGAGGGTTAGGACACAATAGAGGGTGGGAAAAGAGAGGTGAGGATAATGGCAGCCCCCTACAGCTACGACTTAAGGCAAAAAGTGATACAGGCAATCGATAAAGGGATGAGAAAGAGCGAAGCGAGT
>JBGTDT010000076.1:0-62233 GCA_041748155.1 Thermosynechococcaceae cyanobacterium | reverse complement strand
GGGTTTACCCGTGGTCAGCACAAACCACGGCGGTATCCCTGAACTGGTTGAAGATGGTGTCTCCGGCTTCCTGGTTCCTGAGCGGGACGTTGAGGCTTTAGCCGAGAAGTTAGCCTACCTGATTGAGCATTCAGAAGACTGGCCCAAGCTCGGCCAGGCAGGTCGTGCCTATGTGGAAGCGCACTATGACATGAACAAGCTCAATGATCAGCTTGTTGAACTCTACCAGGGACAACTGAACTCAAGGATAGATCAGGTTGAGACAGATGCACCCATGAGCTCTAGACACACCTGGAATGGAAATATTGAGACAGATGCGACAGTATGCAAGATTTACATCGGTTCTGATAGACCATCGGAGTAGACCAGTTGCTCTTATCGCTAGCTAATCCAAGCCTTGGTATATTTCCTGTATGAAGGATAAACCTCTTGTCAGTATTCTGATCAACAACTACAACTATGAGCAATTCATAGGCGAGTCTATAGACAGTGCCTTAAGTCAGGATTATCCTCATACTGAAGTTGTAGTGGTAGATGACGGCTCTACCGACAACTCACGTCAGATTATTGCCAGCTACAACAATCGGATTGTTCCAGTCTTCAAGGAGAATGGTGGGCAGGCCTCAGCGTTTAATGCGGGGTTTGCGGCGAGCAAAGGGGAGATTATTTGCTTGTTGGACTCCGATGACATCTTTGTACCTGACAAAGCTACCAAGGTTGTGAACGTGTTTAGCTCTGATCAAGAGATTGGCTGGTGTTTTCATCGTCTCAGGTTGGTTAACGCCTATACAGGTGAGTTCATTAGACTCAGCCGCCGTGAGAGTCCATCACGGAAGTACGATTTCCGATCAGATATTAAAAAGGGGGGTTTTCCCTTCATTGCCCCGGCCACGTCCGGCCTCTGTTTTGAGCGCTCCATATTGCAGCAGATTTTGCCCATGCCTGAGTCTAAAGAAATCAAGATTATGGCTGATCGCTACGTCAAGCTTGTTGCCCTAGTGCTAAGTAAGGGGTTTTTCTTGGATGAACAACTAACTTTACAGAAAATACACGGGGGCAATGGATTCACCGCTATGTGTGGCAAAGAACATGTTCAAGCCAGAGACAAGACTACTACAGCTTTTTATATGAGAGCTAAATTACCAGAACTAGCAAGCTTTACGAACAAGTTGTTTGCAAGCGGTCTTGGTATCTACTGGCGAACTGGAGCCGAGGCCAAAGATAAGGAATTGATCGATAAGTATCTGGCTAGTGTTTCACCTCTAGAGCAACTTGAAATCAATCTAAGAGCCTTTTATCACTGTAAAAAATTGTGAGAATAGACCGGGGCTGACCAGAACAGATGCCCCTTAGATTTCACTGTCTAAACATCTGCACCTGATCTCAAGATCTCAAGCAGTGTCCCCGCTGATCCCAAGTAAATTTAGCAACGGAGTTACTACCTGTGATAGACCCACAAGTCACCATTGTTGTGTCCCCACGGGAGCGTTTCAGCTTCGCCCGTGAGTCCCTTGAGAGCATCTACGCTCACACTGAAATTCCCTTCAGACTAGTTTACGTAGACGGAGGTTCACCAGCCGAGGTTCGACGCTATCTCGAAGCTCAAGCCGACAAGCAGGGATTTCACCTAATTCGAACTAATCACTACCTCTCACCCAATCATGCTAGAAATCTGGGTCTTGCTCAGGTTGATACCCAGTACGTCGTCTTCATTGATAACGACGTGGTTGTGACTCCAGGTTGGCTGAATCCATTAGTTCAGTGTGCACAAGATACTGGAGCCACACTCATTAGCCCTCTGATTTGCCAAGGCACACCTGTGCACGAGGAAATTCACTGTGCCGGTGGGGAAGCTCACATTTGGCTGGACACCAAAGGTGAAAATGTTAAACGCCGTGTCCGGGAGAAGATCTATAGTCAAGGTCGGCAGGTTGCTGCACTGCGTGACCAGCTCAAACAAGAACAGACTGAACTGGCAGAGTTTCACTGCATGCTGGTCCGCAGGTCAATATTTGAGCAGATTGGGCCGCTGGATGAAGCGATTATGAATACGCGAGAGCACGTCGATTTTTGTATAACCGTAACGCAAGCTGGAGGCACGGTCTACTTGGAGCCTTTATCTGTTGTGACCTACGTTCCAGGACCACCGCTCAAATGGTCAGATATTCCCTTCTACATGCTGCGATGGAGTGATGCCTGGGAGCTGACCAGCTTACACCGCTTCCGCGACAAGTGGGACCTGACCGAAGATGAGTTCTTCAAAAATCGCTACAAGCGCTTGGGCTGGAGACGACAGATGACATTGATCAGACCCCTAGTTCGTCGTGCCTTCGGACGGCCCAGACCTAAGTTGGAGAAAGCCCTACTGCCAATAGACAAGGTGCTGAACCGGTACCTGACAGATCGTTATGCTCGCACTCAGTTTCAGAGCAGCCAAGCAGCCGTAACCCCGTCCTCAATAACATGAAAATTGAGGTGTCTGCAAAGGAGTTGAAATGAGTTCTCAAGACGCTGCACAGGCACCTAGACCAGGGCGATCGCGTTTGCACGGAGACGTATTTGGCAGGTTAGCAGGGTTTGAAAGAAAGGTGGTCTACGCCCTTGAGAAAGTCGAGCGTCCTATCCCCAACACCGCTTGAGATTATTCACTGCTGCACGGCGAGAATAATTAGCCACTTAACTCTCTGTACCTGATTGAACTAATCCGCTGTATTTACAGTGGGAAGTTTTGAACAAACTGGGGCGAATAGGCCTTCTCTTGAGAGCAGGGTGCAGTAACTCAGAGTTGTAATCGGCAATAATTTAGTTGACTGCCGTAGCAGGAGTAAAAGACTCTAGTGCTAACTATCTCAAATCCTCTTGGTGCCCACTCGTTCACAACTGCTGCCTAGAAATTCTATGCCAATCAAATTCCCCAGACTAGTTCGGGACTTGCTGAAAGCTACACAGTTCTGGAAAGACAACTACCTGATCCTACGCGAGTTCAAGCACTTTCGTCGGATTGCGGTCCTGGCTTTGGTATTCACGTTGCTGGCAGCAGTTTTTGAGGGATTTGGGGTCGGTTTTATCTTAAGCTTTTTACAAAGTTTGACTAGGCCCGAAGCAGCACCAATTCAAACCGGAGTTGGCTGGTTTGATCAGTGGATCTTGGGAGTCAACGCTCCAGCTACGGATCGTCTCTATCGCATTTCTGGTTTGATCTTGCTGACGACGCTATTCCGTTTGGGCTTTACTTACTTTGGCCGCCTGTACGTCTTTATTTCTCAGTATATGCTGGCCTACCGGCTGCGCTTGCAATTGTTTGAGCAGCTACAAGCCCTGAGCCTGAGTTACTTCACCAAGACGCGAACCGGAAATTTAGTCAACAGCCTTACTAGCGAGGTCAACCAAATTACCCTGGCTTTCGAGGTATTTTCACTTTTTGTCACCAGGGGTTCTACCCTGGTAGCCTATGGGGTGTCGATGTTGTTGCTGTCCTGGCAGCTCACACTTGTTTCAGTAGTGCTGTTTAGTCTGCTATCGGTAGGGTTGTCAACGCTGCTAGGACAGGTGCGGGAAGCCAGTTTTGAGAAGACCAAGGCTAGTGGTCGGTATGTTTCAGTCTCCCTGGAATTCATCCACGGCATTCGAACCGTTCAGGCCTTCGCAGCTCAGGACTTTGAGCGTAGACGGTTTGGCCAGGCAAACTCGAACCTCCTCCAAGCCGCGACAAAATCTAGATCTGCCCAAGCATTAGTTGAGCCGATCACAGAAGGCGTTACGACTACCATGCTGATTGGGATGCTGATCCTAGCATTCGCTGTCTTGATTCCGAACCGGCAGTTACAATCTGCTTCGCTGCTGACCTTTTTATTTGTTTTATTGCGTCTCATGCCGCTGGTGCGTCAAATCAATGGAGCCAGAGCAAAGCTCAGCACATTTCAGGGGTCATTGAGCAATATTAAGGCCCTACTCAGGACTGACAACAAAGTCTACTTAGAGAATGGCAAAGTTCGGTTTTCAGGTCTAGAGCGAGGGATTGAGTTTGTTTCGGTGGATTTTGGCTATAGCCCTAGTGAGCCAGTGCTACACAACATTACCCTCACGCTTCCGCAGGGACAGATGACGGCACTGGTGGGGGCGTCTGGTGCCGGTAAAACAACCCTGGTTGACCTGATTCCCCGATTCTACGATCCTACCCAAGGTCAAATTCTGGTTGATGGAATTGATCTGAAAGCGTTTGAGGTTAGTTCACTGCGTCAAAAGCTGGCAGTCGTCAGTCAGGATACGTTTATTTTCAACACATCTGTCCGCAACAATATTGCCTATGCGATAGAAGAAGCCGATGAGGCTACGATTTGGGAGGCGGCTCGACTGGCAAATGCGCTGGAATTTATCCAAGCGCTACCGGAGGGATTTGAGACCCAATTGGGCGATCGCGGCGTGCGCTTGTCTGGGGGGCAACGCCAGCGGATTGCCATCGCCCGTGCCTTACTCCGCAATCCAGAGATCTTAATCCTAGATGAGGCAACCAGTGCCCTGGACTCAGTGAGTGAGCAGATGATCCAGGCCTCCTTAGAAAAGCTGGCTATGGGTCGGACAGTGATTGCGATCGCTCACCGGCTCTCGACAATTGTCAGGGCGGACAAGGTGGTTGTCCTAGAGCAGGGACGGATTGTGGAGCAGGGCGGCTATCGAGAGTTGCTCGCGCGCAAGGGGGAGCTTTGGAAATACCATCAAATGCAGTACGGTGCCAGTCAAGCAAGCTAGCCTGCTCTCCACTTTGAGGAAAATATGAGCCTATCCAGACAAGCATAAAACCGTTATTCAGCAAGCTGAAACTCAAGAAAACCTTGGAACATGAGCAACCCTCTCCTCAGTATCGTCATTCCAACCCACAATCGACCTCACTTACTCCCTCGCGCTGTCAACAGCGCCCTTGAACAGACTCTAGAGGATTTAGAGGTGGTGGTGGTTGACGATGCCTCGTCCCAGCCCCTTGACCTGCCAAATCATCCCCGGCTGCGGCTCATCCGCCTATCAACTCCTCATGGTGGCGCGGGAGCTCGCAATGTGGGCACCGATGCAGCACTTGGTCAGTGGATCACGTACCTTGACGACGACGATCAACTCCTTCCGCACATGGCGGCTGTGTCCCTCGAGGCGCTGAACCAGACAGGGTTACCGACACCCGTGGCCGTGCTCTCTGGCCTAGAGGTAGTGAACCCTGAGAGCCGGGTTACTACAACACGCTTGCCCCCTCCAGCCCGTCCACAGGGTGCCCACTTCTCTCTAGAGGACCTTGAACCCGGCTGTTCGTACAACACCAAACAGACTCTAGTGGTTGAGCGTCAGGTGATCCACCAGATTGGCGGTTGGGACGAGGCATTTCGCTCTCGGGTCCACACTGATCTCTTTCTGCGGCTCAACCCAGTCTGCTCGCTCCTTGGTCTGCCCACTGTTACCTATCAGCTCTACGCCCATGAGGGGAATCGGGTGTCGCGCGATCTAGCGCTTCGCCAGGAAAGCTTCGAGCGTCTGGTTAACAAACACCGGGTACTCTTCGAAGCTCACCCAAAGATGTTCAGCAACTTTTTATACGAACACGCGCAGTCGTCCTACGAGTTTGGTCAGCGACAGGCCGCCTTATCCAGTCTGGTTTGGGCAATGCGATTAGACCCACCTTACATCCTGGACCGAGTTGCTAGGCGGCTCAGGAGAAAACTGGGTAGACATCCATTGAAGGTGCCTACCTGATCAAAGCAGAATCAATGGCATGGGTAATCCCTCTTCGGCCAACCAAATTCCCAAAGGCTGTATCTTCACTAAGGGGAATGCACTGTAGCCATTACCCCGCAATTTCTAAATCGGGTGAAAGTTCTCTCAGACTAGAATGGGTATGTCAACTAGATCACTTTAAGGCTATGCTTTCGGGAATACCACGTGAATGTTTCTCCTGGTTCGCCTCCGCTTGATTTCGACACGCTCTTTCCGTTTAAGCTAGATGATTTTCAGCAAGCAGCGATCGCGGCCCTGGAGGCAGATCGCTCCGTTGTCGTCAGCGTTCCCACAGGTTCCGGAAAAACCCTGATTGGGGAGTACGCCATCTACCGAGCTTTAACTCAAGGACGACGAGTCTTCTACACCACCCCCCTGAAGGCGCTATCCAACCAAAAATTCCGTGACTTTCGCCGCCGTTTCGGTCCAGAGCGAGTCGGTCTGCTGACGGGAGATGTCTCGACGAACCGGGATGCTCCGGTCCTGGTGATGACGACGGAGATCTTCCGCAACATGTTGTACGGCACCCCGATTGGTCAAGTCGGCACCTCCTTGACCGGTGTGGAGGCGGTAGTTTTAGATGAGTGCCACTACATGAACGACCGGCAGCGGGGAACGGTCTGGGAAGAATCGATTATTTATTGTCCGGGGGCAATTCAATTGGTTGCCCTTTCTGCGACTGTTGCCAACAGCGATCAGTTGACAGACTGGATCAACACCATTCATGGACCGACAGAGCTGATCTATTCCGACTTTCGGCCAGTACCGCTGCAATTTCACTTCTGTAGTCCTAAGGGGTTGTTTCCGCTCTTAAATCAGCAGCAGACCAAGATCAATCCCCGGCTCCAACCGTCAGGAAAACGCCAGACTCGGGATAGGGCTGGTCGTCGCCGGGACGAACGTCCAGACAGTCCCAGCTTGGCCTATGTGCTTGGCCAGTTACAGCAACGGAGCATGCTCCCAGCAATTTATTTTATCTTTAGCCGCCGAGGCTGCAATCAAGCCGTTCTAGAAGCCAGCAGTGTCAAGCTGGTCAACCCCCAGGAAGCTAAGCAGCTTAAGATCCAAGTAGATGACTTTCTCGCCCGCCATCCTGAAGTTGATCGCAGCGAGGGAATTGTACCCCTCTACCAGGGGATTGCCGCTCACCATGCCGGTCTGCTTCCCCTCTGGAAGGGATTTGTGGAAGAGTTATTTCAGCAGGGGTTGATTAAGGTCGTGTTTGCCACGGAGACCCTGGCCGCCGGAATTAATATGCCAGCGCGCACAACGGTTATTTCGAGTTTGTCCAAGCGCACCGACGGCGGCCACCGGCTCTTGAACCCCTCCGAGTTTCTTCAAATGTCTGGCCGAGCTGGCCGTCGGGGGATGGACCCCCTGGGACACATGGTAACCGTGCAAACCCCCTTTGAAGGGGCTCAAGAGGCAGCCTACCTGGCGACAGCAGGCCCAGATCCGTTGGTGAGCCAGTTCACGCCAAGTTACGGCATGGTGCTTAATCTTCTGCAAACCCACACGTTAGTAGAGGCTAAGGCGCTGATTGAGCGAAGCTTTGGTCAGTATCTTGCCACTTTGTACTTGGCCCCTCAACGTCAAGCGATCGCCGACCTTGCCACAGAGCTGACTCAAACTCAAGCTCGCTTGGCCTCCGTAGATTTAGCAGCCTTAGCCAGCTACCAAAAATTGCGGGAGCACCTGAAAGAGGAGCGTCGTTTACTCAAAACTTTGCAGCAGCAAGCCAATGATGTTCGCTCCAGTGAACTGGCGATCGCGGTAGCTTTCGCCCTGCCTGGAACCGTTGTCAGCCTGAAAGCAAAGCAGGGGACGCACCTAGAGGATACCCATAAATACCCTTCCAGCGCCTTACCTGCTGTCCTGGTGACCAAAGTGCCGGGTTCCGGGCAATTCCCTTACCTAGTCTGCCTCAGGAAAGACAATCGCTGGACTGTCGTTATCCCAGCGGACGTCCTCGGCCTCCACACCGAGCTGGGCCGATTGGTGTGGGCAGAGGCGTTGGTGCCACCAACCGAGTTACCCTTGAAGCCCGGTCAGTCCCGTCTGAGTACAGCGGCAACGATCGCAAATGCCCAGCAGATTCCCGACCCCAAACTTGAACCAGCCCCGGAAGTTTTAGCGCAGCTCGAACGGGTGCAGGGACTTGAGGCACAGTTGCAGGTTCATCCAGCTTGCCAGTGGCAGAATCACGCGGCACTGCTCAAGCTGCAACGGCGCAGCACGTACTTGCAAGTGCAAATCCAGACTCGCCAGACAAAGCTAGCGGAACAGTCCCAGAGTCGTTGGCAGGAATTCCTATCCCTGATCGAAGTCTTGCAACGATTTGGTGGCCTAGATGGCCTCTCTCCAACGCATTTGGGTCAAGTGGCGGCTGCCACACGGGGAGACAACGAACTGTGGTTAGGTCTGGCCCTAATGTCAGGAGAATTAAATCCGCTAGACCCCCATCACTTGGCTGCTGCCTGCGCTGCCTTGGTAACTGAAGGAGCTCGGCCAGATAGTTTGACGCACTTCTCCTCATCTACAACGGTTGAAGCGGCCTTGGCTGGATTACGGGCTACCCGGCGGCAATTGTTCCAACTTCAGCGCCGTTGTAGTGTGGTTTTACCTATCTGGTTAGAGTACGAGGTGACTGGCCTGGTTGAGAAGTGGGCGCTGGGGATGGAGTGGTCAGATCTGTGTGCCGGGACTGGCTTAGACGAAGGAGATATTGTCCGTATTCTCCGCCGCACGCTTGATTTGTTATCTCAAGTGCCTCACATCCCCTACCTTTCGAGCGAAATTCGGCGGAACGCCTACCGAGCAGCTCAATTGATTGATCGCTTTCCCGTCAATGAGATTGTCTAATCTCTTCGGGATTAGTTCCCCGCTGCTTGCAGCGTAAAGTGCAGGGATGAGTGAGTACATCCACAAAAGTCACAACGTTAGCGTTTTGCTTTACCACTTAGTGTTTCCAGCTAAATACAGGCGGGCTGTGTTCGATGAAAGTGTCGACCAGGTGCTGCAGGAGGTGTGTTTGGAGATAGAGAGACGCTATGGAATCAAGTTAGTTGAGATTGGGGTAGATCAAGATCACGTACATTTTCTGGTGCAGTCAGTACCGACCTACAGCGTGACGAAGATTGTCAAGCTGCTCAAGAGTTTGACGGCAAGAGAGATCTTCAAGCGATGTCCGCAGGTGAAGCGGCAGGCTTCGGCGTGAGCGCTCAGCCGAACGCTGTGGGGTGGGGAGCTTTCGACCTGAGCTCAAGCCGAAGGGTTTTGGACGGATGGGTATTTCGCTAGCACCGTGGGTAAGCATGGGAATGAGGGAATGATCGCAAGCTATGTAAAAGACCAGGACAAAGAGTATCTGAAACTGCACAGGAATGAACAACTCGCTCTTTTTTGATGCTGATACCCCGCTGCAAGCAGCGGGGAGGCTTCATTCCGGTGACGAACTGAACTTGCCGGGTTGCCAAGTGAAATCGCTAACTGGATGTCATCAAGGGTTCAGCCGGATCAGCAACCGGGTACTGGCTCGGTAACTCTAGGCAGTAGCCTGCCCCGTAGACAGTTTTGATATAACGCGGATGGCGAGAATCGGGTTCTAGCTTTGTACGTAGGTGCCTGACGTGGACTCGAATTGTCTCAATATCATCGTTTGGATCGTAACCCCAGACCTCTGTGAGAATTTTACTGGGAGAAACCGTCTGACCGTGATGCTGTAGTAAGCAGTGGAGGAGTTCGAATTCTAGATGGGTGAGTTTAACGACCTGGTTAAACCAGATTACTTCCAGCCGCTCCAAGATCAATGTCAGGGGTCCATAGGTGAGGAGCTCGCCTTGTTTAGCAGTCTGGAGTACCCGGTTAGTCCGCCGGAGTAGGGCGCGGACTCGCACCAGCATCTCTTCTGCCGCAAAGGGTTTTGTCAGGTAATCATCTGCACCGGCATTAAACCCTTCTACCTTGTCGTTCGTTTGACTCAGGCCAGTTAGGATCAGCACTGGAATGGTTACTGTCCGCTCATCCCGCCGCAACCGCTGGCAGATGGTCAATCCATCCACCTTTGGTAGCATTAAATCCAATACGATCAGGTCGGGCAACGATTGGACAGCTAAGACCTGACCCCTAGCACCATCTGCGGACTGACTGACTTCGTATCCAGCCATCTCCAGGTTGATAGTCACTAATTCTAAAACTGTAGGGTCGTCTTCGATCACAAGTATCCTGGGCTTCATGCAAGGTCTCAGCTACAAAGGTTTCGGAATAGGTCAGAACAGAGGGAGATACTTCAGATAGTAAAGATTATAAGCGTGATTCTAAAATCTTTCTAAAGAATGAGTAGGCTGGCGTCTAACTTGAAGCAGCGACTTTCGGGGTGGGTGCGATACCATATGTAAGTAAAATCACATTTACTATGGAGCTATCTTCCCTGCCGACAGAGATACTGCTAACTCACCCGCAGCGATCGCTGGGAAACGTTCATCTAGACTGGAGCCCGCAACCGGGAGCTTATTTAGAGGTTGGGAGCCAAACCTACACGGTTTTAGAGCGTCGCCACCGTTATCAGTTGAGGTCGGGGCAATATCACCTTCACAAAGTTGCTCTGTTTGTCCAGGCAGTTCAGCAACCTGCCCAGCGCAGCTTAGTTGATGGACACTGGGTTTTAGGAAACATAACCTGCCGGTTTAATGCCCGCTCAGAACTGTTGCGATGTGCTGTCAATCCCGTCGGTCCCTGCGATCGCTGTCACTTTTTTGAAGCCCTAGCAGCTTCAGAGAGCTAACCAGGTTCCAGAATGTCTCCCACGGCTAAGCGTACCCCATTGACAAAGTCCCAACCCGATTGAGGACGCTTGCCCGCCAGTTGAACCTGGCGCAGTAGCAACGCGCTTTGACCTGCTTGGATAATTGGTCCAATCCCCTTGACAACACCGAGGACCTGGCCAGGGGTCGCAGTTGCACAGAGCTGACTATCTGACCAGTCTTGTTTCAGGGCCTGCAGTGCTGTGGGTAGGCTTGGCCAGTAAGCAGACCCCAAGGGTGCACTTGCCGTGACCTTTAAGGGACTGCCCCGAAACACCGCCACACAGCTCGGGAAAAACCCACGTACCTGGTTGTGCAATTCAATAGCTGGACGAGACCAGTTCAAGCTATAGTCTTGCTTGCGAATCAGAGGTGCGTAGGTTGCCTGAGACGAATCTTGAGGCAGAGGCTGAACCTGGTGCTGCTCCAACTTGAGCAGAGTAGTGATCAACAAGTCTGCCCCCAGCTCTGCCAGGGCGGTTGCGACCTCCTGGCAGTTTGCCAGTAAGTCGATCAATTGGTAAGCCTTCAGCAGGATTGCACCCGTGTCCATACCCGCATCCATCAGCATGGTTGTTATCCCCGTTTCAGGCTCACCCTGATAAAGCGCCCACTGAATTGGTGCAGCCCCGCGATACTTCGGCAAAATTGAGCCATGACAATTAATACACCCCAAACGAGGCAGGTCTAGAATTTCCTGGGATAGAATTTGCCCGTAGGCTACGACAACAAACGCGTCTGCTTTGAGCGATCGCAACTGCGCTACTAATTCAGGATCTCGCTTCAGACTGGGGGGCTGCCAGACGGGAAGATTATCGGCTGAGGCAACCCCTTTAACAGGCGAAGCAGTGACTTGACTACCCCGACCGCGACGCCGATCTGGTTGGGTGACAACTCCCAGCACTTCAAACTGAGGGTGAGCCAGCAGACGTCTCAAGCTGGGCACAGCAAAATCAGGCGTACCAAAAAAAACAACTCTGATCACCTTCAGCCCTGCCCCTTAAATCACTGAAATCAGCCTCACCTTAAGGTATCACTTGAGCCAGGATGATCGTTAGAAGCAGGCAGAGGGGGCATTCACAGGTCACTTCCTGTCATGATCTGCCGCAGAGAAGCTAACCCTTTTTTAACTTGGCGGGAAACCGTGACCGAACTAACCCCCAATCGCTCTGCCGTCTCCTTTTGGGTTAAGTCCTGGAGAAAGACAAACTCTAAAATTTCGCAGGTCCGCTTTTCAAGTCGGAGCAGGGCCTGTTGCAGGCGAATTTGATCTTCCTGAACCAGTTGAAAACTGCGGTAGCTGCTGTCGAGCACTAGCTCACCGAGGCAGGAGTTGGAAGAAGAACCGCCACCCTCTTCATCTCGCACGGGGGCATCCAAACTAAGGATTGCCCGGTTCTGTGAAGCTAGCTTTACTTCTTGCCACTCTGCGATCGAGATGCTCAGGGCCTCTGCTACTTCTGGGTCAGTGGGGTGGCGGTTCAGCGTGATTCGGAGTTCCCGCTGCACCCAGATTGCCTGCCGTTGTAAAACTAACCAGCGTCGGGGAATCCGCATGGCCGGACTTTTGTCTCGCAGGTAATGCTGAATTTCTCCTCGAATGTAAGGGACTGCAAAGGAACTAAAGGCATGTCCTTTGGAGATATCAAAGCGCTCAATGGCTCGAATCAAGCCCAAGCACCCTACCTGCATCAGGTCATCGTAGCTTTCCGTACACTGAGAGAGCCAGCGATGAGCCTCTTTTCTGACTAAACCTAAATTAAGTTGGACTAGCCGGTTCCGCAGAGAGTAGCCGGGGTCCCCCTCAGAGCGCTGCTGATACGCTTGAAGAAGCTGCAAGCTCTCACTTTTCAACTCGTCAGTCGCTGGAGTAGGCATGTTTAGGCTTAAGAATACAGAAGCATATACCTAAACCTAAAAGTTCAACCAGGGTTAAACAACAGCATTTCCACTGAAATATTTGAATCCTACCAGCGGAGATCCCTTGGGCATGAGTGGGTCGCTTCCTACCTGAAGACAAAAAAGGGGCAAGCTGCCCCTTTTTTTGTCTCATCAGAATTCAATTTACTCTGTCTGTGCAGCTATACGCTCTGGAGCCTGGATAGAACGACGCCAAAATCGTCTAGGCGGGCTCAAGACGAGAGTAGAAAATACCTCGAATCTTAACTTCATAGGGTTCATGAGCCCCAAATTCAGTGTCTGAAATTTGCTCACTTTCAAAGGTGCCGGCGATTTCACCAGCATTACTGTCAACCTTTGCGACTTGTAGGGAAATTCTTCCTTTTTCGCTCTCAAACTGCTTGATGTTAGCTCGAGCTAATTCTTCGCTTTCACCCCCGGTGATCAAACCAACAGCCGTATCATACCCAGCGGACAAACCCCGGCCTTTTGGATCGAGAAAGTTAGAAGTCCGATAAGAAGGGACGTTGAATTCTCCTTCAAAGTCTGTGGATGTATTGATGCTGGTTGTGCCAGGTTGGGTCTTGGCCACCAGATTCTTGACGGTAAAGAGAAAAGGAACTCGCTCGCCCCCTGGAAGCTGAACGGTAATTGGTTGAAAGTCAATGCCATCTTCTTCAATGAAGGTAAGGCTACCGTCCGGGTTAGACTGCAGGTTGCCTTGAATTGCATCAAGGGTTGAAGTGGCACGAGTCATCAGTTTGGTTGGCACAAACTCTGCTACTTTTCGCCGATTAGCAGGCTCTTCTTTAACGAGAAAGGTGATGGGCTCTAGGCATAAATTCGTCATAATGTATGACTGATCGGGGTCAATAGGCAGCGAACCCCGAGTAGTTTCCCCAAGTTTTGGACAGGTATTCGCAAGTCCAGTCCCCCTAATCTGATCGTAGGTAAGGGAATTGCTATTTGCAGCCCAGGCTTTACCACCCATCGCTAGCATACTTAAGCAAAAAACCAGGAGCGTAATAATTAAAGCGCGGTATCTCATGGTCAACCTCAATACCAAATGTAATAAACCCTGCCAGTCCGAATTTAAAAGTCGAATTCTAGTGAAACTCCATTGAGTAGGCTTATAGCTTTTGACTCGCGATCGCTGGACTCAATAAAACCTGACAATGCCAGGAAATAGTCATACTGAAACAAGTATCCAAACTATGTTTTGGAGCAGACTAAAGAGGCGATCGCCCTAAGGAAGATTCCGGTGAGCTGCTGCTAGATTTAGGAAAGCTTGCGATAAGCTCCGGGAGGTTCAACTAAAGTCTCATAGAGAATTTTACACGGCGTTGACCCCCTTTGCTTTGATTCAGAGTCCAAATTGAGACACACCTCAACATTGCTAGTAGCACTTCGAGCCAACAGCTTGGTTGGCTAGCGTTAAGTTATCAAAAGCCCTAGGTCAGTTCAGACTGATTTTTGGGGCGCAAACCGTGCTGGGTTGACAACATGTGTAATGGTAATGACGAGGAAGAGCTTCAGGCTAATTTACAGCTCGTTGCGATAGAGGTCCGGCGGATTGCCCAAACTCACCAAGCTGAGCCGCTTGCACTTCTCAGCTTACTGCGGCTGCTAGAAGCCCTACACCGAGAAATTCGCGACGGCTCGTTCCAGGAGGCTTTGCCAACTAACCGCCAGGTTCTTTACAACTTGCTCAAAGATATTGAAGCAGAGGGGGGATGGCCCTATATTTCCCGGATGAGGTTGCAATCACTCCTCGCTAGCATCCAGTTGATAGACTGCCCAGAGGATACCAGTTGACTTTAGATTTAGCAGGTCAAGAGCGCTTTTTTATTAGTTCAGGCTTAGCGCTTCTGGGGAAAACTGGTAAGTCCTTTTAGCCACTAGGGTTTAGGTCATTCTATAGCCTTCGTTTGTGGGTTGGAGACGCGAGTACCCGCGTCTCCAACCCTTGGCTAAGTCCAGAGCGCTAAGTTAAGCGTCATCCAGGGCTACAATTCCAGGAAGTTCCTTGCCCTCTAGCAGTTCTAGACTTGCCCCGCCTCCGGTTGAGATATGGCTCATTTGGTCGGCGATCCCGACTTTTTCAACCGCAGAAACAGAATCTCCGCCGCCAATGATGGTAGAAGTCCCTTGGTGGGTGAGTTCAGCTAGACTTTTCGCGATCGCCTCTGTGCCAACGGCAAACTTGTCGAATTCAAACACCCCCATCGGGCCATTCCAGATCACCGACTTACAGTCCATCAAGGCATCCTTGAAGGTCTTGACGGAATCAGGGCCAATGTCAAGACCCATCCAACCATCGGGGATCTCCTCCACACTGACAGTTTTGCTGTTTGCATCCTCAGCAAAGTTATCGGCAATCACAATATCCGTCGGGAGCAGTAGGGTAACGCCCCGTTCCTTTGCCTTGGCCTCCAAGGACTTGGCAAGTTCCAGCTTGTCCTCTTCGACCAGAGACTTGCCAACGTTGAGGCCACGAGCCTTGAAGAAGGTAAAAACCATGCCGCCGCCAATCAGCAGCTTATCAACTTTTTCGAGCAAAGTTTCGATGACGCCAATCTTACTAGAGACTTTAGACCCACCGATGATCGCGGCCAGAGGCCGCTGAGGGTTTTCGATAGCGTTTTGTAAATACTGAAGTTCTTTTTCAATTAAAAACCCGGCGACTGCGGGTTGGAGGTAATGAGTTACTCCCTCAGTGGAGGCGTGGGCGCGATGAGCGGTGCCAAAGGCATCGTTGACGTACAGGTCAGCAACGGAGGCGAGTTGTTTAGCAAATTCAGGGTCGTTCCTTTCTTCTTCGGCGTGAAACCGGACGTTTTCCAGCAGGGCGACTTGACCATTTTGCATTGACTCGACGGTGGTTTTTACGGCTTCACCCACACAGTCATCACACTTGAGCACCTCTTGACCGAGCAATTCTGAAAGACGTTGAGCAACTGGAGTCAAGCGTAGTTTTTCCTCTACTCCGCCTTTGGGGCGACCCAAGTGGCTACAGAGGATTACTTTGGCGCCTTTAGAAACTAACTCTTGAATCGTGGGTAAGGCAGCCCGGATTCGGGTATCATCTGTAATCTGCTGTTGTTGATTTAATGGCACATTGAAGTCTGCTCGAACTAGTACTTGCTTACCGGCTAAATCTGAAGACGATAAATTTGCTAAAGTTTTTTTGGACACAGCACGTTCCTCCTAAATGCTTCTGCGTGTTGACTGACCACTTAAGGCCACTTAAGGCGTAATAAGTCGTTGATGCTATCAAGGACCCAGAGTTAATAAATTGCTTAGGCCCGATCTAGACGGCAAGCTGCCAAATCTGCACCGTCCACATTTTACCGGAGTCCGTGTCCCAGGAGAGGAGCACAATGTTTAAGACTGTTTTGTTTCCAATTGATCAGAGCCTGGACGCTCAGGAAGCGGCTGAAACCGTTGCCAATCTAGTCAAATACTGTGACAGTCGCCTCACGGTTCTATTTGTGCAGGAGGCAGAGAAGGCTGGGAACCCCCAGTTAATCGCGGCGACAGAGCAGCTACTCAACAATGCTGAGGCCACATTTGCACGCTGGGGTATTTCAATAGAAACCCTGCAACGGGAGGGTAAGCCTGCCTTTACCATTTGCGATGTTGCCGATGAGATCAAAGCTGATCTGATCGTGATGGGCTGCCGGGGCACAGGTTTGGTTCCAGAAGGTGCTGTTGAAAGCGTTAGCAGTCGGGTGATTAATCTTGCCCCCTGTCCAGTTCTGGTTGTTCCCTAGCTCAGAGTTCTTATAGCACCAACTAGATGTGACAAGGGTGCTAGCCAGTAAGCTGGGCTCAATCACCGCCAGTTTGGGGACGGCCAACACCTTGGTCATAGTAAGCCGCCGTGAGGTTGGGGTTAAGACTGAGAGCTTGCTGGTAATCCTTTTGGGCCCCCTGGCGATCGCCTAGGTCAAAGCGGGCCATCCCCCGGTTGTAGTGGGCAGAAATCAGGTTAGGGTTAAGCTGTAAGGCCTTGGTAAAGTCTGCGATCGCCCCCTGGTGGTTAACTAGAGCAAATTTTGCCAAGCCGCGGTTGTAGTAGGCAGCAACGCGGCTGGGATCGCGTTGTAGCGCTTGGGTGTAGTCCGCGATCGCCTTGTTCTGGTCGCCTAGATCAGTATAAGCCAGTCCCCGGCTAAAGTAGGCGTCGGTAAAGTTAGGGTTGAGGCGGATTGCCTCGGTGTAACTCTGGATTGCCGCCCGGATATCGCCGCGATCCTCAAGGGCTAAAGCGCGATCGTAATAGTCTTGAGCATCCTTGGAATCTAAGTTGAGTAATTCGGGAGTGTCCTCAGCACTCATACTGGCGATAACGGCTAAGTTTCCCTCTAAAGTGGAACTAGCCTCAGCACTAGGTATCAGCCCACCTAGTGCTGTTGTTATACCTAGAATGATCAGGACTCGACGAATGCGCTTCATAATCTTGCTCTCTAAACAGAAAAGCTTATTGAATAGATCCTTATACATTAACTTTATCTATTTCAACTTATTTCAGCCTCCGCCTTTCGTCAGAACATCCAGCAGATCTGGCTGCCGACAAGGCAGCTCACCTAACTCGGCACGATGACAACCCCACCGATCCAGTGGTATCCCGGCCACATTGCTAAAGCTGAGAAAGCCCTGCTTGAGCAGCTCAAGCGAGTAGATGTCGTTTTGGAGGTGCGGGATGCTCGCATTCCCCTGGCTAGCCATCACCCCCAAATTGCTCAATGGGTGGGGAGCAAAACACGGCTACTGGTCCTGAACCGGATGGACATGATTGCAGCCCCAGCCTGCCAGCTTTGGCTGCAATGGTTCAACGCTCAGGGTGAAACACCCTACTTTACAGACGCCCAGCATGGTAAAGGCGTTCCTGAGGTTGCTAAGGCATCCCAGTCTGTCGGCGTTCAGATCAATCAACGCCGCCGCGATCGCGGTATGGAGCCCCGCCCTGTCCGGGCGGTTGTGGTGGGCTTTCCCAACGTGGGTAAGTCCGCCTTGATCAATCGGCTACTGAATCGCCGCGCGGTCGAGAGTGCCCGACGACCTGGTGTCACCCGCCAGCTCAGGTGGGTGCGAATCTCTCAGCAACTTGAACTCCTGGATGCTCCTGGGGTCTTACCTGCTAAGCTGAAGAACCAACAGGCTGCTTACAAGTTAGCTATCTGTGATGATATTGGTGAGGCAGCCTACGACAACCAGCGGGTAGCAGCCATATTCGTTGAGCTGCTGAAGGCACAGTACTGCGGCAGTACTGCTCGTGTACTGCCAGATAGCCGGCTATTGGCCCGCTACCAACTAGATCTTCTCCCGTTCAGCGGAGAAGAGTATCTCCTGAAATTGGCCCAACAGCAACACCTGGGAAATGTTGAACGCGCAGCCCGCCAAATCCTCACAGACTTCCGCAAAGGTCTGCTGGGGCCGCTCCCTCTGGAGCTACCTCCCCCCTAGGCAACAGGAAGGCAGCTTGAGCTTAGTGACCAACCCCGACGTAGCGGAATCCAGCTCGTTCTAGAACATCTCGATCTAGAAAGTTGCGCCCGTCGATCATGACTGGATGCACCATTACTTTAGCCATTTTGGTGTAGTCCAAGTCGCGAAATTCTCGCCAATCTGTCACCAGGACTAGGGCGTCACAGCCGTCTGCAAGCAGCTCTGGGTCGGTTTCGACGGTGACATTGGACAGCCCCTGACCCATACCCGTTTGGGAAACGATGGGATCGTAAGCTTTTACTTTCGTGCCAAGTCGCGTCAGTTGCTCAATCAGATTTAGGGAGGGGGCATCACGCATATCGTCTGTGTCTGGCTTGAAGGTAAGGCCCAATAGCCCTACCCTCTTTCCCTTGAGGATCTTGAGGGTTTGCTGCAATTTTTCTAGGACGATCAAGCGTTGACGCTGGTTAACACTCACCGCCGCCTTTAAGAGGTGGGCCTCATAGCCGTAGTCTTCGGCAGTGTGGACTAGGGCAGAAACATCCTTGGGAAAACAAGACCCACCCCAACCCAATCCTGCTTGGAGAAACTTACTGCCAATCCGAGAGTCTAGGCCAATCCCTTTGGCAACCTCGACGACATCGGCCCCGACGCGATCGCAGATGTTGGCAACTTCGTTGATAAAACTAATCTTGGTAGCCAGGAAGGCGTTGGAGGCGTACTTGACCATCTCGGCAGAGTTTAGGTCAGTGACCAAAATCGGCACTGGCGGCAGAGCAGGATTTTGAGCAAACTGGCGCTCAACAATCGGTGTGTAAAGTTCCTGCATCAGGGCGATCGCCTGGGGATTGTTGCTGCCCAGCACAATCCGATCCGGGTTAAAGGTGTCGTGGACGGCTGAGCCCTCCCGTAAAAACTCCGGATTGCTGACGACATCAAATTTTGTCTCAGCACTTGAGATTGGCTGTTCACTGAACCCACCGCCAACAGGTACAAGGGATTTCTGGCGCTCAGCCATGCCATCGAGGACAATCATCCGCACCCAGTCCCCAGAGCCAATTGGTACAGTTGATTTATTCACAATCACCTTATAGCCCCCATCCAGATGCGCCCCAATTCCCCGTGCAACTGCCTCGACGTAGCGGGTGTCGCTTTCACCGTTGGGTAAGGCTGGCGTTCCTACGGCAATAAACAGGACTTCTCCATGCCTCACCCCTGCTTCCAAGTCTGTTGTAAATTCGATTTTTTCAGCCTGCAAGCTGCTCTGTAAAATCTCCGGTAAGCCGGGCTCATGGATCGGAGATTGTCCACTTTGCATCAGCTTTACTTTCGCTTCGTTGTTGTCAACACAAACGACGTGATGTCCAACGTGGGCCAAGCAAGCTCCAGTCACTAAACCAACGTATCCTGTACCAATGACACAAACCCTCATTGTGATAAATCCTCTAGAAAGGGAGATGAGTAATCAAGAAAATTAGAACCGCAAGTATTTCTTTAAGTCTTCAAGCTTAGATCAACCTCCAAGCTCACCCCCCCGGCTCGAACCGACAACCCCCAGATAAAGGCTACTACCCACCTTCAATGGTATTCTCCAGCCGTAACTTTCTCTAAAGTGTGATTTCTGGCTGTAATCGGGTTGCCCTCAGTGCGATCGCGAAAATCTTTTATGGTCCGCTGCAATCCCTCTTGCAAAGGGACTGTTGGCTGCCAGCCCAGCCATTTTTGGGCCCGGTTAATGTCTGGCTTCCGGCGTTGTGGATCGTCCTGAGGCAAAGGCTTAAGTTGAATTTCAGCGCCTGGATTGACCATATCTTGAATGGTTTGAGCCAAGGCTAAAATTGTATATTCCTCAGGATTACCTAAATTAACTGGGCCCAGATGCTCAGCGTTCATCAGCCGGATCAGCCCGTCTACTAGATCTGAAACATAACAGAAGCTACGAGTCTGAGAACCATCCCCATAAACTGTCAAGGAGAGACCTTGTAGGGCCTGGACAATAAAGTTACTAACCACCCGACCGTCATTCTCCAGCATTCTGGGACCGTAAGTGTTGAAGATCCGGGCGACTCGAATGTCTACATTGTTCTGCCGGTGATAGTCAAAGGCAAGAGTTTCTGCTACACGCTTACCTTCGTCATAACAACTGCGAATTCCAATCGGGTTGACGTTGCCCCGGTATTCTTCAGGCTGGGGATGCACTTCTGGATCACCGTAAACCTCTGAGGTTGAGGCCAGCAGGAAGCGCGCTTTCACCCGCTTTGCCAGTCCCAGCATATTCAAGGTGCCCATGACATTGGTCTTAATTGTCTTCACCGGGTTGTACTGGTAGTGGACGGGTGAAGCTGGGCAGGCCAGATGATAAACCTGGTCAATCTCTAGTCGGATGGGGTCTGTGACATCGTGGCGAATTAATTCGAAGTAGGGGTGGTCTAACCAGCGGAAAACATTCCGCTTGCGCCCAGTGTAAAAGTTATCGAGGCAGATGACTTCATTGTCTTCCTGGATCAGTCGATCAATAAGATGAGACCCAATAAAACCAGCACCGCCCGTGACCAGAATTCGCATGTTGTTTGCTCTTAGAAAGTGCTACTTCTTTCTTTGTCTGCCCCTCTACTGTCATAGAATACAATTGTTTTCCAGTTTGCACCAGTTTAGACGACTGGATTAGCTAGCTTGAACCGCCGCCGATGGTGGTATCAACGGTAGGGGCGGGCAAGAAGTTTCTAGTCCTCCTTCAGTCGTAAAACTGCCATAAATGCTTCCTGAGGCACATCTACACTGCCTACAGACTTCATCCGCTTCTTACCTGCTTTTTGTTTTTCTAAGAGCTTGCGCTTGCGAGAGATATCACCGCCATAACACTTTGCAAGGACATCCTTGCGTAAGGCAGGAATGCTCTCACTGGCAATTACCTTGCTGCCGATCGCAGCCTGGAGGGGAATTTTAAACTGGTGACGCGGAATTAGCTCCTTCAGCTTGCTCACCAAGGCCCGGCCCGTGTGGTAGGCTTTATCGCGATGAGCAATGGTAGCAAGAGAATCGACTGGATCACCGTTAATCAAGATATCTAACCTGGCCAGAAAGTTTTCCCGGTAGCCAATCAGTTGATACTCCATGCTGGCGTAGCCACGAGAGCGAGACTTCATTTGGTCAAAAAAGTCAGTGACCACTTCCGCCAAGGGCAGCTCGTAGATTAGGGTAGTGCGACCAGGGGTTAAGTACTTCATGTCCTTGAACACGCCCCGCCGACTTTGGGCCAGTTCCATCAGGGTGCCAACGTAAGCTTCTGGCGTAATCATATCCACCTGGACGTAGGGCTCCTCAATCTTTTGCCGTTGCTGGGGATCGGGTAAGGCACTGGGATTATCAACCTCCACCACGTCCCCTTTGAGCAACGTGACGCGATAGACGACCGAAGGCGCAGTCACAATCAGATTTAAGTTGTACTCTCGCTCTAGCCGCTCTTGAACCACATCCATGTGCAGCAGGCCCAGGAAGCCGCAGCGGAACCCGAACCCCATAGCGCTGGAAGTTTCCGGTTCGTAGTGCAGGGCAGCATCGCTCAACTTTAGCTTCTCCAGGGCCTCCCGCAGGTCGGCAAACTGATCGGCGTCTACGGGAAATAGGCCGCAGAAAACCATGGATTTTGCTTCAACATATCCTGGTAAGGGAGTGGCAGCAGGTGCTTTGGCCTGGGTAATTGTGTCGCCCACCCGCGCATCTTCAACGGCTTTAATCGCGGCAGCGATGTATCCAACTTCCCCAGCGTGCAGGGACTCAAGCGGAATCTGAGTCGGGGAGAGCACACCGAGTTCATCAATCTCAAATTCCTTGCCGGAAGCCATCAAACGAATGCGATCGCCGCGTTTGACAACACCATCCATGACCCGAAAGTAAATAATCACACCCCGATAGGGATCGTAGTAGCTGTCGAAAATCAAGGCCCGCAGCGGCTGGTCAACTGTATCTTGAGGCGGCGGCACTAGGTGGACAATTGACTCTAGAATTTCCGGCACACCAATGCCTTCCTTGGCTGAGGCAAGAATAGCGTTGCTACAGTCTAGGCCCACAATCTCTTCAATTTCCTGCTTAACCCGCTCCGGCTCTGCACCGGGCAGGTCGATTTTATTCAAAACGGGAATAATTTCCAGATCGTGTTCGATCGCCAGGTAAACGTTGGCCAAGGTTTGGGCTTCTACCCCCTGGGAGGCATCCACAACCAGCAGTGCTCCTTCACAGGCCGCCAGCGATCGCGAGACTTCGTAGGAAAAATCTACATGACCTGGCGTATCAATCAAATTCAAAACGTACTGCTGCCCGTCAGGACTGGTGTAGTTCATCCGGGCCGCCTGCAACTTGATCGTGATACCCCGCTCCCGCTCTAGATCCATATTGTCCAGGAACTGGGCCTTCATCTCCCGGTCGGCAACCGTACCTGTAACCTGTAACAGGCGATCGGCCAGAGTAGACTTGCCGTGGTCAATGTGAGCAATAATCGAAAAGTTGCGAATTTGAGCGACGGGAACATCAGTCATACAAGAACAGCTACAGTTCTTAGCAAATTCTAATCCCTCCTGCTCGTAGCCGTGTTTCTTCAAGCCGCCTGGGAGGCATGGGATGATTTCCAGTCCCTTATTTTGACCCTGAGATCTAGTTGGGATCTAGTTCGGCGGCTTTCTGCCAGTCCTAGCAATTGCTTTTTCTGAGTTCATACTCCTATGTAAGATAGCCACACGAAGTTAAGAACCTGAGACAGTGATTAAGGCTTAGAAACAGCCAAGCAATGCTGGAGATACCATCGCCAGGGCAGATCAGTTCCACGGGTTAGGCCAATCCGTGTTGTCTGCATTAGCCGCTGCCTCTGGCAGTCCAAGTCTTGCTGAAACTGAGAACTCCGGTGCTCAAGCCAGAGGGGGTTACCAACTTGTAAAGCCTGACCGGATAACCGTTGGTCAATTTGTAGAACCCGGCAGAGCTTCCCTGGACCGGCGGCAACTCGATCTGGCTTAGGCGCTTTACGAAGATCAATCCCTGCTGGGATTGAGTCTAGCTTCAGGGCTCGGATCAACACCGCACTACCCACGCCGTCTTGATCGGTGACAATGTTCAGGCAGTAGTACATGCCATAGATTAGGTAGATATAGGTGAACCCGGCAGGACCAAACATGACTTGATTACGAGGTGTCTGCCGACGGTAAGCGTGACAAGCGGGGTCACCTGGGGCATAGGCTTCTGTTTCGACAATCAGTCCTCTAATGAGTTGTCCATCAGGAGTTTGGCGGACTAGGTGACAGCCTACGAGCTGGGGGGCAACGACCGTTGATGGACGAGCAAGCCAGGAAGATTCTACAATTTGAGAGCTTAGATACATCAAGGTGTATTGGAGTGAACCTAAATAGGGATGTTACCGTGAATATGAATGTCAAATTGGTTTTAGCAGGTCTAACGGTTATCTTTACCGTGTTATCTCTGTACTTTGGCACTCGGAATGGGTTTTACGATTCCGATAATTACCACGGTAACGGCTCTGCTCATTAAACTAAATTCAAGAGCAAGTTTTTACTTTTCCTGGCTTTCAGCAACAGTAGCTATCAACCCAATTGGGTAAACAGGGGTTTTTAGTCGACTCTAGAACACTATTGAAAACTAGCAGTAGGAAGGTTGTCATACTCTCCGGCCAGGCCAGCATCTCTGTAGATGCAAATTACTTCCCAGAAACGATATGAATCAGGGATGTGATGCTTGTGGTTGAACTCGAATGCCTACCCTATAGTGCAGGTCATGCGGACGAGGGTGTCTGTCTACTGGTTCGAATCGGACCTCACCGCATTCTCCTAGACTGTGGCCTCGAAGACATTTCTCGGCTGCGTAACTCAGAGGTTTCAGCTTCAACCTCGTCTGAGAACGCTCTACCTAACCTGCCTGTAGACTTAGTGTTGTGCAGTCATGCCCATGCTGATCACGCCCAAGGTTTACTCGCTCTGCATCAAGCTTTCCCAACAATACCCATCTATGCCAGCGAGGTCACAACCCGTTTACTTCCGCTTAACTGGTCAGAACTAGACCCGGCTGTGCCTGCCCCTTTTTGCCAAGCACTTCCCTGGCGATCGCCCCAAGCGCTTAGCAGCGGCCTGAGTGTCACACTTTTACCCGCAGGACATTTACCAGGAGCAGCGGCATTCTTGCTGACCTATACTCCTCCCCACCCCATAGGAGAGGCTGGAACACGACCCTACACAGTGCTATACACTGGAGACTTTTTTCTCTCCAACGCTCGACTAGTCGAAGGGTTGCATTTAGAAGAATTTCGGGGACTGGCACCTGATGTTTTAATCATGGAAGGCACCTTCGGCACGGCACGCCATCCCCATCGTCGCAGCCAAGAAAATCACCTGGCCGAGCAGATCCACCAGGCACTTACGCAAGGACAATCTGTCATCTTGCCTGTACCCGCCCTAGGGCTTGGCCAAGAGCTGTTGATGCTACTACGTAGCCATCACTACTTCACGGGACGGGAGGTAGATATCTGGGTAGATAGAGGAATTGCAGCAGGCTGCGACGCCTATCTAAGCATTTTGTCCCATCTGCCCAGCAATGTCCAAAACTTTGCACGCCATCAACCTCTATTTTGGGATGAGCGGGTTCGCCCTCGAGTCCGTCGCTTAGAGCTAGACCACAAATTCGTCAATCAATCCCCTTGTATTGTTTTAGCGACCCAAGCCGATGACTTAAGTAAGTACCGTCTTGGCATGAGTCAGCCCTGGCTAATGCTGTTACCCCAGCGGCTAAGTCAGGTAAGTGCCGCAGTCCAACTAGACTTCGAGCCTGCTTTAGGTCTAGGCCAAGAACTGCCAGCAGGCCATTTAATTACTGAAACCTATCTGCTCGCCCAGCACTGTGATGGCCCTGGTACCACTCAATTGATTCATAACTTGCGCCCCCAGCATGTTGTATTTGTCCACGGTTCACCTGCCTACTTGGCAGACTTGACAGGTCTGGATGAACTCAACAACCGCTATCATTTACACTGTCCCGCTGCTGGAATCTGGGTAGAACTACCGATCGGGGAAACGTTTTTGCAACCTGCGACGACTGATGCAGAGACAAGCTTTGAAGGCGAGCTTACGGAGCTGGGAACGACAGTCATAATCAAATTGCCAGACACAGTCACGACCAACCCTCGTTGGCAAAGCTTTAGTGATACTGGTTTAGTAGAGGCTCGTTGGCAAGGGGAAGAACTGGTGCTACGAGGCTTATCTCAACGAGAGTTACTCCTTAGCCGAGGATACTCTCCTGCGGCTAATCCTAACTCGAAGTGCTGCGCGAATTGTCAGTACTATCGAGGGCAGCGTTGTTGGAACTCGGCTTCTCCTCTTTCTGGGTTCAAAGCGGCACCAGAGGGCTACTGCCCAGCTTTTGAGCCAGTTAGCAACCAGGACATGAGTGTAGAGCTAGAATCTGACTGAAATTTCCAAGCCGTCTAGCCTTAGAATCTTCTTCTCACGACTCTAATCTTAATCAGCGTTGGAGTCTGGATACTGATTGCGAAGCCGTTCTGCTTCTGGACAGTCTTCCGATACCGCTGGTTCAACATCTCCTCTAGGAACTGAAGCAAGTTTGCGAGTCACTGCACCAATGCTCTCTAAACGAACCATTTCTTCCCAGGCACAGGTCTCATCCTCTTCTTCAGTTTCGTAGCGCAGGGTGACTAAATCCCCTTCAAGATCAATAATTCGAGCACGCTCAAGCCAGCGCTGCTGGTCCCGCAAGAAAACCCAGACCTCGTGACCGTCACTACAAAGTTGATAGATCTTGCGGTGTAGCATGCGTTACTCTCCTGTGCGGAAATTTTTTGGCTGCTTGTCAATTAGAGCTCTTGGACTTGGAGATGATGACTCTACCCTTATAAAGGGCAATAGCATTCACGCGGCATCAGCACACCTGAAGCACTATCTGAGGGAATACAGTAATATGAGAGGTCAGCGGCTAAGCATTGTCATGGCTGTTGTCACAGTTAGGTACCAACGGTTTTAAAATCCCAAGTCTAAGTGCAGAGAAGTAGTGTTATCGGGTAGCTACTCCGAATTAATAAAGCAAGAAGCAGTAGGAGCAGGCTGGTAATTGCTTAGGATTTGAAAAATTGCTTGACCTAGAGGGTGACGTGTACCTGAACTAAACACTTAGTCTTGATTAGATTATCTTTACATACACGGATTACTCTTAGTTTAACAATTGTTGGCCATACTCTAGCATGACCTGGATGCTACATGTTGACCAACATAGCGCCCTAAGCCAAGACACTGTTCGCTGTGACTGTACCGACTGGTCTGGCATCTCGTTGTAATTTTTCATTGATAGGAATCTGATACGTATGTTACTTCACCTCAGTACCTGGCTAGAAGTGGAAGCCTACCTGAGAAAATCTAAAGGCATCATTTTACCAATTGGGTCTACGGAGCAACATGGCCCGACAGGTTTAATTGGGACTGATACAATCTGTGCCAAGGCGATCGCCCAGGGAGTAGGAGAGACAACTGATACCCTAGTAACTCCCACAATCAATGTAGGTATGGCCCTGCACCACACTGCCTTTCCTGGCAGTATCAGTCTCCGGCCCTCCACCCTAATCTTAGTGATTCGAGATTACCTACTCTGCTTGGCTAAAGCTGGTTTTGAAAAGTTTTTTTTCATTAATGGACATGGAGGTAACATTGCAACGCTGAAAGCCGCTTTTGCGGAGAGCTACGCAACCCTAGCAGACTTGCATATTCCCAACGCAGACAGCGTGCAATGCCAGGTAAATAACTGGTATATGTGTCCCTCAGTCTTCGGCCTAGCCCGAGAATTGTACGGAGATAAAGAAGGCTCCCACGCCACCCCCAGTGAAGTTGCTGTGACCCAGTACGTCTATCCTGAAGCAACCAAGCGAGTGCCACTCAGCCCAGAAGTTTCCTGCCAGCAGACAATTTACAGTGCTGCTGACTTCCGGCAGCGATATCCTGACGGGCGCATGGGTTCAGATCCCTCTCTGGCCACTCCTGAGCAGGGTAGGCAATTGTACGAGCTTGCGGTCCAATCCCTCAGTCAGGTCTACCTCAATTTCTTGCAAGCCAGATGATCTTACTGCACCGACCTCTAGAAATACCTGTACTTTGACTAGGGCTGGAGCCTAGGACTACTCCAACCAGTTGAACCGTTCCCACCAACGGTTCAGTGGGTAGTAAACAACTGGAGCCCAGAGACTACTCAAGATGGCTGAGCTGAGGGCAGCCTGCTGGTGATACATCCAAATGTCTGCTAAGGGCAAAGGGCGACCATCGACATCTTTGATTAGACTAAATTGAAGCGCCACAACCGTCTCGGCAACCACTGCCATACCAAAAACAACTAAGGCCACTGAAATGAAATCCTCTTCAATGTAACGCTGCTTCTGTAGGCGGGCTGTAAGAACACCAACTAAAGCTAGTCCTAGGGCGTGAGTTGGCTGAGGGGATGTCATGCCATCTTGAATGAACCCAAGCACGACCCCTGCTAAAGCACTCTGAAGCACTGTACGTTTAATACTCCAAGCTACAACCCAAATCAGTAACCAGTTGGGGCTGATTCCGGCTAATTCCATGCCAGGTAACCGCACGGGCAACGCTAACGAGCAGAGAATTACTGATCCAACTGTAACAATCCAGTTCAGCACGTTAAGGACTAAGGGAGACCATTGGCTCAGCGGTCTTATCATCTAGATGTACAGTTACCCACTCAACGTCACCCACTGGCGCAGAAAGCTTAACGATCGCCTGCGGGGTCGAGGTTTTAGTTAGATCTACTGACTCAATCCGTCCAATCAATAGACCCGGTGGAAAAAGGCTGCTCAGCGAGGAGGTAACCACTATATCTCCAGGGCGAACATCAGGGTCTTTCTCATAAAACTCAATTACAGCCCGGTTTCCTATCTGCCCTCGTAGGATCCCCATCCGACGGTTCCGACTGACTGTAACCCCAATTCGACTAGTTGGGTCTGTGAGCAAGAGCACCCGGCTGGTATGGGGGGAAGTATTAGTGATCCGACCAACCAGTCCCCCTGGGGCTACTACAGTTAGACCCGGCTGCAAACCAGCTTGACTCCCACGCCCCAAGGTGAGTTGTTGCCACCAATGGTCGGCACTCCGTCCGATCACGGGAGCAACAATTCCTCTTCCTTGCGTGACAGCAGGTTGATCCAACAGGGCTTGCAACTTTTGATTCTGGATTTCCAGCTCTGCTATTCGCTGCTCGAGTTCCCAGGTGCGAGCGGTAATGAGTTGCTCTTGCTGTTGACCAGACTGGAAAGGAAGGCTAAGCAGGCGATACAGTTCCAGTAGTCCTGCTCCTTCGGTTTGACGCAGTGCCAGGGCTACTACTAAGCTGATCAATGCCAGTAACAGTTGTAGGCGATAACGATCCCACCAGCGATAGAGAGAGTACATTTAGATCAGTAAACCTGGGTATCTATGAGTCTGGTCACTGAGGCCTGTTCAATCCCGCTTTTTAGACCTGAATACTACTTGCTACTCTTCAATTCTAGGTCGGCTTACAAGTTGTTAGAGCGTCCGCTAAACACCCGCCCTAACTGCTTAAAGTTTTCTAAAACGTGACCTGTGCCTAAAACAACACAACTTAGCGGATCTGCTGCTATATGCACAACAATTCCGGTTTCATGACTGATCAATGTATCCAGCCCTCTGAGTAAAGCACCTCCCCCAGCTAGCATAATTCCGCGATCCACAATATCTGCAGCCAGTTCAGGTGGTATTCGTTCTAGGGTACGTTTGACGGCCTCAACAATGACTAACAGAGGTTCTGACATGCTTTCGCGTGCTTCTGGACCTTTGATGGTAACCGTGCGGGGCAAGCCAGAAAGCAGGTGTAGTCCTCGTACCTCCATACTGGCATCATCGTTGTCACTGGTTGGATAGGCTGAACCAACCTGGATTTTGATTTCCTCCGCAGTCCGTTCTCCAATCACAAGGTTATGAACTTTTTTCATATACTGACTGATTGATTCACTCAGCTCATCCCCAGCCACCCGGACTGATTCACTCAAGACTGTGCCTTGGAGGCTGAGAACTGCGACTTCTGTGGTTCCACCCCCAATATCGATGATCATATTACCGGTGGGTTCTTCCACTGGTAAACCAGCACCAATGGCTGCTGCAACGGGCTCATCAATGGGATGAACTTCACGGGCTCCGGCTTTATAGACAGCATCCATCACGGCACGACGCTCGACTCCGGTGATGCCACTGGGAATACCAATGACCACTCGCGGGGAAACAAGGGTTTTACGACCGTGCACTCGCCGGATAAAATGTTTGAGCATTTGCTCTGCTTTATCAAAGTCGGCAATCACACCATCCCGTAATGGGCGCATGGCAACAATGTTACCGGGAGTTCGCCCGATCATCCGCTTGGCCTCATGCCCAACTGCCAGTAGCGTGTCTGTGCTTTGGTCAATTGCGACCACAGAAGGTTCTTGCAGGACAATCCCTCTGCCTGAGACACAGACCAGTGTGTTTGCCGTACCCAGGTCAATGCCCATGTCCCGCGAAAAGCGACTAAAAACACCCACTAGCTACCCTCCCCCTCAAAACTGAGCCGCGAAAAACGAAGATTCTTCAAGTGTTTGACCAAACGTGATCGAGGTGGATTCTATCCCGTTTTTTAGACTGAGTCTAGTTAAATGAATAAGTTGTCACTACAACTTGGGTTGATGCAACAACCCTTCAACGCAGCAAAAGTGAGGATAATTCAGAATAGACCGAATACAGGCGTGATGGTTCAAATTTGAGAATTTGATTCAGGTAAAGAGATAACGAGGTGGTGATTCGAGAGCTTGAACTAGACCTGACTGGATCGGAAAGAAGCTAGGAAAAACTATGACTCAATCAGCAGACTCAGTTTACCGGATTGAACGAGATTCAATGGGCGATCGGCCGCTACCGGCAACAGCCTACTACGGCATTCAAACCCTGCGGGCAACGGAAAATTTTGTCATCAGCGGATTGAAGCCCCTACCGACCTATGTCGATGCCTGTGTCTTGATTAAAAAGGCAGCGGCGATCGCCAACGCTGAGTTGGACTGTATCCCAGTCAAAATCAGCCAGGCAATTGTCCAAGCTGCGGATGAAGTCCTAGCCGGAAAGCTGCGAGATCAGTTTGTCGTAGATATTTACCAGGCCGGGGCAGGTACCTCTCACCACATGAATGTTAACGAAGTGCTGGCGAACCGGGCCTTGGAACTGTTGGGGGATCAGAAGGGAAACTACCAGCGCCTCAGTCCCAACGATCACGTTAACTACGGTCAATCGACCAATGATGTGATTCCGACGGCGATTCGAGTCGGGGGGTTGCTAGCGCTAGAGCGGAGCCTAAACCCGGCGTTGGACCAGACGATCGCGGCTTTGGCGATCAAAGCAGCAGACTTTCAGGAGATTGTTAAAGCCGGACGGACTCACTTGCAAGATGCAGTGCCGGTGCGCCTGGGAGAAACCTTTGCCGCCTGGACTCAAATTCTGCGCGAACATCAAAACCGAATCAAGATCGCTTCCGGGGATCTGACCTGGTTGGGGTTGGGGGGCACTGCGACGGGGACTGGATTGAACACCCATCCCCGCTACCGCGATCGCGTGATTCAAGTCTTAGCCCACCTGACAGGCCAACCCCTTAAGTCTGCTCCCCATCTGATGGCGGCGATGCAGAGCATGGCCGCCTTTGTTCACCTATCGGGAACCTTGCGGAATCTAGCCCAAGACCTGGTGAAAATCTCCCATGATCTGCGCTTGTTGGATTCGGGGCCAAAAACAGGCTTAAAGGAAATTCAATTGCCGCCTGTGCAGCCGGGGTCCTCCATTATGCCGGGCAAGTACAACCCCGTGATTGCGGAGATGACCTCAATGGTTTGTTTTCAAGTCATGGGCTACGACGCGGCGATCGCTTTAGCCGCCCAGGCAGGCCAACTGGAACTTAACGTGATGATGCCTCTAATTGCCTACAATTTGATTCACAGCGTTGAGATTTTAGGAAATACTCTCAGGACCCTGAGCGAACGGTGTATTCAGGGAATCGAGGCTGAGCGCGATCGCTGTTTGGCTTACGCTGAGGGCAGTTTAGCCTTAGTCACTGCCCTCAACCCCCACATCGGCTACCTAAAAGCTGCCGAAATTGCCAAAGAATCGCTCTTAACCGGGAAGCCTCTGCGTCAGATTGTCAAAGAGCAGGGCCTGATGAAGCCGGAAGTCTTAGCTGAGGTGCTTAACCTCGAACGAATGAGTACCTTGCCGTCTTAAATTGGGAGCGCCAAGGTTACGACCCTAGTCAACCCAGCAATTGTCCTCTAAGTTATTTTCACCGACAACGTTATACCCTTTGGACCGTCGAGATGCCAACCGATGCCTATGCTTGGATAGAGGACTGTCTCAGGACAATTCAGCGGGCAAACTGGTATCGGTCTGTGCAGGCAATTCAGGGCCGCCCTGGCCCCACGGTGGTGCTGGAGGGGCGCCAGGTCTTAAATTTTGCCAGCAATGACTATCTCGGTTTGGCCGCAGATCAACGATTAATTCAGGCGGCGATCGCCGCCCTTGAGGAGTTTGGCACCAGCAGTACGGGGTCGCGGCTACTCAGTGGTCACCGCCCGCTGCATCGCCAGCTTGAGCGTGCCCTTGCGGACTGGAAACACACTGAAGATGCCCTCGTTTTTAGTTCCGGTTACCTGGCAAATTTGGGCACCATCTCAGCCCTAGTTGGAGCCCGCGATCTGGTTTTGTCTGACCAGTACAATCACTCCAGCCTCAAAAATGGAGCAAGCTTGAGTCGGGCTACTGTCATAAACTACGCTCACTGCAATATTCAAGACTTGCAGGCAAAGCTGGAGAAACACTGGTCTTGTCAAGTGTCTGGGCAAAACTCCTATCGGCGCTGCTTAATTCTGACCGAAAGTGTCTTCAGCATGGACGGGGATCTGTCTCCCTTGCCAGATTTATTGGCGATCGCTGAGCAATATGGTTGTATGTTACTGGTCGATGAGGCCCATGCCACAGGGGTACTCGGCCCAACCGGGTCTGGCGGTGTGGAACACTGGGGGTGTTCGGGGCAGTCCCTGATTCAGGTTGGCACCCTGAGCAAAGCCTTGGGCAGTTTGGGAGGATACGTCGCAGGTTCAGCAACCCTGATTGACTTCCTGCGGAACCGGGCACCAAGCTGGATTTACACTACCGGGCTTTCGCCTGCGGATACGGCGGCGGCCTTGGCAGCGATCGCCATTGCCCGTCAAGAATCCTGGCGTCGGACCCAGCTTTGGCAGAATGTGCATGACCTGAAAGCGCGGTTGGCGGCAATACTAGAACTTATCAGGACTCAATCATCGCTACAACTACTATCCTCCAAATCTCCCATCGTCTGCGTTCAAGTAAAAGATGCTCATACAGTGCTTCAGCTAGGTTACCAGCTCCAACAGAGGGGAATTTTTGCCGCTGCTATTCGACCCCCTACGGTTCCAACTAGCCGGATTCGACTGACAGTTATGGCAACCCATCGATCAGGTGATTGTCAGCGTCTCGTCGAGGTCTTGAACCTTTTCGATCCAAGCCTCCGGCAAACCTAACCAAGGGTAAGCTTCTTATCGGCAGCCACCTCAGCAGACGCTTAGCTGAGCTGCTTGGCCTTTTTAGACAAAAGCCTTCTGCAGAACTAGAGTGGAACAAAAGCCTATCGCCAGCGTCGAGCACCTTGGTTGAGCAAGGTCAATTTAATGCCGTTGAACTTCCTAACTCTCAAGCAGATGTTTCCTAAAAGTCTAGTAGATTAATTTAGGCAAGGCAGATTAATTGGCTAGATTCGACATTCTGACTATAGTCATCTACCATACATTGCTTGCTTACATTCTTCTATAGAGTGTCAAGCTAGACAGGTCTAACGCACCAAAAGTATTCGGGTGTTGTTGAGTGTAGAGACAATTTAAGCCAAAATTGGTTGAGTATTGGGGGAAGACAAGAATTTTGTTGTCGATACTGCTACCAAAACTGCAATCTACAGGGCAATCTTAACTGGTATTTAGTTATGGCAAGTAATCTCGTTGCTGTCAACACTTCGAATAACTCCCCAATCAGGTTCGTTCAACGTACCCTTCGCAAACGTTGGATACCTGTTTTAGGGGTAGCAGCAGCGGTCTTTGGGGGAGTAGCGATTTATACAATTACTAGAGTACCAGTCTACCAGTCAAACTTTTCGATCGTGGTAGACAACGCCACTTCTGCTATTCCTCTGGTCCCGATCGCAATACCCGCGAAAGATTTGTTTACAGAGATTCAAATTGCCAAAAGCCCTCCCTTGCTTAACAGAGCAATTAAAAAACTGGGAGCACCCTACAATAACGTTACGACTGCACAGTTGACGCAGAACCTTGAGGTGACTCAAGCAGATAAAGACAGCGGCGTATTGTTGGTCACCTACCGCGATTCTGATCCGGAACGAACTCAGGCAGTCCTATCAGCGCTGGCAGCAACCTACATTGAAAACAGTGTTGAGAATAAGCGCTCTCAGCCCGCAAACGCTGCTAAGTTTGTCGAGAGACAACTTCCCCAAGCCAGAAATCAACTTAATAGCGCTGCCACAGCCTTGAAAGCATTTCGGCAAAAGTATGGCATTGTCGATCCCAACGCCTACGCAGAGTCACTATCGGTAGCTCGGCAGGACCTAGAAAAGCAAGCCAGGTCTGCTGAAATTGGTCTAAATGCCAGCAAGCGCACCTACGAGGCACTCCGCCAGCAAGTCGGGGCAAGTCCTGACACTGCTTTGGCAAACACAGTCCTGAGTCAAGACCCCGCTTATCAAGAGTTGTTAGGCCAGTACAATAGCGCCCAAACAAATTACGCCCTGTCGCTACAAACCTACACTGAAGGTTCTCCTCAGGCCCAAGCCCTTAAGGTCCGTCGCGATGAAATTTTGAATTTAATCAAGCGTCGAGCCCAAACCGTTTTGGGGAGTAAAACCTCTGGATTAGCTCCAACCACAAGTTTTCAGGGTGTTCAACAGGGTCTGACGACCAAATTGCTGGAGGCACAGGGTACTCTAGTTGCCCAGCAAGCGCAGCTTGAGACTATCCGCCGGGCAGAGACCGAGCTAGCCACTCGCTTTAAGCAAGTTCCTGACCTCCAACTTGCTTACACCGAACTTCAACGCCAGTTTCAACTCAACTCCGAAAACGTCAATTTTCTCTTAAAGCGGTTACAAGAACTGAAGGTAGCTGAAGCTCAAGAGAACAACTCTTGGGATGTTTTAAGTCCCCCCTTCCTGCCGACTGAGCCGATCTCCCCTGACCTGGAACGAAATCTTCTCCTGGGACTTGTGGCTGGTGTTCTGCTTGGCCTAGCTGTAGCAGCGCTGTTAGAGAGCCTAGATCAGCGGCTTGAGGGTGTAGAAGAAGCAAGGGATCTGACCAAACTGCCCTTACTTGGATCTATTCCTAAAACGAAGAAACGGGCTGGGAACTTAACGGTCTATCAACCCACCTCAGAAGTCACAAGGCTGAGAGAGGACAGGTTACCCCAGCCTCATAACCCCCAATTTAGAGAGGCCCTGTATGCGCTTGCCTTTGGTCTAGGCTATCTAGCTTCTGACAGCGGTATTAAAACAATTTTATTTACGTCCGCAATTCCGGGTGAGGGCAAGAGCACCATCATCTATAACCTGGGCGTGGTCCTAGCGGAGTTGGGGTTGCGGGTCATTGTGATCGACGCTGAGTTGCGTCGGCCAACCCTGCATAAGTTTCTGCAAATTTCTAACGATGTGGGACTGACAACAGCTATTGGTACAGATCGTCCCTGGCAGCAACTGCTTCATGCCAGTGGTCTGGAAAAGCTGGATGTTATGCCTGCTGGACCACTCCATGCCAATCCAATCGCTTTGCTAAATTCAGCCAAGATGAGCAACATCCTCAAAGAGTGCCAGCAGATTTATGATTATGTTTTGATCGACACTCCTCCTGTGGTTGGGTTAGCAGATGCCCGCAGTCTGATTTCTAAGGTTGATGCCTCAGTTTTAGTTGCAGCCGTTGGCCGCTCTGACCGTTCCCTGGTTTCTCGTGCGGCTGGAATCTTAAAGGACAGTGGCAGTGACGTGTCTGGGTTGGTGGTCAACTTCATGGACCGAAATGATGGCGGCTCCTACCAGCAGCACTACGCTTCCTACTACAATGAGCCTGTGCCAGGATTTAATCAGCAGGACGTACTGGTTGATAGAACCGTGGAAAAACCTCATGCTCATCGTTAGAAGCGTGCCTGAGTTACCTGCGATTCAGATCAGCGGCAGGCCGTCAATGGGCACGGACTTAACGAATAGGTAAAATCAGCCGCAACGGTCTGTATTCTAGAAGCTTGACGAGGTTAGTCGCGCATCTACCTAGCGAAGCTACCTGCATAAGTGCCTGATGTCATAATGTCATGATGTAAAGGGTAGAGAGAAATAGTCAGCAACTGCCGTTAAGTTTGGAGGTCAAATGATTGAAGTTGAGCATTTGAGTAAAGTCTATGGCTCAACCCCGGCAATTGAAGATTTATCCTTTGGGGTCCAACCCGGTGAAATTTTAGGGCTATTGGGACCAAACGGGGCTGGCAAGACCACAACGATGCGGATTCTAGCCGGATATCTGCCTGCGACCAGTGGGACTGCCCATCTAGCTGGTTATGAAGTTCACACAAACCCAATGGCGGTGCGACAGCGAATTGGCTATTTACCGGAGACTCCGCCGCTGTACCCCGACATGACGGTAGAGGGATTTCTCCATTTTGTGGCTCGACTCAAGGGAGTGTCGTCAGGAGATCGCCGCCGGCAAGTTAACTCAGCCCTAGAGCGTTGCAATCTGCAGGAGAAGCGTCAGGTCCTGATCCGGAAGCTTTCTAAAGGATTTAGGCAGCGGGTTGGTATTGCCCAGGCAATTGTGCATGACCCACCGGCCATTATTCTAGACGAACCCACTGTTGGCTTGGATCCCCGGCAGATTATTGAGGTCCGCAACCTGATCAAAAGCTTGGCCGGGAGCCATACGGTAATTCTTTCTACCCATATTCTGCCAGAAGTAAGCGCGACCTGTAGCCAGGTCGCCATTATCAACCAGGGTCGGGTCGTGATGACAGGCCCGCTAGAAAACCTGATGGTTCAACTGACTGGCGGAACTGGCTATGATCTGGAAGTTAGCGGCAATGCTGCTGAGGTGCAGCAACAGCTCCAGGGACTACCAGGGGTTCGCCTGATCGAGTTTAGCCCCCCGCAGCCGGGACAAGGGGCTGGCAGTCGGGACACCCAGACCCCAGCAGCAGACTTGGACCTGGGTGAAAATCATCTCAAGTTCCGGGTTGTTTCAGAGCCAGAGGTAGATGTTGGTCCCCAAATTGCGGCTGCTCTGGTGGGAGCCGGGTTGGGGTTACACGAAATGCGGCGAGCGCGAGCGAGTCTTGAGGATGTATTCTTAAAACTGACCACTGAGGAAAATACTCTAGTGGAAGCTGATCATCCTGCAAATCAGTCTTTGTCTGAGCAAGCTGAGGAAGCTGCCTAAATGGCTACGATACTTCGCAATATTACGGCGATCTACCGGAAGGAATTACAAAGCTACTTTGCCTCACCCCTGGCCTACGTGATTGCCGGTGTTTTTTGGCTGCTAGCGGGTCTGTTTTTTGTGGTAATTCTGCAAACGGTGGTCCAACAGGTCAGTAGTTTAGATTTGCAGGGACCACAGCCAGTTGATGTTCCTTATCAAATCCAGCAAAGCTTTTTGTCTGTGATGGGTTCCTTGGCCCTGGTGATTCTACCGATTCTCTCGATGGGACTTTATGCTGAGGAGCGAAAGCGCGGCACGCTTGAGTTGCTGGCAACCTCACCCATTACCAACTGGGCGATCGCCTTGGGCAAGTTGCTAGGTGTACTCACATTCTTTGTCACCTTGGTTCTACCCCTGTTGGTCTATGAGGCGATCGCCTTTAGTACTGCCAGCCCACCCATTCAACCCTGGATTCTCCTCCTGGGTCATGGTGGACTGATTCTACTGGCAGCAGCCGTATTGTCCCTGGGGTTGTTTATTTCCTCTTTGACCGAGAGTTCAATTCTGGCTGCTGTTTTGACCTTCGCCCTTGTCTTGTGTCTATGGATCTTTGACTTAATTGGCCAAACTGTTGGCGGACCTATTGGTGCAGCCCTCAATCACCTATCCCTACTCAAGCACTACACCAATCTGTTACAAGGTGTTGTAGATACCAGCAGTTTAATTCTATTTACTAGTTACATCTTCTTGGGTCTTTTTTTAACTGCCCAGTCAATCGATACATTGCGCTTTCAGCGTTCCTGATTCTAGTAGTTGCTTCACCGGGTGGTGTCCTAGACCTGTAGATTGTGCCTAGATATCCAGTCCAACTCATAGCAGTTGATGCACAGCCCAATCAGGGTGTCATGAAGCCAGATGGACTTCGAGAAGCAAATCGTTTTGTGGGCTAGGCGCTTAATGCGGGTTCTTAAGGTCAAATATTTACCCTCAATCTTCTGAGTGTTGGCTTGGAAAAACCTTCTAACCTGTTGATTAAACTGAGTCGGCGACTTTTTGCTGATTCAGTGAGTCAAGAAAAATTTGTGGATGCCCTCGTCCATCCACAAATTTTTCCGCCTTGTATTCTTTGGTGTAGACCAAGGCCCGCCTTGCTCCCCTTTGCGGTCAGGGCTCCTACCTCCTGGCAGCCTGAGTTTGTAGACCGCTTATCCACTCAAGCGAGACCCGGACGGCATCCTCTGCATGATCGAGGTGACTTCTATTGTCTAGATTTTTCCTCTGTCTTTGCAGCCTCTGTTCTCCTGGCCTCCCAGCAGGTCGATTTAGTGTTTGATATGTGCGCTGCACCGGGGGGCAAAAGTGTCTTTGCTTGGAGGGCTTTACAGCCAGAATTGCTAATCAGCAATGAAGTGATTGGCAAAAGGACAGGAATGCTGATTGCCAATCTGAAGCGTTGCCAGATTCGTCCGGCGATCGCCCTGAGTCGAGACTCAGCAGTACTCGCCACAACTCTCTCTAAAACGGCTCAAGTAGTGATTGTCGATGCCCCCTGCTCAGGCCAGTCCTTGCTTGCTAAGGGTGGCAAAGCAGCGGGATGCTTTCATCCTGTCAATATTAATAAGAATGCCAGCCGCCAAAAAAGAATACTGGCAAATTCGGCCCAGCTCGTTGCACCCCAGGGCTACCTGGCTTATATGACCTGCACCTATTCCCCGGAAGAGAACGAGCAGGTGAGTGAATGGTTCCTACGAAGATTTCCTAGCTTCCAGCCTCTGGACCTGCCAAGTTTAACAGCCTACCAGTCCCACCTGGCAACCATTCCTTGCTATCGCATCTGGCCGCAAGCCGGACTGGGAGCAGGAGCATTCACCATTTTGTTCCAAAATCAGGAGGTGGGGCATCCCCGTGAGCTATCTTCAGAGTTTTTGGATCAGCCTGGTCTGAACCATTTCTAAGCATTATTTGGGCAACGCTCAACCCTAGTTTTTGACCACGATTAGGAGTTCTCGATAGGCTCGTTTGAGATCCTCAAGCTGATAATGGGCATTCAAGCCACTGGGATTCGGCAGTACCCAAATAATTGCACCGTGCAGCGAATTGTTGTGTAGTCCCATTACTGCCTGCGGTTGGTTGAAAGCTGTGCGATAGGCTCCAATCCCCAGCACGGCTAGAAACCGGGGTCGGAGGTGCTGTACTTTGGCGCTTAAGCGTTGTTGAGCGGTAATGAGTTCTTTAGGGTCTAATTCATCAGCCCTTGCGGTTGCCCGCTCCACGATGTTCGTGAGTCCGTATCGCAGTTGCAGGAGGTCGTTGTCTTCAAACGGTGCCAGCAATCGCGCTGTAAAGCCTGCCGCGTTTAAGGTTGGCCAGAAGCGATTTCCCGGACGGGCAAAGTGATGACCGACTGCTGCACTATACAGGCTGGGATTAATGCCGCAGAACAGGACGTGCAATTCAGGTGCAATGATGTCTGGAACCATCTGACCAAATGCAGCGCGAATCTCGTCTTTTGTGGGTTTAGGCGGAGTCATTTGGACATTCTACAAATTCCTGATGTTCTGCCGTTTGTAAACCGTCCTGCAAAACTGCTAAGAGTTCAGCGGTATAAACGCAATCAAGCAGTGGGGATATCTAAGGTGCGGACCAAGAAGGCCCAGCGATCGCCCATCTCATCAATAATCTTGGCCGTAGGCTTGCCGGCACCATGCCCCGCCTTGGTTTCAATCCGAATCAGCACCGGGGCTTCTCCTTGATGGGCTGCCTGTAAAGCGGCAGCAAACTTGAAGCTGTGGGCGGGCACCACGCGATCGTCGTGATCTGCCGTCGTAATCAGGGTAGCTGGATAGGCAGTGCCGGATTTAAGGTTGTGCAGGGGCGAGTAGGCATAGAGGGCCTTGAACTCTTCCGGGTTATCGGCAGAGCCGTAATCGGCAACCCAGGCCCAGCCAATCGTGAATTTTTGGAAGCGCAGCATGTCCATGACGCCCACCGCTGGTAGGGCTGCGCCAAATAGATCCGGGCGTTGCGTCATGCAGGCCCCCACGAGCAGGCCGCCGTTACTGCCACCCGCGATCGCCAGCTTGGTCGGGCAGGTGTACTGGTTGGCAGTCAGCCACTCTGCCGCCGCGATGAAGTCATCAAAGACATTCTGCTTGTTCAGCTTGGTCCCGGCCTGGTGCCAGGCTTCGCCGTACTCGCCGCCACCCCGAAGATTGGCAACCGCAAAAACCCCACCCCGTTCCATCCAAACTAAGTTGCTAACCGAAAAACTCGGCGTCAGCGAGATACCAAAGCCGCCGTAGCCGTAGAGATAGGTAGGATTTTGACCGTCTAGTTTCAACCCCTTTTTGTGGCTGATAAACAGGGGCACTTGCGTGCCATCTTTGCTGGGGTAGAAAACCTGCTGCGTCTGGTAGTCGTCAGGAGTAAACTCGACCTGGGGTTGACGAAAAAGGGTACTCTCACCATTGACCAGGTTGTAGCGGTAGATCGTTGTCGGGGTTGTGAAGCTGGTAAAGCTGTAAAAGGTCTCAGTATCTGAGCGCTTACCGCCAAAACCGGACACTGAACCCAGCCCAGGCAAGGGAATCTGCCGCAGGCGATCGCCTGTGAGGGTAAAGATCTGAATCTGGGCGTGGGCATCTTTGAGATAGGAGACGACAAACTGGTTGTTGAGCAGGCTGACGTCATCCAGGGTCTCGGCAGCTTGGGGAATAATTTCTTGCACCGTCCCGTTCTCAGTATTGATCGCAATCACGCGACCGCGCGGTGCCTCCAGGTCGGTGCGAAACCAGAAGATGGAGCGGTCATTGCCGATAAAGCTGTAGTCCGCTTCAAACTGGTTGATCAACTCCACAACCGGAGTAGCTTTAGCGCTTAAGCTCTGGAAAAATACTAAATTCTTGCGATCGCTTCCCTGCCAGACGGAAATGATTAAGTAGTGACCATCCTCCGTAACGCGACTACTAAAACCCCATTCTTTTTCGTCCGGGCGATCGTAGATCAACCTGTCCGCTGACTGGGGAGTGCCAATCCGGTGGTAACAGAGCTTTTGAAAGTAGTTGGTGTCCTCTAACTTGGTCGCCTGGTTCGGTGCATCGTAACGGCTGTAGAAAAAGCCCTGACCATCGTGAGTCCAGGCCGCGCCAGAGAACTTGATCCACTCCAGATGATCGGCAAGATCTTGGCCCGTCTCTACCTGCCGTACCTTCCACTCCTGCCAGTCCGACCCAGCCGTGGATAACCCGTAGGCCATCAGCTTGCCATCTTCACTGATTGCCAGACCTGAGAGGGCAACGGTGCCATCTTCTGAGAGGGTGTTGGGGTCTAGCAGCACCTGCGGCTCACCCTCCAGAGTCGTCAAGGTGTAGAGCACACTCTGGTTTTGCAGCCCATCGTTTTTGAAATAGAAGTAGCGTTCGGCGGAGCCGTCTCGGAGAGACTCGCCTTGTTTGAACGGGACCCCGTACTTCTCATAGTCCCAAAGTTGGGTTAAGCGCTGCTTGATCTGATCGCGGGCGGGAATTTCCTTTAAGTACTCAAACGTGACCTGGTTTTGGGCCTCAATCCAGGCTCTCGCTGCCTCAGAGTCGGGATCTTCCAGCCAGCGATAGGGATCTGCGACCTTGATGCCGTGATAGTCGTCAACCTGGTCAACGGTTTGACTCTGGGGATACAGTCCTGGGTGAGAAGAGAGCATAGGAGAGGATTTTTGTAACACTGATCAATTTAACGTTAGTCAAATACAACTGTGCGGTTGCCGTAAACCAAGACTCGATTCTGGAGATGCAGGCGGACTGCTCTGGCTAGAACAACGCGTTCTAAGTCTTTGCCTTTACGAATCAAGGCAGCCGTGTCATCTCGGTGGCTGACCCGCACGACATCTTGTTCAATAATCGGGCCGGCATCCAGGTCTGCGCTAACGTAATGTGCGGTTGCTCCAATGATTTTTACCCCACGCTCGTAGGCTCGTTGATAGGGATAAGCGCCGGCAAAGGCAGGCAGAAAGGAGTGGTGAATATTCAAAATGCTAGGGAATTGGTCAATAAACTCAGGCGTGAGCACCTGCATATATTTTGCCAGAACAACCAAATCAATTTTGTATTGCCGCAACAGCTCTATCTGTCTAGTTTCTTGGGCGGCTTTGTTGTCCTTTGTAATTGGTAGGTCGTGAAAGTCAATCTTAAACTGTTCCGCTACCGCGCTTAACTCAGGATGATTGCTGATGATCAGGGGAATTTCCGCTACGAACTCCCTAGCGCGTTGTCGCCAGATCAGGTCGAACAGGCAATGATCTTGACGACTGACCCAGATCGCAATCCGGGGCACAGTATGGGAGAAGTGGAGCTGCCAGTTCGCTTGCAGGGGATGAGTCAGTCCTGCGGAGCGCTGGGCAAATTCCTGGAAAGCAGGCGCAATCGCCTCCCAGGGCAAATTAAAACTGTCTAGCTGCCACTCAATCCGACTCAGAAATAGTCCAGCCGTGAAATCTGTGTGATGATCCGCATGGACAATATTGCCACCGTGGGCGTAGATGAAGTTGGCAAGCTTTGCCACAAGTCCCCGTTGGTCAGGACAGGATACTAGCAGGGTTGCAGTAGGACTTGCCATAGTGGATATTAATCTGGATCAATGGGAGTAGGTTTGTTAGAGCGATTGTCCTGTTGCCATTCTGACAGGGGGCGATTGACTGCATTTTCAAAGGCCGTGGGGACTAGCAAAACCTTTAAATCCGAGGCTGGCTGGGCGGGTGGGTCGGCCTGAGCATACAAAACACTGTGATTATAGTCAGGTCCCCCCAAGACCAGTTGATGGGTTGTTTGGTTGTTTAGCTTGACTTCTACTGTTGCCTGGGGCTGGTCTAAGCCAAACTCACGAGCACGGGTTGCCGGAACACTCAGGCTGCGATCGCGCTTTGCCGTCACCAGCAGATTCAGCAAGTAGGCAACGGAGGCATCACTCGCAGGTGCTTGAATCGGAGCTTTGATCAGCCAAGGCTGGTTTTTCTGGGCAGGTGTTCCAGAGGGGTTCTGGCGCACCAAAGACAGGGTTTGTTGCGGAGTTTTAATCCTCAAGGCTTGAACTTGGTCTTCTTTGAAGCCAAAAATTGACTGTGCGGCTGCCTTTTGGCTTGTTTGCAACGAAGCACCCTGAGCCTCCCAGAAATAAACGGCTCCACCTAGACCCAAGGCAATACCCAACAAAATCAAGGTGTTAAATTTAAACTTCATAGCTCTAGATCAATCATCCACAGAACTCTACCGGCGCTGCCACCAGAATACAGCAGCGGTTCCAAAGGCAGCTAGGGGCAGAAAACCCAGGGCAATTAAAGCAATCAGTCGGCTGCGCTCAGGGGTGAGGTTGATGCGCCGATTGGCGGGCTCCTTGGGGCGGATAGACAGAGTTTGATCCTGGCGATTACTCAGCCAGGTGACGGAATTGAGAAAGACATCTCCGTTCAGTTGTTGGGGTTGGTTAAATAAGCTATCTGTGGCAAAGTCAACATCCCCAATCACGACCAGGCGTGACTCGCGGGGTGGGCTCTGGGTTGCTTGGGCTTGATTGGAGCGGCTCAGGGCTACCCCTAAAGTTAGCGGACCTCTGCGATCGCCGTCTGGATCGAACTGAAGCGCTGGATTTTCTAGATTACTTTCAGCCCAGCTTTGATCTCCGCTCAGCAGCAGATCAGTCACTTGACGATTTGGCCCTTGCTGGGCCTGAACAGCTTGAACCGTTGGGTAAAAAGAAACTCCTCCACTAAAATCTTGGGTAATCGGATGCTCACCGTACTGCCTGACCAGCGGAACCGCAGGCCCTAGGCCAGCCAATTGACCCTCACCAGAGGCATCCACGACCAGGCGATTATCAAGCTGTACTCCCCAGTCTTTTAGCAAACTCTCTAGCCCAGGTTTGGTTTGCGGTTCTATCATCAGCAGCAGACTACCCCCCTGCCTAAGATAAGCTTGCAGGCGCTGCACTTCCTCAGGAAACAAAGCCTGGGTTGGGGCGGCAAGAATCACCACTGAAGCATCCTGGGGGATTTGCTTGCGTTTGAGCAAGTCAAGCGGCTCAGCCACAAAGTTTTTCTCGGCCAGAGCACTGCGGGCTTGGGACAGGCTCTCTGGAGCCGCAGCTTGATTGGCATCTGGCGATCGCTCTCCATGCCCTTGCAGGAAGTAGACCTTTAATTGTTCCGTACTCGTAACCTGCTCGATCGCGGTGGTTAAACTGGACTCTGAAAGACCCTGCTCTAGGGGTTGGACTCGCTTGCCAGCTTCCAAAAACACATCCCCACGGTTTTCAACCTTGTACTTCTGGGCTAAGCCAGGTTGTGCTTGCGGGTCAACGAACTCGAAACTGAACTGTGAGCGCCCTTTGCGTTCATATTGTTCCAGAAGGGTCCGGGTCGCAGGCTCAGGTTGGCTCTCAAATACCCAAACTTTCACAGGCTGTTTCAGATTTGCCAAAACTTCCTGGGACTGGGGCGCAAGGGTAAAAAATTGATTTTCAGTCAAGTCAATCCGATAGGTGTAGCGTGCTCCCAAAAAGTTAATTAGGCCGAGAATCACCAGCACAGCCAGGATTGAAATCAGCGCGTTGGTACTCGTTTGAGTCGAACGCCGCTGCCAAAATTTTGGGATTGATGATGGCTTGCTGGCTGGAATGCTGCCCCTGCTTGCTGGCAGAATCACCCCTAGGCCAACAATGACAGCTCCCGCGACGAGTAGCCCCCAGGGTAAAGGCCCCCAGATTCCAGAAACCACTCCTGCCGAGACGCCCATGATAATTAGGACAGGTCCTAACCAAAATAAATATTTCAAATTGGTAATAATCGTCTTCACACTGACTCAACTACCTTGCTACTGATCTGTCTTGATTTAAGACTTGATTTGAGAACTCCCTCTGGAGGGTGTCTGAGAAAAATTAGGTCTGAACCAGAGTAGTAGACTTTAACCACAGTCCGTAAACCATTCTACTTCAACCATAAGAGCCTACTGGCGCTGTTATTAATGATACGAATAGAGGGTAAGGCACTAGTTCAACTTGGGACAATAGAGTTGATGCTAGGGAAAATTGCTGTCAAGGTGTCCTATGAGCTTAAAAGACCAGATTACAGAAACAATTAAAGTCGCGATGAAGTCGAAAGACAAAGTGCGGCTAGAAACTGTTCGGAGTATCAAGAAAATTCTCCTAGAAAAAGAAATTAGTGTTCGCCCAACCGGACAATCAGAACTGACTGAAGCGCAGGAAATTGAGGCTTTGGTTCAACTGGCGAAGCAACGCCGCGACTCAATTGAGCAGTATCGTCAAGCAGGACGAGAGGATCTGGCCCAAAAAGAGGCTGAGGAACTGGTCATTATTGAAGCGTACTTACCCCAGCAACTTTCGGATGCAGAGATTGAGGGAGTAATTGACCAAATCATTACTCAAGTTGGGACAACCTCGGCCAAAGACCTGGGCAAGGTTATGGGACCTGCCATGCAGCAACTTAAAGGCAAGGCCGACGGCAAAAAAGTTCAAGCGTTGGTCAAAGCAAAGTTGACGGGTTGAGCCAGCTTTGAGATAGGCAGGATATAGTATTTTGCAGATTGGATTCAGGATTTTAGTAGAACCCGGCGTGACCCTGCGATCGCGCGGCTTAACCTTGGAGTATTCTGTTTGAGCCTGTATCCTGATCCCATGTGACGCTCGTTTTGGCAAAGGCCACCTGTGCTATGCGACCACCCATTCCCACCGGGACTGTTCTGCAAGACCGTTATTACTTGACCAGTGTTTTGGGCCAAGGGGGATTTGCCCGCACCTATCTGGCAGAAGATCAGGGTCGCTTCAATGAACTGTGTGCCCTGAAGGAATTTATTCCCAGCCAGACGAGTGAGTACGTACTGGAGAAATCTAAGGAATTGTTTCAGCGGGAAGCTGCCGTTCTCTACCAAATTCAGCACCCGCAAATTCCCCAGTTCCGGGCCACCTTTGAATACAACTTAGAAGAGAGTCCCCGCCTGTTTCTGGTCCAAGACTACGTCAAGGGGAAGACCTATCATGATCTGTTAAACCTCCGCAAGAGCAAAGGTCAAACTTTCTCCGAAGCTGAGGTGCGAAGTTTGCTCCAACAGGTATTACCGATACTGGACTACATTCACGCCAAAGGCATTATTCATCGAGATATCTCACCGGATAATTTAATCTTGCGTGATCTAGACCAGCGACCCGTTTTGATTGATTTTGGGGTAGTAAAAGAAATTGTCACCCGCCTCCAGGTCTCTAACAGTGCAGCTCAAGTCACCACTGTGGGGAAGTTAGGCTACGCTCCAGTGGAACAACTTCAGACAGGCCGAGCCTATCCCAGTAGCGATCTATATTCTCTGGCCGCTACCACGGTTGTGTTGCTAACCGGGCGAGAACCTCAGGAGTTGTACGATGATACAACCCTGAGCTGGCACTGGCAGAAATGGGCAGCGGTTAGCCCTGAGTTTGCTCAGATTTTGAACCGGATGTTGCACTACCGCCCCGGCGATCGCTACTCAGCAGCCAGTCATGTCCTGGCAGCATTGCAAACGCTGCCACCAACCGCTGGCCCAGACCGGAGGGAGCCCCAAGCTGTACCCCTGAATCGCAACCTATCTCAGGTGCGAACAATGGCAGTCGATCAGCCCAGTAGGGTTAGCCCTAGGCAGTCTGGTAAAAGTGAGCCTGTGATTCCTGCCGTCACCCACACCTCCCTGTGGGATAACCCATTCATCGTGGCTGTACTGGGTATCATCCTGGCTTTACTGACAGGTTTTGCCTCCTGGACCCTGGTCAGAACTTTACTTCAGCAGCAGGCTGATCCAGTTATTTCTGTTTCCCCCACCCCGGCGATCTCACCCTCTCCAAGCCCAGAACCGATTAGCTACAACCGGCCCCTGACCCTGTTTCCTGGTGATACGCTCTCTGTGCAAGGGACCCTACAACCGAATGAAACTGTTAACTACGTCTTCCCAGGCCAGGCAGGGCAACAGCTAGCAGCCAACCTTAGCGGTCAGGGTGTCGTGATGGCCCTGTTCGGACCGGGCCAAGAGCCAGTTGCCCAGCGAGTGCCCGCTTGGGAGGGTATCCTCTCAAGCACAGGGGAGTATTACCTGCAGATTAAACCAACTCCCGGCCTGTCTCAGAGTAGCTACCAGTTGACGGTGAGCCTGACGGACCCTACCCCACCCAGCCCAACCCCAACCCAGTCCCCCACACCGACACCCAGCCCAGAACCTACACCGATCGAAGTGGAGGTAGAACGAGTTCAGTTTGCCGAGGCAGAGACCAGTGAACAGATTGAAGCTACGGTAAGTCCTGGCAGGGTTAAACGCTATTTAGTCAATGCCCGTGAAGGCCAGGTGCTCTCAACCCAGGTTGTGAATGGCAACGTAACGCTCAACATCCGCAATCCCGATGGCGAGCTGGTTGAAGATGCTTCAGAGGTTTTAAGCTGGGAGTCACAACTTTCCAGCAGTGGAGACTACCGGATTGATGTGGTTGCCGAGGAGGAAACCGACTTTATACTCAATATTAGTGTTCGCGATTTAGAATGACTTCCCCGGCAATTTGCCTTGGAGGAGGTTCTTCACTTTGGAGTCAGTGGCCTTGAATACCCTGTTGATTACTGGCACGGATACCCATGTTGGCAAGACGGTTCTGACCAGTGCTTTAGCTGCCTACTACCAGACTTACTGGCCTGCCCAAAGCCTGGCCATCTTAAAACCGATCCAGGCGGGACCCGGCGATGACCTCCGGTCCACCGTAGGTGATCGCGAACTCTACTCCCATCTATTTTCCCTCGACCAGTCTCCTGAAACAATCACTCCCCTGTACTTTCAGGCTCCCCTAGCTCCCCCGATCGCGGCTGAGCGAGAAGGTCGTCGGGTAGACCTGGAACCAGCCTGGGTGACGCTACAATCCTTACAGCAAAACCACGATGTGGTTCTGGTTGAAGCCTTAGGCGGCTTAGGTTCACCTGTTACCCATGAGCTTACCGTAGCGGACCTGGCGCGGGACTGGCGCCTACCTGTGGTCCTGGTGGTTCCGGTCAAGCTGGGGGCGATCGCCCAAGCGGTAGCCAACGTCGCCCTAGCTCGCCAATCTCGTCTTGATCTAAAGGGAATTGTCCTGAACTGCGTGCAGCCTTGTTCTCCTCAGGAGGTGGCAGACTGGGCTCCCCAGGATCTAATCCAGGCGTTGACCTATACCCCTGTACTGGGAATATTGCCCCATCTCAGCAATCCAACTGACTTAACTAAACTTGCCCAAGTTGCTGCGGATTTGGTGTTGGAGCGATTGATGCCCCTACCCTTGGGTTAGTCTGCCAGACATATTTAGGTTGGGTCCCTCGCCTTCTGCCTTGCCGAGCATTTTCAAGGAGTAACTAGCTTGGCAACGGCGATCGCGGGGTAAGAACCTTGATATTAGGAATAGGAAGTGCAGGAATCTATAAATGCAGTATGTGCCAATGAGAACACACTTCAACATAACGTTCGTGTTCAGCGGCGGCAAGTATACTTTGAATCCTCACAAAGATCTTTGTACCGTCCGTTGCAATACGATTGTTATACAGCGTTCACACTAGCTAACTAAAAGCAGCAATTACGTTATCAATATATGAATCAACTTCTACAGCACTTTCTCCAGATAAACCAAGATTGTTTCTGAGGGTTTCAAGCGCTTCAGTATACCAAATAGGGGAAATTTCTGGAGATTCGTGAATCACGCAAGAGATTTGCTGAAGGATTTCGTCCAAAAATGTCGCTTCAGGATTGTCATTACCTACAAGAAGACGGTAGATCAGTAAACGGTACAGTATATCAATATCTCCCTTGAAAGAATGAGATTCACCCTCTGGGAGAAAAGTAAAAAGAGATTTCGATGCCCTAGCAGCATCAGGAAATTTTTGGGAGACAGATCGAACAGCATTTTCAGAGAGTTCGTCAGCATTTCTAGTTAAGACTTGAGCAGCACTAAGTCGTGACTGCCCTTCCCTTAACCAACTTGAAACAGCTTCAAGTTCTGAACTAGAAGGAAATCGACCAGTAAAGTCTGCTGCTATAGCAGATGTAATGGAGTTTCGCTGCGCCATAGGGACCAATTCTCCCGGTAGGATCTTATAAGATCATCGACGAAAGTTAAACCGTTTCCATTGAATACCGATGCTTTATCATTATAGCCTGACGATAAATATAGCCGCCACAGATGTGCAGTTCAGAGGCGTTGCGTATGAACAGTTTCAAAAATTTTTTGAATAAAGACTTTGAAAGGCAGATATATATAGATCGATATGAAAATATGAAGAGCCTGAGAGAGCAGAGAGAAAATTTTTTGTCCAAGACTAGGTATGAAGAATTCTGGGGATATACACACAAAACCCTTGGTTTAGCAGCGGCAATTGCCGCTGCCCTCAGTGCAGTCTATACGCTATCTACAAATCAAAACTTTGTTCTTCGTCTATCTGTTATTTCATCTACTTCTGCTGCATGCTTAACTTTTCTTAATCCATCCTATCGTGAATCTAGGTGGAGAAACATTAAGAGTCACTGTTCGATTCTTGGACTCGAGTTCAACGAAGCACACACAATTATTTATGGCTACAACTCGTCTTCTGCGGAAAAGGTACAGAAACTTGCGGAATTAAATCAAAAGCTAATATTTTTTGAGGAAAAGTTTCGAGAGATTTCGGGTTCTGGAAACTGATCGGAAAATTTAGCTGTATAACTATTATTAGGCTGGCTTTTTCCGTCTAATCTTCCTTTTCAAGCAAATAGATAGAAACTTTTCGGCCTATTTCTCTTATAACGGTGATCATACTGAAACTTTTCCGTATATTAAGCTGGTTGTGGAGATTAGACGGAATATTTCAGTATATCTTCAGGCGGAATGCAGAATCATGCTGGATAGCAAGCATCGAGAAGTAATGCAAAGCCCAACCTATTTCCATCGAAGATTGACAGGAAGAGGTTGATATTGCTTGGGGGTCTGACAGCGCTGAGGTGCGATCGCAGTAGTAGCGGTGGCAGTGGAAGGATTCTTAATTTGTTTGCAAGCATTCAGGATTTCTACCCCCAACGCACTACCGTCTTGGTCGTCCTGATATAGAGTAGAAGTTGTACCGTTGAGTTTTTGATTGACCCAGTTAGGTTCTACCCAGCGATTGCCGCCGGACCAGATTATTGTGCCTCTAGATGTGGCGACGGAAGCTGCCGCGATCGCCCTGGTGGATCAACTCCCCCAAGTGACTTTTTGGAAAGTCGGTTTAGAACTATTTATCAGCAGTGGTCCAGCCATTCTGGACTTGCTCAAGTCACGACAGAAACGGATTTTCCTAGACCTTAAACTCCACGATATTCCCAATACGATGGCAGGAGCCTGCCGAGCGGCGGCACGGTACGGGGTTGATTTCCTTACCATTCACGCTACAGCCGGAAAGGTTGCGATGCAGTCTGCTCAAACAGCACTTGAAGCTGGGATGGAAGCAGGCTTGCCACCGCCGCTACTACTGGGGGTTACCGTCCTCACAAGTCTTTCTGCGCGCGAGTTAGCCTTTGAGTTAAAAGTTCCGGTGGAATTACCGGAGTACGTTTTGGAGATGGCCTTACTCGCGCAGGCTAGTGGTCTGGGGGGAGCCATTTGTTCTCCCCAGGAGGTCGCTCAACTGCGGCAAGTTTGTAGTGAAGAATTTTTACTGGTTTGTCCCGGCGTCCGGCCTCCGGGATCTAGGGCAGGGGATCAGCGGCGATCGCTGACTCCGGCAGCAGCAATCCAGGCGGGAGCAAATTATCTTGTCATTGGTCGACCGATCACCACCGCAGCAGATCCAAGCGCTGTCTTTGAGCAGATCTGCCAAGAGCTGGCCGCTGTCTCAGCAAAATCTCAGGGAGTTTGACAGATGGGGCGGCGGTTAAGATGGCAGTGGTTGTTAGGGTTTAGCACTATCCTGGTTGCGATGGGTACAGGTCTAGCTGTGACCCAGGCCGGGATAGCGCAACCCCACCTGGCTCCTCGCTCTCCTTGTCCAACCGACGTGGAAACGTTGAGCGACCAGCTTTTGCAAGACCTGCCCAACTACGCAAATCGCGTTAATACTCAGGTGGGCATTTCGAATAACTACGTTATTGTTGCGAGTCGCCCAGAGTTTAAGCCCTTGCCTCTGGGTCCAGGCCAGCGGGCAACCGTCTTAGACACCACAACCGTTCCCGGTGATCCTGAGCAAATTTTTTTCACCACGCTGGAGCGCAGTTACCAGGATGGCAAGCCTGTCCAGCTCCAACTCTATCACTGGCTTTTTTTGACTCAAACTGAGAGCGGTTGGCGACTGGCCCTGATGTATTCTATGGTAGGTCCCTATCCACCAGGCCGTCCCCCTTCACCACCCCAGGAGAGTAGCAATGGCAGTGTGGCTGCAGCCATTCGTACCTGGCTGCGGGATTGTCGTCTGACTTCAGCGACTTAGTCCAAGACTTAGTCCAAGAGAACGGGGTCCAAGTGAACGAGCTAAAAATGGCGCTTCTATGCAACAACTAGCCCAGGTGTGCGCTTAGGGTGTCATTTTCTTTAGCGTAAAGTAGTCTTTTACCTCGCCGTGGGCATCAATAAAGGTGACGTCCAGCCGCTTTCCGTGTACATCTAGGACCAGGGACCCTGGAAGACTAAGGCAGGAATACATTGCCGCATGCCTCGATACCAGGTCGGCAAGGCCAGAGGTGCCTGCAACGATGTACACTGTCCCGGCATGGGAGGCTGTGCTGGTTTTTAGATAGGGTCCTGACTCGTCCTCTCGACCACTGCCGCCGTCCTTGATCATCTCGGTAGTCAAGGAGTCCGAAGGTCCGTAGTGCCCGTTGATTAGGTAGGAGCGCTCATAGGCATGGCTGTGGCCCCCCAGTACCAGGTCTACCCCCGCAGCTTCCAAAACAGGCAGGGTATGCGATCGCATTTCCACTAGCTCAGGCTCGATATCAGAATCGTGGGAGCCCTTGGTGTAGGGTGGGTGATGCCAAAAAGCAATCGTCCAATCCTGGTCTGAGGTAGCGGCATCCTGGGCCAGCCAGGTCAACATTGCCCCGCTGGGGGAGCGATCGCTGCCGTAAGAGTCTAGACAGATAAAGTGGATATTGCCATAGTCAAAGGAGTAGTACGCCGCAGTCCCAGAGGCAATACCGCCTGCCTCTGCGCGAGTTGGTAGGGTGAACAGCTCATAGTAGGGTCCTGTTTGCGATTGGGAATCGGCACTGCCAGCGTCATGATTCCCAATCGTGGGCCAGAGAACACTCCGCTGCAAAAGTGGGGGATAGATGTCAAAGACTGCCTGTTGATACTCCTCCAAGGTGCCCGTGTCGTAGGCATTGTCTCCCAACATCAACCAGAGATCAGTGTGGCGGCTGCCCGTAAATTTTAGGTAGCCATCCTGGACCAGCGCGGCGATATCATTGGCCCGGCCTGAATCTCCGACCACCCAGGTGCGAATGGGACGAGGAGCAGGGACAGGGTCTTGGGCTGGGGCAGTCACAAAATAGTATGCCTCGGTCCCACCTGCTTGCACTCCTGCTGGCGTTCCAAGGGCGTAGTAATACTTCTGGTCTGGCCTCAGTTCCCTTAGTTCAATTTTGTGGTCGCAGGCGATCGCTGCCTCTTCAGAGGTTACAAGCTTGTCAGGTGCTGTACCGTACCAGACTCTACCCCGAACAGGAACATCAGTTGCCCAGCGGATGACGATGCCAGACTCAGTGCCCTGCTGGAGGTAAGGACCCCGAACAATTTTCAGATTCCTGAGATCAGTTTTTTTCTCTATCTCAGGAGCATTCATCGTGACTGAAATCATTAAAGTTCTTGTCCTATCGGCTCCTGCCTTACCTGTAAATGCTTAACATTCTCTCCATTACTTTATGTTGCCAACAAATCTAATCCATCTGCAACAGCAGGGGCAATGACTGAAATTTCACCAGAACTCACGTGCAATTGCAGAGGCACCGTGATACCCGTCCAGGACTTCTCAGAATTTGGCTTCACGTCAGTTAGCCTTGCTTCAAACTAGAAGTTACGGCAGCAAGAATAGCCTAGATTTTGATATATTGTCTCTGATTGCTGGTGTAGCTCAGTTGGTAGAGCAGCTGATTTGTAATCAGCCGGTCGCAAGTTCGAGTCTTGTCACCAGCTTTTAACTAAAGCGAGCATTTTGTTCGATCAATTCAGATTTCCCCATCCAGATGTATCTGCAAACAGATCAACCATTCTCCCCTAATTGACTGCCCATGTACTGGTCGTGTTCGTCTGTCCAACCTGGAACATGACTATGACAGTGCAGCAATAATCGACGTGGGATGGTCTGTGATGGGAAGATTATTGCCTTGTTCACAAGGCCCAACAGTAGGGTTAGCCGTGGCAAAGAGCCAAAGAGTATTTGTCCCTACTCAGCGGCTTTCGGGCACAGGCTGCGTCAATCAGGGCCTGGAAGATCCGCTGCTGTAGAGGGTTGTTGATTGCAAGTTCTGGGTGCCACTGGAGTGCGATCGCCCAAGGATGATGTTCGTGCTCTAGCGCCTCGATAACTCGATCTGAAGCGTAGGCGACAACAGACCACCCAGGCGGTACAGTCTGGACTGCTTGATGGTGCCCTGAGACAACTGTCAGCTCAGTTGATCTAACTATCTTGGCAAGACGACTCTGGGGCTTAATCTGTACAGGATGTTCAACGGTTTGGGTTGGGCCTCCGCCAGTATGGGCTACGACCTCTCCAAACTTGTCTGGAATGTGAGTCACCAGACTACCACCACTCGCTACACTCAGTATCCCAATTCCTCGACAGATACCCAACACGGGAAGTTCAGTCTTGAGGGCAAGCCTTGCCAGGGTTAACTCAAAGGCATCACGCTTTGGGTCTACCATACTAATAGCAGGATGTGCCGAGCCGTTGTAAGTCCCTGGGTCAAGGTCACCCCCTCCAGAGAAGATGAGACCATCCACAAACTCCAGAATGGCGGTTGGGTTGGGTTCATCGGGAGGGAGGAGGACGGGCAGACCGCCTGCAAACCGCACAGCCTCTACGTAAGTGCTTGCTAGATGGTAGTGGCCATGCTTATTCTGGTCAAATGTGCTGATACCGATGACAGGTGGCCGGGTCATATATTCCTAGGGACTTTGTTACTTTTAGTTTGCTAGTCAAATATGACGTAAATGTGTCAAATACCGTGGGGGTTATCCCCAAACGGGTGGAATAGAAATAGAGGTGATCGCTACAACGAAGAGGAATAGGAAATCCTGATTCCCAGGAGTCTTTCTCTATCCCCAGACTGCTGCCTAAAGTACCCTAATTGCCGATTCAGGCTAACTGGAGGAAATCTTTGCCCAGGCTGAAGTTACTGCCGACTCAGCTCAAGTTATATCCGTAGGTTGTAGGGATACAATCCCGGTCCAGCAGGGAAGTAATCGCCCGAGTGTGAGGATGAATTGTCTACGGTGACAGCAATGTTCAAACTACCCATGCCACAGTCTCAAGTTAGGCTCCCGCAAAGATTGGCAGTCGCCTGAGGCGAAAAAGCACAACCGCAATCAGAAATAAGGAAAACTGAGCCACGACAATGCTGGGACCGGAGGCCAGGTTCAACGTTGCAGATAAGAGAATGCCCAGAACGGCGCTAAGGGCTCCTACTGCCGTTGACAGCAGCACAAAAGCTGTAAATCTCTGACTAAGCAGCTTTGCCGTTGCTGCCGGAATCACCAAAAAAGCATTCACCAGCAGCGCACCCACCGCTTTAATCGCGATCGCCACAGCCAGCGACAGCAACACCACAAACCAGATCCGGTGGCTTCGCACGGCTACTCCTTGCGCCTTTGCCATGTCTTCATGCAGGGTCAGCAATACCTGAGCCCGCAGCGTCAGCCCCAGGGATACGGCACTCACTACTAGCACAGCCAGGCTCAAACCCAGGTCCTTTACCCTAATTGCTAGGATGTCTCCAAATAAAAGGTTCATGAGACTGCCCCGGTAGCCTTCGATAAAGCTTAAGGCAATCACTGCCACCGCTAGCGAAGCAGAAAACACAATGTTGAGTACCGTATCACTCCACAAATCTGTTTGAGCAATCAGATAGACCACGGCTAGCCCAAAAAATACTGTAAACGGTAATAGCGTCAGCGTCGGGTCCAGGTTCAGCAGTACTCCCAAAACAATTCCCAGTAGAGCCGCATGACCAACAGTGTGACTGAAGAAGGAAAGCTGGCGCAGAATTGCAAAACTCCCCAACAGTCCGCCAAGTAGACCCAACAGCACCCCCCCCAACAGCGCCCGCTGCATGAAGGGAAACTGCAATAGCTCAACGAGATGGACAAGATCTAGATCGATGGGCATAGTTGAGTGAATCGGATTTTGACTTCCCTACTAGGGTAGGAGTATTATCTGCTTGCAAACCTTATAGTTAAGCTTAGAGTATCGACCTATCAACTAAGTAGGAAGCTATGAGTGAATTGATTGCTGTTGGATTCAAAGATGAGTTCAAGGCGGACGAGGTTCTCCTCGACCTGGCAAAACTCCAACGAGAGCATCTTATCGACTTAGAAGATGCAGCAGTTGTGGTTAGAAACCAGAAAGGCAAAGTTAGAGTTAAGCAAGCTCAAGAGCTAGTAACTTCAGGTGCCCTAGGTGGGGGCTTCTGGGGACTGCTACTCGGTCTAATATTTTTCAATCCGCTCCTGGGTTGGGCGGTTGGCGCGGCGGCTGGGGCGCTTTCTGGTGCCGTCACCGACATTGGCATCGACGATGGCTTTATCAAGGAAGTTGGCAACACCATAGAACCGGGAACATCTGCCATCTTTGTCTTGGTAAGAAAGGCTACTCCAGATAAGGTTTTGGCAGATCTGAGTCAATTTGAGGGGAAAGTACTGCGGACCTCTCTATCGAAAGAAGATGAGACGAAGCTACAGGAAGCTTTAACAAAGAGCTGACGTGAAGAACAGGGTTGTGCTGGAAAAAAGAAGCCAGATAGTAGAGTGACACATCTGTGCGGCTCTAAGCACTCTACTCGTGGTTGAGCTGACACAAGGTATCCGCTGATCGGGGCTGCACTGTTCTCGTTACATGGTTCAATTTCATAGTCAAACGCCTCCAGCAGTGCTGCTTTGTCCACTTTCCCAGCAACCAATTCTGTAGAAACTGAGCTTGGGGCGATCCGATGAGGATAAATATTCTCAACCAGAAGCAAAGACTTACAGGCACTATACCTTTACCCCAGGCAACGGTGGAGATAATTTATGATTGAGCAGCAGCTTAAACTCCTGTAACCTTGAATCTGCATGGCTACCGCCCCTTGGACTCGTCATCACATTCTTTCCCTCGCCGACTTCACCCCTGCTGAGTACAACGTGGTGTTGCAGACCACTGCTAGTTTTGGGGAAGTGCTGTCTCGCCGGACCAAAAAAGTACCGACATTGCAAGCACGGGTGGTTGCCAATCTATTTTTTGAATCCTCAACCCGCACCCGCAACAGTTTTGAACTGGCTGCTAAGCGCCTGTCTGCCGACATCTTGAATTTTTCACCCGCAACCTCTGCCCTGACAAAAGGCGAGACCATCCTCGATACCGCCAAAACGTTCTGGGCGATGGGAGCAGAACTGATGGTAATCCGCCACCGCGAAGCGGGTGTGCCGCAGGTGATTGCCCAGGAAATGGATCGGCTTGGGGCTCAGGTAGGAGTGCTAAATGCTGGTGACGGTCGCCACGAGCATCCTTCTCAGGCCCTGCTAGACCTGTTCACGCTGTGTTCACTCCTAGACCCAGAATATCCTCGGCTGGAGTTGCTTAAGGGTAAAAAGATTGCCATTGTTGGGGATATCCTCCACTCGCGGGTTGCTCAGTCTAACCTGTGGAGTTTGCAGGCCAGCGGTGCGGAGATTCACCTGGCTGCTCCGCCCACCTTACTACCGCCGGAATTTTCTGACTACGGCGCCCAGTTGCACTGGCAGTTGGAACCCGCTTTGGCAGAGGCAGACTTTGTGATGACCCTGCGGGTGCAGAAAGAACGGATGAGCCAGCACTTACTGCCAAGTTTGCGAGAGTATCACCAGTACTTTGGCATTACCCGCGATCGCCTGAAACTGTGTCAGCCCGAAGTCAAAGTGCTTCACCCAGGCCCCGTTAACCGGGGTGTTGAAATCAGCTCCGATCTGATGGATGACCCCCGGCTCAGCCTGATCCCGCAACAAGTGACGAACGGGGTTGCCGTCCGCATGGCGCTGCTTTACTTAATGAGCCAGGGTAAAACAGCATAGAACTCCTAGATTAGCCAAGCAAATGTCCGCATTCGTTAGAGTATTGGGTAAGACTCTCCAACCCGTCTACCGATGAATACCACGCTAACCTCAAATGCTGCTCTGCAAGCGAATCCAAAAGATAGCTTAGTGATTACCTTTGCTCCTTTGTTGCTTGAAGAGGTCTACGCCCTAGCAGAGGATCCCAGGAATGGTGCGGTGGTTGTTATGAGCGGCACTGTCCGCAATCAAACCGATGGACAACCTGTCGTGGGTCTGGAGTACCAGGCTTATGAACCTATGGCTCTGAGAGTGTTTACTCAAATTGCCACTGATATTCGCAAAACCTGGCCGGAGGTGAATCGGGTCGTGATCCATCACCGGACCGGACACCTGCAAATTGGAGAAATCAGCGTTCTGGTTGCCGTCGGATCTCCCCATCGCTCAGAAGCCTTTGCCGCCTGTTGCTACGCAATTGATACCTTGAAGCACAACGCGCCGATTTGGAAAAAAGAACACTGGGCAGATGGCTCAAGCTCTTGGGTGAGTATTGGGGCCTGTGAGATGCAGCATTAGTGGGTTCCAAAATCCTTGTAATTCTCTACTATTAAGACTGATATTAAGACTGAAGAAATTGAGGCAGGATTTATGAACAGTTTGATGACTAAGAGCTGTCAGCCCTGTGAGGGGGGAATACCACCGCTTGAACCAGAAAAGGCTCAAGCACTGCTGAATCAAGTCAATCAAGGCTGGTCACTCAACGATAGCAGCAGTGAGATCAGCCGGAGTTTCGACTTTAAGAACTACTATCAGGCGATCGCTTTTGTCAACGCAGTAGCTTGGATCGCAAACCAGGAAGGTCATCATCCAGACCTGGAAGTCAGCTACAACAAATGCCTGGTGCGCTTTAGCACCCACACAATCAGCGGTCTTTCAGAAAACGATTTTATTTGTGCAGCCAAAGTTGACGGTTTATGGCCGCCTGAATCTTAGAGTGGTGAGTATTGACTTGGGCCGGACCCGGCTAGCTAGGGTTACCAAAGTGCGGCTCTGTCAAGAGGTTGTTAGCTTACACTGGTCAGGCTAGCTGTAGCTGTTTAAGTGCCCAGTCAACCGCTTCTTGAGGTGTTTGGACTTGAGGAAACCCATCTACAATCTGGCCCTGACGGCCAAGCTGCCAGGTCTGTAATCCTATAATGGGAACGCCAAGTTTAAGGGCAAAGGCAATTTCAGAAAGCGTTCCATACTCTCCACCCAGGGCAATGACGGCCTGAGCTGTGCGAACAATGATCACGTTACGAGCCTCTGCCATACCTGTGACAACTACCGTGTCTACCCAAGGGTTGGCTGCTGCCGCGTCGGTCCCCGGCAAAATTCCAACCGTGTGCCCCCCGGCAGCTTTGGCCCCTCGACAGGCCGCTGCCATCACGCCACCCAATCCGCCACAAACTACTGTAATTCCGTTCTGAGCCAGTTGACCCCCCACCTCCTCCGCCAGCGCAGCTAGTTGGGAGCCACAGTCGCCCGCTCCAACCACAGCAATTACAGCCATGCGGAACTCCTGCAAATCGTTCTTTTAGTATCGGATACTTGGGCTAAAATCATTTCTGGAGCTTTCAATTGCAGAGCGGTAAGTTAATCAACGGAAGGGTCTAAAAAAACTAATACAGAAGTACAAGCTCCCTGACAACTTGGCTTTAATTAGACAAGATAATTCTTAAAAGTAGAGTGAGCGTTTGATCAACGCTTTAGCGAGCAATAGAGCGTTGTAGCAGCAGAAGCCTGATAGATCAAGTGGCTTTTTTCTCGCCCTCTCTGATATGTCTCTAAAGAACACAGAGCCTTGGTTTTCTACAGGGTCAACTGAGCTATTGATTCATGGCTGATTTCAACCATCGGCATAGTGTTCTCAAGCTTGAGTTCTAAGGTTGATTCTTAACCTGATCTCGGTAGTTTTTTTAACTGAATCATAGCGATTCCTTAATGTTGTCATGGGAGCGTAACTAATGGTGCATTAATTCATATCCAATTAAATCAGGAGTCACCCGTTTTTATGGCTGAGAACCTAGTGAATGGTCAAACTGCCGCCAACGCCTATGTTAAGAACGTTCCTGGCAATGGTGACTACGACATTACCCCCCTACTGACTGTCGGGGATGAGGTTCCCCTCCTAGAAGGAGAGTTTGGCAACTATACAGTCAGTGAAGACCAAACCTTCGCCTTTACGGGAATTCCAGATGGTACAGGCGTGTTTGAAACCGAAGATGCCTACTACGTCTTTGTCAACCATGAGCTGTCAGCAGAATCAGAAATTGACACTGGAACCCCTGAGGCGCCAGATGTGCAGATAGTCCCAGTTGTCAGTGACATTTCCTCTACGGTTGAAGGCCAGATTCAGGGGGCCCGTGTATCCCTGTTCCAATTCGACAAGGGCTGGAACGCCGTCGGTGGTCAGAACCTAATTGACACCGCAGTAGATAGTACTGGCGAATACGTTTTAGATACGACAAGTGGTGCCTACGTCAACTCGGCGGGAGAAACCCTCGGCGATGTGGGCGCTTTCTCCCGCTTCTGCTCGGCTTACCTGGCCGAGTATGGCTTTGAGGGTGGCCCCACCTTCTTTACTGGCGAAGAATCTGATTCTACTAGCCGTGCCTGGGCAATCACAACTGATGGGACTGCGATCGCCCTTGATGGCCTGGGCCGCTACTCCAAAGAGAACGTTGTTGCCGCCTCTGAGTACCGGGCCGACAATGCAGATCAAACCGTGATCCTGAGTACAGAAGATTATGGCGACGGCGAAGTCTACATGTATGTGGGTGAGCAAACCGCAAATGACCCCAACGGTTTTGAGAACGGCGACTTGTATGCGCTCAGAGTCGATGGCTTCGACTTTGAAACCATTCCTGAGGGCGGACAGAATTCAGCAACTTGGACGAAAGTCCCAGACCGGATCGCGCTCGACGTAACTGGCGAAGTTCTCAGCAACTATGTCAATAGTGAAGGCCGCTCCACCGACTTTGAGCGCCTTGAAGATCTAGCCGAAGATCCCAACAACCCTGGCAGCTTCTATTTCGCGACGACAGGAACTGAGGATAGGGTAGGCGGAGATGTTGAGGATGATGAAGACGATGCAACGACCGCTGACGAAGCAGTAAACCCCTACGGCAAGCTTTACCGCTTCAGCCTCAACGCAGACGATCCAACTGGTGAGATTAGCGACTTTGAACTGGTACTGGAAGGTGGTCCCGGTACAGGCGTCAGCTACGATAATATCGATGTCGATTCAAACGGCAACGTTCTGATCCAGGAAGATGAAACGGCCTTTGGCGGCGATGTGCTAGAGGCTGAGAATCGGGATGCCCAGATCTGGTCTTACGACACTGCCTCTGACACGGTTAAGCCCATCTTTGAGCTTGACGAAAATGCGGCAGGCAGCCAATTCAATGACGTTGAAGGGCCAGCACTGGGTGAATGGGAATCCTCTGGCATCATTGAGCTTGATCCCAATGCCTTACCTGGTGAAAGCTCTTACCTGTTTGATGTTCAGGCCCACACAATTGAAGATCCCGCCTTTCTAAACGGCAACTATGTTCAAGGAGGTCAATTACTCTTGGCTACACCAAACAACGTTCTAGATGGTAGCGGCGACCAGTTTACCTTTACGTTCCCTCGTAGTGACAGCACCAACACCATCACGGATTTTGGCGGCGTTGGTACTGGCACAGCACCAGCCTCAGCGATCGCTGAAGAAGTTGATACCCTCAAGTTCACAGGCGAAGGGCTGACTGCGAAAAATCTTCTCCTAACTCGGAACGGCGATGATTTGGTGGTTAAGTTTGAGGGCGCTCAGGATCTTGAAGTTCGCTTACGGAATTTTGACCTAGAAAACCTGGACAACCTGCATCAATCTACTGGTGGCTCAGCCAATCTTGGTAACATTCTGTTTGCTGGTCAGAACCAGGTTCAGGACAGTTTCGATGTCGTCGATGCTGGCCAGAATATCACCAAGGTATTCAACTCAAACACAGTAACGTTCCTGAACGGCCTAGATAACAATGTTAGTGGTAAGCGTAGCTCCAATGACGTGATCAACGGTCAAGGCGGTGATGACTTCCTCACCGGCCTGAGTGGTAAGGATATTCTTCGCGGTGGGCGGGGCTTTGACTTCCTTGATGGCGGTAGCGGAGCTGATACGCTGCGGGGTGGGGCTGGTGCAGACCAGTTCTTCATCATCTCTAACAACGGTTTGCCTGGAGGCACTGATACAATCGCTGACCTTGAGGTTGGAATCGATTTTATCGGTATTTCCGGCGTCGCAGGTGTAGATGGGTTTGCGGATCTTAACCTGGTTCAGCAGGGCAACAACACGCTAATCAAAGCCTCAGGCACCAACCTATTCAAGCTAACTGGGATTGAGGCAACAGCCCTTGACAGTAGCAGCTTTATCATCGGCTGATGAGCAGCTTCGTCTTTGGCTAGTTTGGTAAACTCCATAAGGCTGCATCCCTCGTCTGGTAGGTGGTTAGACCAGGCATTTTGCTTTATCGGGTATGGTGCGTACTGCGGGGGTAGCGCTAGAACGCTGAGAAAACTGCTTTGCAAGTACTATCCCATTCAACGAGACTATGGCACCAAACACTGACAATAATTTAGAATTACAAATCCTGCATGCTTCCGACCTTGAGGGGGGAGTTTCTGCCCCGGAAGATGCACCCCGCTTCTCTGCGGTTGTCAACGGGCTTGAGTCAGAGTTTCCCGACCAAACTTTGATTCTTTCCTCAGGAGACAATTACATCCCAGGCCCCTTCTTCGCCGCTAGCGGCGACCCCAGCCTCGACGAGGTTTTAGGTGTTGCTAGTCCCGGACGTGGCGACATTGCGATCGCCAATGCTATTGGCTTCCAAGCCGCCGCCTTTGGTAACCACGAATTTGACGAAGGCACTAGCCGAGTCGGGTCTCTAATTGGAGCAGATGACGATTACCCAGGTACTGCCTTTCCTTACCTGAGTGCCAACCTAGATTTCAGTACTGACGAGAACCTGGCAGGCTTCGTTGTCGCAGACGGGCAGGAAGCGAGTAGCATTCCAAACAGCATTGCTGCCAGCACAGTTATTACGGTTGATGGTGAGGAAATCGGCATCGTTGGAGCAACAACACCGCTACTGCCTAGCATTTCCTCACCTGGTGATGTGACAGTTTTACCAGCAGATCCGGAAGATTTAGAGGCCCTTGCCACTGAAATTCAACCCGCAGTGGATGCTCTGACTGAACAGGGAGTTGACAAGATAATCTTGGCTGCTCACCTGCAGCAGTTAGCCAATGAGCAGGAGCTGGCTGGATTTTTGCAGGATGTGGATGTGATTATTGCCGGTGGCTCAAACACGCTGTTGGCTGACGAGACTGACCCGCTTAGATCTGGAGATGAAGCCGCCGGCCCTTACCCAATTTTGACAGAATCTGCCAGCGGCGATCCCTTAGCCATCGTGAATACGGATGG
>JBGTDT010000075.1:0-5968 GCA_041748155.1 Thermosynechococcaceae cyanobacterium | reverse complement strand
TATCCAGATTCGCGCCGTTTTTGCTGTGACATCAACCTCCCAAATCGCTCCTTTATAGGAATCTGCAACTAGATAGCGATCGCCCTTTAAGTGAGTCATGCCGTTGAGAAAAATCGCTTCGGGTAGCGTGACCAGAGGTTTGACGCTTCCGGTTAAATCGATCCGAAAAATCATGGGAATTTTGCTAGTAGACCCTGCAATCAACAAATCTCCAGCGCGATCGATTGCAATCCCAGCAACATTTCCATCAATCTTGGCAAATTCGCGCTGTTCGCCGCTGGAAGTCAGACGGTAAATTTTTCCTTCTTCATAGCTGGTGACGAAGATGATTCCTTGTGCATCAATGGCGATATTTTCTAGAAATGTATTGACAGGGAATTCTGCGATTGTCTGTGCCGGTGCGATCGCTTCTGGTGTGTGGTCAAAAATCGCTGGAAGCCGATGATTAAGAGCAGTCACAAGGGCACGGGCAATACTGGCGCTAGAGTTTGGATTTTGCCCAGTGATCAGATTTCCGTCGCGTTCTACATGATCGGCTTTGTTCTCGTGGGCAACAAAGATTGCACCCAATTCACGCAAACGCTGTTCTAAGATAAACGGCACTTCTTGATCCAGCTTTGCTGCAACTTCCTCAGAATAAGTGTAGGACGTAAGCACTTTATCTTTGACCAATGGGGTTCCATCTGCCAGTGTTGCGCTGACTAAGCCAACGGGTCCATGACACACCGCCGCAATAATCTTCCTTGCCTCGTGAAACTCCCTTAATAATCGCTGTAAGTCAGAATTGTCGGGAAGGTCAAACATCGGACCATGACCACCAGGGATAAAGATCGCGTCAAAGCCTAGCGATTTTACATCCACAAGTTTGACTGTGTGCTTTGCAGCGTCGATCGCACTTTGCCATGCTTTCTCTTGGTCAGGTGTGGGTAAGCTGCGCGGATCAACGGGCATCGCGCCGCCTTTTGGACTGGCGATCGTTATTTCAACGCCGTTCTTCAAAAGCTCCAGGTAAGGCAGCGCAAACTCTTCCATCCATACCCCGGTTGGATGAGGATTCGCTCCCTCAAAATGATCATGGCTCGTGGTCACAATTAGAACTTTAGTCATGGTGTTCACCTCTCACAATGCGTTGACAACCTTCCCTAAATCCAGTGCCTAAGCGTAGCAGAGACCAAAGGTGGTTTAACGCTAGGCAAGCAAAAATTAAGATTGCTCATCGATTCCTGCGAAATTTATGGGAATCCTGCTCTGCTTTTCGGCTTGGAATCAAAGTTGTTTGCGATAGTTGCTGGGCGTTGTGCCTGTAAACTTGCGGAATTGAATGGCGAGTTGATTTTGATTGGAAAAGCCAACTTGCTCGGCGATCGCTGCTACCGAAAGCGCAGTCGTCCTCAACAGATACTCGGCTCGTTTAATTCGCTGTCGCATTACATGCTGGTATGGCGATACACCCATTGATTGCTTAAACAATCGGGAGAAATAGTATCGGCTCATCTCTAGTTCATCAGCGATCGCAGCAATGGATAAATCTTCTGCCAAATGGTCGTCGATGTAAGCGATCACTTGTTGCAACTTGCGCTGCGGTAGCCCTCCTGTATCCTCACGCAAAGGTCGCTGCCAGTCTGAATAATGTCTTAATAGATGAATTGAGAGTGCGATCGTCAGTGAATCCGCAAACAAACGACTTCCTAATGGGTTAGATTCCAGTTCTGCGATCAGCGATCGTCCAATTTGGTCAATAAACGGATCGAGCATAGCATGGTGAGGAATGAGTTCAACGCGATCAGCCGTGATGGATTCATGAGCGATCTGAATCAAGTAATCAGGCTCAAGAAACAGCAAAGCAAAGGGACTTTCCTGATTCCAATTTGCTTGGTGCTGTACCGTTGCCGGAACAATCACGATATTATTTCCGCCTCCAAATTGCTCTTGCTGCCTGCGTCCATCAAACAGACGTTCTGCTTGAACCGTCGAATCTGGGCTGTGAACCAGCAGCATATGCTTGGTATGAGCATACTCAGGCGTTTCCCAAGCAGGCTGTTGATGTTGCTGAACGTAGATGCCATTCCACCCCAAGTTCTCGCTAGACCGCTGCGGCAGGCGCGGCAAAATCTGTAAGATGTTATCTTCTTGAGTGAAGTCAACGGTTAAGGGCTGTGTTTCTGACATTGGGCTTATTCTTGGCAAAGTAATCACCTTAATATCGCAAGTTCAGAAAGCTAGGATAAGGCGTTGTTCTTAGTGTACGCTTGCAACAAATCATCTAACTCTCATCCCCCCTGACCTGACCCGTTGCAATGCTGATGTGGCAAGTTGCATTCGTCATGTTAGTGGTCACAATTGCAATGTAAGTCGCACATATGCTGATGTATTGGGTCACCTTTGTCATGTAGGCTGTTGCACTGCTAACGTAGACGATCGCATTGATGATATGAGCCAGTTCATTGTCTCGGTATCAAGGCTTATGGGCAAGTCATACTAAATCCTGCTTGTTAGCCCTTGATTCAGCCCTCTCTCCTTAATCTTGTCAAGTTAATAGATCAATCAGCGTTCTTTTAGCAGGGATGGTAAGCCGGTAAGTAAACGGTGAAACAACTGCCCCGTTCTAATTCGCTGGTGACCGTAATCTGACCGCCGTGGTTTTGGGCAATCCCTTGGGCGATCGCCAACCCTAACCCGAAACCACCAGTTTGGTAAGAACGAGCCTGATCTGCCTGCCAAAACCGCTCGAAAATATGTTCGATGTGCTCCGAGGCAATCCCAATCCCCGTATCTTTGACCCTGACTGCAAGGTAATCTCGCTCAAGGTTGGTCTGAATTTCGATCACGCCTGCCGCTAAGGTGTAGCGGAGCGCATTATCGATCAGGTTGGTGAAAAGCTGGGACAGTTGCACCTTGTCGCCGACAACCCGTAAACGCTCCTGCAATTGAGCTTTCAAGTAAATTTGCTTGGACTCGAACTGGGGTTGATACAACTGGAGCAACTGCTCAAACATGATTGAGAGATCAACGACTTCTTGCTGCTGAAGTGGTCCTTGATCGGTTCGAGCTAGCAGCAGCAAATTCTCAGTCAGAGCCGTTACCTGAGTCGAGGCGCTCTCAATTGCTCGAAATTTCTCAGCATCCAAATCCCGCATTCCCGCTGGATACTTCAGTGCCACCGCTGCATTGGTTTTAATTGCCATCAGGGGACTGCGGAGTTCGTGGGATGCATCCGATGTGAATCGCTGCAGCCGCCGAAAACTTTGCTCGATTGGCTGCATCGCCTGACGAGTCAGCCAAATTCCCCCAAATCCACTTAAGGCTAACGCCATCACGACACCAACCCCTAGTCCCAAATCCAGGCTTCGCAGCGTGTTATTCAGGTCTTGAGCAGACTCACTAACTCGTGTATAGCCAATAAACAGCCCCTTGTCATAGTCCTTAACCGGGATGGTGAAGCTCTTGGCTGGATAGGGAGTGGTTTGGGTCTGAACCGTTTGTTCTGGGTTAAAGGGCAGTTTTACGACAGAGTTTCCCTGTTCTTCCAGGAGGTTACCTGCAATGTCAAACCATTGAATCGCCTGATTGGAACTCACCAAACTTTCTTTATCAACTTGGATCTCCCCACCTTCAAGTTCCAGGTCAAGGGCCGCTGCTCTAGCCAGAGTTTCTAGTCTATTTATCAGTTGCCGCTCAAGACTCTGGGCGAAGCTGATGCGGACGGCGATCGCAAATACCCCCAAGATGACCGTCAGTACGGCGAGGTAAGACAATAACAGCCGATAGCGGATTTTCTCAAACACAAGAATGGTAAGTCTCTCAGGCTGCTTAATTTGTTCGCAGGCGATACCCAACACCGTAGACAGTCTCAATCAGATCGTCTTTACATCCGGCAGTCTTCAATTTCTGGCGCAGGTTAGTGATGTGAGTTTTTACCGTATTTTCACCAGAGGCGCGATCAAATTCCCATAGCTTATTCAGCAGCATAGCGCGCGTGAAGACCTGACTCGAATTTTGCAGCAGATACTCTAGGATTAAGTACTCCTTGGGCGTTAAATCCAGCGGGTTCCCAACGTAGCTCACGGTATGGCAAGCAGGATCAAGTGCCAGTTCACCCTGCCTCAGCACAGGCTGTCGGATCTCAGAGGGACGACGGAGCAAAGCTCGAATCCGCGCCGCCAGTTCTTCCAGCTCAAAAGGCTTGACCAAGTAATCGTCTGCACCCGCATCCAGTCCAATGACTTTGTCTGTTGTGGTGTCTTTAGCGGTCAGCATCAGCACGAAACCCAGATATCTAGAAGTTCGTAAGCGCTTGCAAAGGCTAATGCCATCCAGACGGGGTAGCATTAAATCTAACAAAATTAAATTGTATTCAGCAGCTTGGGCATAGTCCCAGCCTGCTTCACCGTCTGAGGCAATTTCAACTACATAGTGTTGATGTCTTAAGTCTTCTGCTAAAGGCCGAGCAATGCGATCGTCATCTTCAACCAGCAGGATTCTCATCGTCAAACAAATACTCACTCTATTCGAGAATATCAGTCTGCGATCGCAAAAGTAGCTCTAAGAGGTGATTAATAAAGTAAATCCTAAGACCAGTTTGAGGACTATGTAGCTTCCTTCACGTCATCTTTTAAGTTCAAAAGCGATTGAGCAAAGCTCACACTACGTGAACGCACCTCAATCCTCGAATAACTTATCAAGGATCAAGAGGACTTCGCACTCCTCTGCCACCTCGATTGAGTACATGAGTATAAATCATGGTTGTCTTGATATCCTTATGTCCGAGTAATTCCTGAACCGTGCGGATGTCATAGCCATCTTGCAGCAAATGTGTGGCAAAACTATGGCGAAATGTGTGACAACTCACCCGTTTAGCCACACCTGCCATCTTAACTGCTTGTTTGACGGCTTTCTGTAATCCACTCTCGTGAAGATGATGACGGAGAATAATTCCATTGCGAAGATCTTGGGAAATTCTATTTGACGGAAACACAAATTGCCAAATCCATTCTCGATCTGCATTTTTGTATTTTCTCTCCAAAGCAAACGGTAAACAAACCGAACCGTAGCCCTTCTCCAAATCTTGCTGATGTAGACGCTTGACAATCTGTAAATTAAATTGCAACTCCTCAATCAGACTTGTCGGTAACATTGTTACTCGGCTTTCCATACCCTTGCCATCTCTGACGATCACCTGTTTTTGAGAAAAATCAAGATCTTTGATACGCAGTTGTAGGCATTCAGTTTGTCGCAACCCAGTACCATAGAGCAATTTGACTACAAGCTGATAGACACCCGATAAATTATTAATAATAGCCAGAACTTCTTCCTTAGTTAGTACTGTTGGTATATATCTGCTTCTTTTTGCTCGTACTGCATTGACTTGTAAATCTAATTCTTGCTTGATAACTTCCCTATACAAAAATAAAATAGCATTCAAAGCCTGATTCTGAGTAGACGCAGCTACATTTTCTTCTACTGCTAAATGAGTTAAAAAGGCTTCAATTTCAGCACTGCCCATCTCTTTAGGATGCCGTTTATCATGGAATAATATGTAACGTTTAATCCAGTTAATGTAGCTTTTTTCTGTTTTATAAGAATAATGCTTGATCCGAATGAAATCGCTGACTTGTTCAAGCAGTTTTTTGGGACGTTGTTCCACGGAATGATATCCAGAAAATTCTTAATAGTATACTTATCTGGCATGATATCCAGAAAAAGTCTGGATATCACCGCAGAATATACCGAAAGTTTCTTGATATCATCCTATTGTGGGGTAGATATACGGAAAGTTTCTCTACTTTGTCCCATATAGGATGGATAGACAGAAAATTTCCCTATAATAACTAGGGAGTGTTTTAAAACTTCTTGAACGAGATGGGAATCCTAAAGCTAAGGTATTGAAAAGCTCCTATGATTCTTCCTCCTCAGCGTCGAGGTGACTTGACAAATTCCCAGTGGCAATGCCTGGCACCTCTACTCCCCC
>JBGTDT010000074.1:0-23635 GCA_041748155.1 Thermosynechococcaceae cyanobacterium | reverse complement strand
TACCGTAATCAGTGAACGAATACTCAACTTTGGGAGGCACATCCGAATGCACGTTTCGATTCACAACCAGATCTTTTTCCAGTTCTCGAAGTTGTTGGATCAGCATTTTCTCTGTGATTTCAGGCATTAAGCGCTTTAGTTCACTAAAACGTCTTGCTTGATCTTTCAGGTGCCATAAAATCAAAATCTTCCACTTGCCACCTAAAACTCTTAGCGTAGCCTGCACAAATACTGTACCTTCCGTCTGTTCTGACACCTGTGCCTCCCTGAAGGCTCGTATACACTTACAAAAAAGTAAGTACTTTCCAAAAAGTAAGTACAAGTATATCCTGAAAGTTCCCTCACAACCCTTTCTGCGGAGCAACGCTATGTCGTCTTTACAAGGCAAAGTCGCGATCGTTACAGGTTCATCACGCGGCATCGGTCGTGGTATTGCCGAACGGTTAGGACGCGACGGAGCAAGTGTCGTTGTCACCTACGCGGGCAATCAAAATAAGGCAGAAGAGGTTGTTCAGGTGATTGAATCAGCCGGGTCAAAAGCAACCGCGATTCAGGTTGATATGCGAAAGCTAGAAGATGTGCGGATGCTGTTTGAAAAGGCGATCGCGCAAGTTGGCAAAGTCGATATCTTAGTCAACAACGCAGCGGGAAAGAACATCTTCAAACCCACCGCAGAAATGACCGAAGACGACTACAACAGCATGTTCGACATCACCCGTGGCGTCTATTTTGCGCTTCAGCAAGCCGCTCATCACCTCGCCGATGGGGGTCGAATTGTCAGCATCTCGACCAGCGGCACCGCAATGGCAATTCCAGCCGGAGGTGCCTATTCCGGTTGCAAGGCGGCGATCGAGCATTTCAGCGCAGCATTGGCAAAAGAATTGGGCGATCGCGGAATTACTGTGAACACTATTTCTCCGGGTGTGACCGAAACCGATGGCTTGGTGCTGGAGCAGGAGCAAGTCAACCAACTGATTGCCCAAACTCCGTTAGGACGACTGGGACAGCCAGCCGATCTTGCGGATGCAGTAGCGCTACTAGTTTCTGAGGATGCTCGCTGGATTACGGGTCAAAGTATTCGAGCCAACGGTGGCATTGTTTAGCACTGCGATCAATCTGAATGCAAGCAAGTAGGAGCGCACAATGAGTAAACTGGACGGAAAAATTGTCTTTATTCCAGGTGGGACAGGAAATGTAGGCGAGGGGTTAGTGCGATCGCTCCTGCGTCAAGGCGCGACTGTGATCGCTTCTTCACGTCAACAGAAAAACCTGGATCAGTTACGGGGCTACCTGGGAGATGTAGCCACAGAACGCTTTATTCCGATCATGGGTGATTTGGTAGACTTTGCCAGTGCTGAAAAGCTGCGAGATCAAATTCTGGCTCAATTTCAGCGCTTGGATGCAGTCGTTGCCTCTTTAGGCAGCACCTGGCATGGCAATCTACCCCTGACTCAGGTGACGATGGCAGACTGGCAAAAATATGTTGCCTCAAATCTAACCACACATTTTGTCTGTGCCCGGACTTTTTTGCCGATTTTAGAACAGGTTAAGGGCAGCAGCTACACCTTGCTGGGCGGCGCTGCTGCCGAGACTCCAGTTCCGTTCTACAGCGTGGTGGGTGTTCCTGCGGCTGGACAACTGATGATGGCAAAGGTGCTGATGGCGGAAATGAAAGATAGTGCTGTTCGCATCAACGAAGTGATGATCAACAGTCTAGTCAACACCCGCGAGACCAAAGATAAAGCCCAGCCTGAATGGATTACAGCCGATGAGATTGGCAATTATGTTGCTTGGCTGACTTCTGATGAAGCGCAGATGGTGCGATCAAGTGTGCCTTATCTACAAGAACAATCCCGCAAATAGTTAGGAGATAACGAGCGGAACGTGACCCTTCAAGTCCTGAGCTTGAAACGCCGGGTTCAAAACTCGACCTCCCGAACTCTGATCTCGAAGTTTCGGGTTCCAAGCTCGGAAGTCCGGGTTCTAAGCTCGAAGTTTCAGGTTCCAAGCTCGGAGTTTCGAGTTCAGAACCCAATCATTTGCAATCCAAGCTCGGAGTTCCGAGTTCTAAGCTCCAAGTTTGAGGTTCAGAGCTTGAAACGTTAGGTCTTAGAGGATGTCTGAAAAGTAGAAACTGTTGCCCGAGCCGCCCCCCTGACCCCCCAATTCTGGGGGGAACTAGATCGGAAGTCCCCCAGAATTGGGGGATTTAGGGAGCGAATGCAGAGTGCTTGATACTTCTCAGACGTCCTCTTAAACTCGAACCTTCGAGTTCTGAGCTTCAGAAATGTTCAAACCGTCTAGTCATAACGAGACAGAATATTCATGGCAAACTTAACTGGAAAAGTGGCGATCATCACCGGAGCTTCTCGTGGCATTGGGCGTGGTATTGCTGAGCGATTGGGACAAGACGGGGCAACGGTCGTTGTCAATTACTCTGGCAGTGAACAAGAAGCAAAACAAGTGGTGGAGACGATCAAGTCCAATGGCGGTGAAGCGATCGCTCTGCAAGCCAACTTCAGTCAAATTGAGGACATCCGGCGGTTGTTCCAGGAAGTGAGCGATCGCTGTGGTCAAATCGATATTCTCGTTAACAATGCAGGTATAGCGATCGGAGCTCCGATCTCTGAAGTGACCGAAGCAGAATACGACAAAGTCTTTAACTTGAATGTGCGAGGGGTACTATTTGCGTTACAGGAAGCAGCACGACGCTTGAATGATGGCGGCAGAATTGTCAACGTTTCTTCATCCACGACCATTCATCCTGAACCTGGGATGGCAGTCTACGCCGCCAGTAAGGCAGCGATCAAGCTATTTACTACAGTAATGGCGAGAGAAGTGGGCGATCGCGGTATTACCGTCAACACCGTGATGCCCGGTCCTACGATTCCTGGAATGTTTGGCAATATGCCGCCGGAAGTGCAGCAACAAGCCGCTGCCAGTTCTCCATTTAATCGCGTGGGAACACCACAAGACATCGCCGATGTTGTGGCATTTTTAGTGAGCGAAGAAGCCCGTTGGTTAACCGGACAAGACCTCTGCGCCAACGGTGGCGCGAAATCCTAGAAATTCTGTTAGGAACAAGTACATGACAAATCGATTAACGTCGCTGCAAGGATTTGAGGCATTAGAGCGTCAGTGGGCAAACATTTTTGTGCGGGCAGATGCAGGCGCACTAAATGACTTACTGATGGATGACTTCATTTACACCAGTGCTAGAGGTGAGGTTCTGCATAAGCCGCAATATTTACAGAATTTAGCTTCTGGCGAGGTACAGATGCAGGGCGAGGAGTATTCCCAGCTTGCAGTTCGGCAACACGAAGATGTAGCAGTTGTGACGGGAGTGGTAACGCTTCAAGCCAGCTACCGAGGGCAAAATATCAGCGGTGCAAACCTATTTACCAAAGTGTGGGTACGACATCAAGGACAATGGCAGGCTCTAGCGCTGCACGCCTGTTTACTACCCAACTGATAGTGCTTAAAGCTAAACAAACAACTGCTTCAAAGGAAATAACACTGTGAGCAATTTAATCGGAAAAGTCGCAATCGTCACCGGAGCATCCCGTGGGATTGGACGGGCACTTGCCGAACGGTTAGGACGTGACGGCGCAAAAGTTGTTGTCACCTATGCAGGCAATCGAGATAAGGCCGAAGAAGTCGTTTCGACCATTAAAGCAAATGGATCAGACGCGATCGCCGTGCAAACCGATCTCTCTAAACTAGATGCGATTCGTGCCTTGTTTCAAAAGACGCTGAGCCACTTTGGTCAATTGGACATTCTTGTGATTAGCGGTGGTGCGCCCAGATTGACTAAACCGATCGCGGAGACAACGGAAGCAGAATTTGATTCTGTCTTCACCTTCAATGCCAAAGGTAACTTCTTTGCACTCCAAGAAGCGGCAAAGCACATGGCAGACGGCGGGCGAATTGTTACTTTTTCAACGCCCTACACCGTGCAGCCCCAACCCAATCTATCGGTAATTGCCGGTAGCAAAGCCGCGATAGCGTAAGCGCTGACTTGTCAGTTCGAAGCTTTTACCCTTGCGCTAGCAAAAGAAGTCGGGGTGCGAGGAATTCGGGTCAATGCGATCATGCCTGGACCCACTACAACTGATTCCTTTGCCAGCACGGTTTCCGCCGAGGAGCAGGAGCAGCTCAAACAAATGGCTCCGTTGCAACGGCTAGCAGAAGCTGAAGACATCGCCAATGCAGTTGCTTTCCTGGTCAGCGATGATGCGGCTTATGTAACCGGACACGTCCTGCACGCGACGGGCGGCTTTGCATAATACCAGCACTTCTGGAGGAAACAATGCCAACGATCGCCAAACACAACGAAATCATCACGGTCATTTTCAGCCTTGCTGTTGAACCATCCCGACAGCAAGAACTAATTGACTTAATGGTTGATGCGCTCTTAACGACAACCAAGCATCAGCCCGGTTTTGTCTCTGCCAGCTTCCATAAAAGCTTGGATGGGACGCGAGTGTTCAACTATGCCCAGTGGAAAACGCAGGCAGAGTACGAAGCATTTGCCCAAAGCCCTCAAGATCAAGCGATCGGGGTAAAATTGGCTCAATTTCAGTTACTCGATTCGCACATCTATGAAGTCGTCATTTCCAAACCGGATAACGCGACGCTCAAAATTGCCAAAGGCGATCGCATCCACTTTGCCGAGTTTCGCGTCCAGCCAGAGAATCAACAGCGCCTGATTGATTTAGAGCGAGAAAATGTTGAAATTGCGCTGGAGCATCCAGATCTGCTCTCTGCTAACTTCCACCGATCCCTGGACGGAACCCGCACCGTGAACTACGGTCAGTGGCGCAGTTTAGATAATTTTGAGTTACTGCTGAAGGAGCCAAAGTATCAACCAGTGCGAGAGTATTGGCAGGGTTTGGCTGAGAACGAGTTTCATCTCTACGAGGTGGTGTTCACGGAACCTGCTGATTAAATCAAGAAATTAAGGAGAGCAGTTTTATGCAACCAGCAGGAGCCAGTGGCGATCGGAACAATCAAAAGAAAGTCTATCAGGACAAGAACCTGCAGATTATTTTTGGAGTGGCGTTAATCGCTATTTTAGGCGTTGCCAGTATCACACCGGCTTTTCCCAAGCTAGCCGAGGCGCTGGATGTCCCTCCAGAGAAGATTGGCCTACTGGTGACTGTCTTTACTTTTCCAACAATGGTATTAGGTCCGGTGCTGGGTGTGCTGGCTGATCGCTTTGGCCGTAAGCCAGTTTTGATTCCCTCCCTGGTCCTATTTGGAATTGCCGGGACTGCCTGCGCCTTTGCCCGTGACTTTAACCTCTTGCTCCTGTTGCGTTTCTTGCAGGGAATTGGGGCTGCCTCCCTGCTGTCGCTCAGCATTACCCTAATTGGCGACTTGTACAGCGATGATAAACGCACGACGGCGATGGGCTACAACGCCAGCGTCAGCAGTATCGGGACGTCCATTTATCCGACTATCGGCGGTGCCCTGGCAGTGCTGGGCTGGAATTATCCTTTTGTGCTTCCCTTAGCAGCAATTCCGATCGCCCTGCTGGTATTGTTCTCTCTGAAAAATCCTGAGCCGAAAGGCCAACAAGACTTCAAGGTGTATTTGCAGAACGCCTGGAAAAGCTTGAAAAATCGGCAAATTGTCGGCCTATTTATTGCCAGTGCTGCGAACTTTGTGCTGCTGTACGGAGCCTATGTCACCTATTTGCCCCTGCTGCTTGAAGCGTCGTTCCAGGCATCAAGTTTTACGATTGGGCTGGTGCTTTCGAGTGTCTCCGTGGCGATCGCTGTGACATCTTCGCAACTGGGCAGGCTGGCCAGAGCTTTTTCCGAAACAACGCTGATTCGAGCTTCTTTTGTCCTCTATGCTGTGGCACTGCTAATTGTGCCCTTTGTGCCCAATCTCTGGCTGCTGTTTATCCCGACCACAATTTTTGGCGTTGGATTGGGGATTGGCTTTCCCAGTATCCAAACTCTCCTGGCCGCGCTGGCACCCAGGGAGTACCTGGCGGCGGTGATGTCGGTCAACGGCACCTTTTTTGGCCTGGGGCAAACCCTGGGGCCGCTGCTGATGGGGGCAGCCTTTGGCTGGGGCGGCATCAATAGCGTATTTTTTGCGGGGGTGGGGTTTGCGATCGCAACCCTAGTGGTGTTTCGTTACTGTACCTGTCTATAAGGCAGAAATGACTGGACTATACCAAAACGACATAGCAAACCGTTATATTTATGTTTGATACCCTTGAGATCTATATTAGGTATCCCCTGGCCTCCAAGCGTCGTCAACCAGCCTGAGGGGAAAGGTGTCGTCAAAGATAGAAAAATTTCTTTAACAATGCAAGTTAACTAGCTATCGGGTGAAGGTTAAGCAATGACGCATAAGAACCATCCTGAGTTTTCCAAGGATACAAGCCAACATCGGGGAGAGGAGCTTGACGGCCATGATGCTCACTACACCGTTGTGACCCCGCCTGAGGAGACTAGTTCGACAGGCGCTAGGACCGATACCAAACTGGAGCAGCCCCGCTCCTCACCCCAAGGGCCACGTAGGTGGTTAGTGATTGCCGGAGCGACTGTGCTGGGTCTGCCCCGAAAATGGTTGGTGACTTTGGGGGCGATCGCGTTTCTAGTCGCGGCTGGGGTGGCCTGGCGCTCATTGCAGGGCAGCAACGCCGAGGGTCAGGCAAGTCAAGGCCAAATGGGACCGACACCCGTCAAAATTGCCCCAGTTCAGTCCAGTCAGGTTGCTAACAGCTCTGAGTACGTGGCAAATTTAAATTCCCCTGAATCAGTGACGCTACGACCTCAAGTTGAAGGTCGAGTCAGCCAGATTTACGCCCAAGAAGGGGATCAAGTCAGGGCGGGGGCACCGATTCTTCAAGTAGACCCTGACGAACAAGCTGCAGCAATGGGTAGTACAATGGCCGCCACTGAAGGCGCACGATCAGACCTAGAAAATGCCAGGGCGACCCTCAGTTCCCTTCAGGCGGAGCGGATATCCGCTGTTTCCAATCAAAGATACACCCAGCGGCAATATGAAAGGTATGCTGACCTTGCTGCCCAAGGGGCTGTAGCTCGACAGCAACGTGATGAGTTCTTCAATAATTTCCAGGCGGCTCAGGCCAGCCTCGGTTCCATTGATGACCGAATTCGAGCCCAACGGGCTGCTGTGGCTCGGGCTGCTAATGCAGTGGAGCAAGCGCAGGCAAACACTCGGGAACAACAGGTTCAGCTTCAGTATTTCAAGCTAACCGCACCTTTTGCTGGCATCGTGGGTGATATTCCGGTTGAGATCGGTGACTTAGTTGATACGTCTACCCAACTGGCTACCGTTACCCAAAATCAGTCGCTTCAGGTAAATGTCTCTATCCCCACCGAGCGGGCCTCAGAACTGCGGTTGGGGTTGCCCGTAGAGTTGATCAATGCCCAGGACCAGGTTATTGGGACAAGTCAACTTTCCTTCATCTCTCCTGATGTCAACACTGAGACCCAGTCGGTCCTAGCTAGGTCAATCTTTAACAATTCCGCTGGGCGACTGCGAACCGACCAGTTTACCCGGGCAAGAGTGATCTGGAACCGGCGCCCTGGTATTTTAGTTCCCGTCACAGCCATAACCCGTCTCGGGGGAGAGAGCTTTGTCTTTGTGGCCGAAGAAGGACAACCTCCCCAGGGACAACCCCAAGAAGGACAACCTCAACTTATGGCCCGGCAAAAGCCTGTGAAGTTGGGTCCGATCCAGGGCAATAACTATCAAGTGCTGGAGGGATTACAGCCAGGAGAGAGGCTGATCACGTCTGGGATACTTCAACTGAGGGATGGCGCTGCGATCGCCCCTGGGTCTTGAAGTTTTGAATCGGGGTCCCCACTTGTGGGGCGTCTGAATCAAGCTCTCTGCCATTCCTCCTCAATATCCAAAGCTATTCTTTCCTAACTCAAACTCAAATGCCCCGGTTACCTCTTTTGGAGGTGCGGGAATCCTAACTCGAAACTCCCTCACCATCCTGGATTCAGACTATGATTGACTTCTTCATTAAACGCCCGGTCTTTAGTAGTGTCTGCGCCCTGATTATCCTGCTGGTGGGGGCAATCAGTATTCCGACGCTACCGACCGCCCAGTTTCCAGACATTGCGCCGCCTCAAGTTCAAGTGACTGCTGTTTACAATGGCGGCAGTGCGGAAGTCGTGGAAGAAACCGTCACGACCGTCCTAGAACGGGAAATCAACGGGGTCGAAGGCATGCGCTACATGACTTCGAACAGTACCAACGACGGCCTCAGTACCATCAACGTCACCTTCGATCTGGGCTATGACCAGAATATTGCGGCGGTCGATGTTCAGAACCGGGTCCAGCGGGCTGAACCGCAGTTGCCTACAGAGGTGCAGCAGATCGGCGTCACCATTCTAAAGCAGAACAACAATATTCTACTTGCCGGAGCGTTGTTCACCGACAACAACGAGTACGACCCGATCTTTCTCAGCAACTACGCTGATCTCTACATCGTGGATGCCCTGAAGCGACTTGAGGGGGTTGCTGATGTGCAAATTTTTGGTGAGCGCCAGTATGCCATGCGCCTCTGGCTCGACCCTAACAAGCTAGCCAGTCGCAACCTTGTGGCTCAGGATGTCATTGATGCGATTGAGGAGCAGAACCTGCAAGTTGGGGCAGGGCGAATTGGTCAGCAGCCATCAGTAGATGGGCAACAATACCAACTTGATATCCGAGCTGTGGGTAGACTCGAAGAGGCTTCTGAGTTTGAGGACATGGTGCTCCAGGCCGGCACAGATGGCACCCTCGTCAAACTCAGAGATGTCGGTCGGGTGGAACTGGGAGCAGAAAGTTACGACTCGTTCCTGCGGTTTCGGGGCAAAGACGCCGTGGGGATTGGGATCTTTCCCCTACCGGGTAGTAATGCCTTGACGGTTGCTAAGAACGTAAAAGCGGAAATGGAAAGACTCAGGCAAGAGTTTCCGCCAGGAATGAAGTATGACGTGGGATTTGACACAACTCTATATGTCGATGAGTCCTTGGCAGAGGTTTATAAGACTCTGTTTGAGGCGATCGCGCTGGTGATCCTGGTGATTTTTGTCTTCTTGCAGGATTGGCGCACCACCCTGATTCCCGTGGTCACGATTCCTCTCTCTTTGATCGGAACTTTTGCCTTTATTAAGGTATTCGGGTTTTCAATTAATAGCTTGACCCTATTCGGTATCATCCTGGCAACGGGTCTGGTCGTGGATGACGCAATTGTGGTAGTTGAACAGATCGCCCGCATGATCCAGGATGAGGGGATGCCACCGCGCCAGGCTGCCTCGGAGGGTATGCAGGAGTTGGCTGGGGCAGTGATTGCCACCTCCCTTGTATTGATGGCCGTGTTTGTCCCTGTTGCCTTTTTCCCCGGTTCGACCGGACAGATCTATAAACAATTTGGTCTCACCATTGCCTTCTCAATCGCGATTTCCACCTTTCTGGCCCTCACCCTGACACCGGCCCTCTCGGCGCTGCTGTTGCGGCCAAAACCGACAATTCAACGGGGCGGCGGGGGTGTATTCGGGTGGTTCGGTCGCGCCTTGGGCTGGTTTTTTGATCGGTTCAACTGGGGTTTTGACAAAGTCCGCCAGGGCTATCTGCGATCGCTCAACTTCCTATTGCGGATCAAAACTATTGTGATTGTGGTGTTCATAGTTCTCTTGGGGCTGACGGGCTGGCTTTACACCCGTGTCCCGACAGGTTTTCTCCCCGACGAAGACCAGGGCTATTTCATCACTGTTGTTCAAGGACCAGAAGGATCTTCGCTGAACTACACCAACGATCTGATGCGGCGGGTGGAAGCAGAACTGCTGAAGCTGCCGGAAACGCGGGCAACTTTTGCGATTGGCGGCTTTGACTTTAATGGTGGTTTGGTCGGCAATAAGGGTGTAATTTTTACCAGCCTGACGCCTTGGGGCGATCGCCACGGGGTAGAGCACTCCGCAGAAGCGCTGGTCGGAAAAATGATGGGAATATATTCGACGATTCCGGAAGCGACAGTCGTAGCAACTAGCCCGCCGGCGATTCAGGGTTTAGGTAATTTCAGTGGCTTCTCGTTCAGGCTGGAAGACGTACGCGGCAACAACACCATCGATGCCCTGACGCAAGTTGCCGGCCAGTTTATGCAGCGCGGTAGTCAAACCCCTGGATTACAGGCTGTATTTACCACGTTTGCGGCAAACGCGCCGCAGCTCCAGGTCGAGATTGACCGCGATAGAGCCAGAGCGCTGCAAGTCAACGTAGACGATGTCTTAAACACCATGGCGAATTACTTGGGGACGCGATACGTCAACGATTTCAACTTGCAGCGACGGACCTATCGGGTCTATGTTCAAGCAGACGCACAGTTTCGCGCTAACCCTGAGGACATTGGCCGCCTGTACGTGCGTTCTCAAGCGGGTCAAGACGGTCAACAGGGTCAGATGATTCCCTTGAGTAACCTAGTCAAAGTGACGCCAATCACCGGAGCCCAAGCCATTACCCACTACAACTTGTTCCGGGCCATTGAACTGAATGGTGCCCAAGCGGAAGGCGCTAGCTCTGGCGATGCAATTAGAGCAATGGAAGGACTAGCTGCGGAGCTTTTGCCACCCACGATGGGCTATGAATGGTCGGGGCTCTCCCTAGACGAAACAGAGTCTGGTGGAACTGCACCGCTCATTTTCGCTCTAGGAATTGTCTTTGTCTTTCTGGTGCTCGCAGCCCAGTACGAGAATTACGTTGATCCCTTGATTATTTTGCTGACCGTTCCCCTGGCAATTTTTGGGGCACTATCGGCACAGTCACTGCGCGGCTTAACCAACGATGTTTATTGCCAGGTTGGTCTGGTGATGCTAATTGGTTTGGCGAGTAAGAATGCGATCCTGATTGTGGAATTCGCCAACCAGCTCCGCGAAAAGGGCATGTCCACGACCAAGGCAGCGCTGGAAGCAGCCCAAGAGCGCCTGCGACCGATTCTGATGACAGCTTTCGCGTCGCTTCTAGGTTTTTGGCCCTTGGTCGTGGCTGAAGGAGCCGGGGCACTGAGCCGGCAGTCCCTGGGCACTGCCATCTTTGGCGGTCTGTTTGTCTCTACTTTACTGAGTTTGTTTGTTGTGCCCAACCTATACATCGTGATTCAGAACATCCGCGATCGCCTGTTCCGGCGGGGTCAACATCTCCAACCTGCTCCTCAGCCAGAGCCAGTCACTCCTGCTAGAGCCCAGGAAGAAGCCGGCTCCTCAACTCGCAGGTAGTCAGTTCTTCTCACGGGTTGCTTCCAGAAGTGTTGAGTTCTGAGTGCTAAGTTGAAAAAAGACCTAAAACCCCTAAAGTTATCTATAGGACTTAGATTCAAAACTTAAAACTCAAAACTAAGAATTAACAGGTCGTGAGTCATGGCTGAGCTATACCACCCAGAATCAAACGTGATCGCCCAACCGCAGCTAGTCGAAAGGTTTTTGCTGGAAATCTGTGATTTTGATACCAGGGCACTGCTAAATCTTGCTGATATTTCTCTCTACCCGTGTGGCTGTCCCCCCAAACCAACCCTGACGATCACGTGTAGAAGCCGGGAGATAGCAGCAGCGATCGGAACTAGACATGCTTACATCAAATCCAAACTGAAGCAAGTTGCTGGCTGTAAAGTGGCGATGGCGATACACTACACCATTCCAGAAGGTCAGGTTTACTTCGATACCGAAGGAGAAGTAGCTCCGGCGAGGTGGTATCTCTGCAATCGCAGGGATATTGGTAAAAACAGAATGATTCCGCTGCCTGACTAAGCAACCAGAGCCAAGGATCTGTTGAAGGATCTGTCAACGAGGTGTTGAATGCCATTCCTGACTAATTGGCTCACAGTCTTTTTTGTAGGGCTGGTTGCAGTAATAAGTCCAGGGCCAGATTTTGCCTTGACCCTGCGAAATAGCTTAACCTACTCCCGGCGAGCCGGAATCTATACTGCCATTGGCGTGGCGGCTGGAAATCTTGTCCATGTCACTTATTCTTTAATTGGGATTGGAGCCGTTATTTCCCGGTCAGTCCTGCTGTTCAACGCCCTGAAATGGCTGGGAGCCGCCTATCTAATTTATATTGGGCTTAAATCCCTGGGAACTAACAGATCCTTAGATAACGCGCCTGGGCCAACAGGCACTAAAAACCTCAGCCCCTGGGCGGCCCTGCAGATTGGCTTCTGGGGCAATTTACTGAATCCCAAGGCTAGCTTGTTTTTCTTAGCCCTCTTTACCCAGATCATTCATCCCAGGACACCCGTATTCCTACAAGCACTTTACGGTATCACGATCGCAGTTTTGGCTCTGGTCTGGTTTGCGCTGGTTGCTGTGGTGATCTCCCAGCCTGCGGTCAAGAACTTGTTTCTCTCAATCTCTGGCTGGGCTGAACGGGTGATGGGAGCAGTGCTGATTGGGCTGGGTCTGCGTTTGGTGTTTGCAAAAGGAAACTAGGAGAGGCGTTGCTGATGGCTAAACCCGTAATTCTCACTGTTGACGATGACCCGGAAGTACTGCAGGCAGTGGCGCGGGACCTGCGGCGGGCCTACGGCGATCGCTACCGGGTGCTGCGAGCCGACTCCGGCGCAGCAGCACTGGATGTGCTGAAACAACTCAAACTCCGCGATGAACCAGCCGCACTCCTGCTGGTGGACCAGCGGATGCCCCGAATGAATGGTGTCGAATTCCTAGAGCAGGCCCTAAAACTGTTTCCCAAGGTTAAACGGGCCTTGTTAACAGCCTATGCAGACACTGATGCAGCGATTCGGGCCATCAACACGGTGCAGGTGGACTACTACCTGATGAAACCCTGGGACCCGCCAGAAGAACGCTTGTACCCGGTGCTGGATGACTTACTTGATGACTGGCAGGCGTCCTTCCGTCCTCCCTTCAGCGGCATTCGCGTGATTGGTAACCGCTGGTCACCCCAGTCCCATCAAACTAAAGATTTCCTGGCCCGCAATCAAGTGCCCTACCAGTGGCTGGATATTGAGCTAGAGGAGGAAGCCCGGCGACTGGTTTCCTACGCTAACCCTGATCAAAGGCCGCAGCTACCGCTGGTTTTATTACCCGATGGTGGCCGCCTGGAACAGCCGTCGAATGTCCAGATTGCGGAGAAGATTGGTCTCAAAACTCAAGCGGAGCGACCATTTTACGATCTACTGATTGTCGGCGGCGGCCCCGCTGGTCTGGCTGCCGCAGTCTACGGAGCCTCGGAAGGGCTGGAGACGGTAATGATTGAGCGGGAGGCTCCAGGCGGGCAGGCAGGGTCCAGTTCCCGGATTGAAAATTATCTGGGTTTCCCAGTCGGCCTGAGTGGATTAGACCTAGCCCGCCGCGCCGTCACCCAAGCGCGACGTTTTGGCGTGGAGATCCTCACCCCCCAGGAGGTAATGGGAGTTCGCATTGAGGACCCCTACCGGATTGTTAAGCTGACCGATGGCAATGAGATTAGCTGCCACGCCCTGTTGATCGCGACAGGGGTAGCATGGCGCAAATTGAATGTACCGGGTCTGGAGGCACTGACCGGAGCAGGAGTGTACTACGGTGCCGCTCAGACGGAAGCTTTAGCCTGCCGGGGGGAAGATGTTTACATCATCGGTGGGGCGAACTCGGCGGGCCAAGCAGCAATGTATTTCTCCAAGTTTGCCCGTGAAGTGATCATGCTGGTCCGGGGTGACTCCTTGGAGAAAGGGATGTCCCAGTACCTGGTTGACCAGATTGATGCCACAAAGAACATCACCGTTCAACTGCATTCCAGTGTCGTAGAGGCCAAAGGTGAGACTAGCCTGGAAATGCTCACTATTTTGAACTCCAGTACTGGCGAAAAGCAAACGGTCCCGGCAACTTCCTTATTTATTTTTATTGGCGCCACCCCTCACACTAACTGGCTGGATGGGATCGTAGAGCGCGATGATCGCGGCTTTGTCCTGGCCGGACCGGACCTATCGCGCGAAGGTAAGCGGCCCAAGCGATGGACCCTGGATCGCGATCCCTTCTTACTCGAAACAAATGTCCCTGGTATCTTTGTCGCCGGGGATGTGCGGCACGGGTCGGTGAAGCGCGTTGCTTCCGGTGTTGGGGAGGGGGCGATCGCCGTCCAGTTCATCCACCAATATCTCAGTAAGGTGTAGTCATCAGGCAGGAGAAAGAAACCGATGGTCAACCTTGCTGAGCGCCTAATACTGACTCCTTTTGGGGAAAAACGGGTCACCTTCCATCACTTAAGCTGGCAGGCTTACCAGAAAATCCTAGATGCTTTAGGAGAACATCGGTCAGCTCGACTAACTTACGATTGCGGCACTCTGGAGATTACGGTGCCCCTGGAAGATCATGAGACAGCTAAAGAGTTTATCGGGTTGTTTATTCGGATTTTAGTGGTGGAACTAGGTCTAAAACTCAAAACCATGGGGTCTACGACGCTAGATCGGGAGGATTTGCAGAGGGGCGTGGAACCCGATAACGGCTACTACATTCAGAATCAACCCAAAGTTGCCGCAAAAAAGGTTGATCTGGCTGAAGATCCACCGCCTGATCTAGTCGTAGAGGTTGATATTACCCACACCGATATTGATAAAAATATCCTCTACGCCAGCATCGGTGTTCCGGAGTTTTGGCGATACAACGGACAGACCTGGAGGATTTATCAACTCCAAAACCAGCGTTATGTTGAGGTAGAGTAGAGTCCTACGTTTGCCTGGATAGAAAAAACCGATCTCTACCGTTTCTTAGAGCAATGCCTACAGGATGAAGTAGAAGCTGAAAAGTCTCTTCGGGCATGGACCAGACAACAGTTGGAATCTCGGCAGTGATCGCAAGCAAACGGTGAAACATCGCCAGGATGAGAAGTGAAGGCGCTCCTGCAGCGCAACGCTAATGCCGTTCAGTTGCACCAGTATCTCAGCAAGGTTTAGTTATGGTTACCGTTGATGCGCTGCGCCAGGTACCCCTCTTTGGCAAATTATCCGACGAGCAGTTGCAGTGGTTGGTGGCCCAGGGGCAAGAAATCTGGCTTCAGCCAGGGGAATATCACCGCAAAGAGGGTGATCCGGCAGACCATGTGTTTGTCATGCTGGAAGGGGAAGTGCGGGTAACAGAACAGGTGGGGAATCAGGAACTCGTACTCGCCACCTACGGACCCAAGACCCTGTTTGGCGAATTGCCAATTTTAATGGGAACCCCCTACTACTGGGCTACCGGGCGGGCAGTGAAACTGTGCCATATCTTGGAGTTGGGCAAAGAGGCATTTTGGCAAATGCTGAGAGAAATCCCTGCCGTTGCCACTGCGATTCTCCAGATCATGGCAGAACGAGTCCAAGAGCTGCAGTCGATGTCCCAGCAGCGGGAAAAGCTGATCGAACTCGGCACGGTGGCAGCTGGGCTAGCCCAGGAGCTAGACTATCCTGCCGCCGCAGTCCATCGGGATGCCCAACACTTAGACGAAATCTTTGAAGCGCTATCCTCCTCCCTTCGGCTAGAAGAGCAGTCAGCGACGGACAAGCAAGCCTTGCGGAGCGGAGTTGGTTTGCTGGATGAGATCGAGCAGAGTGCCGCACACATCTCTGAGCTGGTCAATTCCATCAAGGAATATTCCTACATGGACCAGGCTCCGCTGCAAGAGGTGGACGTGCATGAGGGAATCGAAAGTACCCTGACCGTTCTGAGGTATAAGCTCAGGGAGGGTGTCGTCGTAACGCGGGAGTACGACCAATCTTTACCGCGCATCAGCGCCTACGGCAGCGAACTTAACCAGGTGTGGACTAAGCTGATTGACAACGCGATTGATGCCCTAGAAGAAAATTCTGAATTCAAAATTGGGGTCGGGGTACCCGCTTACGGGTCGGGGTCGTCTGAGTCAGGTGATTTAACTCAAAACTCAAAACTCTCTAGCGTTGGCGAAGCCTGTGCGAAGCACGTAGCGGAGCGGAGCGCTACTCAACCCCCCCCTACTATTTGGATTCGGACACGACGTGAAAATAGTTTTGTACTCGTGGAGATTGCCGATAACGGGACGGGCATCCCCCCGGAGATTCAGCCCCAGATCTTTGAGCCGTTCCTTACAGTAGAAGGGGTAGGTCAGGGAACCAGACTTGGCCTGGTTGCCAGTTATCACACGATTGTGGGTAAGCACCAGGGCGACATTCGCGTTTTTTCTCAGCCGGGAGACACCCGCTTTCAGGTGCGGCTGCCGATCAATCAACGCTAACTCAGGCACATTAGGGGTTATGATACTCGACGCTTTACGCCAGGTCCCGTTGTTTATTGATGCATCCGATGATGAGTTGCAGTGGGTGATCGAGCAGAGCACAGAGCTACAGCTCTCGGCAGGTAAGAGACTCATCATAGAAGGAGAGCCTGCGGACTACTGGTATATTCTGCTGGAAGGGGCAGTGCGGATAACCAAAAGACTGGCAGCCCAAGAAGCACTGGTCTATACTTTCGAGAGCGGGATCTACTTTGGAGAGGTCCCTATCCTATCGGGGGCGCCTCACTTTGTGAGTGTGCATGCTGCGGTACCAAGCTATCTGCTTCGGCTTGGCAAAGACTGCTTCTGGGAAATGGTCACGGGTTGGCCAACGGTTTCGCAGGCGATCCTAAAAATGATGGCGGAGCGGATGCAAATTTTTCAATCGGTGTCCCAGCAGCAGCAAAAGCTAGTGTCCCTGGGCACCCTGGCTGCGGGACTGGCCCACGAACTAAACAATCCTGCTGCCGCTGTCCGTCGGGGTGCCAAGAACTTGCACGAAGTCCTGCAAGGGCTGCCATCTCTGGTGCTGAAGTTGCAGCCGCTGAGCACCAAGCAACGCAGGTTTTTGGCTGACCTATTGAGTCAGGTCATAGAACGTCCTCTACTCCGGCTTGATCCTCTAGAGCAGAGCGATCGCGAAGATATCCTCACCAACTGGCTAGAAGCGCACGGGATAAGAGATAGTTGGAAATTGACTTCCGCCTTGGTGGGAGCCGGACTGGACCCTGACTGGCTAGACACGGTGCTGGCCCGTATCCCCGCCAACTCTCTCAGCGATGTATTGGTCTGGTTGGAAGCAATGCTAACCGGTACGGGGCTATTGAGCGAAATTAAGCACGGCAGCAGCCGGATTGCCGAATTGGTCAAAGCGATTAAGGAATACGCCTACCTGGATCAAGCGACCCTGGAACTGATCGACATCCATGAAGGGCTAGAGAGCACTCTGACCATCCTGGCATACAAGCTCAAGGAAGGTGTAGAGGTGACACGGGAGTACGATCGCAGCCTGCCGCCCATCTGCACCTACGGCAACGAACTTAATCAGGTCTGGACGAACCTGATCGATAATGCCATTGATGCGATGAAAGGCCAGGGACAGATTTGGCTCCGGACCTCACAGGAGAATGACGACGTACTGGTCGAGATTGCCGATAACGGCCCCGGCATCCCCTCAGAAATTCAGCCCCGGATCTTTGAACCGTTCTTCACCACCAAGGGGGTGGGTGAGGGTACGGGTTTAGGTCTGGCAACCAGCTATCGGGTTGTCGTCGGGATGCACAAGGGCGATATCCGCGTCTTTTCTCAGCCAGGAGATACCCATTTCCGGGTGCGCCTGCCCGTTAACCTGACTCAAACTGATCAACAGGAGAAGCCGATGAATCCGAAGTGTAGTCATCTAAATTTGATCCATACAGTAACCCCCAGTGCCGAGGGCTGTGAGGAATGTCTAGCCCTGGGAGATACCTGGATACATTTGCGTATCTGCCAAACCTGCGGGCACGTCGGGTGCTGTGACTCTTCAAAGAACAAGCACGCCACCAAACACTTCCACGCCAGCAACCATCCCATTGTCAAATCCTTTCAGCCGGGGGAAAACTGGAGCTGGTGTTACATTGACAAGACCTATGTCTAGGGTGTGATGATGCTCCACGATCCTAATCAGGCTAGCCTATTTCCCAAACTCTCCGAGGCAGAACTGCAGCGACTGGCAGAACACGGGCGCGAAGTCGAGCTGAACGCAGGGGATGTCATCTTCACCGAAGGCGATCCCACCTACCATTTCTATGTGGTCCTGGAAGGTCAGATTCGAGTCAGCAAAAAGGTTAGTGCCAAGGAGCAGGTCCTGACGGTTCACCAGCCCGGCGAATTCACCGGCGATATCTCAATGCTGACCGGCAGACCCTCCACGGTTACCGGACGGGCCATTGACAAAGCCCGTGTCCTGGAAATCGAGCCTGAGACTTTTCAGCAAATTATTGCGGAATGTTCAGCAGGGGCACAGGTGATCATTGCGGCGATGGCGGGGCGGGCCCAGGATGTGGAAGGGCAATTGCGCCAGCAGGAAAAACTGGCCGCCCTGGGCAAGCTCTCAGCCGGACTGGCCCACGAACTGAACAACCCAGCCGCTGCCGGACGCCGGGCTGCCAAGCAGTTGCGAGAGGCGGTGAGGAGTGTGCAGTCCCGCACCCTGAGCCTACAGGACCAAGGTTTTTCTGCCAGCCAACGGCAGTTGCTCATGGACTTACAGCAAGCGACAATGGCCTGCACTGCGCCTTCCCTCGATCCCTTGGAGCAAAGCGATCGCGAAGAAGCCCTGATAGACTGGCTGGAGCAACAGGGGATTGCCAATGGTTGGCAGTTGGCCCCGACCCTAGTGTCAGCAGGGATAGACGAAGCACGCCTGCAGCCCCTCGCTGAGCAGATAGATGGGGATTTAGGGGAAGCCCTGACCTGGCTGGAAGCAACCTTGAGTGTTGCCGGGCTAGTCCATGAAGTCGAGCAAAGTACGGCCCGGATCTCCGAACTCGTCCAGGCAATCAAAGAATACTCCTATATGGATCAAGCCCCCCTTCAGGAAGTGGATCTGCACCAGGGGCTAGAGAACACGCTGAAGATCCTTCACTACAAGCTCAAGCACGGCGTAAACGTAATCCGGAAATTTGACTCAACCCTGCCACGCATCTGTGCCCACGGCAGCGAACTCAACCAGGTCTGGACCAACCTGTTCGACAACGCGATCGCGGCGATGAACGGTCGGGGAGAACTGACAATCCGCACAACTCGTGATCAAGATGATGTCCTAGTGGCGATCGCCGACACGGGGTCAGGCATTCCTCTAGAGATCCAGCCGCGCATTTTCGAGCCCTTCTTCACCACAAAGGGAGTGGGCGAAGGCAGCGGCTTAGGTCTGGACATTGTTCGCCGGATTGTGGTGCAGCGGCACAAGGGCGATATTCGCGTCAGCTCCCAGCCAGGGAATACTTGCTTTCAGGTTCGCTTACCAATCCAGCCGTCTAGAGAAGCCTAGAGTAGATGCAACCCACTGTCCGTCTAGTTGAACTCAATCTGCTCTCTAATCCAATTGCGAAAGGACCGTACCATAGCCACTTCCCCAATTCTTCTACTCGCTTCTAAAAACCGGGGAATTTCTCTCACTTCCACCGGAGCGAAAGTCGGGCTACTTTCACAGACTTGATACTTTCCCTGCTGCAGTTTATAGATGTGGAGTCGCTGCCCGTCGTAGCGCCAAAACTCTGCTACACCTAACGCGGCATAGAGCTGTAACTTATCGATTGCTGACTGCGTGTGCTCCACCTCTACTACTAAGTCAGGGGGTGGGTCCTGAGCTAAGTCAATCGCTTCCTTATTTCGAACTTGCGGTTCATCCTGGATGTAGTAGCTGCTATCCGGTTCCGCCCCTCGCTCCAGGTCTTCCCGCTTACACGTCATAGAGCCGACACTGAGAATGTTGAGTCCCATCTCTTCAACTAGCGTAAAAATCAGGCGCTCAAGCTGCCGGTTGTCCCGCTCACGGGGCATTAGTGGGGACATGATTTCCAGTCTTCCTTGGTCATAGACAAGTCGAAAGGAACGATCTTCTCCCAGGTCCTTGAGCATGGCTCTAAAGGTCTGCCAACTAATGTTGTCTAGCAGGACCCGCTGTTCTGCAATTGGGCGTGTTGTGACCATTGGTGCCTGCGACGAGAAAGTCTTCACTTACCAGATTGTTCGACCAACCGCTTGAGTTGGTGATAGGCTTCTTCTGGCGTCAGGGAATCCGATTGTTTTTCATTCGGGATGTAGAATTCCCAAACATCTGGATAGTAACGAACCACAAAACTTGGGATCAGTCCTAATTCCATTGCCCTTTTGCCAAATTCTACTGCTTTTTCTTCTAGGGAGAGTTGGTCGTAGTAGGGGTGGTCACGCATAGCCCGAATTGTCTCCTGAAGCTAGGGGTAAGTTGCTTGACGTACAAAGGGCTTAAGGTTGTGCTTTGATCGAGTTAATCACATTTCCTTAGTTGATATAAACAATTGATATAAATTCTGAGGTCAAGCCACCCTACTTGTGTTCTAGTAGGAGTCTAAGATGGGCCACTCACCCAGCAGAGCGGAGAAAACGCTTAGATCATAGTTTGGCAGAGTTGACCTGTCTAGTAGTTCGGGCTGACTACGGCCATAACGCAACCCCTTGGTAAGAGAAACGAGAAATGACCAACGTGATTAAACAGCCCTGCGATGAGGGGGTAATCCGCTCCGCACCCTGCACTGCCCCCTGTCCTAAAGACGCGAGGCCCTGGATTCTAGCGGCGACGATCATTGGCTCCAGCATGGTGTTTATTGACAGCACTGTCGTCAATGTCGCCCTACCCGTGCTGCAAAGGCAGTTACAGGCAACGGTTGCCCAGGTGCAGTGGATTGTGGAAGCCTACGCGCTGTTTTTGGCTGCTTTGATTTTGGTCGGTGGGTCGCTCGGCGATCGCTTCGGGCGGCGGCGCATTTTTGTCTGTGGAGTGGCGCTCTTTGCCCTGGCCTCAGCCTGGTGTGGTCTAGCCCCAAATGTAAATCAACTGATTGTCGCCCGGTCAGTCCAGGGAATCGGCGGTGCTCTGCTGACACCAGGGAGTCTAGCCATCATCAGTGCCTCTTTCAGTGACAAGCAGCGGGGGCAAGCGATTGGCACCTGGTCTGGCTTTACAGGCATCACCTCAGCGGTCGGTCCAGTGCTAGGCGGCTGGTTGGTGGAGCAGGCATCTTGGCGCTGGATCTTTTTTCTCAACCTACCGTTGGCTGTGCTAGTCCTGGGAATTGCTTTCTGGCGCGTACCCGAGAGCCGGGATGAAGCAGGTGCGAAGCAACTGGACTGGTGGGGGGCACTGCTGGTAACCCTTGGTCTTGGAGGGGTGGTGTACGGCCTGATTGAATCCTCGAACTTGGGTTTGGGTCATCCAACGGTGCTGGGCACGGTAGCCTTTGGCACTGTGGTATTGGGCGGGTTTATTCTAATTGAGGCCCGCAGCCGCGCCCCGATGATGCCGCTGACCCTGTTTCAATCGCGTACCTTTAGTGGGGCAAATTTACTCACGCTGCTGTTGTATGCTGCCCTGGGCGGAGTCCTATTCTTTTTCCCTTTTAATCTCATTCAAGTCCAGGGCTACTCCGCGACGGCTGCTGGGGCTGCCTTTTTGCCCCTGATCTTGATTATGTTCCTGCTGTCCCGCTGGTCTGGGGGACTGGTGAGCCAGTACGGGGCCAGACGACCTTTGGTGATTGGTCCGGCGATCGCCGCTGTGGGATTTGCCCTGTTTGGCCTGCCGGGGATTGGTGGCAGCTACTGGATGACATTTTTTCCGGCGGTGGTCGTGCTGGGGTTGGGCATGGCGATTAGCGTCGCGCCGCTGACCACCACAGTGATGAACGCGGTGCAGGAGCGGCAAGCTGGTATCGCTTCCGGGGTGAACAACGCGGTCTCCCGCATTGCCGGACTCCTATCAGTGGCAGTACTCAGTATCCTGGTCTTGAGTGTTTTTAATCGCAGCCTAGATCAGCATCTGGCAGCCCTAGAAATTTCGCCAGGGGTGCAACAAGCGCTGGATCAGCAACGGACTAAGCTGGCTGGGGCAGAAGTGCCTGCAGGTCTGGATAGGGCACTGAGTGCTGCCCTGGACCGGGCGATCGCCGAGTCCTTTGTAGACGGGTTTCGCCTGGTCATGTTGATTGCGGCGGGGTTGGCGATCGCCAGTGCCCTGATCGCCTTTACAATGATTCAGGGTCAGGCGCAGCGTCAACGTTGAACTTGTTTTTTTGCTGCTCCTGGAGGGAGGATGAGATTACTTAAGCAGCTCAGCAGAAAGAAGCGTCGTCCCCGGTTACTGATTCAAACGGGAAGAGATGGTCGGTTCAACGTTGAGGGGCTAGGGACATGGCACTCCTACTGGCGCGATCCCTATCACCTGTTGCTAACGATTCCCTGGCCTGGATTCCTAGCACTGCTTAGTCTCTCCTACGTGGCTGCTAACGCCCTGTTTGCCCTAGCCTATATGCTGGGAGGGGGCGTGGAAAATGCCCGACCCGGCTCCTTTTCTGATGCCTTTTTTTTCAGCGTTCAGACGATGGCCGGCATTGGCTATGGCATTATGCATCCAGTTACCCTCTATGCTCATATAGTCGTCACGATTGAATCAATCGTTGGCCTGCTGGGGCTAGCGATTTCGACCGGGCTTGGATTCGCCAGATTCTCTAAGCCGACAGCGCGAGTACTTTTCAGCCAGGTGGCAATAATCATGCCTCATAGCGGCGTACCAACTTTGATGTTTCGGGCGGCTAACAAGCGTGGCAACCAGATCTTGGAAGTCCAACTTCAAGTTACGCTGCTGCGGGATGAAATTACCCCTGAGGGAGAATTCATGCGTCGGCTCTACGATCTCGAACTCGTTCGCAGCCGCTCCTCGTTCTTTACTTTATCCTGGACGGCTATGCATCCGATTGACGAGACTAGTCCTCTGCATGGCGCGACCACAGACTCTCTGTTAGAGCAGGAAGCAATCATTACAGTCTCGCTAACAGGGCTGGATGAGACCGTTTCTCAGCCTATCCATGCCCGCCACATCTATAGGGCTGAGGAAATTCTCTGGAACATGCGCTTCGTGGACATTGTGAAATGGACCCCAGACGGGAAGCGCTACATCGACTACACCCATTTTCACGATGTTATGCCCCGGCAGTAGCCAGTAGGGTTACTCTACGCTTGAAGCAAAACCAAACATTGCCTTGACCATCTCTTCAGAGCGGTAATCATTATGCTCAGAACTGGGAGTGTTAACTTTTTTACTCAAGCTGTTGAGATCAAAGGGTGAAGGATTGAGAGTGAAAGGCGATTGTGCCCTCACACTCCTAACTGTCGTGCCATAATGCCCCACATCTCGGCGTCGATATAATGGGAGTCCAAGCGTTTGACTAGAGTCATGACTGCAACTTCTCCCCAATTGTCCGTGGGCATTCCCCCGCTGAGTCAGTGGCACCGAGCTACTTGGCAAGATTACGTCGCCCTGCGTGATGTTCCAATCCGAGAGCGAATGAAGTTGGCGTTTAATCAGGAATGGTTGTGGGTGGATATGGGCGGAGAAGGCATTAATCATGCAGGTGTGAGCGATTTGTTTACGATGGTGTTCGGTTTTTGGGCTATTCAGCACCCAGAGCAACTCTTCACGTCTCTGGGGCGGTGCCTGCTGGAGAAGCCCCAGACTCAGGCTTGTGCCCCTGACCTGGTACTCTACGTCGGTACGGATTATCCTCGATGGCAGGCGGGAGAACCGCGCCGGATTGATCTGACGCAAACGCGCGTCCCCAACCTAGTGGGAGAAATTTCTGACACCAGCTTG
>JBGTDT010000073.1:0-2552 GCA_041748155.1 Thermosynechococcaceae cyanobacterium | reverse complement strand
CAGCAATCCGGCGTGCTGCTCCAGGTTGACCCATTCGGCGAGGACCATTCTCAGCAATTAAGCTTAGACGGTTGGGATTCTCCATTAGATCTTTGACAGCAGCAGCAACCTGAGTTGGCTGGTCTACCAAAATACATGAGGGACCCAGCAAACGCGTTTGAGCTTCAGCAAACCTGGGGGTAAACTGAGGACCTGAACCTGGCATCGAGATCGCAGGCTTACCCAGTCCCACAAACTGCTCGGTGGCTGTTCCTGCCATAGTGATCGCTAAGTCAGCCCGGTGGAGGCAGTCGTTGTAAGCGTGCTGACTTAAGAGCAGGGTGGCTGTTCCTTGGACAAATGTCAGAGCAGTGGGATCACTGAAGGCTGCCTGAGCTTGGGTATCTAACCTCCAACCCTGAGATTGCAGAGTCTGACTCAGGGGTTCCAGGTTCAATCCGGGGGCGATCGCGCCGAGAAACACAATTGAGGTAAACTCCTGCACTAATCCCGTAATAGCTGTGACGATCTGCTGCCAATTGTTGTAGGCTTCTGGGGGTCTGGAACCTGGCAGCAGCACAATGGTCAGCGGACGTTGAACGGCTTGAGAATTCTCTAGCTCTAAATACTGCGGCTCCAGACCGTCCGTCATCGGGTTGCCCAGATCAAAGGCTGGAATGGCCCACTGCTGAAGTATCTCTGTGGTTAGGCGATCGCGAGGGAAAACCGCTTTACAGCGCGGGTGACTCATCAGCCAGCGCTCCCAAGGAAGGTAAACCGAGCCGCCTGACCATTCCTCCCAGGGCTGCCGCCATCCAGTTCCAGATAGTGGACCTAATTCATCTCGCAGGTAATATTCTGACTTGGCAGTTCCCACAAACGCATAGGTTGCACCACTTAACCAGGCAAACAGCAGCGGGACAATATCTCCTACTGCCAGAATCTTGCCGCCTTGCCTGGCCCAGGTGCGTATAGCTTTAAACTGGTTCCAGGCCAGTTGCACTAATCCTCCCTGCAAATCACGCAGCAGTTGCCGTCTATCCATATAGATGAAACCACCTGAAGGCATAACCTCTGCCGGACCAAGGATGGGAATTCTTAATTGAGTATAGGCTCGCCCTTCACCCACAATTGGTAAAGCGACAATTTCCAGGGGAGCAGCCTGTTGCTGCAGTTCCTGCACAATCCGAGTGGCAATGACATCCTCACCATGACCATTGCTGAGGCAAAGTAACTTCATGAACGTTGCAAGATTTCCTTCCAGGCTGCAACAACGCTCTCCTCCTCCCTTTGCAAAGAGTACTGGAGTGCTACCTCTCGGTTGTTGTTGCTAATCGTTTCCCATTCCATTTTCTCCCCATAAGACTGTGTGATTGCCTCTATACTGCCTGCAACACTCAAGATGTCGCCGGGTTCAAACAGAAATGGCGAAGACAGATACTCCGTCACCGGCTCCACCCCATAGGCAACCACCAGGCAGCCACAGGCCATTGCCTCTAAAGGCATCAGCGGAAATCCTTCCTCCTTACTTAAAAAGATGAAGATTAGAGAATCCTGCATGATTTGTGCTACTTCTTTCTCAGTCTTATTCTCAATAAATACCCACTCATACTCTTTCAATACGTTCAGCTTTTGTTCGGCTCTTGATTGTAAAAGATGGTAAAGCAATGAAATATCTAATGGTCTTTTAGCAGGATTGCAGGCAATCATTTTTTTCTTCTTCTTCAAAGGCTGAAAAGCAAAAGTTTCTAAATTCACTCCGCAATAAACCCTGAAAAGATCTAGCTTGGGATAGGCAAAGTTTAGATACTTTTCATTATGCATTGAAACGACTAGTACACCTTTAATATCAGGATGTAAGTAGGGATAGAAATCAGGCTTTTGAAAAGAAAATGTTTGAAATCCATAGTAAACGTTCTGATTAAAGATTACCTTTTTTCCCGGAAAACAAAGGATTTCACTCCCCAAATCTTCTGGCAAAACCACAAAATCTCTTTCTGGGTCGAACAGGTTATTAAATGTATCTAAGTCAACAACCTTTGTTTGGTGATCAAACCAGGTAACCTCAAACCCCTTTGTTGGGTGAAGTACAAAAGTTTGATAATTATATTTATTAAGAATATCAACATGTCTATATATCTCTTTATTTCCGCCCGACGATTGGTTGTCGCTAAAGCAAAAATAGAATATTTTTGATTCTTTCATTAGAGAAAATTAACATCAAAATGAGTCTGACTAATCAGCTATATGTACACGCCCAAACATACATGACGGAACCCCTAGTACGCAAGAGTTCCAGCATTGACGCAAATCCTGTTTTTATCAGGACTGACTAACAGGACTTGATGTCACAAGTTACTTTGGAGCAGAACGTTAGCTGGTGAACTAGGCACTGTTAAGTTAACTACCACAAAGCCTAACCGTTGTAAACAGTTTCAATAACCACTGAGAACTTCAGGGAAGAAACTAGCATTTCTGAATACTAAGGCTACTCAATCTTCCTCGGAAAGCTCGGTGCTGGGGCTGCTTGATAGAGCTTCTAAGTCTACCTGAGTTTGTTGAAGCTGCGACTG
>JBGTDT010000072.1:0-8006 GCA_041748155.1 Thermosynechococcaceae cyanobacterium | reverse complement strand
CAAGCGGACGTGTACCTGTACAGTCTTGGTCCCGCTTACCAAATCAGCTTTCCAGAGGTGCTCAAGCAATTGTTGTCGCGTCCAAATCTGGCGCGGGTGTCTCATAAATAGTTCCAGCAGGCGGAACTCCATAGGTGACAGCTTCACTTCGCGGCCTCGGACAACTACCCGGTGCTCTTCCAGGTGCATACTCACATCTTCAAATTGCAGCACCGTTGACTCAGGCGAAAAGTTTAACTGTTGGCGACGCAGCAAAATTCGACACCGAGCGATTAATTCCTGGAGATTAAAAGGCTCGCAAAGGCAATCATCGGCTCCTGCCTCCAAGGCTAAGATTCGATCAGACTCACTTCCCTCAACGCTCAAGACCAGGGTCGGCACAGAGCCTGCTTGATGGCGCAGCAAGCGGCATAGTTTGAGTCCATCAGCTTTAGGCACTATCCAGGTAAGGATAACTAGGTCAAAGGGGAACTTTCCCTGGCTGACTGAGAAACTTTGGAACAAATTTGAAGCTACAAACTGATCTGAGGCAGTAACGATCCCGTGACCTTCTGCTCTCAAACCCTTTACAAGCGTCTCCCGAGCGGGGTCATCTGCTTCAACTACAAGAACTTGTTTCACCATCTTAAACTTCGAATCTACAAGGCTTCACCACTTATTAATTTACTATGATTCAAAAAAATCTGATTTGTTAAAACCAAAAACTTAAACAGCGAGTTAATAATATTTCCCGAATACACTGAAACTTTTAGAAGACTTGGAGCTTTATAGGCTGCAAGTAAAACAACGTATCAAGCATCTACTTACATGTTCCTGTAAGCGTTTGGGGAAAAACTGCTGACTGAAACCAATAAAACCAGGCTTCATAAAAAGTTCTCTACTTAAGCTTTAGAGAAACATCTCTTAAATTATTCTTAACTTTTTGTTAATAGTTTCTTGGCTTGACAGATCAGTTTTTCTTGAAATAATTAGGAAGATCCCTTTAAAGAGCTTCCTTGAAGTCGGGAGAAAAGTATTTCGTCCAGTTGTGTGCCTTTTGTCCATCTCGAAGAAATTCAGGATTAGGGAGTAAATAGTATGGTGGTCAAGGAAAAAAGACTAAAGCTTAATCGCTTTAAGTTGGTCGGCGCGATCGCTGCGACAGCTACCGCGTTAGGTGTATCGGTCCCTGCGGTCCAGTCTCAAAGCGCAGAGCCAATTAAGCTGAACGGTTCAAGCACTGTCTATCCCATCGCTCAGGCAGTGGTGGAAGATTTCGGAGTTGAGACACGGGGCGCGATCCGAGCTACACTCGCTATTTCCGGTACCGGAGGCGGCTTCAAAGCATTCTGCGATGGCAGGTCGGATATCTCTAACGCCTCTCGGCCCATCAAAGAATCAGAGGTAGAAGCCTGTCAAAAAAAAGGTATTAATTTTATAGAATTGCCGATAGCCTACGACGCTTTGACAGTGGTTGTTAATCCCCAAAACAATCGGCTGGACAGCATGACTGTCGATGAGCTGAAGAAAATCTGGGAACCTGCAGCACAGGAGAAAGTCATGGACTGGGGTCAGGTGCGTCCAGGACTTCCTGGCGGCCCCCTGAAGCTCTTTGGTCCGGGTGCTGATTCCGGTACGTTTGACTACTTCACTGAAGCGATTAACGGTGAATCCAAGGCCAGCCGAACAGATTACACAGGCAGTGAGGACGACAACATTCTGGTGCAGGGCGTTGCTCGGGATGAAAATGCTTTAGGATATTTTGGCTATGCCTACTACGCAGCCAACCAGGCCAGACTAAAGGCAGTGGCAATTGATGGCGGCAAGGGTCCCGTCCTACCTTCTGAGCAAACGGTAAGGGATGGGACTTACCAACCCCTGTCCCGGCCTATCTTCATCTATGTCAAAGCTGAGTCTGCCAATCGGCCTGACGTCCAGCAGTTTGTTGAGTATTTTATGGCTAACGCTGGCCGAGCGGCTAGCGAAGTTCAGTATGTCCCCCTACCTCCCGAGGCTTACACAATCGCAACGGAGAATTTCCGCAAGCGCAAACTCGGTACCGCGTTTGGTGCAGGTAAGCAAACAGTGGGTCTGAAAATTGAAGATTTGCTAAGGGCTGAGACGGAACAGTAAGGCGCTCTAAATGTTGGGCAGGCCACCCATGCCTGCCCTAAGTTCTAGATCGAGGAGCACTTAGCTAACTACTTTCATGACCGAAAACCCACTACAGCTCTCAAAACAGACTCACCTGTCCCCTAAAGCGCTCCGCAATTTACGGGAACGAGTAATTGAGGTCCTACTGCTTCTAGCGGCGTTTTCCTCAGTAGCGACCACTGTGGCAATTCTTGCCATGCTGATTACTGAGTCCCTAGCTTTCTTCCAACAGGTTTCCCTGTTGGAATTCCTGACGGACACCCGATGGTCTCCCTTATTTGCAGATGCCCACTACGGGATCTTGCCACTCGTTTCAGGAACGTTAGTCACCACGGTGGTTGCTTTGCTGGTAGCAGTACCACTGGGGACAATTGCGGCAATTTACCTGAGTGAGTTCGCTGCTCACCGGCTGCGCGAGGTGGTCAAACCCTGCTTAGAATTGCTGGCGGGCATTCCTACCGTGGTTTATGGCTACTTTGCGCTCTTATTTGTCACCCCGCTCCTCCAGCAAGTTCTCCCTGACCTGCCTGGCTTCAATATGCTGAGCGCGGGTCTAGTGATCGGCGTCATGATTATCCCCTACGTCAGCTCCATCAGTGAGGACGCCATGCGTTCCGTGCCTGTACATCTGCGGGAGGGTTCTTATGCCATGGGAGCCACGCGATTACAGACAGCGTTACGAGTTGTCTTGCCTGCTGCTATTTCCGGGATCTCAGCAGCTTACATTCTGGGGATTTCCCGTGCAGTTGGGGAAACGATGGTGGTGGCGATCGCAGCTGGTCTACAGCCTATTTTTACCTTAAACCCGATGGATGAGGCAGCCACCATCACCGCCTACATCGTGGCTGTAAGTCTCGGCGATTTACCTCATGGAAGCCTTGAGTACCAAACCATTTTCGCTGCTGGTCTTACCCTGGTGCTGATTACGCTGGTGTTCAACATCTTGGGGCACTTTCTAACCAAGCGCTATCGAGAAATTTACTGATATGCCAGGAGAGAATCTACAGGAGATTCGGGGAATTATTGCTCGCAACAAGGTTTGGGATGCAGTTTTTGTCATTGTTGGCTTGATGTCCCTTCTAGTCGGGATTGTGACGCTGCTGGCATTGGTAATTGACCTGGCGATTGATGGTTTACCCCGTCTTTCAGGGCAATTTTTTACGTCCTACGCTGTTCGCAGACCGGCAGAGTCAGGGATTCTCTCAGCCTGGGTAGGAACAGTTCTGGTGATGCTGGTAACTGCGATCGCCGCAATCCCACTAGGCATTGCATCAGGTGTCTACCTAGAAGAGTATGGCCGGAAAAACTGGCTTGCAGACCTGATCGAGATCAATGTCACCAACCTAGCGGGCGTTCCCTCAATCATTTACGGTCTTCTGGCATTAGGTTTGTTCGTCTACCAGTTCAACTTGGGCGAGAGTATCTTAGCAGCAGGTTTAACCCTAGCACTGTTGGTCTTGCCAATAATAATTGTGACTACTCGTGAGGCGCTTCGGGGAATTCCTAATAGCATCCGTGAGGCAGCCTATGCACTTGGAGCAAGTAAGTGGCAGATGATCTGGGATCATGTACTGCCCTACGCGACGGGTGGAATCTTAACGGGCGTAATTGTTGGCTTGTCACGGGCAATTGGTGAGACTGCTCCTCTCATCACCATTGGCGCTCTCACCTTTGTTGCTTTCTTGCCAGATTCCCCCTTTAAGGGTGAGTTTCCCTATATCTCCTTTGCTTGGTTGCAAGCTCCCTTCACGGTCATGCCAATTCAGATGTTTAACTGGGTGTCCCGACCAGAGCCGGAGTTTCAGCTCAATGCAGCGGCAGCAGGTCTCGTGCTGATCTTTATGACCCTAGGTATGAACGCTGTGGCAATTTATCTGCGCTATCAGTTTCGCAAACGAGTCAAATGGTAGAACAGACATCTGGTTCCCCACCTCACTTAGCTGCCATCAAGCCTAAGGCTGAAGTCAGAAACTTGAATTTCTACTATGGCGCAGTCCACGCCCTTAAGAACATCAACTTGGTAGTGGCTGAAAATCGAGTAACGGCACTGATTGGGCCTTCAGGGTGTGGCAAGACTACCCTGTTACGGTGCTTCAATCGCATGCATGACCTCTATCCCGGCAATCGCTATCAAGGCGAGATCGTGCTGGACTCCGATCAGACCAATGTCCTAAGCCGTCGGGTTGACCCTATAGAAGTCCGCATGCGAATCAGCATGGTTTTTCAGAAGCCCAATCCCTTTCCAAAGTCCATCTATGAAAACGTGGCCTACGGTCTGAGGGTGCGGGGTCAATCGAAGCGCAGTGTCATTGATGAAAAGGTGGAGCAAGCCCTACACAGTGCTGCTTTATGGGAAGAGGTGAAGGATCGTTTGAACGATTTAGCTTTTAACCTCTCAGGGGGCCAACAGCAGCGCTTGTGCATTGCCCGTGCTTTAGCGACAAATCCCGAAATGATTGTTTTCGACGAGCCGACTTCTGCCCTAGATCCCATTGCTAGTGGAAACATTGAAGAATTGATGATCGAACTGAAGAAACAGGTGACGATTCTGATTGTGACTCACAACTTGCAGCAGGCGGGTAGGGTTTCGGACTACACGGCCTTTATGTTTCTGGGCGAGATGGTGGAATTCAACGAGACGAAGATGATCTTTAATCAGCCCGCGAAGAAACAGACAGAAGACTACGTCAGGGGGCGGTTTGGATAGTGCGGCAGTACAGAAACCTCGCTGGATGAAGGCGATCGATTATTAGGTTCCATCCCCTCTCGCGCTTATGAATCAGTACGATTTGCCGCACAAAAACATGCCTTCTATCTTGCAGGTATTTAATCGGCCTATGCTGCTGATCTCTCTAGGCTTACATAGCCTACTCCTGCTGATACCGACACCATCGCAGCCACCAGCAGAGACTCTGAAGCCTGAACCTCAGCCAGAAGAGACCATCAAAGTTTCGGATCTACTAGGTTCTACCAGTCCGCCTTCTCCTAAACCCTCTCCAAAAGCATCAAAGCCAGCTTCCAAGAAAGCTACGTCAACTCCTCGTCAGCAAGTCACTTCGCGGCCAGTGATATCGCAGTCACAACCGAGTCGGTCAAAACAGACCTCAAAACCCGCTGCTGCAACAGAGCCGACTACCAATCCCGAGTCAACTTCCAAAACTGACGAAGAAAGTGCTGAGTCTGCGACTTCTGCTGCCGAGGCAGAGGAATTTCAGAAGCTCTTTGGAAAATTGGAGGGGGAGGTTGATGAAAAGCTTATAGACCCCAATGTGTTTGAAAAACCTGAGTCATTCTATACGGAGGAAAGTCTCAACGCTGGGGGAGAACCAGAGCGAAAATCAGGCGTTGATAGAATTAAATGGATTTCTCTTAAAGAACCTGACGTAGTCCTTGATGAGCTTAAGCCTCAGTTGAAGAGCATAGGAATTGAACCTACCACTCAAGGGGAGTATGGTGGGGGAACTGTCTATCAAGTAAAGAAAGGGAGTTCTGTTCGATATATCAACTTGGTACCAACGAAAGGCAGCATAGGAACGCTTGTCATTGTGTGGAATCGCGACCCCAATGCTTTAGCTAAGTAGGAAGATTTAAAGCTTATTCTTGCTCAACGTCGTTCAATTGCTAATAAGACGCAATCAACTCCAACGTTCCACATCTTTCCCTAGCTCCTGTATGACTTGTTAGCCCGCTAAGTTGTCAGTGGGGACGGTACTTCGAAATTATTGGTAGGGACTCAGTTTTGTGTGCAAACACTGCCAAATCGCCCCAAGGAGTGTAAGAAATATCGATAAGCTACGAACAACAAGCTGTGGTTGCAGTTGTCCGCGCCACTCCAGACGTTGGGTAGTGCATCAAAAAGATGTGGGTCTGATAGAGTAGAGTATCAATTTTCTCTCTGCTTTAGACTATGGAATTTCGATGGTTGTGTTGCAAAAAATTCTTGAGTCGCAATAGTCCTCAGTTATTGATAACGGCATTCCACGGATGGCGTCTTGAGGAATAAGCAAACACCAAATGTAGAATTTGATTGTCAACTATGATGAGCTATTGAAAACAAGAATTTTTTTGCAACACAGCCTTCTTGAGACTATCCAGTTCAATTGCTTGAATCACTTTCTGCCGGAGGTCATAACTGTAGGGTTTCGCCATAGGAATTCAACAAGAGTCTACAAGGGTTGCTTATAGTCTATGTCCTATCAAACTTGGCGACAGCTATACTTTTCACTAAAGCGACACTGACTGATGCCTGGAATATCAAACACAATTTTCTCAAAGCCGATGGGCAGGCCGAAGTGGTCCATATAGCTGTCACAGATATCACACCGCCAAGCATTGCAGCTCTCCAGAGGAATTCCATTGACGATGCAGATGCCTACTTTGAAAACTTCAGCACCACACCAGGGGCAAGGAGCTGTCTCTTTCTGAGGCCGGCCAGTCATTTTGCAAGGCAATGTCCTTAAGTTGCTTTAAGTCCTTTATACTCAGGAAGTCGGACTGTAAACGTACTCCCTTTACCTGGCTGGCTTTGAACCTGAATGCTGCTGTGGTGCGCTTGAGTAATCGCCAGTGCAATGGGTAACCCTAGTCCAGCTCCCCCACTTTGGCGAGAGCGATCGCTGTTCACGCGATAGAAACGATTAAAAATTCGGGTCTGATCCTTAGGAGCAATTCCAATTCCAGTATCTTGAATTTGAATCACAGCATAGCGATCGCTGTGAGCCAAGTTAACTGTTACCTGTCCCCCTGCGGGTGTGTATTGGATCGCATTGGCAATCAAGTTAGAGAACAAACGATAAAGCTGCTCTTCGTCACCAAGCACATAAACCTGTTTTTGCACCTGCACCCGAGCTGTGAATTTGACATCTGCTGCGATTGCTAAAGCTGCCAATTCTTCTTCCAGGTCATTGACCAGATCATTTATGCAGCAAGGTCGGCGTTGTCCCTTCAACTCTTGCTGATCCATACGAGACAGCAACAGTAGATCTACAACCAATTGAGAGAGGCGAACGTTCTGGCGTGTGACGGCCTGGAGAATGTCCCGCGCCTCCGGCTCAGGTAACGCATTGAGCCTCAGTGCAGATTCGACCGTAGATTGGGTGGCAGCTAGGGGGGTCCGCAGCTCGTGCGCCGCATCCGCAGTGAACTGTTGCATTTGGTGATACGACCGATAGATCGGCTGCATCGCCAAGCCTGCAAGCCACCAGCTTGACCCACCAACAAAGATCATGGCGAGGGGCAGTCCCAAAAACAAGGTCCACTTCACAGCAGCAAGATAGTTATCAACCTCATTAAGGGAGCGCCCTACCTGCATATATCCCCACAGGAGATTGTCCTGGGTATGCAAAACGAGAGAAATTTGGTGATACCGATTCCCCTGGACATCCTTGAGGACTTGCCAGCGTTCATGCCCTGGGGTGAGAGGCAATCCCTCGGGTTGGAAACCCAAGGCAGCCGTTTGGCCTGAGCGGTCCAACAAACGGAGGTAGTAGTCACCCTGGTGAAGCACTCCTAAAATGTGGCGTTTCTCCTGTGGCGATGTTGCTTGAACGGAAGTCGCTGTCTCTGTCAAGCAGTTTGTCTGGGTTAAGCAGTTATCTGAGGTGAGCTGTTGGATAAGCTGTTCTATACTTCCATGCTGCTTCGGGACAGGTTCAAGACTATCATGTAGTGTTCCTGCTACAGCCTCTAGCTCTCGATCCAGGGTTTTCCAATGGGCATGAGCGATCGCCTGGTAAAGTCCCAAACCACCTAGGACAAGGATGATACCCATAACTCCGGCGTACCAACCTGCTAGTCGCCAGCGGGTGAGCGAAAACAGTTTATTTTGGTGCATCATCAGCGGTGTTTAGGCGATACCCTCTACCATAAAGGGT
>JBGTDT010000071.1:0-2028 GCA_041748155.1 Thermosynechococcaceae cyanobacterium | reverse complement strand
CTGCGATCGCCAAACTGCCATTGTCAAAGCTGCCCCCCAACGCCTGCGCCCGATTGTCATGACCACAGTCACTACCACTTTGGGCTTATTTCCGCTAGCGCTGGGAATTGGCGAAGGTTCAGAATTTCTGCAACCGTTGGGAATTGTGGTTTTCTCAGGCATGACGATCGCCACACTGCTGACCCTGTTCATCATTCCCTGCTTTTATCTCCTGCTACACGATTTCCGTTGGAGTTCTTGGATTAAGCAGAGCTTCGTGTGGGTCAGGCAGGTCTTTGTATGGCTACAAGTAATCCTACCCAAAACGCTTTCTGGCACTTTTTCCAAGAAGAAATAGCTTGGCCATTCGTGGCAGCAATACGTCTTAACGGCTGTTGGGCAGAGAAGTTAGTTCATCTGGCTCTGTCATCCCGATCCCGGCAAACTATCCTCCTAAGCTTGTGGGACTGACTCAGGGTTAGGGGTGCCTGAAATAGTAGGTTCTTTGATGGAAGCCCCAGTGTGCTTGGCAACAATTTGCCGAAACTGATCTCCCTCAATGGTTTCCTGCTCTAGTAAGAGTTCCACCAGTCGATCCACCAACTCCCGGTTTTCGCGAATAATAGTTCGAGCTTGTTCGTAACTACGAAGCGCGATCTGGCGCACCTGGTGATCAACTTGAGTGGTCAGTTCTTCAGAGTAGTCAGAGCGAGGCATCAAATCCCGGCCTAGAAATACTTCATTATTCTGGCTTTCCAGGGCAACATGTCCTAAATCTGACATCCCATAACGGGTGACCATCTCACGGGCCAGGTTAGCGACGGCGCGTAAATCATTGGTTGCCCCGACTGTGACTTCGGCATCACCAAAGACTTCAATTTCTGCAGCACGTCCCCCTAAGGCAATGGTGATTCGGTCTAAAAGCCAAGAGCGACTGTACAAGCCACTGTCAACCAAGTCTTCGTTAAACACCTGCTGGGCAAACCCACCGATTCCACCAGAGCGGGGAATAATCGTGACTTTGTTCAGCGGATCAGAGTTTTTCAGCAAAGTCATCAGGAGAGCGTGGCCGATTTCATGATAGGCAATCAACCATTTTTTCTTGCTATCCAACAAGGGCATTAAAGTCAGACCGATGGTGACTCGATCAATCGCATCATCAATTTCCAGGGATGTGATGGTATCTTTGCGTCGCCGAGCCGTCAAAATTGCCGCTTCATTCAGGAGGTTTGCCAGTTCTGCACCAGAGAAGCCTGGGGTACGGCGGGCGATCGCATCCAAGGAAACCTCTGGGCCGAGCTTTTTGTCACGGGCGTGGACTTGTAAAATCCCCAGACGCCCCTTATAGGCCGGTAAATCTACAATAATCTGACGATCAAATCGACCCGGTCGGAGCAGGGCTGGGTCCAAGACATCAGGACGGTTGGTAGCCGCAATGATGATCACGCCAGTGTTGCCTTCAAATCCATCCATCTCAGTCAGCAATTGGTTGAGGGTCTGCTCTCGCTCATCGTTGCCTCCGCCAATCCCAGCACCTCGCTGCCGTCCGACTGCATCAATCTCATCAATAAAAATGATGCAAGGGGCATTCTCTTTGGCCTTCTTGAACAGGTCACGGACTCGCGAAGCCCCGACTCCGACAAACATCTCGACAAACTCAGAGCCGGATATGCTGAAGAAGGGCACTCCGGCTTCTCCGGCGATCGCCTTAGCCAGCAAAGTTTTACCAGTACCCGGAGGACCGACTAGCAGCGCTCCTTTAGGAATGCGAGCTCCGACGGCTGTGAAGCGCTCTGGCTTCTTGAGGAAGGTGACGACCTCTTGAAGTTCTTCTTTGGCTTCCTCAATGCCGGCAACGTCATCAAACATCACCCCAGTCTTAGCTTCCATCTGGAAGCGGGCTTTGGATTTGCCAAAGCTTAAAGCCTGGCCGGGACCCCCCGGTGCATTGCTAGAGCGGCGAAACAGAAAAAACAGGCCAGCAATCAGCAGGAACGGAAAAATCAAGTTACCCAAGAGACCCCAGATTGCTCCGTCATTCCGAGCCGG
>JBGTDT010000070.1:0-22747 GCA_041748155.1 Thermosynechococcaceae cyanobacterium | reverse complement strand
GCTCAGAGACTCCTGTGACTCTGGCAATCCCAGCTAACGGCAGCTTCTCAAGCAACAGTTTGTCAATCAAGTCCTTGGTGTTTTGGTCAATTACTTTGTTTTGCGGGTCTTGCACAAACTCTCTACCACAGGCTCGACACTCAAAGTTTTGCTTGCCATTGTGGATTTTGCCGTTCTTAACCACCTGCCGCGAGCAACAGTTGGTACAAGTGATGAGGTTTTCTAGCATAGTTAACAGTAAAGCTTTGACCTCTATCCTTACCTATTCTGGACTACCCGGGATGGTAGCGGTAACGATGTCATTGAAGATGGTGAGGGCGGAAACGACACGCTGCTAGGAGAAGCAGGCGATGATTTTATTAGGGTGGAAATGCCTTCACTGAAAATAATTCAGTTACTATGCGTGGCGGGACGGGAAACGATAGCCTTTTGACCGTTGGTGCTACTGTCTATGGCGACAGTGGAAACGACTATTTAGATGGGGTTTATAGTAGTCTATACGGTGGTTCTGGGAATGATACCCTCAATGGTGAATATGGTATTGTGGATGGCGGCAGTGGCGATGACCAGATTGAAGGAAATGACGCAAGGTTAGTCGGGGGTCTTGGCAGGGACACAATTGCTGCTGACTACGATTTCGCTGTCCGATACAACTCCCCATCCGAAGGGGGTGATACCATCAATCGGTTTTACTCCGACGACGGTGATATCGAGATTCTCGCTTCCGGTTTCAAAGGCAGTCTCCAACCCGGTCAGTTATCTAGCAGCCAGTTTGTCACAGGCTTCTCAGCACGGGATAGCAATGATCAGTTTATCTACAACAGCGCTGGAAGTTTGTTTTTTGACGTCGATGGTCGCGGTGGCTCAGGTCAGGTTCAGCTAGCAACGCTGACGGGTGACGTTGATCTATCAGCCAGTGATCTTGTGATTGTCTAAATCCTTTTTAAGCAAAAACTGGGTGATGCTTCTCGGTGTAAAAGTAGGCATCATCCAGTTTTTTGTAGTTTTTGTCTATTTTTAATGCGGACGAAAGGACTTGAACCTTCACCTCCGAAGAGACTAGAACCTAAATCTAGCGCGTCTGCCAATTTCGCCACGTCCGCAGAAAACCAGCCCAAACATCATAGCATTTGGCTGATCAGCTTGGATGAGTCAGATCACTGTACCATCTGGAATCACTGCTTTTTTGAGGGTTACGACAATTCCATTGCGAATCAGAAATCCCTGGTCTTCTCGCTCAGCTTCTTGGACCCGGTCTTTATTAATGATTTGGACATTGCGACCAATGCAGGCATTTTTATCGATAATCGCTCGCCGGATAGTGGTATCGGGGCCGATTCCCAGGGGTATACCACTTTCTTTAAGATCTGGGTGGCGTTCAATCGAGGGTTGGTAGAAGTCAGCACCCATGACCAGGGAGTTGTCGATCACGCAACCCGATTCAACCCGCGATCGCACCCCTAAAACTGAGTGCTGGATTTGGCAGCTTTTCAGAATACATCCCTCCCCAATAATGGACTCGGTAACATGGCAATCTAGAAGTTTGGAGGGTGGCAGGTAGCGCGGTCTGGTGTAGATAGGGGCTGATTCATCGTAAAAGCTAAAGGGCGGTTGGGGCTGCTGGGTTAAGGCTAAATTTGCTTCATAAAAAGACTCGATTGTGCCAATGTCCTCCCAGTAGCCGTTGAATAAGTAAGCCTGGACGTTGCACTCTTTTGCTGAGGCAGGAATAATCTCTTTACCAAAGTCGGTAAAGTTGGAAAACTTTTTGAGCAGGTCCATTAAAACGTCTTTTTTGAAGACATATATCCCCATTGAGGCGATGTAGCATTTCTCCTGAGCCGCTTCAGGAGTCAATCCTAGGGTGGTTGTATCTACCTGCATTTGGGTCAGCGCTTCTCCCTTCGGCTTTTCGCTGAAGTCAACCACCCGGCCAGAATCGTCAATTTTCATCAAGCCAAAATCAGAAGCCCGCCGTTCAGTCATCGGGACCACAGAGAGGGTGATATCTGCTTGGGTTTCCCGGTGGCGCTGAACAAACTCGCGGTAGTCCATGCGATAGAGGTGGTCGCCGGAGAGGATCAGGTACTCATCCACATCCCACTCCGACAACAGCCAGAGATACTTCCGGACCGCATCTGCCGTACCTTCAAACCAACTGGGACTTTCTGGCGTTTGCTGAGCGGCCAGCACCTCTACAAAACCCTCCATCAGGCTAGAAAAGTTATAGGCTCGACCAATATGACGGTTGAGGGAAGCCGAGTTGAACTGGGTGAGGACGTAAATCTTTAAAATTTCAGAGTTGATGCAATTACTAACTGGAATATCAATTAAGCGGTACTTTCCAGCCAAAGGCACAGCAGGTTTGGCTCGCAGCTTGGTCAGAGGGTAAAGTCGTGTGCCTGCTCCCCCGCCGAGAATGATCCCCAATACTCTTTTCATAAGAAATCCTTAAACTGCCACGCACTTATCCACTCCAGTTTGGGCCTGTACGTAGCAGTTTGCAAGGGGGCAGGAGCGTAAAGTTGTTGAGGACGAAGATACTCGGCAAAAGCACAAGGGGACAAACAGAAGGTCTACTGGCTTGAGACTTCAAGCTCTTTGAATCCGGTTTGCGGGTCAAGGACTCTGGTAAAGCTAAAGTCTTCACTCTCGCCAATCACAATCTCTGCGGTGGTGTAGATAATGCACCCTTGTTCAAGATGGCCGCCTGTTGTTTTGCCCTTGAGATCAGAAATTGCAATGTGAAGATGCACGCCGTCGCGACAAAGTGTACCGACTAAGGAGAGGATCTCAAATTTCTGCTCAAGAACCTGTCCGCTAGGCTGATTGGCAAATCTCAGGGTTGCCTGTTTGAGACTGCCCACAGCGGTGAGAATAAATCCAGCCTGGAGGTTGTGGAAATTGACAAAGTCTTTCAGACTTTGCTTCAGATCGGAGTCAGGCTTGAGCCTGAGAGCAAACGTTTTCATCGCATCACCCCTGAGCCGATTCAAACTCAGTTTCACAGTAGGCCTGAAGCAGATCAACACAGTGCGCGATCGCCCCCAGGTGAGCAATTTCGTAGCCGTGGGTATTCTGGGTGGGAAAGCCAAGGCAAGCTGCTTTGGGCACATGGCCCGCCTTCATGGCGATCGAGGCATCACTGCCAAACCCGCTGATTGCCGCCAGTTGCAGGGGAACCCCGATTTTCCCGGCAACCTGCCGTAACTGGTGATTTAGGGTTTCATCGTAAAGGCCGTAGCCATCCTGGGACAGCAGTACAGGAGCTTCCCCCGGCTGAATTGGATATTCAGCAGCCAGGGGCGCGATCTCTAGGGCAATTAAGGCATCTAAAGTTTGGCGCTGGGTAAAATAAAGCGCACCCACTGCCCCGACTTCTTCTTTAGCAGAGGCAACTAAGTAGATATTGACGGCAGGCTGCTGAAGTCTTGCCGCCAAGGCCAGTAAAATGGCGACAGACGCTTTGTTGTCTAGGGTGTAGCTGGCAATGTGATGGTTTAAGCGCAGCGGTCGCTTGCGATGCTTACCGACAACCATCCGAGTTCCGGGTCGGATGCCGGCTGCCTCCAGTTCCCCAATCGTGCAGAGGGTCTCGACCCAGGTATCTTCCCAGGTTAGGGGGGCTTCAGTTTGCTGCGCTTTTTGGGGAGATTCGTGGGAGACATGGCGAGAGCCAAAGCTGAGAATTCCACTCAGGGTTTGTCGATCGCCTAAGAGGTCAACCACGCCCTCGCCGTAGACCCAGGGGAATGAACCGCCCAGTTTACGCACTTGGACGCGGCCCTCTGGTTCCACGCTTTTGACAATAGCGCCAATTTCATCTTTGTGAGCCGTGATAGCCAGCGATCGCTGGGAGTTCTGGCCTGGAATCCGAGCAATAATATTACCGGCCTGATCCTGCCAGGCTTGAACCGATAAGGTCTCGAACTGCTTGAGCAGCCACTGGTCCAGCTCCGTCTCTACTCCACTAGGAGAATGGTGCAGAACCAGGGTTTCAATCGTCTCAAACAAGGAGTCGTAATCTAGGGGAGCCATTTCAGTTTAGAACGCCTCAATTACTGGCACTATTCTCAGGGTTGGTGGGGGTTGGGGTTGGAGAAGCTGTCCCTTGGCGCTCCGCCTCTAGAACCTCTCTGGCTGAGAGTCCCTCCCCCTGGGTGCCGATGTACCACAGCGCAGCGGCTGCTTCTGCACGGGTTACAGGCTTCTTAGGTTGGAACAGCAAGGTAGAGCCCAGCACCCGGCGAATATTGGCAAGATCGCCGTTTTGATGGTCTGCCGACACCGCTCGCAAGGCGGTGGCAGCAATGCGGTTGGCGTCCTGAAATCCCCAGGTTTGGCGCACCGCCTCAACCGTAGACGTCGGTAAAATCCGCCGTAGATCCACAGGCACCTTCCAGAGCAGCAGGTCTTCCCGAGTCAGCGGTGCATTGGGCCGGAAGCTAGCAGCATTCGCGGTTCCAGCCAGGGAGCTAGGGATAAAACCCGCCTCTGCCAATCCCTGTACAAAGGGAAAAGCCGGATCAGTGCCGCGAACGTCTTGGAAAGTAGGTTGAGAGGTTTCTGACCCCAGGCGAATTTGCCGCCCCGGCTGATCTCGATAGATGCGGTTGTTGGCTTCTACCAACCAGCGAGCAAATTCTGCCCGGCTGACAGGTTGATTCGGTTGAAAGTCAGTTGTGGACTGAGTTTGACTAGACCCACTGGAAGTTAACACGCCCAACTGAGCCAAATCCTCAAGGTAGGGCTGTAGTCCTTTTGGGGCTTGACTCAGGTCTGAGAACTGCTGGGGAGTCGTGGCTAGCAGAGTGGGACTACTGACTGGTGCTGGCTGTGGGGCTGCTGCAACAGCACCTCGGACGTAGCGGAGAACAAATTCTGCTCCAGGGGCGGGACGGTTGCTAGCAGGGGGGCTGGCAGGCGGTGCTGCGGGTGCTGGCTGGTTGGGGATGGAAACGGTAACTTGTAAGTCTCCCCGCTGGGCAACCAAGGTACTTTCATCCCCGTTTTCTGCCTGCTCTAGCAGGGTCCAACCGGGGGTTTGAAACAGATTTCGGTAAAAAGTTTGCACTTGAGGCTTGGGATCAGGGCTGAGCCAGCGGGTTGTCTGCTCAGGGACGGGGTTAACGTCAGCCGTGGGTTCAGTAGCCTGAGCAGGGGACGGTTCAACGGTCTGGAGGGTGGCGTTGGGGTACTGGAGTTCGGGGGGAAAGTTTTGCGGCAGTGCTACTTGCGGACCAGCCTGACTCCAACGGTTGGCGTTCGGATCGGCAGAAAGCGCTTGCTGGAGGGCAGCGCCGAGGGAACCTGTACCGCAGGCTGTCAGAGGCACAAGCAAGATGGCAGCGAGGAGAATAGAGCGTTTAGGGGAAAACACTATAAGTAGGGCCAGATAGGACGAACACTTCCCCCTACGCTAGCGCAGATGATCCTACGTCGGGAGTGCTCTGGTCTCGAACCGCAGGGGTGGGGCTGGAGGCTAGGCTTCTAGTGCTGCTGTTGCCACATCTGATCAATGGTCAGAAATCGATAGCCCTGGGCTAACAACACTGGCAGGATTTTCGCCGTAGCCTGGGCAACATCTTCTCCGCCGCAAACACCGTCGTGCAGGACAATAATTGATCCGTTTCCTGTTTGCTGGAGGACTCGATTGACAACCACTGGCAGGCCAGGTCGGACCCAATCTTCAGGAACAACACTCCACATTACTGGACGGTAGCCCCACTGGCGCAGCCAGTGTAAGGTCTGAGGCGTGAACAACCCGTTGGGTGGACGCACATCCCGCAGCAGGTCTGGATCAAGGTCACAGGCTTGGGCGATTGCGGCTTGAGTTCGTTCTAAGCTCTGCTTAAGCTCTCTAGCACTTAGCCTGGGAAAAGATTGATGATCATAGCCATGCAGACCAATCCAATGGCCTTGGTCATAGACGGCTCTGGCAATTTCAGGAGCCCGCTGGACGCAAGCTCCCAACCAAAAAAAACTTGCCGGAATGTCGTAGTCAGCTAACACCTTCAGGAGTGACGGCGTGTGCTGGGGGTGGGGACCATCATCAAAGGTGAGGGCAATGTCTGGCTGGCTTCTATCTCCGGTCCACAAGCAGCCTGGAAAAGCAGGTCTGAGAATCTGGTGCAGGACTGGGAATAACGGTGCAAGTTGCATGAACGAGAGTATTTAACGATAAGCCCAAACTTTTGAGCATTGTCCTCTAGCAGAGACTTATTCAAACTCTACTGCGCCCAGAGCTTTCAGCGTAGCTCTCTGGGCAACGGTCAAGCCCACAACACCAGTAATGTTCATATGCTCGTAAGGTCTGTCAGCTCTGAGAGTTTGGAGACATTCGCCTGTCTGGACGTCCCACAGCTTAATTGTTTCGTCCAGGCTACCACTACTAGCTAGGGTGCAACCATCTGGACTGAAGGTAACTGACGACACAGAGTTAGTGTGTCCCCGCAAGGTTTTGAGGCATTCACCTGTGTGGACATCCCACAACTTCACAGTCTGGTCTTCACTCCCACTGGCCAGCGTGTTGGGGTAGGAGCGAAGATTGTAAGCAACCGACCAAACCCGATTGGTATGCCCTAGCAAAGTCTTGAGGCATTGACCCGTGTCGACGTCCCACAGCTTTATAGTATGGTCGTAGCTGCCACTAGCGAGAGTTTGACCATCCGGGCTAAAGGTAGCTGACAACACAGAGTTAGTATGCCCTGGCAAAGTCTTGAGGCATTGACCCGTGCCGACGTCCCACAGCTTTATGGTATGGTCATAGCTGCCACTAGCGAGAGTTTGACCATCTGGGCTGAAGGTGACTGACCAAACCCAACTACTGTGTCCTGGCAAAGTCTTGAGGCATTGACCCGTGTGGGCATCCCACAGCCTCACAGTACAGTCTCCACTCCCACTAGCCAAGGTTTGACCGTCCGGGCTAAAGGTAACTGAAAACATTGAATTGGTGTGTCCCCGCAAAGCCTTCAAGCATTGACCCGTGCGGACTTCCCATAACCTCATTGTTTGGTCTTCACTTCCGCTCGCCAGGATGTGTCCCTCAGGACTGAAGGCAATTGATAAAACTAGATTTGTATGGCTCAAGGTTTTGAGGCATTCACCCGTGTGGGCATCCCACAACTTGACAGTTTGGTCATAGCTGCTACTGGCCAGGGTTTGACCATCCGGGTTGTTGGTGTAGCCTGCGCTTGGCGCATAGGCAACGGACCGGACCCAGTTGGTATGGCCCTGCAAAGTTTTAAGGCATTCACCCGTGTGGGTGTCCCACAACTTGATAGTCTGGTCCAGACTACCACTGGCCAGGGTTTGACCATCCGGGTTGAAGGCAACGGACCGGACCCAGTTGGTATGGCCTTGCAAGGTTTTGAGGCATTCACCTGTGCAGGCGTCCCACAACTTCACGGTCTGATCTTCGCTGCTACTGGCCAGAATTTGACCGTCCGGGCTAAAGGCAATAGACCAAACCCGACTGCTATGGCCTTGCAAGGTTTTGAGGCATTCACCCGTGCAGGCATCCCACAACTTGACAGTTTGATCTAGGCTGCCGCTGGCCAGGATGTAACCACTTGGGCTGAAGGTGTTGCCTGGTTGCTGAAGCCTGTCTGAGGGACAGAGGCCATAGGCGATCGCGTTGACTTGACCGGTGTGCCCCTGTAAGGTTTTGAGGCATTCACCTGTATGGGTATCCCACAACTTGACAGTTTGATCCAGGCTGCCGCTGGCCAGGGTGTAACCATCCGGGCTGAAGGCAACAGACCAGACCCAACTGGTGTGTCCTTTGCAGGCCAGAACTTGTTTACCCGTCGTCACCTGCCAGAGGCGGATCTCGCCATCACTGTCACCTGTGGCCAAAAGGCTACCCTCTGGGCTGAAGCTAACGGATAAAATACTGCCCAAGGTTTCAGCAAACACTGACTTGGCTAAATCAGCCTGGGCAAAATTGACAGCGTGTAAATTGACATCCTGGAGGTAGGCTTGCCAAACCGTCAGATCCGAAAAGTCGTATCCTGTTAAGTCAATTTTGAGTTGATGCAGGATATTGACAATGTTGCCGCCGCCATAGCCCGGTGAGCCAGAGAATTCTTCTCGAAGTTTTAAGAGGAGCTGCTTTAGTGTAGATTCAATGTTTTTCTTGGTTCTAAAGACATCTAACAGGGCATGAATGGCAGGCTGCAAAATAAGGCGAATTTGACTTTCTCTGATGTAATCTTTTGCTTGAGCTTTAACCAGAGTATGGCTAATCAAGCACTCAATCTTTTCAGTCTCAATTTCTTGGCAAATCTGGGTGACAAATCGCTCAGTTATATACTCCATCACGACAGGTTGTTGGGTAAAGCTGGCTAGCTTTTTCTCAATCAGTGATCGCCGACTCAGAGCGTTAAGTGCTTCTGGCAACATTCTTCTGAGTCGGGGCGAGAAGATATCCTCTCCCAGCTCTGAGAGGGAAACCAGCTCCCGATTGATGGCAAGCCAGTACATCACCTGTTTTTCTAAGTCTGATAAGCGGTTGAACTGACGATCTAAAACATCGCGAATATCATCAAAAACTAAGATTCCTTGGTTTAAATAGTCTAGGAACTTAGAAATATCCCCGTCTAGTAATTCGTGGATTGCTGAAGCAGCTATTTTTAAGGCAAGAGGATTGCCCGCATAGTGTTCGATGATCATGCGCCACTCTGCTTCGGAGGCGGCAAACTCACCCTTGAGGTTAAAAATTTTCTCCCCTTCTGCCTGCTTTAAGCCTTGCAGTTGCAAAGCCCGCACGGGTATGGTTTCCCCCTCCATCCAGGCAATTTCGCTCGGCTTCTCGCGACTGGTGAGTAAGAGGCAGCTTTGATGCGGAGATTCTCCTAACCGTCTCAGCAGCTCGCCGTACCCCTCGTATCCCTCTCGATAGGTGAGGCCACGGTGGTTAGAAGCCAGTCGGTCATCCTCACCGCTTTGTAGAACTGCTTCAGCGTTATCTAGAATCAGCAGACAGCGGTGTTCTTGCAAATGCTCAAGCAGCCTGGATATTCTCTGGTCTGTGTCCGGTAAAGCAGTGCCAGACTGACCGGAGAGAAAATCGATCAACGCTGCCAGGATGTCTTCAACCCGTGGAGCATTCCGGAGCGATCGCCAAATCAGATACTCAAACTGGTCCTGGAGTTGTTCTGCTAGCTTTACAGACAGAGCCGTTTTACCCATTCCTCCCATCCCCAGCAGCGTTATCACCCGGCAGTGATCCTGCACAATCCACTGCTCTAGGGTTGCCAACTCTTCTTTACGCCCGTAAAACAGGTTGACATCAATTGCCTCTCCCCAGTCTTGATGCTTGCTGGCAGGCGTTCTGCGAAGATTTCCAGCCTGAGACAGTGGGCTCAATAAGTTCGTCTGAGTGCTCTGATCTTCAACCGGGTTAGGAAGAGACTGGCTCACGGACGGGGCAGCAACAACTGGAGTCTGGTGGGATTCCCGCCTCAAGACTGAGCGGAGGTTACCTTTGCAGACTTTTTTGTTCAATGCCTTTGAGAGAACCTGCCATAGTTTAGCGCCAACACTCTTGATGTAATCCGCATCATACCCGCAGTTCTCGGCAATCTCTAGGTATGTTCGCCCTTCCCAAGACTGGCGAAAAACGAGGGCTTGAACGTCTGTTAACCCCCCCCCTTTTAGCGCCACTTCTAAAGCAGCGAGTCCATCTTCAACAGCAGCCATCAAACGTGCCTCAAAGGTCGTAGCTTTACTGAACTTGACTTTCTCAGAGCTTGACTTAACCACTCCACCGGAGTTTGATCAAATTATCCCCTGAAAGCTCCTGAAACTCTGTCACCATTTCTTACAAAACCCGTTACTTTTTCTCACCGCCAATCATCGGTCGATCATTTAATTTCTTGAGTACAAGGTAAGTCTAAGTTCTGGGTTGTTCCGTTGTTCCTAGGTTGTCAGGCCCACCTTGCCGGTCTTCAACCACAACTCGCCGAGAATTCTAGGCTTCCTGGTGTAAAAGGCGCATCGGGGCAGAAGCCCCACGATGTAGCCGGTTATAAGAGCTTTATTTAGGGGAGGCTGCCATGAACACTTTGTTGAGCATTGTTCCTACACCTCAGCGTGTTATTCCTTCTACCTGTGTTTTCCCTCTGGGCTTATCGTCTCCCCAGACACCCTCTGTGGTTAGATCTCCCATGGCGGCCCGTGGGCATCCCTACTTTGAGCTGCTTTTCCTGGAAGATGGAGAGGGTTGGTACCGGATGGGTCAGTCGGAAATCCCCGCTGTGCCTGGCGATTTATTTCTCATTCCTCCAGGCGAGGTCCGTGATCCAAGGGGCTTAGAACAGACCAGAAATTGGGCGATCGTTTTTGAGGTGAATGCCCTGGCCTCAGACCAGACCAGCAGCACCATATCCTTGATCATGCTCGAAGAACTCCTTCTGCTTTCCTATCTGCGTCCCAAGAGCATTGAGACCGGGCACTTCCGGGTTACACCAGCCGAGTACCCTCGCTGGCTAGAGCGGCTCCAGCAACTAGAGCGAGAGTTGCGCGATCAGCCGCTCGGCTTTACGGAGGCAGCCTGCACACTCCTGATGCTGCTCCTGATTGACACTGCTAGGCTGGCAGCTCCCCAGATCAAAAAGTGCCTGCTTCAGGCTCACCCTTTATTGGTTAGCGTCTTCCGCTTCATTGAGTCCCATTACCACGGCCAGATTGGCCTCTGCGATGTAGCCAAGGCCGTTAAGCGCTCTCCGGCCTACCTAACTGACCTAGTGCATCGCGAAACAGGGCGGACTGTTTTAAGCTGGATCATCGAGCGCCGGATGGCAGAGGCACGGCACCTACTCCTAGTGACCAACCAGGCAGTCCAGCAAATTGCCGAGGCCGTTGGCTACCTAGATACAGGTCATTTCATTCGGCAGTTTCGCCGCTTCAACGGGACAACCCCGCAAGCCTGGAGAAACAGGCATCGAACCTAGTAGACTTTAGCGCCAACCGAAAAAATAGCCCATCTGATCGAAAAAATAGCCATTGTGATTGGGCTTTGTACCTCCTAAACTGATCCTCACGTTTAGCAAAAAATTCTTTTTACAGGCAACTTTATGTCGTACCTGGAAGAATACGATAGTATCCCGCTGGATCGGACCCCCGAAAAAGTTCAACTCGTCAGCCGTTGGATTCGAACGGACTGGCAACCGTTCTTTCAGGAATTGAGGCAAAATCGGCCAATTTTTGAAACACCAGCATTTACGCTCCTGACTCGATTTACTGACGTACAAGAGGTGTTATCCCGCCCAGAAGTATTCTCCGTCAGGCTCTATGCTTCTAAGATGGACCCGGTTGTGGACGGGCCTTTCATGCTCGCCAGGGATAACACAGAAGTTAACTGGCGAGAAAAGTCAATCATGAAAACGATGCTCCAGCGGGAGGACCTGCCACGGGTTAGAAAAATGTCAGGCGAGATTGCCGATACTGCTCTAGATAGGTGGTCTGGAACTGGCAAGCTTGAGGTGGTCAGCCAGTTGGGTAGGTACGTCCCGGTGCAGTTGTGTGGAGATTATTTTGGTTTTCCGGGTCCCGATCTGGAATCTATGTTTCGGTGGTCCAAGGCGACCCAATCAGACATGTTTAAGAATTTGGCCACCGATCCCGCCATCCACGCGGCCTCGGTCAGGGCTGGAAAAGAGATGACTGCATACCTGAGCAAACTTCTGGACGAGAAAAAAGAGAAGATTGCCAAAGAGTCGTGTACTTCCAGTGAGGAAAGCCTCAGGCCGAGAAGCTTAGAGGATCAGGAGCACGCCAATCAAAGGGAGGATATTTTTACCCGGTTAATCAAAACCCATTTTCCCCAAGACATTCGCTTTGACGAAGCAAGAATCATCACGAATATGGCCGGTCTCCTGATCGGAAGTGTTGAAACAGTCTCCCAGGCAGTTGTCCAGGCACTTGAATACATACTGCTCAACCCGGCGGTGTTCCAAAGCAGCTTGGAAGCGGCTCAGGCCAACGACGACGATCGCTTTGATCGGTACGTTTGGGAAGCCCTGCGTTTCAACCCGATCAACCCCCTGGTATTCCGGTTCTGCGAGGAAGAGTACACCTTGGCGGCTGGAACGGCCAGGGAAAAGCGAATTGCTGCCAAAAGTATCGTCTTTGCCTGCACAGCCTCCGCCATGTTTGATGCCAGTGAACTGGTGGAGCCGCAGACATTTTCGATCGAACGACCCGCCTATCATTACCTGCATTTTGGTTACGGCCACCACACTTGTTTGGGTAAATACATCGGGCTGGTGGAAATTCCTGAAATTATCAAACGAGTCCTGCTTCGACCCGGCGTCAGATTAATCCCGACTGAAGCGGGAGTGGACTTTCAAGGGGGCTTTTTCCCAGAACGCTTCGCGATCGCCTTTGACTGTTAATCCTGGGCTACCCCTGCCCAAACCAAAAGCCCAAATCAGAAGACTACAGATCCAATCCCAGGTGAATACAGCCATGAAACGACAGAGGAGTACCGTTAAGGATGGACTGAAAAACAAGGTGGAATCCTTTGTTTTGACTCACTTTAAATGGTTCTGGGACCTAATTCAAACCAGCCCCTACCTGAAGCGGCGGATCAACAAATTCCTGGTTAATAGTGCCATAGCTAAAACCAAGACCCGCCCCTATCCCTTGAGCACAATGGCACCCTACACCTCATGGGATTCATTGACTGATCGAACCTACACTGGCCGTCATTTACCCCCTGTGCAGATGGACGGTGGAGCGTTGCCGCCAGTCGAGGACGTCCTAAAGTTATTTGAGCCTAGACCCAATCAGATAAAATTATCCGCCAAATCCACTCTCTTGTTCTCTTACTTTGCTCAGTGGTTTACAGATGGTTTTTTGCGAACCGACCCCACTGACCCTCTCAAGAATACCTCTAACCATGAGGTTGATCTAAGTCCCCTCTACGGGTTGAACAAAAACACGACCAAAAGCTTGAGAGCCCCTCAAGGCGGAAAGCTAAAAAGCCAGATCATCAATGGCCAGGAGTATCCCCCCTACTACTTCAGCGCAGGAGTAGTCAAGCCAGAATTCCAAGATCTACCCATCAAGGTTCCTGAGGGCATTGATTTAGCCAAGAAAGACAAGCTGTTCGCCATGGGTAAGGAGACGGGCAATGTGCAAATTGGCTATGTCATGCTGAATACCCTGTTTCTGCGGGAGCACAATCGCATCTGTGAAGGTTTGGCCGAAACATACCAGAATTGGGATAATGAGCGGCTCTTTCAAACAGCACGCAATGTTCTAATTGTTTTGCTGATTAAGATTGTGGTTGAGGAATACATCAACCACATTGCGCCCTACCACTTCAAGTTCTGCGTGGACCCGTCCGCCTTTACGAATGAAAAGTGGTATCGCCAGAACTGGATGACGGTGGAATTTAATTTGTTGTACCGCTGGCACAGCCTGGTTCCCAATCAAATCCGCCTAGACAGCCAGGAGATATCCATGCAGGAGACGCTCTGGAACACTGAGCTAGTGACTCAGCGCGGGTTGGGACCCTGGTTTGAGGATGCTTCTTTACAACCTGCTGGGGAGATCGGTCTGTTCAACACGCCCTTTTTTCTGCTTGAAACCGATCGCACTAGCATCCAACTGGGTAGAAAGGCTCAATTAGCCAGTTACAACGATTACCGCGAGATGTGTAAATTTCCCCGCGTAACGGACTTTGATCAGATCACCGGAAATGAGGAAGTTCAAGCAGAACTCAAACGTTTGTATGGTCACGTAGACAAGATTGAATTCTACGTTGGACTATTTGCTGAGGATACCCGCCAGAACGCTGCTGTCGCCTCGTTGATCGGCAGACTGGTCGGCATTGATGCTTTTTCCCAAGCCTTAACCAATCCACTCCTGGCTGAGAATGTTTTTACTGAAGAAACCTTTTCACCCATTGGCTTCAAAATTATTCAAGCTACCCAGAATCTATCGGACATTCTTCACCGCAACATTCCCTCAACAGACCAGCCCTTTAAGGTCAGCCTGACCCAATAGGTGATGTCACAGTCGATCCCCAGCGGCTTCCCGACCTTTGTCTTCTGGTAGATCAACGAACTGAGGCGCTTTACTCAGCATTCAATTCAAAGCAGCTAATGGCGTGTTTGGTGCAGAGGTGACTCTATGACCGTTTTAGGGCAAGATCTTGCCGTGGAAACCCAACCGATAGACCTTTCCCAGGGATTTCCTCAGGGCCGTACGGCCTTAATGGTGATTCACGGGATTGGGGAGCAGATTCCCTTTGAGTCTTTGGACAGCTTCACACGCGGGTTGATAAAATACCTGAAGACCCAGAAGGTCCGCTGCAAGTTGTCGCACCAAATCGTGGAGCAACAGGAGGTGGATGGCTCCAGTTGGACAGAGAGCTTTGTCCGGCTGAATTCGACAGAGCAGGCAGACTGGAGCATCGATATCCACGAATACTACTGGGCCTATTTGACGGAGGAGATGATCAGCCCCGCTGAGGTATGGCAGTGGCTTGAACAGACGCTCCAGGGCACAGATCGATTCTACAAGCAGCCCGAGAACCGGCACTTATTGGAGGACTTGCAGGAAAATCAAAGGATTTCCCCTCAGCCCTACCTGAAAAACCTCTCACCTTTTTGGTCCGGTCAAAGTAGTACCTATAGCTGGTACCGACTCAGCCAGGTAGTTTGGCGGTTACGGTTTCTCTACCCCCTGCTGCGCCTAGCACTTTTCCTGATCCCCACCTGGCCCTACTGGAAACCACTGCTAAGGTTGCGGCGGTGGATTGGACGCCAGACAACCCAGGTGATCGTGGGGTACATCGGCGATATTGCCATTTATACAGCAATGGACCAGAAATCCAAATACTTTAGAATTCGGCAGAAAATCCTCTCAGGAGCTCAAGCTCTGCTAGAGGCAGTCCTCAAGGATCAGGACTGCGATCGCGTCATTGTCATTGGTCATTCCCTCGGAAGTGTGATCGCCTACGATGCCTTGAATCGATTAAACATCAAAGCCAGTCTTCGGTCTAAATTGCCTCACAAGCAAGGTGCTCAGTTTGACGAACAACTCAAAAAACTTGGGGGTTTAATTACCTTTGGATCACCCCTGGACAAGGTAGCCTTCTTCTTTCGGGAGCAGCTTGGAGGATCACTGAACAGTGGAGAGGAAGCCCCGTACATCCGACTCCAGATTCTCAGGCACCTCTACTCCTTCAAGGCGAAGTTATCACAATCTGATTCTAAGGAAATAGAAGTGGACAGTCCAGTGGAGCCTAAGCTTGATCACTTACCCTGGGTGAACTACTGGAATCGGAAAGACCCGATCAGTGGACACTTGCACTTTTACACCATCAACGATAAAGACAACGTGCATCTAGATCTGCCGGAGCGGTGGGGAGAAGCGCACAATGGCTACTGGCGTTGCCCAAACTTCTACGAGGATATTGTCCGCCGCTTTCTATTGTCCTAGGACAAGGAAAACCTTTCAGCCCACAGTTTTTACCAGAGTAGCTCTCCATTCCTAGCTTGTTACCTTGTTGCTGCTAAATCTACCTGAAGGTATCTGTAAATACCTTCAGTTTCTTTGAGATAAAAATACTACCTTTGGAACAGCTTCTCAAAAATAGATCTCCACTAAATGGTAGCAATAGGAACCTCGTACTCAAGCTAAATCAGTATTGGCTAAAACGAAAAAATATCCTACTTATTAGAAAGATTATTCATTGCGATCGCAGTTTATTACACTTAGGATCAATAGGTAAGTAAACAAAATAGTAAAGTTTTTTGTAAAAGCAAGTGTACATCAATCTGATTTCAGTTGTGAGATGTAGGTGGGCATCTTGCCCATGTAGAGTGGAGAACTGCCTACCAACTTCATGACTCCCGTAGGATTGCTATAGAACTCAGTACCTCTTTATATTTACAATTTTAGACTTGATTAAGTACAGTTTAATTTCCACATAGGCTTAAAAATACTGAGCCGTACAAAATTAAGTATTAGTCAACAGCAATTTTACTTCTCCGATTAAGAGAGAGGAAGTGTCATGCAGAAAAAAGCTATAGTTTTCAAGCAAGTCCTAGGTTTTTCTATATTAACTTTAAGTAGCTACGTTACTACTTTATTTCTTGCTCTTTTTCTTAGCCCTGCACCCCTAGCAAATGCTCTGGGCTTCGTGTCATTGCTTGCTTATATTGCTACCTTAATGCCAAGCATGTTTAGAACAGTTTTTCCAGCTACCAAAGGTAGTAAAGTTTTGGTTTGGCTACTTAAACATCGTCGCTATGTAGGTGTTACTGCTTTTGGTTTAGGTTTAGACCATGGAATTATATTGATAATACAAAGAAAATTAAGTTTACTAGATCCGTATACCTATGTTGAATACTTTCAAGGTGTTTCAATACTAGTTATCTTTACTCTTTTAGCAATTACTTCTAATGACTGGAGTATAAAAAAGTTAAAAAATAACTGGAAAAATCTCCAAAAGTTAACTTATTTAGTAGTTTTTCTATTACCTTGGCATATCTTAGGCAAGATGTCAGGTCACTGGAGCTATCTTACCCCCTTTGCTGTGCTGCTTTCTACCGGATTAGCTATCTTGTTTATTCAAAGAAAATGGATTGAATTAAGATAAACAAGACCGAGCAAAAAACTTGAAAACAAAGACACTAAGGCTACTATTTGTGAGTGATTTTAGCAAAGTCTACTACGTTTAGTAGTATTTCTGACTAGTTTTTGAGTCTACTTCTCAAACAAGAAGCTATATTTTGGTAAAGCCGAAAGAATGACCAACTATACCGAAAGACTGTTCATTGCAACTTTCTTTTCAATCTCCTAAATTAATTCTTGTACTCAGCAGAAGCCTTTACATTCCATTCGATTAGATAACTGCTTTGGAGGTGAAATCTATGAAATTATGTTACTTTTTTATTTCTTAGGCTTTCACTGAATCTTAAAAGCAATCACTGCTTTTTCAAAAGCGTTGTTGTCAATTCTTTATTACCTCTTAGGAGGAAAGGTTTTCCTATGAATAGCAATAATAAAGCGGCTCAGAATCAGGGCGAAATTGGCCCACTTATTGGAGAGGAGCGCAGCAAAGCGGCAGCCGCACTTCGCAAGGACGCGGCTGAAAAGCAGCGGGAAGCGTTTAATGCTGAACATCCCAACAACGGCGACGAGGAGCGCTTTGCTAGCCGAAACTACATCGGTAGTTTTACCAAGGGGCTGCCCCATGATCAGGATGGTGAAGTAAAGCCCGAAGCCTACAGGGAGCTAATTGATGCTCTGAAGTCTGGCAAACAGGCTGACTTCGATAAAATCCCCCTAGGCTGCCGCGTCCCAAGACGGGATCAGATCAAATTGGTTTGTCCTCAGGCAGCCTACGCGTACGGGTTCGAGGGACGAGACTCCCACGGCCTAAAGATGCGTAGACCTCCTGCTTTCAAAAGTGCGGAGGAAGCTAGTGAGATGGCCGAGTGCTACTGGCAGGCCCTCACCCGTGATGTACCTTTCTCCCGATACGATACTGACCCACGCACAATTGCAGCAGCCAATAGCTTGTCAGACAATTATTCGGATTTCCGAGGGCCAAAGGTAAACGGTCGCGTGACTACGCCTACTCTGTTTCGCGTCAATACTCCGGGTGACTTGACTGGCCCCTTCATTTCTCAATTCTTAGTGCAGCCCTTCACGCTTGGTGCGCTCTTAGTTGAGCAGCGCTACCGCACTACTACTGAAGGTCTCGATTATGTGACGAATTTCGATGAGTATCTGAATATCCAGAACGGCTGTATGCCCGGAGGTGATTCATTTATTGATGGAACCCGCTTCATCTACAGTAGTCGTTCCCTAGGTGAGCTTATCCATCGAGACCCCCCGCTCTCGTTTTTCTACTATGCAGCTGCACTTTTGCTGAGCTACGGGCCAGCGGCTCTCGACCCAGGTAATCCCTACATTAGCAACCCAACCCAACAAGGCTTTGTCACGTTTGGTCCTGCTGATCTGACCGATATCTGCTCTAGGGTAGCCGTCGAAGCTTTGAAGGCGGCCTGGTTCCAGAAGTGGCTGGTGCATCGTCGTCTCAGGCCAGAGGTCTATGCTGGCTGGATCGACAACATCTTGAGCCGTAACGCTTCTAAGGAGCAGTACCCTGTCAATGAAGAAATCCTGGCTGACAGTGACCTGCTGAAGAGAGTCTTTGAGCACAACCAGGCGCAAAACCAGAAATTCAATCGGGGTAGTGCTGGCAGCTACTTGCTGGCGATGGCCTTCCCTGAAGGATCACCTCTCCACCCTGCCTACCCGTCGGGTCACGCGACCTATAGTGGTGCTGGTGTCACAGTGTTAAAAGCAATCTTTAATGAAGACTTCGAAGTTCCCAAACCGATGGTTGCAAATGATAATGGTACTGCGCTGTTGCCTTACATAGGGAAACTCACGGTGGGGGGTGAGCTGAACAAGCTTGCCTCTAACGTCGGGTTTGGACGGGACTTCACGGGTGTGCACTGGCGCACCGATGGGGTCGTAGGGCAACGGCTAGGCGAGCGGGTTGCGATCGCCTTCCTCCAGGACCGGATACGAACCTATAATGAGGACTTTCCTGGCTATACGCTAAGTAAGTTCGATGGTCAAAAGATTCGTATCAATAAGGACGGCACGATCACTGAATTATCCCCGGTAGCCGAACTCACTGCCGTAGGAGTTTAATCGAGCTGGGTGTCAGTTTGGTAGCTTAGAGCTGCTATATCAATGATCTACCGCGCTGCCCTATTACGGGCAGCGCTTTGGCGCGACAGCCTTGCTGGTGGCCAGCTTAGTTAGGTAGAGCATAAATTGTTACAGTCTTTCAACTAGGTTTACTAGGTTGCCGTGCTTTTAGTTTGGCTTGCTCAATAGAGTTGGTTAGTAAATAGGTTTTTGGCTGATTCAGCTTCTGAGAATTTTCTATAGCCTGGAGACCGTCTAGAATGGCCTCTTGAATCAGTACTTCGGGTTCGCGCCGCAGCATCAACCGAAAGTACTCAGCGATTCTGCGATCGCGCTTACAGTCAGACCGCGAATTCTCAACTAGATACTGAAGTTGGTGGACAGCCACTAAACGCTTGAGCGGATCAGGGTGAGTCAGATTCGCCACCTGCTGATTAAAGGAGGAATCCTCTTTGCCTCCAGGACCGTGAAGGGTTTGCCAGAGCAGCAGGATTAGAATCGCTGTGGTTCCAAAGCCTTGCAGAATGATTCCAGCAGCAATCCAGGGACTTTTCACATCCAGCCAGACAGCTGCAGCCACGGGGGTGGCCAGAGCCACAATTCCGCCAGCACCTACTGCAAGTACTAGACGGTTTGAGCACCGTAAACCGTTACGGATTAGCCCGAGGCGCTGCCAGTTCCCAGTCTGGATCTGATAGACCAACACCGTACTCAGGATGCCAGTCCCGCCTGCCAGGAGGAGTTGCCAGTTCCACAGCCCAACAGCCGCGATCGCCCCTAGGGTAACTAGCCAGCGCCAGCTAGCATTCCTCGCGAGAGACCGCTTAAACCTGCTGATCTGCAGCTCTAATAGCTGCCAAGCCGCAGACAACAGCGGTTCTCGCGGCAAGCTGAGAACTGGGTAATGCCAGGGTGAATCTTTCGTCACGGTACTGACCTGTTGAACTAAAAGTGGTGTCTGAGTCAAGGATCTGAACTACTTCCAAATACTAGAATACTCGGCCTTGGTGGGATGCTGCTTTTTAGTCGGCAAAGACGGTCGCTCTGAATTCAGATTGGCCTGAGTGCCCGGCCCGTTTCAGGCTCAAATAGATGGACTTTATCCACCTGAACTGACAGCCAGAGGGATTCTCCCACCCGTACTGTTTGATCTGGATCAATCCGGCTGTGCAGCGTTGACGAGGGCAGGTCCAGAGTGCTGGCGCTGCCCGTGGGTTGCTGCATCGTAGTGGATAGGTAGGTTTCGTGACCCAGTGCTTCGACCAGTTCGACCTGGACCGGCAGGTGTTGAGCGTCTGCTTCCCCTAAACTTAAGTGCTCTGGCCGAATCCCTAAAATTAGAGATTGCTGGCTATACTGTTGCAGAACGGTCGCCCAAGCCTCCGGTAAGCTCAAATAAAACTGGGGATGAGCTAGGACTAGGGGAGATTCAACTTTTACAGTCAGGAAGTTCATTGGTGGGGTGCCAATGAACTCAGCCACAAATTGATTTGCAGGTCGGTTGTAAAGCTCTAATGGGGTTGCCAACTGCTGGATTTGCCCGGCATTCATCACTGCAATGCGATCGCCCATCGTCATTGCTTCAGTTTGGTCATGGGTGACGTAGATGGTGGTGGTGCCCAATTGGCGCTGGAGCTTAACGATTTGGGCCCGAGTTTCGGCCCGCAGTTTGGCGTCCAGGTTCGAGAGCGGTTCATCCATCAAAAAAACTTGAGGATTGCGAGCCATTGCCCGCCCTAGGGCGACCCGTTGCTTCTGTCCGCCAGACAGTTGTTTGGGCAGTCGGTCCAGTAGCGGCTCAATCTGGAGCATCTGGGCAACGGTCCGAACTCGCTGGTCCACCGCCCGTTCTTGTCCTGAGAGATACCGCAGCCTTTTCGGTAGTGACCGCGTTACCGTCACGGCTAAATTTCCAGCCCAAGCTGCCCTGCCCTTACCGGCGGCTAGAACTCCTCTGGAAGTGCGTCGTAACCCAAAGGCCAGGTTGTTGTAGACCGTCATGTGAGGATAAAGCGCATAGCTTTGAAATACCATGGCAATGTCTCGCTGCTTCGGTGCCAGGTCATTCACCAGGGCATCGCCCACCCAAACATTGCCACCTGTAAGTTGTTCTAGCCCGGCAATCAAGCGGAGTAGAGTGCTTTTACCACAGCCAGAAGGCCCCACCAGTACCATAAATTCTCCATCCTGAACCCTCAAATTGATCCGGCGCAGAACATTAGCCGTGGTAGCAGCAGTGGCAGTTCCAGCAATTAGTCCCGTTTCTTCCACCGGCGAGACAACCGGTACTGCTACCGGAGCATTCCTCCGGGTTCCTTGCCTGGAATAGCTTTTATAGACGTTTTCTAAAACAACCTGGGCCACGATCGCTGATCCACTACACCTTGAGGCTATTGTGCCTGATTAACTGAACAATAATCGTAAGTTACTCAGAATTTTCCAAGTTTGATCCGGCGGTCGTTGTGACACCAATCACAGTTTCGCCGGGATTGAGCTTGAGTAAGCGGCTGCCCAGACCCTCTTTACCCCATAGGGGAATCGTATCGATAGCTAGACCAGCGGCTCGATTGGCATCTGTGAACAGGGTTGCTTCAGCGGTGGGGGGTGCGGGGGCGATCGCCGCTAAAGCATCAGTCTTTGGACTCAATTGCAGGGCATGGGTGCCAATATCTCCCCGGTGACCCAGGCGAAGCACGTTGAGGGGAATTCGCTTACCATACCCCTGTTGAGAAACCAGCAATAGATCATCCTCAGTCTGAAGCGTGACAAATCCCACGAGATGCTCTTGCTTGTGTAAGCGGAGGGCTTGTTCTCCCAAGGTGGCCCGACTCATAATGGGTAGTTCACTGAGTTGAAAGCGCAGCAGCCGGCCCGCAGAGGTGGCAATCACAATCTCTGCTGCCGTTGCTTCTACCAGGCTGGCACAGAGTAACTGGTCCCCCGCTTTCAGCTTCAGTGCAACCAACCCCCGCCCCGTCAGGAGGGCAAACTCCGAGAGGGGAACTCGTTTGACCCGGCCCTGCTGGGTCAACAAGACCACATGAATTGTTTCAGGATAATTTGAGCGGGCAAATTGAGCGACAATTCCCTCTGGCTGGCCTTCAGACTGGGCAGAAGGAAGCAGGGTGACCAGGGGCACGCCCCGCTCCCGCCCGGTCTGAAGAGGAATATCCTGGACCTTAACCCCGTAGGCTTTGCCACTGCCCGTGAAGACCAGTAGATCTGCCGATAGCTGGGTCACGTAGGTATTTGTAACTGAATCTCTAGCGTCTGCAACAATTGCCCGGTCAGCTTTGGCTCGCTTTGATTGCCGTCCGTTAAGTTGCGCCGGGGTGCCTTTGCGGCGGCGCACATATCCCCGGTGGGTGATCTCTACAGTGGTTTGAACAGTGGTTTGATCCTCCTCCGGAGCAGCAATACTCAAGTGCCCTTCCGGCTGAATCCGGGTCCGGCGCGGATCGCTGTGCCTACGCTTGAGGGCCCGTAACTCCCGCTTCAACGCCTTGAGGAGTTCGTGGCGATTCGCCAGTAACTTTTGAAGGTCCTGAATCTGGTGCGTTAATTCTGTGAACTCGGTTTGCAGGTTCTGCTGCTCTAGACCTGTGAGTCGACGCAGTGGCATCGCCAGAATTGAGTCGGCTTGGCGATCGCTGAGATTAAACTGTGCTTGCAAGGTACCTTTAGCCGTTGTCCCGTCGGGAGCACCCCGGAGAATCGTAATCACCTGATCCAGATGGGTCAAGGCCAGGCGCAATCCTTCGACGACATGCACCCGGCTCTCAGCCTGCTCTAGCTGGTGGCTATAGCGCCGGGTCAGGGTTTGTTCGCGGAAGTTCAAGAAGTGCTGCAACAGTTCTCGCAAAGCCATCTGCTGCGGCTGCCCATCCACCAGAGCTAGCATAATCGTCCCAAAGTTTGTCTGGAGTGTGGTTTGGCGGTAGAGGTTCTCTAAAACCACCTGGGGCTGAGCTTCCCGTTTTAGCTCAATCACCACCCGCATCCCATCGCGATCGCTCTCATCGCGCAGATCGGCAATTCCCTCCAGGCGTCCCTGGTT
>JBGTDT010000069.1:0-94540 GCA_041748155.1 Thermosynechococcaceae cyanobacterium | reverse complement strand
GCAAAGGTCTCAGGCCGGACACCACACAATCGCTTGAATTCTGTTGCTTTGAGATGTTTGATGCGTTCGTAAGTCATTGTTTGTCCTCCTATGACCTACTTTTTGCATCTCATCTCCATTCCTGCAAGAGCTCTATTGTAGAAACCATAGTCGATAAGTAGGTACACCTAAACAAACTCAAGATACTAATCAACAGAGTCGTTGTGTAGAGTGGCTTTCATAGTTTGTACATTTTGGGTTTAACTAAGTTGATCTACTTATCTGGTTTGTCCGACTTACCAAAACCGATGTTATCAAGGGCTATGACACGGCCTTCACTTTGAGCGAAGGGCAGAACGTTGCGCCAGAGGTAGGAGGGGGTCGGAATGCCATGCAGGAACAGAATAGGATCACCCTTACCTCGCTCAACATAGTGTAGCTGCGAACCGAGTACCTCAACATACTTTGACTCGTAAGGGAACTCAGCAGAGATAGATGGGGGCTGAGGTTTATTGGCTCTTTGACCCGTCTTTGTCTTGCCTGAAACCTGGCTCAGGGTAGGTGATGGCTGAGTACCGACTCTTTGAACTGCATCCACGTTGATTAGAGCCTGACTGAAGTACGAGATTACGATGACAAGGATGCATACGGCCATAACGGTTTGTAACAGTGCCTTCTTGCCTTTTAGTTGCGCCATGATTTGGTTCCATTGAGTACTAACGGTTTTATGTACTTTACAGTACATAAACTACAACCTTGCTGGCAAATGTCAAGCTACTTATGTAAATTCAAGAAAGAGCAATGGTGTGGGAGGCAGTAATGTTGCGAGGCCGTCCCCGCGAGTTTGATGTAGATCAAGCACTAGATAGGGCAATGGTAACGTTCTGGCATTACGGCTACCTGGTGACATCCCTTGATGAACTAACCCAGGCTATGCAGATTATCAGGCCAAGCCTCTACGCTGCCTTTGGGGACAAAGAGCAGTTATTCCTGAAGACGATCGACCGATATGCTGAGCATTTTGCCGCACGGGCTGTAAAGGCCTTGGAAGCTGAACCAGATGCTTGGCGCGCTGTCAAAGCCCTTCTGAATACAGTTGTCGACTAGATGATCGATTCGACTCTACCCGCTGGCTGTCTTCGAGTGAACAGTGCGCTTGGATGCCGAGGGCTAAGTGACACGATTGAGCGGAAGCTGATTGAGTACCAGTCAGGCTTTGAGGGTGCGCTCTGTAGTCGTTTACAGCGGGTTCAAGTTGAGGGTCAGATCCCTGTCCAAGAGGATGTTTTGGCACTTGCACAATTTTCACTGGTATTGTTAATGGCATGGCCGTTCTAGCACGGGTGCACGCTGATCCAATGATGCTGCGACAAATAGTTATAGCCATAGCCACTTTGATTAGGACGCTGCTTTCTTAAGAACAACTTCCATCGCATCGCGTAAGTTATCCGAGTTGGGTAACTGTTTGCGAGTCCGGCTTTTCAGCCATGCCCAACACTTTTCAATCCGATTGAGGTCCGGCGAATAGGGCGGCAGATAGACGAGCTGACACCCTGCAGCTTCAATCAAGTGGGCAATCCGACCGCCATGATGAAATGTCGCGGTGACCTAAATTCGGTATAGTACTATACCGAATTTAGGTGCCCAAATCACCCACTCACCCGGACGCAACACTGGAATCAAGCACGTTTCTAGCCAGGTCTCAAACACGGTGCGGTTGCATGCCCCTTCGACCGTAAATGGCGCAATCAATCCACCCTCTCGATAACCGGCGATCATGAGAGAGTTGCAGGGGGAATAATTCCTCCTGCAATCTCTCATATTAATGCGCCCCTGCCGCCGACCGGATTTGAGGTCGTAGAATCGTTCCCCTATGGGTGAGTACCCGTAGCCGTAGTGATCTCGTTCATCCATACCCGACTCATCAACATAGACCAGGTGAGGCGCTTTGGGGTTCTTCAGTTGCGCTAAGAAGACCGCCCGTTTGGCCTCATCGCGTTGGGAATACCCATAGGTCTTTTTTTACGGCTATGTCCAATCTTCCGTAATGCCCTTGAAATCGTGCGCTGGCTAATCTCCCCTTCCCATCGCTGTGCCATTTCTGTTTGGGTTTTATCTCCATGGGCTTTGACAAAGACCCGAAACTTCTCCCAATCGCTGATTTTGGGGTGCTGTTGGGATGCTTGCCTCGGCTTTGGCTTGACATCACCCGTTTCGGCTTTGCGCTGGCACCACAAGTTAATCGTATTGCGACTGATGTTAAACAGTTGACTCGCCTCACTTTTCTTGAGACCGTCCAGCTCAATCGCTTGCATTACTCTTTGTCGGCAGTCATCACTGTAAGGTTTAGCCATTGAAAGGGGGGAGACGCCATGGGAATCCTTCTAGTCTACGTCCTAACCTCGATGACTATAGCTATAGTTGCTAGTCGGGGGAACTAATTGATGGAACCAGTCCAAGTAGCTTGTACTGCTTTAGTACTTATTGGAGGAACTTGTGCAGATATCGAGAAGAGAGTTTGTCACGCTGACCGGATCAGGGGTTGCAGCGATCGCATTCGGTGGTTCACTTCTGGCCAAGTCGGCAGGGGCGGTGTCCACACCTGATACTCAAATGAAATCGGTTCTGGATGAACTTGCTGCTTTTAACGCACCGCCGATTGAAAAACAGTCGCCCCTGAATGCCCGCAACAACCCCACCGTGGCGAATGCAGTTATGGGTGTGCTTGCCAAGCGCGGCAAACCGGCCCTGGAAATGATTGGAGATGTCAGCCATCAACTCATACCGGGACCGGCAGGAGACCTGCTAGCGCGCATTTACAAACCAAAGGGAAACGGTCCTTTCCCGGTGCTGGTCTACTTCCACGGTGGTGGCTGGGTGATTGCGACCCTGGATACCTATGATGCTTCCTGCCGTGCTTTGACCAATGCCGCCAACTGCATGGTCATATCTGTTGCCTATCGACAGGCTCCAGAGTATAAGTTCCCGGCAGCAGCGGAGGATGCCTACGCCGCCACCCAGTGGGTCATCTCCAATGCTACTCAACTTGGTGGAGACTCAAGCCGAGTGGCAGTTGGCGGCGAGAGCGCGGGGGGCAACTTGGCAGCGGTCACCTGCTTGATAGCGCGCGATCGCGGGGGCAAGATGCCCGTGCATCAGATGCTGGTCTATCCTGTGACCAATTACGCCTTCGACACACCCTCCTACCAGGAGAATGCTAATGCCAAACCGCTCAGCAGAGCTATGATGCAGTGGTTTTGGGGTCACTACCTGAACAATGAGTCTGACGGCAGTAACCCCTATGCTTCACCCTTGCGAGCAGAACTGCAAGGCTTGCCGCCTGCAACCATAATTACAGCAGAAATTGACCCCCTCCGCAGTGAGGGGCAAGCCTACGCCCAGCGGTTACGGCAGGCAGGTTCTTCCGTGAGAGCAACCAACTACAGCGGCGTCACCCATGAGTTCTTTGGCGCGGGGGCGGTGGTGAGCAAGGCGAAGCAAGCAGTTGGCGTAGCGGCAACTGGACTACGCTCTGGATTTGTCGTCAAGCTAAAGTAATGACAGATAGGTCACCATAGCCGTGAACTGTTAACAAAATCTGCATCTCACTGATGGTAGAGCAACGACCCACTGGTTTTCCCTACAAGTAAGGTGCTAGTACCACAGCAAACCTAAAGAGGCCATTCCAAGCTTGAAAGCTCTTATTCTTAACTGCACCCTTAAACCTTCGCCTCAGACATCCAATACTGAGGCGCTAGCGCGGGTGCTGATCCAAGCGCTAGAAAAGCGCGGGGTTGAATCTGAGATCCTCCGTGTTGTTGACCACAATGTGCGTCCAGGTGTTTCTTCTGACGAAGGAGATGGAGATGAGTGGCCGCTGATTCGCTCTAAAATTATTGCCTCAGAGATTCTGATCATGGCAAGTCCAACCTGGATGGGTCAAATGTCAAGCGTCGCCAAGCGAGTACTGGAGCGCATGGATGCCATGCTGTCCGAGACAGACGACCAGGGGCGACCGATCGCCTACAACCATGTTGCTGGATTTGTGGTCACGGGCAATGAAGATGGTGCTCACCATGTGATTAATGAGATGACGGGGCCGCTAGTAGATATTGGTTTTACGATTCCTGGGCAAGCCTGGACCTATTGGAATAAGGGTCCCGGTCCGGGGGAGTCATATCTGGAGACTGAGTACAAACACGATTGGTCTCAGAAGGCTGCTGAGTACGCCGCTTCAAATCTGGTGGCGGTTGGATCAGCGCTGCACGAACGGCCTATTCCTGCTCCTGGATAAACCGTCAGTTACGTTTGGGCTAGGCCCGATTTCCTCAAGCGACGCAGCCCAACATATTTGAAGTCCTATGTTTAAGCAGATCCCACGTCGCCTGCACGATGCCCCGGATGCCTATAAGCACTTTGATGTGCGGGACGATGCCTAGACCAAGGTCATTCTCAAGCCCACGGCATCAGAGCCACCCAACTTACCAACAACAATACGGAGACACCAATGAGCCAGCAAGACAACATCAGCGCCACAAAGCGATTCGGAGAGGCCGTCAATAGCGGCAACCTCGATGTACTCTGCGAAGTGATGGCGCCCCTCGTCGTCGATAACGACCCAGCGCCCAACCAGGGTCCGGGCCCGGAGGGATTCATAAAGTTCTTCTCGGCGTTCCGTGCCGCATTCCCAGACCTGAACGTGACTGTGGAGCACATGGTTGCTGACAACGACAATGTGGCGATCGCCTACACGGTCACGGGCACGCACCAGGGTGACTTCCTCGGTGCCCCGGCGACGGGTCGGCGGATCAGTGCTCGCGGTATGCAGATCGCACGCTTCCAGAACGGCCAGATTGTCGAGCGGTGGGGCAGCTCCGACCAGCTCGGCATCCTACAGCAGATTGGCGCGGACCCAACCAACCCTGGGTGAGGGGCCAATGCAAGCCAACCCTGAAGCGCAGCCATGTCGCCTCAGACAGGCTGCCTTTAGGCGAAAGAGAAGACATCTGATGTCCTTGCTAGCCAAGCTTCCTTAGTAGATGTCTGGAGTTAGAGAGATGGAAATGCACCACATTCGACGGGGTAAGGGCAAGCCGTTGCTGCTTATTCACGGTTTGGGTGGGAGCTGGCGATCGTGGAATCCAATCCTCGACGACTTAGCCGCCGAGCGTGAGGTAATCGCGGTTGATTTACCTGGTTTTGGCGAGACTCCGCCGTTGCCCGGTGAAGTCTCGATTCGAACTCTCGCTGATGCCGTCACCGATTTTCTAAATGCCAACAATCTCATCGGTGTTGATGCGGTCGGTAGTTCAATGGGGGCGAGACTCGTGCTTGAACTCGCGCGACGTGGCGGTGTCCTCGGCGCGGTGGTCTCGCTTGATCCCGGTGGCTTTTGGAGCGGCTGGCAACGTCACTTTTTTTATGCCTCGATTTATGGATCAATCCGCCTGGTCCGCCTGCTGCAACCTGTTATGCCAACGCTCACCAGAGACACCGTGAGTCGTACATTGCTCTTCGCTCAGTTCTCAGCGCGTCCCTGGAGACTGTCTTCTAAAGTTACGCTCGACGAGATGCATAGCTTCGCCGAATCTCCTTCCTTCGATGAACTACTGCGCCAACTTGCCTATGGAGACACTCAGCAGGGTGTACCGCCAAACTCGATCAAAAGTCCACTCGTGATTGGATGGGGACGCGATGATCGAGTGTGCTTTCCCGGTCAAGCAAAGCGGGCAAGGTCACTGTTTCCCGATGCCCAGTTGCACTGGTTCGAAAACTGTGGACATTTCCCACAGTGGGATGTCCCACAGGAGGCAATTCGCCTGATTCTCGCCAGCACTAACAGCAGTGACATTACCATTGCCGGTGCAACTTAATTTCGGTCTTGGGCACACAGGGCTGCAATCGTGTTCACCCGACCCTCCATACTTCCTTGGGAAGACGCAATCACCTGGCTGTCTCTCTAGGATTGTAAGCGTTGAAAGCAACACAGTCCCCGCAGACCGTCTGGCAGCGAAAGAGAAGCAAGCTACGACAAATGAGCGTGGAGCAGTCCGATAGGAGTTTGATTAGTGATGGATTCATTGAGTCGCCCCTTGGCTGTCGTCACAGGTGCCTCTAGCGGCATCGGTTACGAACTTGCCAAGCAGTTTGCCCAAAACGGCTTTGATCTCTTAGTCACGGCCACCAGTCCGAGTCTCAATGAAGCAGCTCAAGCCTTCGAAGGGCTAGGTGCCAAGGTTGAAACCGTACAAGCAGATCTTGCCACCTATGATGGGGTCGAGACCCTCTACAACAAGATCAAGGCGACCAATCGACCAGTGGACGCGATCGCGATCAACGCGGGAGTCGGCGTTGGCGGCGAGTTTGTTCGCGAGACCGACCTGAAGGACGAACTCAATCTGATCAATCTAAACGTGGTGTCGTCCGTGCATCTTGCCAAACGGGTCGTGAAGGATATGGTTGATCGCGGCAAGGGCCGGATTCTTTTCAGTTCGTCAATCGTCTCTCAGATGCCCAGTCCGTTCCAAGTGGTCTACGCAGCTTCCAAGGCGTTCGTGCACTCCTTTTCAGAGGCAATCCGCAATGAGTTAAAGGATACAGGTGTCACCGTCACCGCCCTGATGCCCGGAGCGACCGAGACCAACTTCTTCCACCGTGCCGGGCTAGACGACACCAAAGTGGGTGCGGATAAGAAGGACGACCCGGCTGAGGTCGCTAAACAGGGGTTTGAGGCTCTAATGGCAGGTAAGGACAGTGTGCTGGCAGAATCCCTCAAGACAAAGATTCAGGGCGCTGTCAGCCAGGTCCTGCCGGACACCGTCACTGCCGAACTGAACCGCAAGCTCAACGAACCGGGGTCAGCTAATAAATAGTTTGCGCGAAGCTGCCAGACTAGCTCCACGTTTTTGTGCCCTGGTCTTGAGTAGCTACAACGATAGGATTGGAGAATTCCTGATGATCAAAGCTATTGGATACGCTGCTCAGAACCAACCGCGCCCTTAGAACCGATCAAGTTTGACCGGAGCGAAACCTGGTCCACACGATGTCCAGATTGATATCCTTTACTGCGGCGTTTGCCACTCAGATCTGCATCAGATTCGTAACGAGTGGGGCAATACCGTCTATCCTTGTCTGCCAGGTCACGAGATCGTTGGTCGGGTGCTCAAGGCGGGTCAGCACGTGACAAGGTTTAAGGAAGGCGACCTCGCTGCGGCGTTTGTGTCGGTGCAAAGTGTTGTTGTCGATCCCGTTGATCGTCTCTGGATTCTCGACACTGGCAGTCCGCTGTTCCAACCGACCCAGTACGGTGGACCAAAGCTGGTCTGCGTCGACCTAGCTAGCAACCAAGTCATCAAGAAAATCCTTTTCCCCCAAGATGTTGTCCTGCCGACCACCTACCGTGAACGATGTCCGCTTCGATTTGCGGCGCGGCAGCGAGGGCATGGCCTTCATCACTGACTCGTCTGACCAAGGGCCGAACGGGATCATTGTGGTAGACCTAGGGTCCGGCCAGAGCTGGCGGCGGTTACATGACCACCCCTCAACCAAAGCAGGAGAACTGCCAGGCTTCCTTCCGGTGGTTGAAGGTCGCCCCTTTCTGGAACATAAACCTGATGGAGTAGTCAAGCCGGGAGCTGGTATGGGCGCAGACGGGATTGCGATTGGCGCGGATGGAGTACGACTCTACTACTGTCCCCTCGGTAGCCAGCGGCTCTACAGTGTGGACATTGAGGCACTGGTCGAGCGATCGCGCGACGAGGAGAAAATTGCTGCAACTGTGATCGACGAGGGAGACAAGGGCGGCGGCGCGGACGGGCTGGAAACAGACGCAGCGGGACACATCTACGCGACCAACTACGAGCACAATGCGATCCTGCGTCGTCGCCCCGACGGGCAGTGGGAGACGGTGGCGCACGACCCCCGCCTCTTGTGGCCGGATACGATGTCAGTTGCGGCAGATGGTTACCTCTACGTCACGGCGAACCAAACTGCACCGCCAAGCGCGTTACCACCAAGGGCGCGACCTGCGCCGCAAACCCTACACGCTTCTCCGCGTCCGCATTGATGCTCAGCCTGTTCTGCTACGCTAACCTGGTCACTCGGTTGAACGGCTACTACAGCCGTCCGTTGCAGCGACAGGCCACGGCTACCTATGGGTGACGAAAGATTGATCCGTGGGCTTGAGAAGCTGCTGAGAGAGTTCAATGAGGTCGTTATTCCCGCTCAGGGCCGCTACGTGCCCAAACAGCAGGGGTGATCCATTCTGCCTTCATCTTCATCAAGTCGCCTAAAGTAACGATGCAGAACTCACGAGCGTCAACGGAGACCGACACCCAATGAATTGAAGCGTTTAGTGATGGCCTGTTTGCGATTGCCATCACGCTGCTTATTGTAGAAATTCGCGTGCAGCCCACGGGCGAAACCAATACACAGAGTCTTACCTCAGCCTTGTTCGCGTTGTGGCCGTCCTACTTTGCCTACATTTTCAGTTTTGTGATGATTGGAATTTTCTGGGCGAATCATCACTACATCTTCCAGCTCTACGAACGGAGCGATCGCGTATTCAAGCTGTTCAACTCTTGTTTTTGATGTGCACTGCGTTTCTGCCATTTCCGGCGGCGGTCCTGGCCAGATACATTACTGACACCCAGCAGCAAACCGCAATCATCTTGTATGCGTTGGGACTGTTCCTACCCGTGTTGGCATGGCTGCTCATTTGGCTCTACGCTGGCCACAACCATCGACTGTTGAACAAAGAACTTGACCGCCAATGCATCGTTCGCCTCAACCGCCAGTACATGATAACGAGCGCGTTGTACTTCTTAGCGCTTGTGCTGTCACTGTGGAATGGTATGGCAGGATTAGCATTGTGTGTGGGGCTGACGTTGCTATACCTGCTGCCGCAGAAAAAGCCGGTGTATTGTAAATGAACTGACTCATATTATTAACGCAATAGCCTGCGTTGGTAATGCAACAACCTGCATGATGAATGCAACCCGCTACATTAGAATCTTTGCGACTTACATTGCAATGGTTACCACTTCCATCATCAATACCATCCGCGATATTGGCATTACCACGGATTAAGTCAGTAGTATGAGCGTTAGATTATTTGTTACAAAGGGCAAACTAAGGATAACGTCTTCTCTTTTACTCAGGTGTGTATCATGATAACCTCTTGCGAGTAGATGCTGAAATGCAACGCGATTTATACCTGCCAACCGACTCGCTTGAGCAACTGACGAAAACTCTTGGTGGTGTAGCAAAGATCCCTACCGCCGGTGATTCTAACCGTTAGACAGTATATACATCTCTGAAAGAGTTGAGATTGATTAGTAGCCTTGCAAATGAAGGAAGTCTTCTTCACGCCACAAATCCCTGAAGAGCCTCATAGAGGTATGGGGTGGATAGAGATTAACGAGGATATTGTAAGGCGAATAGGCATTCGTCACGTATACAAACCTGCTTGGCGCGGTGGACACTCTAGGTTTATCGGACCGAATGGACTAGAATTTTTGGCTTATGCTGATAATCCTAATGGTTATGGTGGTCGTCATAAGCGACGTTTTACAGTCCATAGTCATAGAGAGGCGGTGTTACTCCTCGTCCAGAAGAAGCTAACTATCGATGCTGTTCTACACTTTGCTCGTACCTGGGCAGACCCTGAAGCTAGCGTTATAACGCCTGGTAAGCGAACAATAAATTTGAGTAAAGAGGGGGCTGATACCCCAGCTTACGTTTACTTCATCCTTAATCAAGATAGTAAAGCAATCAAAATTGGCTTCGCCAAAGACGTACAGAAGCGATTGTCAGCACTACAAACTAGTAGTCCTAGTCAGCTTGAGCTGCTTAGCTCAATTAAAACTCAAAGTCCTCGAACTGCAATATATCTGGAGAAGAGTCTACACCAGAAGTTTGCTGATCTGCACATCAATGGAGAGTGGTTTCGAGTTGATGCAGTGCTACTGGCATACATCAGCTCTAAGGCAGGCTGAAGGGAGATTCTGCCACAGTATTTTGGTCTATTCAATCTTGCATACGAAATAGAGGGTTCGCGATTAGTTGTGGTGCAAACTCTGTCGCAGTCCGGTGAGGCACAGGTCAGCCCTTTTGTATATAGCCCAACGGCAGTGCTCTTGCTATCACAGGTATTTAACTCACTAATATGACTCATCTTGAGGGTGAATACTGCGCGTTCGACTCACCTTTGTTCTCCGCCCTTGACAATTTTTGATAGTCCTCTAGAGAACCATGCTGAGTTGGGCTCAGTTTCAACGGCTTCAGTATGTTCGGTTAAGTTGAGGGTGGTTAGCCTACGCCTAGTAGCCAGGTCAAGTTCACGCTAAAATTCAAAGTAAATTCAACGATTTGTTGCCTTGCTAGACTCAACGGCTCTACTTTGAGTAATGGAAGCCTACCAAGTCACTCCTACAGCGCTTGTGTCAAGGAACTAGGTTGTTTCTATTGCATCAGGCCGGAAGGTGATTTAGCAGTTTCTACTCAAACCGGAGATGATATGAGAAGGATGGTTAGGGCAAACTTTTAATCAATAAGTTCCCTGGTTAGTCCAACTCTTCAACGTGCTTCTTGCTACTGACGCTTGTGCAACCTCAGAAAGCCCAAAAAAAGATTGATCTGAGTTCTGTCTATCCGTGCCCTTGTCGTCGCCAGGGGCATCTAGTCCCGATTACCTTGACCGAGGCCTTTGGTTGCCAGCGATGTCAACAAATTTTTGTGGTTAAACAAGACTGTCATAGCATTGAGCAGCTCTCTTCCAGCTATCCTTACAAGCGGGTCTGGCACTGGACAGGTCATCACTGGAGCACGAGTCACCGGGGGTTAAGTGAAAACTATTGGAGTTTCACACTGGGCTTGTTCTTTTTTATCTTGACACCCCTCCTCCTGTGGTTACCTTTAGTGCTTCAGACTCTAAGTCCAGGGGTACTGCTTTGGGCGATCGCTACTGTTTTGCTGGCTGTGATTCCGGCTTTGATTGCCTGGCTTGCCTTATACCGACGTTAGCTGGGGACCTATGAATTCTTCGAGTGTTGATTTGATCGCAGCTATTCACCGGGCTCACAGAGCCTCGCTACAGCTAGCACTGACGCGAGGCGGGGAACGGAACCGGGCTCTTCAACTCCTCTCAAAAGCACTCAAAGAGCAGCAGAATTCAATTTTAGAAGCGAACACTATAGATCTGGAAACCAGCCGAGAAATGGCAGTTCCAGAGCTTATCCTGGGATGGTTAAAGCTGACCCCAGAGCGACTTCAGACGACTGTTCAGATTCTACAGCAATTGGCGGAGATCCCCGATCCCCTAGAGCGGATTACCAGTAGCTCCTTCCAGATTAATCAGTGTCAAATTTACTGCCAACAGGTACCGTTGGGGGTTGTGGCCTTTATTTATGAAGCTTTTCCAGAGTTGGCGGCGATCGCTGCCGGTCTGTGTATCAAAACCGGGAACAGTTTGATCTTGCGCGGTGGCAGTGAAGCTAGCCAGACGAATAGTTTGATTGCCCAGATCCTCCAGCAGGCCATTGATGAAGCAGATTTACCTCAAGGCTCGATCGAACCCTTACCCTCTGACCAGGGCGCGTCAATTAAAGAGGTGGTGACCCAAGATAAGTACATCAACCTGGTCATTCCCTACGGTCGCCCCAGCTTGGTTCAACAGGTGGTACGGCAGTCTACAGCCCCAATTTTGCGCTCAGCGATGGGCAACTGCTACCTGTACTGGTCGCCCTCTGGCAGTGTAGAGGCGGCTCGTTCAACGATTCTAGAAAGCCACCAAAGCGAACCTGATCCAGTTAACGCCATTGAAAAAGTGTTGATTCACCGGAACCACAACCCTTCTTCCTTGACAATTCTCTGGAATAGCCTGCGGGAAAAAGGCTTTGTGATTCGCGGCGATGCAGAATTGGTTGCCGAATTTCCCGACCTAAAACTAGTAGAGGAAGCGGAGTGGAAGCAGCCCTACCTGGGCAAAGTAGTGGCTTTTAAGCTTGTGAATAGCATTGAAGCGGCGATCGCCTGGATCAACCTGCACAGTAGTGGTCACGCCGATTGCCTAGTGACCGAGTCTTACCAGGAAAGCCGCCTGTTTGCCCTGGAGGTGAACAGTGCCTCCACCTATATCAATGCGTCCTCCCGATTCTCTCGCAATCTTGGTAAAAATGGCAGCGGTATCTTTCTCGGCATGTCGAACCAAAAGGGCTATCGGCGGGGATTAATTGGTCTGCAAACCCTGACTACGACTAAGAATATTATCCAAGGAGACAGACAGTTTTAAGTATCAGTTAGGTCAATTATCGCCCCACTTGATATCGTCCTCAAGCGGTGTACTATTATTGACTACCACGCCTGAGAGTTGAAGGGTTTAGGCAAGCCGGCTACGCTCATCTTAGACAGGATATAGCCGATGCAACTTCCCAGCCAGCTAGAATTCCTGACCAGGGCACTAAAAAATCGACGCCAACAGCTTGCAGCGCTGATGGAGAATCCAGTCACGCTGTGGTCAGGCAGCAGTAGCTCTCGCAATTTCCCTCACAACGTTTTCCCCTTCCGGGCCAGCAGTCACTTTCTCTACTTTGCCGGGCTACCACTAGAGAATGCCGTGATCCGGTTGGTGGCAGGTAGACTTGAGCTCTTCATCAATGAGTCAACTGCGGACGAAGCCTTGTGGCACGGTGTCACACCCAGCCGGAATGAATTAGCTGAACTGATGGCAGCAGATGTGGCTTTTCCCTTAGGAGAACTCGCTGGACGAGCCGCTGGCGCTGCCACTATTCCTGTCCAAGATGCTCTGACCCGTGAGTTACAGGCTCAGATCCTGGGGCGAGTCATGGGTCCTGCCCAGTCACTCAAAGGAATTGATTTGGAGCTGGCACAGGCGATCGCCACCCTAAGACTAGCCCACGACCCAGCAGCGCTAGCTGAGTTACGTCGAGCAGCCCAGGTCACTGTTGAGGCCCACCTTACTGGCATGGCAGCTACCCCTGGCGCTAAAACTGAGGCAGCCGTGCGGGCAGTCATGGAGCAGGTCTTCATTGCCCACAACATGACCGCTGCCTACAGCAGCATCGTGACTACACAGGCAGAAGTCCTGCATAATTCCCGCTATCACAACACCCTGCGTCCTGGTGATCTGCTTCTAGCCGACGTGGGGGCTGAAACCGGAATGGGATGGGCCGCAGATGTCACCCGTACCTGGCCGGTTTCGGGTCAATTCTCTCCTAGCCAACGAGCTATCTATGAGGTTGTGCTGGCAGCTCACGATGCCTGTATTGCCAAAGTCCGCCCTGGCCTGGAGTACCGGGATGTTCATCTCCTAGCGGCGACCGTGATGGCTGCAGGACTGGTTGATTTGGGTATTCTCCGGGGTCAAGTAGGGGACCTGGTAGCCCAGGACGCCCATGCATTATTCTTTCCCCACGGGGTGGGTCACCTGTTAGGTTTGGATGTGCATGATATGGAAGATTTGGGAGACCTGGCAGGCTATGCAGCGAGTCGGACCCGCAGCGATCGCTTTGGTTTCAGGTTTCTGCGCCTGGATCGACCCCTAAAGCCCGGAATGCTGGTGACCATCGAACCCGGCTTCTACCAAGTTCCGGCGATTCTTCAAGACCCACAGCGGCGCTCTAAGTACCGAGACTGCGTGAATTGGGACCGCCTGAACCAGTTTGTTGACGTGCGCGGGATTCGGATTGAAGATGACGTCCTAGTGACTGAAGAAGGTTGCGAAGTGCTGACTGCAGCTTTGCCAACTGAGGCGAATGCTATTGAGCAACTTGTGAGTTGATTTGTACAATTGTTCTCAGTAGCTGCCTCAATAGCGATTAGACAAACCAGGGTGTTCTGGTGCTCACCTTCATAACTACAAAATTGATAAAAGCCCGAACTTCAATGGAACACGCATTTGGACTGAGTATCCCCCAAACCCTAGCAGAGGTCTGTAACCCGCAGCAGATGGCGCTTCTGGTCTACGATATGCAAGTCGGTATTTTCAGTCAACTGCCGCAAGAAGTAGGGGAAACGATCAAAGCCCAGGTCATAAGTGTGCTGCAAGCGGCTCGTGAAGCGGGTATGCGCGTCTTCTTCTGTCGGCACCTATCACTGCCTTTAGAAGCTACAGGGGTGTCTCAATTACGCATGGCAATGACCTGGCAGCGCGTCAATAAAGTAAGTGAAGTTAATCCTTGGTTTCTAAGGGACTCACTAGATTTTCAACTCATTCCCGATATCTTACCTCTGGCTTCTGAGGTGGTATTTGACAAGATTACAATGTCAGCCTTTGAGGGGACCCTACTGAATATTGCCTTACGCGACTGTGGCATCAACGCCTTTGCGATTGTAGGGGTTGCGATGGAGGTAGGGATTGAACCGACCGTTCGCCATGCGGCTGATCTGGGCTACATTCCCGTCGTTGTCACTGATGCCTGTGGAGCAGGCAATGAAAGTGCGGCGCAGCGATCGCTTACCAGTTTGGAATTTGCCGGAGACGCCTTTATGACAGACGTCGAGACGATCTGTAGTCTTTTAGGCTCGACGTAGCTCCAAGCTTGAAGACGAAGAATAACCCATTGCTGCTTAGAACTTTAGACTCAGTCGCGATCGCTGCAACCCAAACCAGTTTATGAACTTTGCTGAATCTGATCTCTAAACCAACTACGGAATCTATTGACTAGATCAAGATAGTCTACCGTACCCGCCTGCTGCAAAAATTGGGATACCTGCTGAGCAGATAAGTTTGGAAAAGTTTGGCTCTGGCTGTATTGAACATACTCTCGGTTCTGTAATTGATAGATTTTCAAGGATGAACCATCGTAGCGCCAAGCTTCCAAAACACCTAAAGCAGCATACACCGACAATCGGCTTTCCGAGCTGCTCGTGATATCAATCTCAATCACCAAGTCTGGAGGTGGGTCTTGAGCCAAGTCAATTCTCTTTTTGCCCTTGACCGCATTTTGGCTCTGGATGTAAAAACATTCATCGGGTTCTAGACCACAGTTTAGATCTTTACGGTTCAATGTCGTAGAGCCAAGCGGGTAAATACTAATCTTGAGTTCTTCCGCCAGAGTCTCAACAAAGCGACCGACCAGTTTTTTGTAATATTCATGTTCAGGCGAGGGAACCATGATTTCCAGCATGCCCCGGTTGTAGGTTAGGCGCAGTCGCCGATCATGCAATTCCTTGACCAAGCTCACATAGGTATGCCAACTAATCCCTGAAAACATGGACTCTTTGCTCTGATTGTGTCAGTGTATTGCTGGTCATGGTTGGGGCAGGGAACTAGAGTAGTAAACTTATTGCTTGGATCATACCTTTTTGATTGACTTGCCTCGCTCCAAAGGTGCTAGCTTTTTAGACTTGCTAAAGTGGGAGTCCAGGCAAAGCATCAAACCAGCTTAAGACCTTCGTGATTGCACGTTGATGCTGATCGATTGAACGCTAGGAACTTAGATGAAAATGCCTGAAGACATTCCTGAAGCTTCCCGGCGATCGCTGATCCAGAAACGCCCGCCTCGTCCCAAGCTGCCGCTTCTAGGTTTGGGTGCGATTGGAGGGGTTCTGATTGTGTTGACGCTGGGTTTCTGGTTAATCACCCAGTTTAAGATACCCCAGGTCGCCAAACAGCCTAATCCAACTCTGCTTCCAGGTGATTTAACCGCTGTACCCCCTCCTAGTAATATTACGGGTAATGCAGAGACACTTTTAGGCCATCTTCCCTACGCAGAAGCGCCTCAAGCTGAGCTAAAACCCATAGGAGGAGAGGGCAGGATTCAGCTCCGTTCCGCCGCTGCTCAGCAGTTTGGCGCTATGGTTGCTGCCGCTGTGACAGATGGCGTAGACCTGGTGCCAATTTCTGGGTTTCGCTCTTTAGCCGAGCAGAAACACTTGTTCTTTGATGTAAAAGCAGAGCGCGGACAAGTCACGACCGAGCGGGCTGAAGTCAGTGCTCCTCCCGGTTACAGTGAGCATCACACAGGCTATGTCGTGGATATTGGCGACAGTGCTAGAACCGAGACAAACCTGAGTACTGACTTTGAAAATACTGCTGCCTTTGAGTGGCTGCAATCCAATGCCGCCCATTTTAGCTTTGAGCTGTCTTTTCCCAAAGACAATCCCCAGGGAGTAAGCTACGAGCCCTGGCACTGGCGCTTTGTTGGCGATCAGCACAGTCTTGAAACGTTCTACAAGGCCAGAAACGTCAGCTCTGGCAACGATTCAAATAGTGACTCAAATTAGCAGTGTCAGACTTGAGATCACAACTCGCACCTAGCTACAAAAACTTATGGCAATTCTGCTAGTGGTGCTGCGCTGTCCAGCTTGATCTGACTCAGCAGCAATTCTAGGAAATAGAAAACGCTACAGTGGAGAATAAGAATTTCTTAGGCTCATGGGTCAAATTGCACTCAATCTCGCTGCCGTTTTAGTTTTCATCTTGACGCTTTCGGTCTTACTTGGGCCGCTGTTGTCTATATCGCCAACCATCCCGGCAGTAGCAATCCTTGGGGTTTTAGGAAGCGTGACGCTCGACGGCTTGGGGTTTCAGGGTCGAGGCTTTACCTTATTGCTTGACTGGTTTGCCCAGCGATCGCCGATTCACCGAGAACGCATCCTTCGGCACGAAGCGGGGCACTTTCTAGTCGCTCACCTGCTGGAGATTCCGGTTACGGGCTATACTCTTAGCGCCTGGGAGGCCCTTCGGCAAGGTCAGCCCGGTCAGGGTGGCGTTAAGTTTGACGATCATGAGTTGATGCCTCTAGCACTGCCAGCCTTATTAGATCGCTACTGTACAGTCTGGATGGCTGGAGGGGTGGCAGAATCATTGAGCTATGACCGGGTAGAAGGAGGGGATGATGACCTGCGCAAGCTTAGAGGGGTGTTGGCTCAGTTTGGGCAAAAGTGGCGACAGGGGGAGCGCCGTGCGGTACTTGAAGCCCAGCATTTGATTAAAGAGCACTGGAGCGCCTACGAAGCTTTAGTTGAGGCCATGAAACGACGCGCCTCTGTGATGGAATGCTGTCAGGTGATTGATGGTTGTTGCAGTCAGGGTAAAGATACCAGCCTCCCTGATCGCAAGTAAGTAAAAATACCCGATTAGCGCTGTGATACTATGCAGCAGTATTAAGAACTGTGTGTGCAGAATTAGCGATTAGAAATCTGTAGACGGTAAACCAAAGCATGTTGGAGTGACATCTCGTTGACACTATTCAGACAAGATACTCAATCTGGTTTCTGGAATCACTTTGTCCGCTGGGTCCTTCCAGTCGGTGGAATTGTTTTGCTGTTGCCCTTCCTGCTTAAGCCAAACACTCCTGTGCCGCCAACCCCAGGGATGGGCCAAGCGACAGGCCAAGGGACGGGTGAGATTGAACCATCCCAGCCCTGGGCTGCCAAGCTGCCACAGTTACCGTCTACGCCGTCCCAGATTGTTAACAGCCAGCGTCCTACTGCTGGTAATCGGCAAGAATCACCCCGTCCCTCTCCCAGGGAAGCAGTCCCTCAACCCCAGGTAATTAAACCGATTGCGCCGCTGAAAGCGCCTGCCTCGTCCCAGAAATCTCCAGCCCTGACCTTGCGGGTGGCGATCGCCCGTGACGCCGATTCCCTCACCGTTGCAGCTTCGACAGCAACTGTTTCAGATACCCAAGGCCGCAGTTTGGGCAAGATGCCCATTGGTCAAGCGCTAGTCGCCCAACCAGACGGCTCAGGGTTGCGCCTGGGCCAGTGGCAAGCCCCAGCAGTTTGGCTGCAGCCGACGGGGAACGGTGCCATCTATATCGGCGATCGCTGGTACCGGGGCAAGGTGCTGCTGGTGCGTGAGGGGACTAAGCTTCTAGCCGTCAATCATGTTGATCTCGACCAGTATCTCTACAGCGTGGTTGGGGGCGAAATGCCTGCTTACTGGCCGCTGGAAGCGCTCAAAGCCCAGGCGATCGCGGCTCGCTCCTACGCGCTTGTCCACATGGTCAGGCCAGCCCATTCTCTTTATGACCTAGGTTCCACGACTCGTTGGCAGCAGTACGAAGGAATTCAAGCAGAAGCAAATACGACTCAAGCCGCCGTCAATCAAACCAAAGGACTGCTACTGTCCTATCAAGGTGGAGTTGTGGAGTCAATGTACGCGGCCTCAGACCAGATCGTTACAGATATCTTTGGCGGTAAAGGGATGAGCCAAAACGGAGCCAATAAGCTAGCGGCCCAGGGTTACGACTACCTGCATATTTTGGGCGCCTACTATCCCGGCACGGGTCTATCCCGGCTTCAGGCCCGCTAACCTCTCGGGCTTGGATTAGTTCAGTCTGCGGTTAGGGCGATCGCTGACTTCACAACAATTTTCTCATGCAAAACCCTGCAGAGCCAAACCCAGCAGCGCCAGAACTGACAGGCTGAATCGAACTGTCGTGGCGTTAGGGTCCTGGTTGTAAGGGATAGACGACTGTAGCGGTGGGGACGTTCTCTGAATAGAAAACTAGCCTTGCTGGTCTCTCCCCAGAGGTCGATGAATGTGCTCGGCCTAAAGTAGGAGAATAGTAACATAAGATACAACATAGTCCTTAAATCTATGTGTCTCTAGGGTCAAGGAAAAAACTCACTAGCCATCTCTTCCTTGACTCGCCTCTAGCACAAGCAGTTTTTTTAAGAGTATTGGGTAAAGACAATGGGTTTCACAGTTGAAAAGAGCGTAACCATCAATAAGTCACCAGAAGAACTGTACCGCTTTTGGCGCAACTTTGAGAACCTGCCTCGTTTCATGAACCACCTTCAGTCTGTGCAGGTCATCAACGACAAACGTTCCCACTGGGTCACCGCAGCCCCTCTGGGTACTCACGTCGAGTGGGATGCAGAGATCACCGCTGAACAAGTAAACGAGTTTATTACCTGGCGCTCTGTCGAAGGAGCCCAAGTCAAAAGCACAGGTTCAGTCTCCTTTGATTCCTTGTCGGGCGATCGCGGTACTCAGGTACGAGTAACAATGGAATACAACCCTCCGGGCGGTATACTTGGAGCCGTAATCGCCAAGCTGTTTGGAGAAGCACCTGACCAACAGCTTGCAGAGGATCTTTTCCGTCTCAAGCAAGAGCTAGAGAGAAGAGTTGCTTCCACAAGCACTCGGTGATGGGGTGATCGGCAGGGGCTGGGCGCTGGCAAGGGAAGCCAGGTCAGTTGCGCTAATCAGTGGCAGCGTTAACTCTACTCCAGCAACCGAGTGATGCTTACAGGTAGTTCCGCATTCAATCTCAGGGGAAGTTCCGGTGTTGAAAGGGACTGAGCATAGCTAGGGGTCAAGAAGGGTCGATAACTTTCGGCTTGGGGGGTTAACTGTTGAATAAAGGCTAAACTAACGCCTCTAACTAGCTGCTGTAGGGGGACAACCTCTTCGCCCAGTCGTTCTTTAACCAAGGTTGATTCAGAATTAACTCCAGCGGCATCACTAACACTGAGATGGGTGGCCCCAACTGCAGTTAGTAGATACTTTGGGTCAGGAAGTTGGGTGAAGGGCCGGAGCTGATTGTTTAGGGCAGGAGTCACCGTATCAGCAGTGCTGCTTACAATCAAGGTAGGAGTCTTTACTTGAGCTAAGCCTTTCTCCCCAAACAGGTTGCCAACTAGGGGATTAATGGCAATTACCTGGGCAACTCGTTGATCTTGTAGAGTAAGTAGTTGGTTTGGTAGAGCGATCGCCGCACACTGGAGCCAGTCAGCAGGGGTCTGCACCAGAGGACTTTGGGCTTTGCAGGCCGCCCGCAAGCTGTCTAGATCAAGTTTTCCCCCAGCCAAAGCTAGGGCCGTGTGACCGCCAAGGGAGTGCCCAATCACACTGACCCTTTCAGTATTCAACTTTTTTTGCAAAGGACCAGACTCTTGGGTCAACTGGGCCAATTTGTCTAGTAAAAAGCTAATATCCTTGGGCCGTTCGACAAACTCCCCGGCTGGCAATAAAGGTCTTCCTTGCAAAAAGGATGGGCCTAAATCAGCTCCTTGGGTAAAAACCGCAGCCGCATCACTCCCCGGATGGTCCAGGGCAGCAACGGTGATGCCATAGGAGGCCAAATGTCGAGCCAAATAGACCATGAACTTTCGGTTGGAAGCAAACCCATGGGACATCACCACCAAAGGGCCTTGGGGACGATCACTCCAGTAGAGATCAACGGGGATTGTGCGGCGTCGTTGTTGATCGTGAAAGGTTAAAGTTTGGGTTCGGACTGCCTCCGGTCCAGCAGTTGCCGGATTTACCCTTGAAGCAAAGGGACGACTACTTGCAACAGCTAGATCTTGCTCTAGTAGAGGACTTAGGGCTTGACTTTCTAGATATTTAAGATTGATTTGGGAAGCGACTGCCAGGGCAGAAGTGGCATCAATCGTGATCGTTCTTTGGGGATAGGCTTTGAGAAAACTAATCGGGCTGAGTGCTTCAGTCCCTTGGGCAACTAAGGTTAGGCCCAGTTGTAACTGCTGAGGCGTTGTGTCTTGAACAATAACTTCGAGTACTTGTAACAGCCGTTTGCCAGTGGCAGACTTGAGCAAGTCCTCAATAATCTGATTAGCTAAATTTGGATCAAGTTGTAAGCTCTGGTTGAGGGACCGCCGCACCTCAGGGGTGAGAAAGGCCGCGTAAGGTCTGAGGCTGGGGGATAGTTCTCCTGTTTCTACAAATCGCTCTACCTCCGCGATCGCCACGGACTGTTCTAGGGGACCGAGCCGGACTTTTAATCGCTCGGCAGCGAGTCCAGCAGGGGCCAGTCCCCCAGCCCAAGCCAAGCTAAGCAACAGCAGACGCAATTTGCTCAAATCAAACATAGGGGAATAGCCTGTATGAAGCTGGACAAATAAGTTTATGGGTTCAAGCTAACCCCCGCTAGCTAAGGCAGAAGAGAGCGCCTGACTTAAACCCATGTAGAAGCTAACAGTTAGATAGGCCAAGCATACCCAACTTCATCCGAGTTTATAGCCTACACCACAAGTCCGTAGGGCTGGCTAAGACAATACCGCTTCCTCAAGGCATCTTCTGAGTCTGCGCGATCGCAACCAAGACCAGGAAAAAATAGAGTGACCTAGATCCTCACCAGCATAACAAGCTCCAGTTAGAGATTTATAACGGGCGATAGGTGCGGTAGTTAAGTCTGGGAAAAATGTTATCCACGGCTTCCACTTTTTCCAGCCAACCTGCATCTATTTTTTCTTGCCGGATCTCGTCATTGAGTTTGTGGAAGCGCATTAAGTGTGATCGCGTCCGGCGGACAGCGTAGGGAACCATCGTGCCCGTTCGCATGATAAAGGCCCAGTCAGAGGATTGAGCCAAGAGGAGTTCCCGCGCTGCTTGATTCAGGGCACGCCACTCTAATTCATCGGCTGGTTCCCGCCCGGCCAACTCAATCATCCGCTCCGTTGCCTTGTGCAAGTGGGGGTAGATCCAGGCATTAGTATCGTTCAACCAGTACTCATGGAACCCCCTAAACCCCCAGCTTGACTGGGAGGGACGACAGACCTGCTGAACGGGTTGCGATCGCAGGTAGTCTGCCAAATGGGTCATCTCATAGGTACTCTGGTCATGCCACGACTTGCGGAACAAGTAATCCAGGAACCAGGGTCCCTCGTACCACCAGTGACCAAACAGCTCCGCGTCGTAGGGGGAGACAATCAGGGGAGGTCGTTGCATCATCCCGTGCAGGTGTTGGACCTGGCGGCCTCGATTGAACATAAAGTTGCCCGCGTGCTCTGCGGCTTTTTCCCTAGCCCAGTAGGGATCGTAGAGGGCCTTATCCCCTAAACCCAGGCCCCGCCCTGTGATTTTGTGGTACTTGATGCCGGTGTTTTTCCGCTGGCCGTTAGGCATGATATAGGGCTTGATGTACTCGTAGTCGGCCTCCCAGCCCAAATCTTTATAGAATTCCCGGTATTCCGGCGCACCTGGGTAGCCGACTTCAGAGGACCAGACCTGCTGGGAAGATTCATGATCCCGGCCAAAGGCTGCAACCCCCGTTTCAGTAAAAATGGGAGCATAGGTGCCAAACCGAGGTCGCGGTTTGGCGTAGAGGATGCCGTGCCCATCCGTCAGGAAGTAGCGTAAACCGGCATCTGCCAGCATCCGCTCTAGCCCCTCGTAGTAAGCACACTCCGGTAGCCAAATTCCTTTGGGCGGGCGGCCAAAAATCTGCTCGTAGTGTTCACAGGCGACTTGAATCTGGGCCCAGACTGCCTGGGGATACGTCTTCATCAGCGGCAGGTAGCCGTGGGTTGCCCCGCAGGTCATAATTTCTAGGTTGTTGCTGTCGAGGAATTGCTTGAAAGGGGTGACCAGGTTACCGTCATAACGCTCCCAGAGCGCTTGAACCTGCTTAAACTCTTTGACGTAGTGCTCAGCTAGATAACGAAGGTGACCGTTATAAGTATTTCGCTCAACTTCCATCTCAGCCAATTCCAGAAGCTGATTCAGGTGAGCGTTGTACCGCTCTTGCAGCAGCGGATCGCTCAGCATAGACACCAGGGGCGGTGTCATGCTCATGGTCAGCTTGAAGTCAATGCTGTCCCGCTTTAGCCCTTCGAATACACCCAGCAAAGGTACATAGGTTTCGGTGATGGCTTCGAAGAGCCACTCCTCTTCCAGCACATAATCACTTTCGGGATGCCGGACAAAAGGCAAGTGAGCATGAAGGACAAGGGCAAGGTAGCCAGTAGCCATAGTTATGCGAAAGGTAAGGGAACTAGCAGGATCGGCAAAGACTCCCCAATAATAGGCCTAAAGCAGGAGTAACAAACAGGGGCGATCGCCAAAGAAGTCTGAGGAAGTTTTCGTGCTTATCCTTAAGTGCTTGATAGTCCAACCTTGCAGCTAGGTAAGTTTTAGAAATCCATTCAAGTTTGTAGCACCTACTACCTGCTGCATCTACAGGACGCTCAACAACTTGAAATTAGGTACTTTGAATCACAGCACTCATTCCTTAGGATCAATCCATTCTGGCTCATCCGTCTGGGCAGGTTGAGGATTGATTGAACTAGGTCTAGAGACAGGGGGTTGATTCTCAATCCGAGCCTTAGTGGTGGCTGCTTTAGACTCAGTTACCAGGGGGGGTAAGAGCTGCTTAACTTGTAGTCCTACCAGGGTGAAGTCTCGCTTGATCTGCTCCACTGGATAAGGTTCAGTTGCTAAAACCTTGGCATCGCCGATAAAAAGAACCCGTAGGGCACTAAGGGGAACCTGAAAAAACAGGCTGCTGGCTAAAAACGCAGCGGTTGCTAGCAGTAACCCTGCTGCGTGTGATCGCAAGGGCACCACCTCCGCTGCGATCGGGGCAATTTTATAAAATTGCCAGAGCCCGACCACTGAACCAAGGGCTGCTATGACTGTCCATAGACGGGCTCCGCTCGTTTTGAACAAACTGAGAACCCGTTGCTGGTTAGTCGTTAACTGTTCAGGCCTCAGCGCTACCGCTAGAACGCTAAAGATGTAAAAGGGGCGCTGCCACTGCATCCACAGGGTAAGACCGATGCCAATCCCGCCAACCAGAGCTAGCTCTAACCAGATAGGTAGGATAGGATCACCCACTCCTAAACCCAAGACACAAAGTCCTAGAGTAATGGGCAAGGCAGCTAGACCGGCGATATGAATCCACAAAAAACGTTCAGACCAGAGAACTCCCATAGCTACTTCAGACGGCTGAGGTTAAACCTCAGAATACCATAGCGTTTGACCAAAGGCAGGCAGCAGCTAGGTGGCTGAGAGGGTTCGCCGCTTTGTGACCATGCGGAACGCTTCAATCAAGTCACCCTCAGCCCAGCCTTGGAAGTTGTCTATACCAACGCCGCATTCATACCCAGCACTGACTTCCCGAGTATCTTCTCTCATCCGCTTGAGAGAATCTAAACTGCCTTCATAAATCCGGTTGCCCTGTCGATGGAGTCGAACTTTGCAATTCCGAACCAACTTACCAGACTGCACATAGCAGCCTGCCACTGCACCCCGGCCGACTGGGAAAACAGCCCGGACTTCTGCTTGACCTAAGGGTTCTTCAACCAACTCAGGTTCTAGGAGACCCTCCATCGCGCCTTCAATATCTTCTAGGAGCTTGTAAATGATGTTGTAGTCTCGGATATCTACACCAGCTTCGTCGGCGGCACGCCGGGCTCCACTCGCCAGGGTTGTGTTAAAACCAATGATTACAGCATCACTTGCAGTAGCCAGGTCTACATCTGTTTCGGTAATTTCTCCCGGAGCAGCTAGCAGGACTCTGATTTGTACCTCGTTTTGGGGTAACTGTTCAAGTGCTCCCAGAATGGCCTCAAGTGAGCCTTGCACATCTGCCTTGAGGAGCAGGTTAAGTTCTTTTAGCTCTCCCTCTCTAGCTTGGTCAGACAAGGCACTGAGGGAAACTCGCCGGGATGCCATGGCTTGCTGCAAGCGAGACTGCCGTTGTTGATCAGTTCGTTCAGCGGCGAGGGTCCGTGCCTCCTTTTCATCCCGGAAGCTCTCAAACTCATCCCCGGCTGCTGGAACATCTCCTAGACCTAAAACCTCTACAGCAAAAGAAGGTCCTGCTGCCCCAACCCGCGACTGCCTATCGTCAACCATGGCGCGGACCTTGCCCAGGGTAGCCCCTGCAACTAAGGCATCACCAACGTGTAGAGTACCGTTTTGGACTAGCAAGGTAGCTACAGGCCCTCTCGCTTTATCTAAGTGGGCTTCCACAACCGTTCCTTTGGCTGGGCGGTTTGGATTAGCACGCAAGTCCTCTACTTCAGCCACCAACAGAATCATTTCCAGCAGGGTATCCAGGTTTTCTTTCTGAATGGCGCTGACAGGAACCATGATGGTTTCACCACCCCATTCTTCAGGAACTAGGTTGAACTCCGTCAGTTCCTGCTTAACTCGATCAGGCTGGGCTCCTTCTTTATCAATTTTGTTGATAGCGATGATAATTGGGACTCCAGCAGCACGGGCGTGACTGATGGCCTCGATCGTTTGCGGACGTACACCGTCATCTGCCGCAACGACCAGGATGGCAATATCTGTCACCCGTGCCCCCCGTGCCCGCATTGCCGTGAAGGCTTCATGGCCTGGCGTATCCAAAAAGACAATTTGGCGTGGCTCACCCTCGTGTTCGATGTCTACGTGGTAAGCACCGATGTGCTGGGTAATCCCGCCTGCTTCTCCTTGGGCTACTTTGGTTTGACGAATTGCATCCAGTAGAGTTGTCTTGCCGTGGTCTACGTGGCCCATAATGGTGACGACAGGTGAACGAGGTTGAAGATTCTCTAAATCTTCAGCATCTAGCATTTCGGTTACTTTGCGAGCCGTCGATTCTCGTTCCGCTGTCTCGACTTCAAACCCTAGTTCCTGAGCCACCATGGTCGCTGTCGGAACATCAAGGGTCTGATTGATATTGGCGGCAAATCCTTTGAAGAAGAGAACCTTAATAATCTCTGTTTCAGGAATGGATAGCTCGGCAGCCAGTTCCTGGACCGTCAGATCCCCTGTGAGAATCAGTTTCTCAAGACGCTCTGGTGCCGTTTCTTGAGGGCGGCGATCGCGACTGCGACTGGATTTTCTATCCTTCTGAGGGGCTGAGGTACGGACAACCGTAGCTGCTGGTTTGGCTTGTCTAGCTGTCTTTGGCTTGGGTGGACGGACAAGAGAGAGACTAACATCAACAACTGCCTGGGAATTCAGATCAGGTTCAATGGCCTGCTCGTCATCTTCCTCCTCAATCGTATGCTGACGTCGTTTAGTCTTAACTCCTGCCTTGGCCTTCAGTGACTCTTGAAGTTCATCTTCCTCCTCCTGACGAACACTGCCTCGCTTAGCAGGGCGTGCAGGAGCAGCGATCGCAGGACGAGGTAGCAAAAGGTCACCCACCGCCCTGGTATTGTCCAACTCAGGAACTGCTTCAGTTTCCCCCTGAGTGGACTTGAAGCCATGACGAGCCTCGCTCGATGTTGAATTAGGACGCAAGAGCCTTGGACGTCGGTGCTCAATTATTGATGGCGGATGCGCCACAGCAACTTGGTCTTGCGGCTCTGTAGCCAGATTAGGAGTAAGATTTTCACGAGCCGTTTCCGTCGTCTGAGCTGATGGCTTCGAACCCCTCAAAGTTGGTCGGTTCAAAGGTGACAGACTACGACGGTTAGTAGAGGTTGCTGTAGGTCTAGCTGGAGGACCAGCTAGCTCTGGTCCTAATTCGGTGGCTTCTAGCCTAGTGGCCGTCTGCTCGGAGTAAGTCTTCGCAGTAGTCCCAGATTCTACAGAGATTGCAGTTGTATCCAGTGGAGCAGGGGATGCTACACTTTCCCCTTTGCCTACAGTCCGACCAGGCCGGGTTGGCGGACCAAGGGGCTGAGAATGACGCACTTCGGGTCTAGCCGGAGCTTCAAGCATGTCTCGCTCTTCAGTAGCCTCTGAACGAATTTTAGGTTTGCGAACTTCGAGTATTTGTTGCTTCTTCTGACCCATTGACTGAGGTAGTACATCCTTCACACGAGAGCGAACTGGTCCATTACGACGTATATCAGCAGGGCTGGAGGAGTGGCTAGGGGCATGATCTTCAGTTACAGTTCGAATCTGCTGAGCTTCGGACTCAGTAATGGTGCTACTGTGGCTCTTGGCTGCAATATTTAACTGCTCACAGGCTGCCAAGATATCCTTGTTCTCCAAATTTAATTCTCGCGATAGCTCGTAAATTCTAACTTTGGCACTGTTCATCCACTCTTCCCTCTCGAATCTTAGTTAATTTTCACATAATGACCTTCTGCGTCTGAATCAGAGTTAACGACGTTCCACTAGTATCTATCGCGTCAAAATTTGTGTTGAAGTTACTGCCAGCTTTCATAGTAATTGATATCTGGCGTGACCCCTAACCCTGAAAATGTTTACTATCTAAGCAATCTTGCCTAAATCCTTTGCTTAACACTTAAGGGTCAGATCTTTGGGAACACTTTAGTTGAGGTGGGTCATGCACTTCTATTGCTAAGCACGAACTAGCTTTTCAGAAGCTAAATTTAGGCTTGATAGAAATGGCCAACTCTAAAACAAAGTGTTGTGGGCGCTACATTGTATTAGTTCTAAGCAATTTAATGCAACTACTACTCCAGGCCAGACTAAACTTACATCTTATCTTAAGTACTGCTTATGCTAGATAAATTAGGTCCACCTTCAGACCTCTGCTGCTAAGCGCTGCCAAAGTGTTTGATAGATCTCTTTAGGAACTGGCGCTTTTAATGCTCGCCCCAGTTTGTTTTTCTTGGAGGCAACTTCTAGGCAACCCACCCGAGGACAGAGGTAAGCAGACCGCCCTTCTCCTTGATCTAATTGAATTTTGCCCAACTGACTAGCTCTGACAACACGCCAAAATGACTGTTTAGGTCCCAATTCTCGGCAACCAACACAGCATCGGTAGCTGGGCTTCATAATTTGTTATTTCTCTCAGCGAGGTAAGTCAACGAACCAATTTAAGTTGGACTAGATTCTGATATCTCAGCGGTTTGAGTAAGGTTGGCGAACGGTGTGTCCTCACGCTTATCACCCGCTTCTGGATCTTCATTATACTCTGCATCACTGTCCTCGACATCCTGGGCATAGCGCTGTGCTGCTGCTTCCTCAATCTTGCGATTTTCTGCCTCGTAGTCGTATTTGGCAGTGTCTTTGATATCAATCTTCCAACCCGTCAGTCGGGCTGCTAAGCGAACATTTTGCCCCTCCTTACCAATCGCTAGACTCAGTTGATCCTCGGCGACTAAAACATGGGTTTGGCGCTCCTCTGGGTAGACTAAACGCGCTTCATCAACTCGAGCTGGGCTCAAGGCATTTGCGATATAGGTTGCCGGATCAGGAGACCAGCGAATTACATCAATTTTTTCTCCCCGCAACTCGTTGACGACGGCTTGAATTCGCGATCCCCGTGCCCCAATACAGGCACCGACCGGGTCAACATCTCGCTCTAGGGTATCAACTGCAATCTTGGTCCGGGGGCCTACTAGACGGGAAGGGGGATTGGCTTCCCGGGCAACGGCCACAATTCGCACAACCTCATCTTCGATCTCAGGTACTTCATTGGCAAATAGATAGACAACCAGTCCGGCATCGGCCCGAGAAACCTGTAGTTGGGGACCGCGATAGGGACCTTCGGCAATGCGCTTCAGATATACCTTGAAGGTTGCATTAGCTCGATAGTTATCGTTTGGCAACTGCTCCCGTTTAGACAGTTCTGCCTCCACTTCTGGCTGACCAAAACTACTGGTTACTGCCATGATGACTGAGCGGCGCTCAAATCGAAGAACTCGAGCTTGTAAAACGGTCCCTTCCAGGTCTTGGAATTCTTCTTGGACTAGCTTTCGCTGCTGGTCTCGTAGTTTTTGAGCTAGTACCTGCTTGGTCTGAATTGCCGCCATACGACCAAACTCACTTTGCTCCGGTGTTACATCTAGAATTACCGTGTCACCAAGCTGAGCCTCTACTGCTACTTCTTGAACTTCACTCAAAGCAATTTGGTGGTCTGGATTGTCGACATCACCAACGATGGACTTGGTCGCTAAAACTCGGAATCCTTCTTCTTCAAGATCGAGGTCAACATCGAAATTGTTGAAGTAGTCTTCATCGAAGTGAAAGCTATCTAAGCGCTGAGTGCGGCGGTAGCGCTCGTAGCCTTTCAGGAGGGCTTCTTTAAGGGCTGCCTGGACCGCATGCTTGGGTAGGTTACGTTCTCGGCTAATTACGTTGATCATTTCAATCAAACTGGGAAGGCGAACCATTGACATAAGGCATATCTCCGTCGTTGTGGAACAATTTAGGACTTCCCTAACACTCAGGAATCTCCACTATTGATGGCGCTAGGGATTGCATGCAGGTCTACGATAAATTTCTAGTTGAGGAATTAGTGTGGTTCATCTAGTTGAACTTGGGTAACTAACGATCGCGGAATTACAATCTTTCGCCCTTTTTGATTGAGATAAACCGAGGTTTCATCCCGTTGAATCAATTGTCCAGACCATTCTTTGTAACCGTGGTAGGGTTCACAGGTCCGAACGGTCAAAGTAAATCCTTTAAAGGAGCGAAATTCCAGATCAGTAGATAGAAAGCGAGAAATACCCGGACTGGAAATCTCTAAGACGTAGGCATCTGGAATCACGCCTGTGGCATCTAGAGCGGCTTCAAAGGCACGACTCATGCGCTCACAGTCATCCAAGCTAGTTTCTCTCTGGAGGTTACGAATATCGACTCGCAGGACAGGTGGACTTTGATTCGTGTGTAAAACTGCCCCGGTTACCTCCAGACCTAGATGTTCGGCAGTCGGTGCAGCTAGCTCGATAATTTGTGGAATTAAAGCGTGAGCCATACGGTCCAGATAACTTCAACAAAAAAAGTGGGTAGGGAACCCACTTTTCATGAAATACCATCTCTCATGAAATTTGGTGAACAACCTGAGATTGACCACCCTCGCTTTAGTCTAGCGCATGGATTTTCCAGGCGGGAACTGCCTGCTGCCGGGAGGCTTCTGGAGGAATGAAGCATTACTGGCAGTCTGGCGCACTTGCGCGACCTCCGCTAGGGTTTGGTCCAGATCTTCTTCGGTCGGGTGTTGTAAGTAGGTGAGTTTGACTTCTTCCAGTAGATCTAACAAAAGCATCTGAATTTCGGAGAGATTTTCCTGCTCTCGCAGCTCAGTGCTGAGGGCGGCGCTAAAGTTCTGCGTCAAATGGCTGAGAATTTCTCCGCCTTTAGCATCTTCCATCCCTGTAGTCAGGGCATTGTAGAGCGCCTGGTACAATTGACCAGCGAGTTGCTCTGTCATCTGCGTGGAAAAATGACTGGTGGCAGGAATCTGCTGAAAGTTTCGGTAGAGCGGAGACTGGCTGAAGGCAACTTCAAGGTTATGGCGCAGCAGTGCTTCGATATCGGGCTTAACTTTGGGGAGAACCTTGTAGACAATTAGCCGGATCAGACGCGTGGCGATCGCCTCCACTTCGTTGACATTATTAATTTCGATGTAACGTCGCGACTGCGAAAAGGCGTGGGCTATTTCACCCTTGCGAATCGAACTTTTGATCTGATTAATAATGCCGACAAATACTAGGTCGGTGACTTCGGCGGCTTGGTGGGCAGCGACACCATGACTGATCTGAGCTTGAACCCGACTTAGGTCCAGCCAACCCACTTGGTTCAGCCGAATTGTTAGGGGAATCACCCGCAGCCAGCGCCAAAACGGCAGCAGCAGGAAAACATCGTACCAGCGCCACAGCATTGTATCGGTCCAGCTAGTGCCCCGGTAACGACGACTGAGATAGAAGGTACGCGCTAGAAACTCAATGCCAAAGAAGCCGATAAAAACCAAGTCAATTTGCCAGAAGCGATCAACAAAATCGCCAGTTTCCCCAATTGGCCGGAAGTAGTTTGTTTCAATTAGAGGCCGAATCTCGCGGTTGAAGAAGCCCAGTTCCTGAAGCCAGCCCCCCTGAGTTAAGTGGGCTTGACTCCAAAACGTTCTAAAAGCCTGCTTAGATGATTCACTGCCAAGGTGGCTCCGCATCCGGTTTTTGATTTTCTCTAAAGTACCGGACTTATTGGCGACTCGGAAGGGGTCTTCGTCTACCATCGCGATACTTTGGTCGCGTAGATCCGCCAGCAAAGGCTCTATCTGCGCTCCCCGTAGTCCTGATTGAGCCAACTGGCGCTCTAGTTGATTGACGCTATTCAGATAGTGCTGAGTATCTCGGTGCGGTTCAATCCCTTTAAGCGGGTCGTAAAGCGAGGTGACAGCCGGTAGTTCCCGCAGGTAGAAGTTTCGGAAAGAAATATAGGTCAAATCAAATAGGACTAACCCGAAGTCTACCAGTACAACCGCAGCTAAAAACCTTTCGAACCACAGCCCTCTTCGAGGAGGTTTTCGAACCGCAGACTTCTTCGCTGTTACCGCTTGCATGGTTTCTATTGAGTAGTAACTGGCTGCCTCAAGAATTTAACAGGTTTAGTTGCGTTAAATATGGAGATAAGTAGGTACACCTAAACAAACTCAAGATACTAATCAACAGAAGTCGTTGTGTAGAGTGGCTTTCATAGTTTGTACATTTTGGGTTTAACTAAGTCGAGCTACTTAGCTTTTAAACAAACATCCAGCTTGAGAGTTTAGATAGCGAAACCCTAGGGTAGGGTGACTAGAGAACCCAACGCTTTAGTCTTGATTTACAATACTCTGGAGTCTGATTCTAAACTCTCCTTTGGGGTGACCCCCTTTGACTTCGCCAAGGATCTGAAACTCGGTTTCAGGAGAATGACAGACTAAATAGGTGGGCCAGCCCATTTGAGATTTGTCAGGGTACTGTGTGAGTAAAACCTTGCGATACTTTTTGTAAGTAGCCGTATCCTGCATCTTGACATCGACAAATTCTAAGCTCAGCTCTTCTGCTACCTTGCGATCGTAAAAAGACATCTTATGACAAACTCCACAGTCTTCGGAGGAGAATTTAATCACAGCTAATCTCACGGCATGACCTCTTAAAGCAAATAACAGTAACAGCAGTTTATTAGATCCTAAAGCATACCTGTACCTGACTAGAGCGATCGCCAGCTCACCTGGCCCCACGACAACCTACCTGATCTATGGAATAAAGAGGGCTAGTGCATAAGTTTTGTCCTTTTTATCTTGATCATTCACCCTTGCTTGGCAACGCTTCCAGAATGAAGGTACAACACTAAGGTTTTAAATTAGAAAATCTTATAAAAAATCCTCGTCATTGCCCCTTTGGACTTAAATTTTCAGCCTTACAAGTTCAAGGTTCAGGCTTTATATTAGGAAATTTTAGTTTAAAACCTTAAAACTCTAAGTTTTTCTTATAGACTTTGCCCTCAGAGGTTCAACTGTCAAGTTCTAGATTAGAAAATCTTATTTCAAAGGTTGAAGCGCCTGGCTGAAAACTGGATTGCCCAGGTGCAGAACCAGGAACCTTGAGAACGCGATCGCTGCTTTAGGTTGTAAGCCTGGTATCTCGCCTTCTGGTGCTAAAGAGTCTTCTGGGAGGATTAAACAGTAGTATGAACCTTGATTGGGGTTGGATCTCAGCGCAGAGAGATACAAGGTTTTCGTGAGTAGTAACGGGATTGGGATGCACAATTAAAAGATTGCTAGCACCTGGGTAGCCAATCAGTACAGGGTAGTAGAGTTGAGATATGAGCGAAAGTTACAAAATTGTTAGCGATAACCGGCAGGCCCGTTATCTCTTCGAGATTCTAGAGACATACGAAGCTGGCATTGAATTGCTGGGGACAGAGGTCAAATCCCTGCGTGCCGGTAAAGCCAACTTGCGAGATGGGTTTGCCCGCGTTCGTAACGGTGAAGTTTTACTGATGAATGTCCATATCTCACCTCACCAAACTGCCAGCCAAGTCTTTAACCACGACCCCCGGCGGACGCGTAAACTCCTGCTGCATCGCCAGGAAATTCGTAAGTTGATTGGTCAGGTTGAGCAGAAGGGTCTCACCTTAGTTCCCTTGAAAATGTATCTTAAAGACGGTTGGGTTAAGGTCACTTTGGCCCTAGCACGAGGTAAGAAACTCTACGACAAGCGTGAGGATCTTAAACAGCGTCAGGACAAGCGAGAAATGGAGCGGGCCATGAAAGGTCGTTATTCCGGTTGAGCTTTAGCCGCTTGCGGTGGTTGGTAGTAACTGGCAATCAAAGCAACCGTGAACCACCAGAGCATGTTGATTTCCGGTCGATACCAAATTGTATCTACAACGCCGTGGGCCAGGGTGCCACAGAAGGTCGCGATCGCAGCGATCAACCAAAAGATTTCCCGGCTTTGGATCGCCCGCAGGCGCTGTACCCGGCTCCAACCGAGCTGTAACGTCACCAGCAGTAGCCAGAGGAAGCAGCCCAAGCCAACAAAGCCTGTTTCCACCAAAATCTCTAGAAAAATCGAGTAGGCACTCAGGGCCGTGTACTGAGGCCGTTGGTAGAGGGGATAAATCCGGTTAAAGGCGTTGTTCCCCGGTCCAATTCCCAGCACGGGGCGATCGCGAATCATCTCTAGCACGGCAGCCCAGACATTCAGCCGGAAGTTATTGCTACTGTCCTCACGGTCGGCAAAGATACTCATGAGGCGATCGCGGAGGGACTCATCCAGCAGAATTGCGACGATCAGCAGCCCGGCTAACCCCCCCAGCGCTGTGGGCAGAGCCCAGATCCGCCAAAAATGCGGCAGGAAGTTACTTCCCCAGTGGACTAGCAACACTAAGAGAACAAAAGCCAAGGCGACAAAGCCGATCCAGCCACCGCGACTGCCGGTGTAGTACAAGCAGGCTAAGTTCACTAGGGTCATGATCAGGGCCAAGGTCTTAGGTAGCCAGCCTCGCCAAGCGAAAATCGCTGCAACGCTCAGGGCGATCGCAGGTAATAGATACCCCGCTAACAAGTTAGGATTTCCCAAATAGCTATAGACGCGCGTCACTTCAGCGGAGGCAGACTCTGGATCAACCCAGGTAGCCAGGGCCTCTGCACCAAAGATCCGCTGCCGGAGACCATAGATACTCACGACTAGGGCCACATGCAGGTAGACCGTGATCAGCCAGGAGCGCCAGCGTGGCGATCGGACAACCCGGGCCAAGAACGCGAATATTACCAAGTACAGGGTCAACTTTCCCCAGCCGATTAAAGCGGCTGATTTGACCGGAGACAGCGCTGTGGCAACGGTAGAAATTCCCCAGTAGAGAAGTACCAGTAAATGAATTGGGGTGAGGCTAGCCCCACCTTGGGTGTCATCGGATAGGGTCAGCAGCGCCCAAAACCCAGCGCAACTGATCAACAAAAGCCCGGTTAAAGGATTAGGGACAAAAGGGGCCAGGATGAATAGGACACTTAAGAGGACTGCGCTGATTTGATTACTCCACTGCAAAAGCCAGCTCTCGCGCCGCCAGCGCTGGAGTAACCCCACCCAGCGACCCAAATAGCTAGACTGCCGCCATTGATGTACTGGCAGGTAGGCCAGGGTCAATTGTTGCCATACTAAATTCATAAAATTGCTTTTCTCTAGCAAAATCTTTAACCTGAATTACTTATGCAGCGGCCAAAGCGCCTAGGCTGTTAGCCTTAAATTCTATAATTCTATGACACAGAGTAAAAACTTAAAACATTCCTACTTGCGATCAAGCATTTCTAGCAAATAAGTCTTCGACCTTAAAATTTCTGCCTCTAAAACTTTATGAGCTGAAGCGTAATTAATATAAAAAAGCTCATCATGTACAGGTTCGAGTTGTGCTCCACGTATAAAAGCACGGTTTTCTAATCTTAGGTGGTTCAACAAGTCCATTACTTTGTTTGACTTGTTTATTGTAACAAATGTTGTAAATAACTTCCGGAAAATAATTGAAAATATAGTCCCATGATAAGTATTTGTAATAACATATGAAGCCTCTTTGAAGAAACCAATCCATTCCCCTGGACTGACAGATATTAAGTTTTTGTGAGCTACCTTACTGTAATTTCCAATAGAAACTATAGCTAAGCTTTTGGTTTTAGCGACCAGTCTTACAAAACTTTCTTCCTCCAGGGTCAGGCGACCTTGTCTGTAAATTAAGAGATACTCTTTTTTGACCTTCGGAGCCAGTGCCATCTTGTCATACTCAATTAGAAAAGTGGGATCAAGTAGTCTCACCGCCTGTCTTCCGCATTCTTGATGAACTAGTTGTGAGCTGTGGGAGTCGCGAACTGAGATAGCCGCAAAATGAGCAATCAGTTTACATATTTTTTCTCTGTTCCCTCCCAAGGTTTCTGTGTCACCAAAACTAGCTGCATAGCTTATCTTACGAGTAGTTTGATTACTGGCAAAGTCTAGAAAATATGAAGGATCAAAGCCTCGGAGGGCACTAATACACCATATCTGGTCACTGCCGCAGATCAACACGTTGTACTGCTGATGAAACTGCTTTAAGCCAGCTCTTGAATAGGATTTTTTTGAGCTCAGTTGTAGTTTAGAGAGTAAAAATCTTCTCATCTTCCAAGCCTTTAGTAAGTTAGCTAAGGCGCGGCGATTGAAGCGGAGCGACCTATTGACTGGTATCAGCTCTCTTGTGTAGTAGCGAATTGCTTTGTAGGGGCGATAGTCAACAAGTTCAACATCATAGCCCTGGCTTTTAATGACTTTCCATAGCGCGTACGCTTGGAGCGTTGCTCCGTAATTTGTTGTGTGGTGGTAAGTTAAAATCCCTACTTTCATTTCTGTCCTTCCGCTCTTTTAGTTAAACCTAGGTGGGACAAAACAAGCGATTAGTTGCACTTTCCCTCGAGGAGCGATCGCAGGGTCATTTGCAGATCAGATTCTAGCTCGACTGCCTGCTCAGAGCCAGTTGAATCTTACCTACACCTACTTAGCTTTCCTACCTGACACAGCCGAGCGAACTAGATCAAGCACTTGCCGAAGCAGTGCCGGAGCAGTCAACCAGAGCGTTACTCCGTAGACCACTGCACCGATCGCGATGCAAATTGCCAACAATAGCCCTAGACCCATGAAGTCCTTGAGGAAATATTTAGCGACAAAAATGGTAGCAACCATTGCTAGTGAGCCCAACAGAGGAGCAGCATACTGGCGCAGGTAAACAGTTAGCTCAATCTGGATCAGCCTGCGGATCATCAAAATGGAAATGGGGGAGAATAGGTATCCCCGCAGAACGTACGCTGCTGCAACAGCCACAATTCCCCAGCGAACTGCCACTGCAAAAGCAACAACATTGGTCACGGCGTTCAAGCAGTTAAGCCACACCCTCCAGCCTGGCTTGCCCATTGCCAAGATGACAGAGCCATTGAAGTAGTAAACCGACTGGAGAATACCGATAAACGCCAGCACCTGCATCACGGGAATGCTGGGTATCCACTGGGTTCCAAATAAGACTACTACTAGCTCTGGAGCCAGCACTGCCATACCCAAGAAGGTCGGGAAAGAGATCAAGCTGGTTAACTGCGTAGCGGTAAAGAACGCCTGTCTCAGCCGCCCTGGCTCTTTCTGGAGGCGGGAAAAGGTCGGTAGCGCCACCTGGTTTATGGTACTTGTCAGTAGCTGGATCATCACCAACAGCACTCGGTAGGCGACGGTGTAGTATCCCAGGGCAACCGGACCCAGAAAGTAGCCGACCAAAAAGTTGTCAGCCCGGCGGTTAAAGAAGTCAAGCAGGTTGAACCCGACGATATTGATCCCAAAGTTAAACAGGTCCCGGAAATGCTTGACAGAAATCTTCAGTCCCGGTCGCCAGTCACTCGCCCACCAGAGGACTAAAACTCCAGCAAAAGCATTGGCCAACTGCTGAGCGACCAGGCTCCAGACCCCAAAGCCCAAGAACGCCATACTCAGGCCAACAACGCCACCGACTAAAACTGCGACTAGGGAGCGGACAGCGAGTGCCTTAAAGGCAAACCGCCGACTGAAGAGGGCCTGCTGCACACCCCGCAGCGAACCAATCAAGAAGCTAAGAGACAACCACCGGACGACCGGCGTCAGTTGTGGCTGCTTGAACCAATCCGCAACTAAACTAGCGGCAGCAACCCCCAACCCTGTCAGCAGCATACCGATCGCGAGATTTGTCCAGAAGGCAGTATCTAGGTGTTCCGGGTCTAGTTCCTGGCGTTGGATCAGGGCCTGGGTAAATCCTTGGTCTAGAAAGACTTGCAGGAAGGCGATGAAGACACTGGCTAGGGCAACCAGGCCAAAGGCTTCCGGTCCGAGTAAACGAGCCAGGACCGAGAAGACAACAAAGGAAATCGCCTGCCCACCCCAATTTTGGGTTGCGGTCCAGACGATGCCTTTAACGGCTTTTTGCCTCAGGCTCATGCTGGTACTACTCCGGTGCTTCTGGCTAAGAATCGTTCTACCAGTCGTGCAGAGTCATTGTACTTCCGAATGTCAGGCCATTGCTCGGCAATCCTGCGATCGCCGCTGCCAGTGTTACTGCGAGGTGCGACACCCTACCCGTGTCTTACCTAATTAACGGTACCTTTGGTGTATTACCTAACAAGTAAGGTGGTTACCCATCCACCTGCTCCTACCCCTAAAATTAGGGAAACACACGGCTCCGTGGCGAATATGGACAGAATCTCGGTCAGCCCTCAAATTCACTTTGGTAAGCCTTGCCTAGCAGATACACGTATTACCGTGCAGAGCGTTCTCGAATTGCTCGATGAAGGGCTTTCTTTTGAGGAGATTATCGGAGATTACTATCCTGACCTTCAAGTTGAAGATATTCGTGCTTGCATACAGTACGCCATTGCCCTTGTAGCCGCTGAAGACATTCGTCTTGCGCCAGCTTGATCCATGAAATTTCTGCTCGATCAAGATGTGTATGCCGTAACAGCAAGGTTTTTGATTGATGCTGGACACGATGTAGTTCTTGTTGCACAAATTGGTCTTTCCCAGGCAAGCGATTAGCTAGGCAGAGAAAGCCTGGTGTTAGACGGCAATAACTGCGATCGCAGCATCTATAGCTTCCAAGTTTCCCAGACTTGCAATTGCACCTTACTCGTCTCTCAGTCACGGTCGCCTGTTGGATCTGCCTGTTGGATCTGAAGCAGATCAAATCTTGTCTAACGTTAGGAACTGCCACTGACTTCTGCTGTCTCACAATTCCTTAAGATGGTCTCGATATTGTGAATAGTGCCAACAATAATTTTCCAGCCCTTGTGGGTTTTACGCATGGTGTAGGTAAATCCAAAGCTTTCAAACACTTCGCCTGCAAGGTTGATCCGGCTGGCTTGACCACTGACTAGGGCTAGATCAGCACTGAGTTGTGTGACCTTGAGTTGGGTCATCTGGCTACGTTGATACTGCTGTTTGCGTAAATCTTGCATCAATAGGAAAAAAATAATCAATCCGGCGATCGGGTTACCGAAGCTTCTGGGCTTTGTGCCTGTCTTCATCAGCATCGCTGGATAGTCGTAAAACTTTAACACCTGCCTTGGTTTGAGGGTTTCGAATGCCTTGGCATACGCCTGGAAGCTTTGGCAGATAGCCGGGGTTTCATCGGTTGTCGCACTGGTGCTTGAAGGGGATGAGGCCATTAATGTATTCTCCTGGAGATCAGAAACTAAGCGGGGCTACGTCTTGAATAAAGCGAAGAGGGCTGTGTGAACCGTCTTGCTAACTCCTGCTGGTATTTCGTGACCTACTTTAGCCAGATGAAGATAGGTAGCGTCTGGAATTTCTTGGGCGTAGGTTGCAGCATGGGATTCAGGGATAAGGGGGTCTTCTCTGCCATGCACAACAAGGGTGGGGGCTTGAATAAGTCGGAGTTCTTTCAGTCTGGAGCCAGATCGGTGCATGGCAGTGAGATGGTGTTCCAAACAGTAGGGGTTGTAGCCGCGACGGACTTCAAAGGCTTCGTGGTATAGGTCGCTGTATCGCTGTGTGTCGAATGGATAGCCACCGCCGCTGAGGCTGGCCCAGGACTGAAGCTGAATCGCTAAAGGAGGCAGTTGTGACCCATCCCAAGCAGGCAGATCTATGGATGCAAAGCTAAGGGCAGCCGAGTCTGCGGCAGAAAGCATTGAGGTGAGCGACAGGACATATTGAGGGTAGCTGATGGCAATGCGCTGGGCGATCATACCGCCCATTGAGACTCCGAGGATGTGCGCTTGGGAGATATCGAGAGCCTCTAGCAGACCAATGCTATCTTGGGCCATGTCTTCGAGAGTATAGGGATTTGTCTGCCAATCTGAAGGCTCAATCCAGCTTGACTGGCCGATGTCTCGATTGTCGAAGCGGATGACGTAGTAGCCTTGCTGGACAATAGGTTCATAGAAGTAGGGAAACCAATTGAGGCAGGAGGAGGCCAGCCCCATAATCAAGAGAACGGCGGGATGCTTGGGATCGCCAAACGTTTCAACGTGAAGGTTTAGACCATTGGCAGGAAGAGTAGTCTGCATAGTTTGCTAGTTGAGTGGTTGCATTAGGGATGCTCTTACCCCGTAAACGTACAATGAATTAATTTTAGGACAGGACCTTTTCCTAGGTTGAGATAATTACGAAGGGTGACTAGAGTTGTTGAAGCCTCACCCAAACTATGACTTGCGATAAGTTCTTGGGATACCTGAACTGGAGCGATCGCCACGATACTCTTGACCCGAAAAGTTCTACTAGATAGGTAACCCACGAAAACGGACAGCGTTGTCTTTGGCGTGCCCCTTGCAACAAATCATCTAACCCTTCAATTACTAATTTGACCTGTTGCGATACTAATGCAGCAAGTCGCATTTGTACTGTAGGGGGTAACCATTGCAAGGTAAGTAGCAAAAATGCCAATGTAGCGGGTCGCATTTGTAATGCAGGCTGTTACATTGCCAACGCAGCTCATTGCATTGGTGTTGTGAGTCAGTTCATTACTGTCAGTAATAGCGTAGAGTGCACCAACTTGATCAATTGCCTCTCTTCTGGGTAAAGTCTTGTGCCCACGCTTTGGGATGCTGCTTGTTGTCAAAGATGACATAGCGACAGATGTAGCTTTCTTCAGTGCGATAGGAGTAATGCTTGAGGTAAATGGCTTCACGAACTTGTTCGCCTAGCGTCGACCCAGGAGAACCGAGCAGCTTCTTGGAGCAAGCTTTCATCGTCAGGGATAAAAAGCCAGCATTATCAGGTGGTTCCCAAAACGCTCCCGGATCTCATGAGAAAAGCCACGGAACTTTGTAGTTCAATCCCTCTGAGAGGAGTAATATACTGACAAGCCGCAGTCTAATCCCCCACTTAGGGTAGATAAACTGCAAAGTTTCAGTCTAATCACCCTGATTCAGAATGCTAGACAGACAATTTCAGCCTAATCACCCAGATTAGGGTAGATAGACAAAGTCTGTCTAATAAATGGTTAGCTGTCTTCGCATAAAAGTCTTGTCTTACACTCACTTTCCCTCCTCTTTCGGATGTGAGTGGACTACAAAGAATGTTCATATTGGTTCACTGAATTGCAAGTTCTCTTAAACTGCTGCATTCACATGAAATTGTAACCACTTTATCCGTAGGCATTAGTAGTCCTTACACAATAAAAAAACGGAACCCGATTATGACGTATTCACAACCAACTCGGCGCAACTGTGGCGCACACGAAGAGCACCATAGGCTCCTAAATGAAAACCCAGTGTATGTTGCTGCACGCTCGAAGATCGAAAACATAGCCAGAGCATACGAGCTTGATGAGCGTAGCAGTGCCCGAGTCGGTATCACCCGTATTCCTGTCGTTGTTCATGTAGTTTGGAACACCCCTGTACAGAACATATCTGATGCTCAAATTCAGAGTCAGATAGATGTTCTGAATCAAGACTTCCGGATGACAAATGCTGACATCGTACAAGTACCAGATGTCTGGCAGTCTGTTGCAGCCGATGCGAGAATCGAGTTTTTTCTAGCGACGACGGACCCTACCGGCAACCCTACAAACGGAATTACACGCACACAGACGACGGTAATATCGTTCCCCCGAGCTGGAAATCCGATCAAATCGGCAGTGACAGGTGGAGTTGATCCTTGGCCTACTGATAGATATCTCAACATCTGGATTTCTCCCCTAATCCCCGATCCGCAAGGTCCTCTACTCGGATATGCTCAGTTTCCAGGCGGTCCTGCTGCTACCGACGGTGTAGTCATCTTACATAGCGCGTTTGGTACGACTGGGACGGTGACTGCGCCGTATGATAGAGGCAGAACAGCTACCCATGAGATTGGTCACTGGCTAAACCTCTTTCACATCTGGGGTGATGACGGGACGGGGTGTAATGGTTCTGATGAGGTCGCCGATACCCCAAACGCAGGAGGACCAAACGACCGTTGCCCCACATTTCCAAGCGTTACTTGCAACAATGGTCCCAACGGCGATATGTTCATGAATTACATGGACTATACGAATGATGCCTGTATGTTCATGTTCACAGCCGGACAAGTGGCGAGGATGCAAGCTACGCTTGACGGACCAAGGTTATTAATTGCCCCAGGGTTCGCGCCAGTTTACGCGCAAGGCGATCCTGGCAGTGGGATTGGTGGCTTTGACCTAAAATCCCCAGCAGACCGGGCATTTGCCTTCGACTATGATGGCAGCGGAAAGCTAGACCATCTTGCTCTTTATCGACCTGGTACAGGTACAATCTGGATTTTGAAAAACTCAGGTGGGAGTTTTACTCCAGTTTACGCACAGGGCGATCCTGGCAGTGGGATTGGTGGCTTTGACCTAAAATCCCCAGCAGACCGAGCATTTGCCTTCGACTATGATGGCAGCGGAAAGCTAGACCATCTTGCTCTTTATCGACCTGCTACAGGTACAATCTGGATTTTGGAGAAACAATAGAGAAACGTTATTGTAGCTGCATCAACCAGAGGGCTGATGCAGCTACAAATGCCATCATGTCTTAGTCCGATAAGCTGTGGATTGTCACAAGTATAGTCGCCACAAAAGAAAAGTTTTCTAATGCTCTATTGGCTGAAGAATATGTTCGTTCTTTGTTGTGTCTGCTTATTTATGGGCTGTAGTCTGAGAGATATATCTATCTTGTCCAGAGTGGTGAATTCTTCCACTGTCGCTCCTGTCCCTGTCGCAATAGAATCTGGTGAGTTATCGTCAGAGTTGATAACAACTTCAGAAGTTAATAGTTCTGCTGGAACTAGAGAGCATAAGAAGATGCAAGAACTGAGGAAGTGTATATTACGGCACTGGACACATTCCCACGAGGAGGACACCCAAGAAGTAGCAGTTTATCGTCCTGTGGACTACAACTTTCCACCATCAAGAGGGAGAATAGGATTTGAGTTTATGGAAGATGGTGAGCTGGTTTACTATGGAATTGGCTACGCTGACGGCTCCGAACAATCCTCCGGTCGTTGGGTTGCCGAAGGACAGAACTGGGTCAGAATCAACGTGGAAAACGAGCGTATACAACCATTTGAGCTAGAGGTAGTTTCCTGCGACGAAGAGGCGCTAAAAGTGAGACCATAGCCTCCACTTGTGTTTAGATATCTATCACAAGCTGACGAGGGTAAGTCGGTAGTTCTGTTCGGATTGTGACGAAGCGTGAGGTATGGTAGCACAGCTAAAAGTTCTAATTTATAGTCCGGAAGGCACCAGTTAACAACCCCAATCCATTGGACGGACGAAAGCTGCTCGTACTGAGTTCAAAGTTGTTGGCAGCCGCTGACTAGAGCCGTTGGGCTGCATAGTCTCTTGGTGAGGACGGCACTCGCAGGCGATCTGTGGATCTTCAGTGCTGGGCTTTGTAGAATAGACAACAAATTAATCTTAGTCCTAGGTGAGCATTGGTGCCCCAGGCAATTCTTAATCAAATACTTGACCAACTTCAGTCTCTTGAACTAGCAGAGTTGCAACAGCTCCATCAAGCTGTTCAAGATTACCTTACAAATCAGGAAGAGGCAGCTAAACGAGCTCCATCAAGCATTAGTCGCTTCTGGATTAGTGCGGCAGATTAAGACGACCCAAAGGGTACCCCGCTATAAAAGATTAATAAAGCAGCAACTCGTCCAATTAAAGGGTCAGCCTATTTCTGAGACAATTATTGAGGAACGCCGCTAGATGGCGGTCTACTTTTTAGATAGTAGTGCTTTGGTAAAGCGATATATCAGTGAGATCGGTTCAGAATGGGTTTTAGGGTTATTTGATCCTGCATTGAATCATGAAGTCTTCGTTGCAGCAGTTACAGGTGTTGAAATCGTTGCTGCAATTACACAACGGGCGCGTGGTGGAAATATCAGTGCTACCGATGCAACAGCAGTGCGTAGCCAATTTAGGAGCGATTTGCAAACAGATTACCAAATCATTGAAATCACGGAGAGCATCATCAGTTCTGGAATGACATTGGCTGAAACGTATGGATTACGAGGCTATGATGCTATTCAGTTAGCGGCAAGTTGGGCGGTCAACGTGCTTTGCATAGTCAACAGCTTACCTCCTGTAATCTTTGTATCCGCAGATGACGAGTTGAATGTAGCAGCCTCAAATGAGGGTTTAGTCATTGAGAATCCTAACAACAACCAACCATAGCGCAGCCCAACAAACCTTATGCAGCAGACTGTCGGAAGCCATTGGTGGTGATACAGATATTGTTTGCCGCCGCTGAACGCAATCGTTAGGCGCCTGCCCTTTTCTAGGATTCTTTAGAGAATCATAACGGAGGAATGTTTATGATTCAAACCCTAGAAGCTATTATTGACCAAAATGGAAATGTTCATATGATCGAGGAAGTTAAGCTTCCTGGGTCGAGACGTGCGCTAGTCACCATTCTTGAGGAAGATCCCGCCGTAGCTGTTTCCGAAGCAGCTCTGTTGAGCGAGCGATCACTTGTGGAAGATTGGCTGAGGGCAGAGGAGGACGAGGCGTGGTCACACCTACAGCAGGTGCGGTAGTTCTTGTGCCTTTCCCGTTTTCTGACCTCTCGAACTCAAAGCTGCGGCCTGCGATTGAGATTTCTTGGGCTACCCTGAAGATATGGTTGGTGGGGTAGCCCTGCTATGAGCGTTGTAATCCCAGACGAAATTCTGCAAGCATCTCAGCTTACCTCAAGCGAGTTTCGCCAAGAAATTGCATTACATCTGTTCCAAATAGGTCGCTTAACGCTGGGATATGCTAGTCAACTGGCGGATATGCCACCCAACGCCTTTCGCCAATTCCTGAAGCAGCGCAACATCCCACTCTACTCTTATGATGTTGAAGACTTTGAACTGGATTTGAAAAACCTGCGGGAATTAGGACGGTTGTGATCGTTGTCAGCGATACATCGGTGATCACAAATTTAACAGCAGTTCAACACTTCCACCTTCTACCCCAACTCTACAATCAAGTCACCATTCCCGAAGCGGTGTATCGTGAACTTGCAGATATCGATCCCCCTGTTCCAGGAACTCTTGAAGTTCAAGATGCTCCTTGGCTCGAAGTCAGGCAGGTAGTTGATCGTGAGGTTATTGAACATCTTCAGGGCAAGGTGAGGTTAGACCCCGGAGAGTCTGAAGCGATTGCCCTTGCTGTAGAACTTAATGCTGATTTGCTGCTAATTGATGAGCGTCGTGGTAGAGCAGAAGCTGATCGCTTGGGGCTAAAGATTACTGGTCTGCTGGGTATTTTAGTTGAAGCTAAACGCAAAGAATTGATTGCTGCTGTCAAGCCGCTAATAGATGCCCTGATTGCTACGTCAGAATTCAGAGTATCCTCAGCCTTGTATCATCAGATTTTAGAGACGGTGGATGAAGTCTGATGTCCAGAGGGTTAGAGCGATCGCGCTCCGGTTGAAACCAACGCTCACGAATTGGCTGCCCAAAGGATGGAAAAATCGTTGTATTGCCTGAACATTGCATCAGCCCTCACAAGCGTCAGGTTCTCTGCCTGAACCTGTGCGATCAGCATTCTGTCAAAAGGATCTCGGTGATGCAAGGGCAACGCAGCCGCTCCTAAAGCATGAGTTACTGAAATCTCTGGCGATCGCGCTCCCAACTGCACCACGCGGCTAGAACTGTAGCTGTCTATTGATTCCGGCAGCGGCAACTTTCCGACCGCAACTTTGATGCCCATTTCCCAGACGCTAGCAACGGAGAACCACACTTCACTGGTTTCATTGGCTAGGTGTGGCATAACAACCCAATGCACTCGACGAAGATCGAATTCAACAGGTTTATGATCAGTTAGCTAGAGTCCAGCTAATTCACTAAATTGTTCTCAGATTGTAAGTCTTTAGTGTTTTTGTAAAGCTCCTTCAAAGCTTGCTGTTGGGTATGGCGGGAAGGGCGACGGTATTTTTTGGTTTCTAGCTTCGGTTCGTACTGGGGTTGGCCTTTGCCTTTGGTTTTTAGCTTAGTGGAAGATTCTGGATTGCTGAGCTGATTCACGTGTTCTTGTTGAACAATCACTTCATCTAAAAAGTCTAGGTAGTGCTCGTAGCGCTCCCAGTCTCCCCGAACAACGCAATTTGGTTCGTCTCTGTGCAGGCAGTTGCTGAATTGACAGCTAGCTACTGCTAGGCGCTGAAAGACTTCTGGAAAACAGTAGGCTAAGAATTCCGGTGAGCAGTCCAGGGTTGGCTGGTTGAAGCCGGGGGTGTCGGCCAGTAGTCCGCCTGTTGGCAGCTCAAATAGCTCTACGTGCCGAGTGGTGTGACGACCTCGACCTAACTTGCCGGAAACTGAACCCACGCGCAAGTCTACACTGGGAACTATTTTGTTAATTAGACTAGATTTGCCTACCCCCGAAGGGCCAGAAATCACAGTAAGTTTTTGTTTGAGGCGTTCGTGCAGCGCGGCGTACCCGCCTGTGGGTTGTAGAGAATTGCTCAAAGTCGTCAAGCCCACGCCTGGGTAAAGGCTAATCAGAATCGGCTCATAGCCCCAACTTTGTAAGCGATCGCACCATTGGGCTTGCACCTCAGCCGTCACCAAATCCTGCTTGCTGAGACAGAGCAAAACTTCTAGTTCAGTAGATTCTGCTTTGACCAAAAATCGACTGAGTTGGTAGGGGTCCAGTACTGGTTCTGATAGAGCAAAGACCAACAGAATCTGATTGGCATTGGCGACGGGGGGCCGATCTAATTGAGTTTGCCGAGGTAATACCTGGGCGATCGCCCCGCGCTTGCCACTCCAGTCTGGTTCTTCAACCCGAACGCGATCGCCCACCACGACTAGTTGACCAATTTTTTTCAGCCGGGAGCGGCGGGTGCACAGGAGTGTTACACCTGGGGCAGGACTAGAGTTGAGTTGAACCCAGTAGTAGTTGGCTTGGACGGCCAGCACGGTTCCCAACAATCCTACTGTCAGGTCTTCTCCAGTCCGATTCATGAGGTCGCAGGCCGCCGCACCTTCAGGGAAAAAAAGTCGGCCCGATTTTCCAGTTGTTCAATGGTATAGCCTGCCATCATGAGACCGTCCGGGACCTGTTCAATCGGTTCACCAGGGTCCAGCCACACCTCTAGAAGTGCACCTGGGGCCATTTGCTGCAAGCGGAGTTTGGTGCGAACGAAATTAATCGGACAGGGTGTGCCGCGCAAATCCATTTGGGCATCCGGAAGGTCAGAAGCAGGAGACACGCGATCGCTCATCCTCGAAAGAGTCCTCCTAAAAATCCCTCTAGTCCACCTTTACCGGCCCGTTCGCCCTTGATCTTGGCTAACTTTTCGAGTAGCTCCCGCTCTTCGGTTGTGATCCGGGTGGGAATATCAACCAGAATTGTAATCAAATGATCGCCTCGGGCGACAGGATTACCGAGACGGGGAACTCCCCGATTTTCTAGCGTCAGGACCGTATCAGGTTGAGTACCAGCCGGAATGATGAGTTCTGCTTCGCCATCAACAGTGTCCACGGCCAAGCGACACCCCAAAATAGCCTGGAGATAGCTGATCTTGATCTCTGAGAGAATATTGATTCCATCCCGCCGGAACGCCGGGTCTTCCTGAACAGATAGGTAGACGTAGAGGTCCCCAGCCGGCCCACCTCGTTGACCAGCATCCCCTTCATTGGAAACTCGCAGCCGGGTGCCAGTATCAACACCAGCCGGGACGGTGATCTTGAGCTTCTTGGTCACCTGGTTTTGACCAGCCCCGCCGCAGGTTTCACATCTTTCTTCAACGACTTGTCCAGATCCATTGCAAGTAGGACAGACCGAGACTTGCGTAAAGCTGCCAAAGGGAGTGCGCGTTGCTCGACGAACTTGCCCTGCACCACTACACGTTGTACAGGTACGCGGGCGGGTCCCCGGCTTTGCCCCAGATCCACTGCAGGTCGCGCAGGTTTCCAAGTGAGTGATCCGGATTTCCTTTTCGCCCCCAAATACTGCTTCCGGGAACTCTAACGCCAGGTTAAAACGCAGATCGTCACCTCGGTTCGGCCCACTCCGCCGGCGCTGAGTCTGTCCGGCGGCCCCACCAAAGCCACTGAAAAAGCTTTCAAAAATGTCAGCAAAGCCACCAATGTCACCAAAGTCCTGGAATCCTGCTGCACCTGCGGCTGAACTAACCCCTGCCTCCCCAAAGCGGTCGTACCTTGCCCGCGTCTCTGGCTGTGATAGAACTTCGTAGGCGCGGTTGATTTCCTTAAAGCGCTCTTCAGCCCCTACTTCTTTGTTTACATCAGGATGGTACTTCCGAGCTAAGCGACGGTAAGCACCCTTAAGGTCCTCTTGATCTACATCACGAGAGACTCCGAGAATATCGTAATAATCGCGGGCCATAAAGCGCGGTTTAAAAATAACAAGCTAGAGCTAACCAGCAATTGAGATTATTCAATTGCCTCGTAATCATTAATGATTGTATCGTCATTATTACTGATTACGGTTGAGTCATCTACGATAACCTGGGTTGTCTCTGGGTCAACAGGCTGACCGTTAGATGCAGGAGTACTAGTCTGACTATAGCCTTGACCGTAAACCGAGGCACCAATGGCGAACACGGTTTGCTGCAACTCAGCCAACTGGGGTTTCAGGATGTCGCCTGTTACAGCCTGGCTGGCGATCGCGGCCTTTAGTTGAGTGACTTTCTGGTTTGCTTCCGCTTGTAGTTGAGCACTGACTGAACCTTGATTTTCCTTTAAGGTGGACTCACAAGCATAGAACAAGCTATCTGCTTGGTTTTTCAGTTCAGCCAGTTCTCGCTGCTGGCGATCTGTCTCGGCATGAAGTGCGGCCTCTTGCCGCATCCGCTCCACCTCGCTGGGCCTGAGCCCTCCAGTGTTACTGATCCCAATACTTTGCTGGCGACCGGTTCCCCTATCCTGGGCTGACACGTCAAGAATGCCATTGGCATCAATATCAAATGCAACTTCGATTTGCGGAACACCACGAGGAGCAGGGGGGATCCCGGTCAGTTCAAACTTACCGAGTAGCTTGTTGTCCTTCGCCATCGCTCGCTCTCCCTGGAGCACTTGAATCTCGACCGAAGTCTGTCCATCCGCAGCCGTGGAAAAGGACTGGGACTTACTGGTTGGCAGCGTTGTATTGCGCTCGATGATTTTGGTGAAGACGCCCCCATAGGTTTCAATCCCCAGAGACAGCGGTGTTACATCCAGCAGGAGTAAATCTTTGACTTCACCCCCCAGTACCCCTGCTTGAATCGCCGCTCCCAAGGCAACAGCTTCATCGGGGTTGACAGATCGATCAGGACTTTTGCCCCCAAAGTACTTACGCAGTGCCTCTTGAACTGCTGGAACTCGGGTAGAACCGCCGACCAGGATGATTCGGTCAATCTTGTCGATAGTCAGATCACAATCCTTCAGGGCCTGGGTCATCGGCTGAATGGTTGCCTCGATTAGGTGGCTACAAAGCTCTTCAAATTTTGCTCGCGTCAGCTCTACTTCCAGGTGTTTTGGCCCGGTCTCATCAGCGGTAATGAACGGCAGGTTAACTGAGGTCGCAATGGTACCAGATAGCTCTACTTTTGCTTTCTCTGCTGCTTCCCTCAGGCGTTGCAAAGCCATTTTGTCCTGGGAAAGATCAAGACCTGAATCTGCTTTGAAGGTTTCAAGCATCCAGGTCAGAATACACTCATCAAAGTCATCTCCCCCTAAGTGGTTATTGCCTGAGGTCGCTTTGACTTCAAAAACGCCATCACCGAGTTGAAGAATGGAAACATCAAAGGTGCCGCCGCCCAAGTCAAACACCAGGATGCTCTGATCTTGGTCCTGTTTGTCTAGGCCATAGGAAAGAGCTGCTGCCGTTGGTTCATTGATAATTCGCAGTACCTCTAGTCCCGCGATTGTCCCGGCGTCCTTGGTGGCGTGTCGTTGGGCATCGCTGAAGTAGGCTGGTACTGTAATCACGGCTTGGGAGATAGATTCACCCAGGTAGTTCTCGGCGTCCTGCTTAAGTTTTTGCAGGATCATGGCAGAGATTTCTTGCGGGGTGTAGGTGTGACCCCGAATCTGAACATCGACGGTATCATCTCTACCCTTAACGCAGGTGTAGGAAATCCGACTGCGTTCCATTTCAGTGTCTTGCCAGCGACGGCCAATGAACCGTTTAATGCTAAAAACTGTATTTTCAGCGTTTGTTACCGCCTGGCGCTTGGCTAACTGACCAATTAGGCGCTCGCTGGTCTTGCCAAATCCAACCACACTGGGAGTCGTCCGTCCCCCTTCTGAGTTGGAGATCACAGTTGGTTGACCTCCTTCTAAGACAGCAACACAACTGTTGGTTGTGCCTAAGTCAATTCCAATCACTTTTCCCATAGCTAGCAGCGGTGACTATGTACAAAGTTGAGTGTTGATCAAGCCTACTTCTCAGAAGTATTCCGCAATCCCTGAGAAATCTAACCAAACCCACCTTAAATACTCACAGATACACCGGCCTATGCAGGATATCGGAGTTGGCTGTTGGGCTATTCTAGTTCGCTGTCCTCCACAGCAGAAGCCGGTTCTGGGGCAGCGGCAACTTTTACCATGGCATGGCGCAGGACGCGATCGCCCAGTAAGTAACCTCTGATTAGTTGTTCAACAATAGTTCCTTCTGGGTACTCATCGGTTGCCTCCCGCATCACTGCCTCGTGGAGATTGGGGTCAAACTCTTTCCCTTCAGGTCGCATCGGAGCAACACCAATCCGCTTGAGGCAGTCAACCAGTTGCTTGTAAATTCCTTGATAGCTTTTGTGAATGGCTGCTTCTTGATCCGACTGGGGTTTGAGGTGAGAGCGGGCTCGCTCAAAACTGTCCACAACAGGAAGTAGTTCACTTAGGGTATTCCGCTTGGCCTGCTGCACTAAATCCTCTTTTTCCTTTTGTACTCGCTTGCGGAAGTTATCAAAATCTGCCGCAATTCGCTTGTACAGGTTTTCTTGCTCCTCCAGTTGGAATCTGAGGGACTCTACTTCCTGTGCCAACTGGTCAAGCGCTTCTTGATCGACTACACCTGATATTTCTACACCATCAGTATCAATGGGAGGAGTTCCAACCACAACTGGCTCTGCCATTGACTGAGTCTCAGGTTCTGGTGTTGTCCCCTGATTTGAACTGGCTGCCGTAGGGGTAGGAACTGCCTCAGCTACGGGTTCCTGAAGACTGTCAGGGGAGTTAGTGACTGAAGCGTCCTGGTTCTCGATCTGTTTTTCTTCCTCGGTCATGGTGCCTTTATCTCAGTTGTAAACACTGCTAGTTTGATTGCTGATTGCCTTACTCTGGACTAGAAAATCCAGGGCATTACTAGATTCAAAGTATATCTTGATGGAAGACATTCTTGGTCCCACCCTGACGCACTGGAATGCTAGTTTTGATCCTACCAATGCCAGAGTAGCGCAACTAGCCTGCCCCTAGCTCAAACCAACTTGGTTTGTCTAAAGATTCAGAGATCAGAGGTGAGAGCAAAAGGATGAATTTGCTATCTCCAGAGCTTGCCAGTAAATCAAATTTGGTCTAGACCTAATATTTTCTTCCTATGAAGTGGGCTATGTCTTGATCAAGTCCAGTGTGTACTACAGACTAGTTAGGGATTGAAAGTAAGAGTCCTTCTATCTATTAGAAAAGGTGCGTAGTTGTGACTGGCTCAGCCAGTCACAAAGAAACTGACTCGGGCCAAAAACTGTAGATTTTACTGAAGAACTTTACGCTATGGATTTGATTAGATAGAAGTATTCAATCAATTAGCTTATCCCAGGTATCTATAATGTGCGTGCTTGTACTGATCTCATTTTTTTGTTCTACCAGTTGGGTAGTTAGTTGGATTAATCAAAGTAGCCAGCCAAGGCTTCTTACCTGTCTGCTAGAAAGAGTAGATTAAGTATTTTTTCTGATATCTTATCTCAGCGCCGAATGATCGGCGTCTAAGAAATTTTGTTTCCAAGTTATTCAGCCTATTCAAGTTTGATTACCGCTCTGCATAAGCCCTGAGGGGTTCTTTTATCCAGCGGATGTATAAATGCTTAAAGGTAGACTTAACTATCCGGGGAGCACCAAAGTCGATGGGCATGAGCTTTTGGGGAAGTTGCCAGTCTGCCACTTTAAGATCTTGTGGCGATAAGTGAGGAAAATGAATTTCTCCTAGATCTGAGCCCAAACCAAGTCGTTGAGCCGCCACTACTGTGGGTACAGCTAGCGGCTCAACGCTAAGGAGTTCTACCACAGCAAGATCCAAGGCAAACAGGTGACTGGATGCTCCTAACAAACCTAGAAACCGTGGTTCGCCGCCACTGGGACCATTCCCTTCGTGACCGATGATGCCATCCAGAATGGTGAGGTCTGGCGCGATCGCGCGAGCCGTTTCTACCAGCATTTCGCCAAAATGGTGGGCATCTTTACCCGCCTCCATGTGCCACCAGGCTTTCATTTTGCCAGGAACACAACCAAACAGGTTTTTAACCCCCAGGGTTAGCGTCAACTGGCTGTGGGATTTAGCTTTGGGCAGGTTAATTACGACATCTGCTTCCATTGCCTCTTTAGAAAGCCGCAGGTGATCAAACTGCTGGCTGACGGTTTGGTAGCGTTGAGCGTGAAACTCGACAATGGGTAAATTCAGCGCCTTGGCCAGGGGCAGCAGGCCGTTAGCTTTTGCAACTCCCTTAGCAGTACCAAAGGCAGGACCATCTCCCAAAAATGGCTTGCCTCCAGCTTCCTGAACCATTTGGGTAACACAGTAAACCAACTCTGGCCGGGTTGTGCACTCCCGACCCGGACGGGTTCCTGTGAGCAAGTTGGGTTTCAGCAGAACGCGATCGCCTGGTTTGACGAAGGCAGGCATGCCACCTAGAGGGTCAAGCAGCACTTCCAAAGAAGCCCGGAGAGCATCGAGTTCGTAGGTATGGGCCTGGATCAGGCTGACGGAGGCTGGCATAGCAAGGGGGTTAAAAAGTTTTGCTTTCGTCCTGAGCGGCTCTGGCCGAAGGGAGTTTTGAGTCGGGGTACCCCTTGGGTCGTTTGAGTTGGCTTATAACTCCACAAAAGGGTAAAGGCTGATTAGGGGCTTCACTCGGAGCTTGAGATTCGCTGGGGGAAGTGTCTTTAGTCTCTGCGGCTGGTTGTTGGCGCTTTTTGCGGTCTGCCTGCAAGATATCTTCTAAGGTTTTACGGGCTTGGGCCATTTTTTCTAGATTGCTACGGTAGAGATCTAGATCTTTTTGCAGCTTGCCCTCAGGCAGATGCAGTACTGTGGACAACTGGTGCAAAGCTTCGGACCGGGGCTGCTCTTCTTTAACTAGGTTTGAGTCAGCTAACTCAAGTAGGGTATAAAGTCCGATGCCAAACAAACGGCTGTATTTAAACCGGGGATTGGTGGCGATCGCTCGTAGTTGTACTTCTAGAGCATCATCTATGCCCTCATGGTTGACAGCTTGAGTAACCCATTCAATCAGTTGATCGGCAGATTTATGGCTGAGCGATTCCTTTAACTGTTCAGCGTCTTGACGGTATCGCTGGGGATCGGTTTCTAGGGACTGACAGAGAGCATTGAATATCGCTGTTTTTGCCTGTTCTGACCGGTAGCCTTGCATAAAGCAGTCAAACGATGAAACAACACCCAGAGCATAGATCGGGTCGTAGCGAAAGTCCTCGTTGACCCCAAGTAAATGCATCTCAACCATCAGTTCTTCAACGACCCGTCGGTAGATTGAGTTGATGGGTCGCGTGTAAAGCTGGCAAAAAGCTCGCTTGGTGTCTGAGACAGTGCGGACGTTATTCACAGGAAAACTTTAAGAACAATGTATTTTTCATTCTCTCGCTTAAAGGTCTGTTTGAAAAGCAAAGGGTTAGCCATCGTTAGCATCGTTAGTCTAACTCAGCACATCCAGTACAGCCTTGGGCAATAGCTTGTCCTTAAACCAAATAATTTTGGCGGGAGTGTCGTTAGTCTTGATCCCGGCCTTCTCCAGGTTCAGTCGTTCTGAAATTGCCAGGATTAGATCATTTCGGGCTGCTTGGCGTACCTGGGAGAATTTCTTTTTCAGGTACTCAGGCCGCCAGTAGCCCACAATCTCTAGTAAAAAGGTGCGCCCATCTGGATGCACTAATCGAAAGTCAGGAATCATTACACTACCGGGGATTGGGATCAGATCGACTTCTCGCTCCAGCGACCACTCGGTTTTTGTCTTGGCCCAGCGCTCTGTAAAACTTGCTTCTAGGAGGCTATCGTAAGTCTTGCCGGGAGGATAGTGGGTTACCAGTCCACAGTTAGAGTCTAGGGTAAAGCGGCCTGTGCGAGTGCCGGTGTACGTATCCCGCATTTGCAAGATAGCCGTGAGACTCCACTGGGTCACATGCAATAGAGCAGGTAACAGCTTTGCTAGGGCTAAGCCATAGCGGGTGCTGGGCTGAAATAGACTCGTCGGACCATCAACTGTCAGCGTAAAACCGTGGTCTGCATCGCCCTCAATGTAGGTCATCAGTCCAAACAGTTTTAGGTAGCGAAATAGAAGTTTATACTCACCTGGATCATTGCGGTGAGCATTCAGGGTGATATGACTGGCACGGTAGAACACGCCCTGCTGCTGGGAGAGGTTGTAGCGATGCAGGAGTGCTTCGGGTGTGAGTGCTTCAAACTCTGTGAGAACTTGGTTTTCGGGTAGGTCAGCGTAGAGCCCAGCTTTGATTTGTGCCGCAATTACTTCTCGGCCTAGCTCTTGGCTCAGGGTATCGGCGACTCGATTAACCGTAATTTGAGCAGTTCGCGGACTGGGGGGCGGACCCTCTGGATTGGCAGACAGGGCAAAAACCCGCTGCCGCAACATTTGGGGCTCTAGGGGACTGACTACTTCGAAAGTACTGTGGGCGCTATTGAGCAGATGGGCCAGCCCCCGCTTGATCCGGTAGTCGGTACTTTCTCCTTCTAGTTCTTGGAGCTGTCGATTCAGTTCACCCCGCGTCATTCCCTTAGCGTTTTGAAATAGGGTGATCAAATTAGTGGCGATCGCCAAGTTCCCTTGATTGATTGGCAGCCGCTTGGGCACAATTTCTTCCCCGTTGTAGCGGTGGATCAATAGGTCAGTCGGTAGCATGAACTAAATTTCTATAATTACCCCAAAGTTTTAGGTGTACTCGATTTTATAGCGGCCCGACTCTCGACTAGGAGCATTGCCATGAGCGCGCTAAGCCATGCTAGCCCAGCACAAATAATCATCACCACCCGAAAAGTATCAATCAAGGCCAGCTTGATTGCCGTTTCGGCTGCATCGGCATTTTCAGGCGGAACCTCTGCTAGGACCGATGATGCCTGACCGAGTTGGTCGGCTCCAGACTGAATTGCGATCCGTATCTCACTGGAGAGATTGATATGGGCAGTGCGGGCATCCAATGCCCCCGCAAATGTAAATAACGCGATCGCTCCCACAACCGCCATTGCTAGTAGGCCCGCTGCACGCGAGACCTGTTGTTAATCCCTGACGCCGTTCCCGAGTGGTGCGTCGTCACTGAACCCATTACGGCAGTGGTCAAAGGCGCGACAGTGATGGCCATCCCGCTCCCAAACACCACAACGCCTGGAAAGAAAGTCGTCCAGTAGTCGGAAGGGCCATCTGTGAGACCGACACAGGGCATCAGTAGGAACCCCAGCCCAGCCAATAAAGGGCCTGTGATTAATAGTAAGCACGAAACAAAGTGGTTTCGTATAAGCCTCAAACTGTACTTACTCGTTAGGAAAGAAGTGGCAAATTTACGAATTTAATTGAGCAGTTTGACACCCTCCCCAGGTGCTAGAACACTACCCTACTGGCAACAAAGACTCTGAAATGTTTAAGTCTTTAATCAGACCCGAATGTAGGTCGAGCACCCAGCCATGAACTTCGGGGGCACTCTCTTCTCGTAAAACCTTGCGCATAATTGAGGTTTGGTAGAGGTTTTTGACTTGAACTTCAACGTTCAACTCAGCTAGACGATTAAGTTTGGCTTGACGGCTGGGCAGCTGGTCAATTTCCTCTTGGTGGTGCAAATACAGTTCTCGGATGGGGTTGACCCAGCTATCTACAAGCCCTGTAGTGGTTCCTTCGAGAGCAGCCTGAATGCCACCGCAGTAGTAATGACCACAGACAATAATGTGCTGAACGTGCAGGTGGTTGATCGCATATTCCAGCACTGACAGAAAGTTAATATCCGTTAGGCAAACCTGATTCGCGATGTTGCGGTGAACAAAAATTTCACCCGGTTGGGTTTGTGTAAATCTTGTTAGGGGTAGGCGGCTGTCTGAACACCCGATGTAGAGATAGGGAGGGGTTTGTTCACCTGACAGTCCTTGGAAGTAGCTTGGGTCAGCTTGGTTCTGCTGGGCGACCCAAGCTTGGTTGTTCTGTAATATCTCTGTAATGCTGTGATATTTCATTGTTTATGAGGATAAGTATCTTCGTAATGTTTTCAAAGGAAGGCTTCTTGATGACGACACGTTGTTGACTCACTGATTTAGGGTTGTGCGTCAGTCTAAGTGCCGAGTAGAGGGGAAGTTGCTTTAAATTCTGACTTATGCTGAGTGGCCGCCAAACAGAATGAGTTCCGTGCAACCCTGAAGCTGTTCTTATATTAGGATATTAGGAAAAAAAGGAGGCAAACTTGGGACAAAAAAGTGACAAACTCGGGACAAAAGAGAACTTCCAAAAGGTACTGCCTGAAGCTACATCGGTAGGTGCACTCGGAAGCAGCTACCAACCCCTACTTGACTACTGACTGTAATTTTTCCTCGGTGCTGCTGGGCAATGGTTTGGGCGATCGCCCCTCCTCTCTGCAACTTGCGATCGCTTCACCACCCTTGCAGTTCTTAGCTCGATGTTTCAAGGTCTAAGCCTCAAGCATCGAGCTTGAAACTTGAGCGTTTGAGTTCCGTGCTTGACATTCCAAGTTCTTGGCTGAAAAGTTGGAGTTTGGAGCTTGGCACTTCGAGTTCTAAGGCTGGAGTTTCAAGTTCTAAGGTCGGCGTTCCGAGATCAGAGCTTGAGCGATCGCACAACGAAGAGAAATGCGATCGCTTCTAAAATAGAGCTATTGAGCTTAGGAGCATCCTGCAAACCTAATGACTCCTCAGGTAATGATTCAACCTTCATCGCTAATGCCTTCTGGTGTTCAGATTACTCAGGTTGGTGACCTCAAGTTGTTTCATTTCTCTGAAGATCTACAAGCTCGCTCAGATGAGCTACTAGAGCGCAGCAAAGCCGGAGTGCTAACTTCAGACGAAGCTGCTGAACTAGCTGGGATATCCGAACTATCACGGATTTTTACCTTTATTAATGCCCAACTTGCAGCCCAAGCTGAATAGTGCCCGACCACACTCGACAACTTGTACGCCGACGGGCCAAGTACCTCTGTGAATACTGTCACTCCCCAGAATACCTAAGTCCAGACCGCTTCACCCTGGACCATCTAGTGCCACGGTCCCTGGGAGGGACTGACGAGCTTGATAATTTAGCACTGGCCTGTCGTCGCTGTAATGAGCGTCGCTACAACTTTAGTGTCGGAATTGATCCAGAAACTCAGGCCACGGAACCCTTTCAGCCTCGACAGCAACGGTGGGCTGACCACTTCGTCTGGACAGCAGATGGTCTAAAAATTTTAGGTACTTCCCCCATAGGTCGTACGACCTGTAATCGGCTTGACCTCAACGATGAATTTCAGAATGAAGGTTTTATTCTAAAAGCCCGCCAGTTCTGGGTGCAGGGTGGTTGGCATCCACCCAATGAAGATCCGCGTCAAACAGAATAAAGCTGATCTTTGGTACAGCTGTTCCTTCCGTGAAGCGGAACTAGACAGGGCCAACTGCTTCTGCTTGAGGACTAAACAATTTATTAGGATTGCTCTTTCTTTCCCCAACCCGCGATTATTGCTGATCCTGTTCACTTCACCCCTACTGCAGTTCTGAGGCTGACGCTGCAAGATTTGTGCTTGAAGATCCAAGTGTGGAACTTGAGCCTTTGAGTTCTGCGCTCGACAATTCAAGTTTTTAGCTTGAGAGTTGCAGCTTGAAGCTCGGCGCTTCGAGTTTTGAGGTTGGAAGTTTCAGTCTTAAGGTCGGCGTTCCGAGATCAGAGCTTGAGCGATCGCCCTTTTTTCTCAAACAATGGAGCTTTGTTCACGACGCGTTGCGATCGCGTCGTGCAGATCTACCAGATCATCCCATTGTGGTAGTGCAACTACTCGGTAGGCGATTCAGGATATTGCTCTAAAGCTGCTTCAGAGATACTGTCCCAGCTTGAGGGTGCTTCAGCAGCTTTGGGAGTTGGCTTGGCAGGGATCGAGTAACCCGGTTCAGACTTAACCAGTTCCAATTGGAATTGCTGGGGCTTAGCTGCAACTGGCTGAGCGCGACGACGGCGGGAAGTGCCTTCTTCGCTGGTGTTTTCGGCCACGACTTCGTAGAGCAGGGCTAGCTTATTTTTATCTTTACCCTTGCGGAGAATTCGCCCTAAGCGCTGAACGTACTCGCGGGCCGAGCCAGTCCCAGATAACACGATCGCCACGCTAGCTTCAGGCACATCTACCCCTTCGTTGAGAACCCGAGAGGCCGCAAGGGTTTTGTATTCCCCTGCCCGGAAGCGGGTCAGGATGTCGTGGCGTTCTTTGACGGCTGTTTGATGGGTAATGGCCGGAATCAAAAATTCCTGGGAGACCCGGTAGACCGTGGCGTTGTCATCAGTGAAGATTAGGGTACGTTCTGGGTAGTGCTGGGCTAGCAGATCGGCTAAGACTCGCAGTTTCCCCTCCGTGCCAAAGGCGATCGCTCTGGCTTCCCGGTGAGAGAGCATCGCCCGGCGTCCAGCCTGGGAGCGGGCACTGGCTTGAACAAAGCGCTGCCAGCCTTGCATGCTGCCCAGAAAAATATGGGATTCCTTTAAGAAATGGTTCCGGGTTTCGATCAGCGTGTCATAGCGATCGCGCTCCCGCTGTGAAAGTTTAACCTTGATCTGAACCGCCTTGTGTTTTGCCAGTGCGGTTCCAGAAAGTTCTGCTGCGGCTTTGCGGTAGACCTGAGCACCAATTAAGGTCTGGAGATCGGCGTGTCTACCGTCTGAGCGATCTGGCGTGGCAGTTAAGCCTAAGCGATAGGGGGCGATCGCTGACTCCGCCACGACCCGGTTAAAGTCACTGGGGAGATGATGACACTCGTCAAAAATCAGTAGAGCATACTGGTTTCCTAAAGTTTCGGCATTAATGGCGGCACTGTCGTAAGTGGCAATCAGGATTGCCGTGCGATCACGAGACCCGCCTCCAAGCAAGCCAATCTCAGCATCCGGGAAAGCCGCTACTAAGTGGGCGTACCACTGGTGCATCAGGTCCAGGGTCGGCACCATGATTAAAGTGCTCCGCTGGGTGGCCTGCATTGCCAGTTGGGCCAGGTAGGTTTTACCCGCAGCGGTTGGTAGCACCACAACCCCTACCCGTCCGGCCTCTATCCAGGCGGCCAGGGCCTCCCGTTGATGGGGGTAGGGTTCCATCTCCAGGCTGGGAACCAGTTCAACTTCTATAAACGCTCGCGCCTGATCAACTAGGGGTGTGCCTGTGCCCCTGAGGGTTTCCACAAGACTGCGGTAGTGAATTGCCGGAATCCGAAACCTTTCTACCCGGTCATCCCAGGTGGCATAGTCTACCCAATCTTTTCCTTTTGGCGGCGGGTGAAGAATCAGCGTGCCCCGATCATAGTGCAGGGTGGGGGTACGAGCCATGAATTTACTAAGGGTTCAACAGTTGATGTATCTTACATTTTGCCTCGAATACAACCCTTGTAAAAGTGAAATAGACCCGCATCAAAAGGGAATAACTAAGGTAGATGCACCTAACTGCTAAGTGAATTGAATAATTGACTTGAATGGACCCCGATGAAAGCTGTCTATAATCTACCCACGACTGAACCGCTGAGCGCTCCTGCCTCTCAGCACTTACCCGTAGTGCAGGTCTCAGGGCTGAAGAAAGCCTACCGGACTGGCTTTTGGCTGAATCAGAAAGTTGTCTCCCTCAAGGGTTGCTCTTTGAGTGTCTTTGCCGGAGAAACCTTCGGTCTGCTGGGTCCAAACGGGGCAGGCAAAACCACGCTCCTAAAAACGCTGCTTGGGATTGTGCGACCGACGGCAGGGCGAGGCTTTCTCTTCGGCCAGCCTTTGGGCGATCGCGCCGTCAAGCAACGGGTTGGTTACCTGCCAGAAAGCCCCTACTTTTACGACTACCTGACTGGCTGGGAGTTTTTGCAGTATACAGCAGGGTTATTTCAGATCCCGGCTAGCGTCCAACGCCAGCGAATTCCCCAACTCTTGGATTTGGTGGGGCTGGCCCAGTCAGCGGCGCGTAAAAAGCAACTGCGGAAGTATTCTAAAGGCATGCTGCAGCGCGTCGGCATGGCCCAAGCCCTGATCAATGATCCAGAACTGGTATTTCTCGATGAACCAATGTCGGGGCTAGACCCGCTAGGACGTTACCAGATGCGGGAGATTATTTTATCCCTCAAAGCCCAGGGCAAGACGATTTTTTTCAACAGTCATGTGCTAGCTGATGTGGAAGTGATCTGCGATCGCGTCGCTATTCTGGTTCAGGGGGAATTAATTTGTGTCGGCTCACTGAATGAACTCTTAGGCATCACAGACATTTACCACGTCAAAGGCAAAGGCGGCAAAACTGATATTCTCAAGAAGTGGGTGCCGGATCTAGAAGCTCAGGGTGGAGGTTGGTCTGGTAAGCTCTGCGGCAATCCCCAGGATTTTCTTACCGAACTGCGCTTAATGGAGGCACAGTTGATCACTCTGGACTTGACCCGCCAAACTCTAGAAGCGTTTTTTGTCCAGCAACTCCGTCAGCGTGGGATTCATTCGAGCCATTAGAGCTTGACATTTCACTAGGCTGTTTGGGAAGTCCAACTTCTTTAAGGGAAATATCATTTAGCCTGAGCCATTTGTAGATTTCATCTACTGATCTTTTATCTAGCTTAGTTAAGTATTCGTCGAGATGAGCATTAGTGCGATTTCTATACTCACTGGCAGTCGTCAGGTCATTCAAGATTGACTCGCGAATGTTAGACAAAGAGCGTGTATCTTTCTTGAAATTTGGATCAAGGTTTATCCCGCAAATAGCTCTGTTGAATTCATAGACCCAAAAACTTTCGTAATTGTCCGGTGATATTTTCCGAATTTCAATCGCTTTGCTCAACATAGCCTTGGCTCGTGACCAATCTGGATCGCTTTTACCCTGGAGAGCATAGCCGAGCTGAGCATGATAGCGATGCAAAAATTTAGCATCAGCACCAACTGCCACCAGTGCTTCAAATACCGGAACTGTTCTTCCTACCATAGGTGGATTCTTTGGCACGTTTTTTGCCCGCACCTTTTTAGCATCTACAAAAATAATGGCCTTTTCACGAGAGGAAGACTTTTTAATCAGTTCCTTAATGTCTTTAACTTCTTCGTCTGTATGCTCAAGATCTTCATCAAAATAGCGCTCAAGTAGAGCCAATGCTTGAGCACCACTTTGAGATTGTTGTTGGACTGTCTCTATGTTCTGGCTGTTACCCTTGACCTTTTTCTCAAGTTCATCCTGCCGACTGAGAATGTTGTCTAGAGCCCGATCTATTATGCTTCGCCCACCATAGCCACCAATAATTCCTGTAGCCAAAACCTGTGTAATTAGTTGTACATCTAGCCCTTTCGTGGATGGAAAGTCTCCTGGCACAATTAGGCTGATTACGTAGGCTCCAGCCATACCAAAAAAGCAATCACCTAGGTAGCCAGGATTGATCCCGCTCTCAATCTTGTGTGGAAACACCAGTTCCTTATTCCTTATGGCATATAGTACGCCACCAATTGCTCCAGACAGGGTTAGCAGAATCAACGTTGTGTCTGGAAGCACAAATGGAGACAGAAATTTGACAAAAAATAAGTGTGGAGGTCCAGGCTGACGGTCATAGATGAATCTGAAAGATAACCCCAGCACGCAGCCTGTAACAAATCCAAGTAAGAAGTAGGTAAAAAAACGATGCCGTTTGAATGAGCTTGATTGGTTCACAACAGGAGTTATCCAAGTACAGGTGGGCTGCTTATTTGAGAGAAAACTTGAAGCAAAAAAAGATGATCTACCAACTTCTCAAGCTTGGTTAATCTCTGGTGTAAGTTAGAAGAACTTCGAAAGCAGGAGTCTTTTGAAGCTTCACTGCAAGCTGAATTCTAGAGTCCACCCCCTGAACAAGGAGAATGGGTTGCTAGAAGTAGCGTTTAGGGATGCTAGAGCGCAGTTAAGCGCTGTGTGAAACTAAGTGTAGGGGCTAAAGAATAACAACTACAAGGGATAATTTTTTGAAATAGTTGAATATTTTTTCGGTTTCAATTAAGTTTTATCGAGTTACATAGCTTTTAGTTCTCTGGGCAGCGGCAAACTTAGCTTTGAGCTGTCGTTTAGGGGATCTTTGGGCTTGCAGGCGTAAGACATCAATAGCTGTCTCTCATTTCCAACTCTTGAGGGGTGCGTTTTCAGGAGTCCTGCTTATATCCTTGAGCAGAGGATCTAAGTACAAAACAGGAAAAAAGATGGCTGACATTATCGATACTGCCGCCAGCGCCGATCTCAAGATGCTCTTGACTGCTGTTGAAGCGGCTGGTTTGATCGACACGCTGAAGAGTCCCGGACCCTTTACTGTCCTGGCTCCGACCGATGAGGCGTTTGCTAAGCTTCCAGCCGACACGATGGCATCCTTGATGCAGGACATTCCGAAGCTGAAAAAAATTCTTACCTACCACGTCCTGTTTGGGGATGTCAGGGCGGAGGACTTGGCCGAAACTGATGAGGCACCTACCGTTGAGGGTTCGGTTGTTGCAGTTGATAGCGCCAACGGTGTCAAAGTTAACGATGCAAACGTTGTTAAAACAGATATCCTTGCCGACAACGGTGTGATTCACATCATTGACGCAGTGCTAATGCCGGCTCTAGTCGCTGGCCATTAGGATGTGCTCAATCCTTGAGGTTTAAATCCATCTTCACCGTCTTAAGGAAACCCATAGAGCAGTTTTTAGCTAGGGCAGGTTCGTGATCTAGGTGACATCGCTTAGCTGAAAAGTTGTTTATACTTCTTAACAGTAGTCCGTTAGGAATCTTAACAAAGCGCATGACAACTTCACCAATGGGGCAAACCGCTGACCTTGACTCCACTATCTCTGCACTGCAGGGAGGCTTAACCTCTCTTCCTCCTGAAGCAGCAGTAAGCAACATTGAGAGTTGGCAACAACAGCTCCAGGGAACTGAGATTGCTACCACTCTTGAGCAGCTTAAGACTGCTTTAACAAGTGGCGGTGCAACTGGCCAGTCTGTTGGTCAATTACTAACCCAACTTGGTACACAAACAGCTAGCTCAGCTTCAAACGGTGGTGACGCTGCTAGCAAGCTCCAGCAGTTAGCTCAAATGCTGACTCAAGCAGGGAGTTCACTTGGGTAAACTGCAGCAAGTGCTTAGTTTTGGAGATTGATCAGTCCTTTATTTGACTAAAAGGCTTCTAGAAATAGGAGCCTTTTGGTTTGAATAATGTGCTTAACGAGTTGAACTTATCATACATCCAGCCCGGGAAGGCAGCTCCAGGGTGAGCTTACTGGACTCATCCTCACAACTCCATTGCACTTGAGCAGTGCCGTATAAAAGCTTACTTGGTTGTGTCTTTAGCTCGGTTTCTGGTACCGAAAAGCTCACCTTTGCTGCTACAGTTCCAACATTTACAGCAATAATCAGTTCCTCTGCGGCTAGGATTCGAGCAAAAATATAAAGCCCGCCTTCTGCCCATAAGATCTGATATTTGCCTATGCGGAGTGCTGCATAAGTGTGGCGTAGCCTGATCAACTGATGGTGATAGGTAAGCACGTCTCGATCCCACTGGGCTTCAAGGGGAAAGCCCCGGCGAGAGTCTGGATCGATCGCGCCAGGTAAGCCTACCTCATCCCCGTAGTAGATACTGGGAGCCCCTGGAAAGGTCAACAGTAGTAGGGTGGCAAGTTCAACGCTGGCGCGATCACCCCCGGCAATGGTGAGCAGCCGGGCGGTATCGTGACTGGCCAGCAAATTCAGTTGGGTCAACTGGATCTCCCAGGGGTAAAGCTCTAGCAAGTGCGTGATTTTCTCAGCGTACTCGGTGGCCAACAAGGGTGGGTAGGGATGGTAGGAGCGATTTTGTACTTGCTCTAAAACCACGCGATCGCCAGCAGTAAAGGCAATGGTGGGTCCGGCAAACAGGTAGTTCATCACCCCATCAAACTGAGTCCCATCCAACCACTCACGGGCATCTTCCCAGACTTCACCGACAGAGTAGGCGTCTGGGTTAATCGCCTTGATGCGATCATGAAACTCCTGCCAGAACCCCGGTGCCTTCACACAGAACGGCACATCCAACCGCCAGCCGTCGATGCCAACCCGGACCCAGTGTTCGGCGATCTCCATGATGTACTCCCGCACGTCAGGATTGTCGTGGTTGAACTCCGGTAGGGCGCGGTTGTTGTCCCAGCAGTCGTAGTTGGCGGGGCGATCGCCATCGTAGGGCGACAACGGCCAACCTTGGATACGGAACCAATCTAACCAGGGAGAGTGGGGACCATTTTCCAGAATGTCGTGAAAGCAAAAGAAACCGCGACTGGCATGGTTAAACACCCCGTCCAGCACAACTTTGATCCCCCGCTGGTGGGCCGCTTCTAGCAGCTCTAAAAACGCTGTGTTGCCACCCAGTAGAGGGTCTACCTGATAATAGTCGTGGGTGTGGTAGCGGTGGTTGCTGGCAGATTGAAAAATTGGGGTGAAGTAAATCGCGTTAATTCCCAAATTCTCTAAATAGTCCAGTTGCTCGATGACACCCCATAAATCGCCCCCTTTATAACCCTGGAGAGTAGGTACATCATCCCACTCCTCCCAGGCAGGAGATTGCAAAGGCTGCTTGCGCGGTTGCTTTCCCTTGGCAAAGCGGTCTGGAAAAATCTGGTAGAAAACAGCGTGCTTAACCCAGTCTGGTGTCTGAATTTGCATGATAACTTTCTGGTCTTCTATGTTTCCCATACAAGTTACACTACTTACCCCGGTATGCTTCCCATCTCTAGGAGAAAGTACCTGACATGCCAGTTCACCAGGGAGATACTCTGAAAACTTCAGCCCCAAGGCAAGTGCTCAAGAAACCAAAAGGAATTAGAACCTGCAATAAGTAGCCGAGCCAGAATTCCTAACCTTAGGACATTTCACTTCCCCAGTCTGCATCGCTCTTTGGTCCATTAAAGCTTCAGCAGTGGTTTGGAGCGATCGCCTTGTGTTTATAAAACCAGCTAGGGCGATCGCTGCTGCCTAGATGACTGGTAGTAAACCCCAGACTCCTGGTCAGGGACAAAATGACAGGCTCTGTAAGCCCGAACAAAGCTCTGCCAAATTGGCTCCTTTGACTGGCGATAATAATTGCCCAGGATTGGTTTAATTGCCTCCGTTGCCGTCTTCAAGTGATAGTGCGGCATATTGAGGAAGAGGTGATGGGCTACATGGGTGCCAATATCATGGTGGATAAAATTGACAAAGCCGTAGTCACGGTCAATCGTAGACAGTGCCCCTTTGAGGAAGTACCAATCATCCCCTCGATACCAGGGAATATCTGGTTCTGTGTGGTGCAAGAGGGTGACCAGATCTAGCCAAATCACAAATACTACGTAGGGACCCAGGTAGTACTTGACCAGGAATAGCCAACCAAACTGAGAGACCAGCCAGCCTAGGCAAACTACCATTGCGACCCAGAGGGTAGAACTGGTCAGCACATCCCATTTTTCGGCGGGACGAAACAGCGGGCTGTTGGGCAGAAAGTGAGATCCTTGACGATCAGGTGATCGCTTAAATAAATAAATCGGGTAAGCCAGCAGTGGAAAATAGAAGCGGAAGAGCTTTTCATACCAGGGCATCTGCTCGTACTTGCTCTGGGTGACCGGATACCAGCTTTCATCCGTCTCAAGGTTGGCCGTGTGAGCGTGATGCGTTCTGTGACTGATCCGCCAACCGTGGTAGGGCACAAGAATAGGAATATGGCAGAGATGCCCAATCAAGTTATTCAGCCATTTCAGCTTAGAGAAAGACCCATGACCACAGTCGTGCCCAACCACAAACAAGGCCCAAAACATGGTTCCCTGAACCAGCCAGAAGATTGGGAAAAACAACCAGGAATCTAGGACGTAGGCGATCGCGTAGAGGCCAGCAATGATAGCAATATCCAAAAAGAGATAAGCAAGCGATCGACCAACAGAAGGCTCAAAACAGCAGCCGGGAATTGCAGCCTTGAGATCTTGAAGGCTAAAAGGTAGCTCTTTACGGGTAGATGAGGCTTGAATAGTTACCAAACTAGGAACGTTTTTTGACTGCACAATTCAATTTGACCTGATATAAAAACCTACACTTTGCCCTTGTACGTGTCACCCGCAGCTTTCAAGCGAATCTGACTCAGCAAAGGTTTCTATGCATAAACCTCCCATCTTTGGCCATTTCTGGTTCTCAACCAGGGTAGGTTGCTGAGCGCTCGTTTTAGGATAGCTTCGAGCGATCTTGTTTTATGAAAGAATTTAATTTGCCGCTGGAAGTGCAAAGTAGAGGTTATAGACCGGAGTCATTGTACTCTTTATCTGATCTGAATTTTTACAAAGAGCGTCAACAAGTTGACTCTGGTTACTTAGAATTGCTGCCGTTTGAGTCAGACTTGTTGGCTTCTGTCATGATCGCCCGGATGCCCTCTAGGGTGGCCGGAATCGTGCGGGGGTCCATGAACAGAACTTTGCTGCTATCGCTGCGACCGATCGCCGTTCCCATGTCTAAATAACCCAGGGCAAACAGTACTTGCAGGGCTTCGTGGGCATCCGCATCCGTCTGGATTCTTTGGGCAACGAGTTGGGCTGCCTCCGCAATCCCTTTAGTCTTCAGGACTTGCTGCTGGCGCTCTGCTTCAGCTCGTAGCAGGGTTGCCTGCTGCTGGCCTTCCGCATCCAGAACCACAGACTTTTGCCGGGCTTCCGCATCCAAGACTTGGGCCTCCGCTTTGCCACGGGCGGAGTTAACCGCAGCTTCCCGTTCGCCTTCAGAGGTCAGAATTGCCGCCCGCTTGCGCCGTTCTGCCGACATTTGTAACTCCATCGACTCCTGGACTGCCTTGGAGGGAATAATATCGCGCAGTTCGACGCGGGTGACTTTCACCCCCCAGGGGTCAGTGGCAATATCCAAATCCCGCAGCAAAATTTCATTGATTTGCGACCGGGCTGTAAAGGTTTCATCCAGTTCCAGTAAACCCATTTCTGAGCGGATTTGGGTCAAGACAATATTCACCATTGCTGATCTAAGATCTTCAACCTTGTAGTAGGCTCTCTCCATATCGACAATGCGCCAGTAGACTACGGCATCAACGGTGATTGCCACATTGTCACGGGTAATACACTGCTGCGGCGGAATATCGATCACCCGCTCCCGAATCGTACCCTTGAAGGCAATCCGATCCACAAAGGGAACGACAAAGTTGAGCCCCGGCGTTAACTTTTTGTTGTAACTTCCCAATCGCTCTACCAAGGCTTCGTTGCCTTGATTCACAATCTTGACAGACCCGGCAATGGCCGATCCCCCCAAAGCTAAAAACACGAGTAAAAAGAGTTGTTCCATTTTCAGCCTCCTAGGCTTGCACTAGCTTGTAGTAAATCGGGTCAGCAGTTCGACTCAGGCCAACGGACGGAAGACTTAAACGTGCACCATACTGGCAGGTAACACAATCAGCGTGGTGCCCTCGCGCCGGACCACGTAAACTTTTTCTTTGGCCGCGATCGCCTGGTGCTCATCCTCACAGCGGGCTCGCCAGGAGTTTCCCTCATAGAGAACTCGTCCGGTTTGTCCCGGTAGAAGTTCAGTGAGCATTTCTGCCTCTGTGGAGTCCTGCAGCAGGCGCGGTTGCCGGGGCACAAAGCGCCGCGAGAGCATAATTAAGCCAACCGACAGCGCCAGCCAAAGCCCAGCCTGTAAGTAAACCTGAGGCAGTACCAGGGCTATTATTCCCACCAGTAGAGCACTTACCCCCATCATGAAGGCAACAAAAGCTGTGGGTAGAAACAGTTCGACTAAGCAAAGTGCAGCGCCTGCGAGTAACCAGATAGTCATAGGCTCCTCAGCAAGTAAGTTAGCGTGAAGTAGTAATTACAGGTCTAGCTTGCCCAAATACTGCAAAAATTGGATGACGGTAGACTAACCTGGGCCTGGGGTCGTAGCAGGACTTGAGCTGACTACAACTTAAATTCTATGCCTAAACGAGACTGGCTGCCTGAGTTGACTGCGACGGTTTGACCCAAACCTCCTAAACGATAGATATTGCCGTAGCCCTTTCGAAAAAAGCGTTCTGGCAGGACAATTTTCTCATAGACAAATTCAAGCAGTAGTGGAAGCTACAGAAGGGGAACACGATGACTTTAAAGGTTGGAGATTGCGTCCGCGTCAAGGAAGCTGTGATCGTCTACCATCACCCGGAACACCGCAAGGAAGCCTTTGATATCAAAGGTTTTGAGGGTGAGGTAATGGCGATTATCCAGGACTGGCAAGGGCGACCAGTCAGCGCCAACTACCCTATCCAGGTTCGATTTGACAAAAAGTTCCGGGCCCACTTACAGGAGCGGGAATTAGAGGCTCTGTAATCCTTTTTCTAGGGGGCTGAAAGTAACTTGGGCTAATGCTCAAATCGAGTTGCGGCGAAACCAACTGAGGATATTCAAATCCCGGCGCATGTTTTGCAACTCTTGACGGTGACGCTCAGCGGTTTGTTTGTACCACTGGCAATAGTGGTCAAACTCCTGACGGTAGTGAACTTCTCGATAGAATTCCTGACTCACCTGGTAGGTTTCCAGGAAGTCAAGCTGAGCCGGAGGAGGGACAATCCATCGAAGTTCCTTGGGAGTCATCGTTTTAAGTTGAAGATTCTAAAGATAAACAGCAATCTAAAGCCAGCCCCGCAGGCGGTATACAACCAAGCCAATGTATTCCTTCAAAGCTCGGGTTGAGTGCGTGAGTTCCTCGGCATCTGGAATCAGGTCTAGCAGGGAGGCTTGCAGGCTGCCCTGCTCCAGATCGCCTTCTGTGACCAGGAAATCTGTTGGAGCCGAGATTGCGTCAATCCCCTGGCGCTGGAAGATTAAGCGCGATCGCGGCATGTGTAGGGCTGAAGTCACCAGTAACACCCGGCGCTGGAGACCTTGCTGATCCAGGATTTTGCCAACATTGACGGCGTTTTCGTAGGTATTGAGGGAGCGCGAGTCCTGCAAAATGGCCTGGTTTGGAACTCCCATAACCTGGGCGATCGCCGCCATGTCTGCTGATTCTGGCGGCGCATCCTTACCCCAGGTTATTCGCCCTCCACTCAAGATCAGCCAGGGGGCCTTGTTCTGCCGGTAGAGTAGGGCTCCGTAAAGTGCGCGATCGCCCTCTTCACTCAGATCAACCCAGGGTCGCGGCGGAATGGCTGGCTTGGTGCCGCCGCCTAAGACCACAATTGCGGCTGCAGTGGGCAGTTCCGTGGCAGGAATGTTTTGCGACTCCAGCGATCGGATCAGGCCAATCGCCACCCCCCGGTTGCTAGCCAGCACCAACACCAGCAGGGCCAGAAAAATTGCCGTTACAGAAACCCGTGGTCGTCGCCAGAAGCAAACTAGGGCAACGATTAGCAACAGACAGGCTAGTCCCAGCGGGTAGACAAATAGCGGTAGCAGCTTAGAAAGAAATAACATGGATGACTCAGGCAGAAGGACTGGTCCAGGCCCTATTTCCCCTCAGGGCCAGAGAACTCTGCTCTCTCTAGTCTCCCTATCGCCTACTCCTAGTCCTCGATTGTTGAGGCTCTCACCTCAACGGCTGCCACATCAATCGTGCCTGGGGGAGTCAAGCGGACAAAGTGTTGGTGTTCTATCTTGATCGGCTCCTTGCAGTTGGGACACCGGGTTTGAGTTTGATTCAGACCTGCAAACGTGTAGGTACAAACCGGACACTGGTCTTGGACCAAATTCCGCTGCGCCCACCAGCGAACGCCAAAGAAGACAATAACTGGAGCAATCAGAATTAAACCAACGACCACCAAGAAAGACTTCACCAGCCAACCTAGACCAAGGGTGCCTAGCAGCCAAATCACCGCTAGGAAAACTAGCCAGGATCGCAGGGCAGAAAAATTAATTAAAAATCCCTTTGAACTGTTTTGATTCACAAGTATCTCCTAAGCCCCAGGAGGATGTCTTTATCTAAGCATAGATTATCCTTCGCGGTGGAGCGGTTCTTTCTACCCTGGGGATCGGTTCAACGACCTGATCCCGAAAATTCCGGCAAGAATGACAAAGACTCTAGCAGTCCAGTCTCTGGGATACTCTATACTCAGGCTATGCCAAGATGAGACATTGTTGAAAACCCCAGATTCATGACCTCAGCAGATGACAAGACAATTGTACAGAACTACTTCAATACCACTGGGTTTGACCGCTGGCAGCGGATCTACGGCGATGGGGCAGTCAACACCGTCCAGCAAGATATTCGTCAGGGTCACCAGCAAACCGTAGATACGGTCTTGAGTTGGCTCAGGGCGGACGGCAATTTGGCAGGCTTATCAATCTGTGACGCTGGCTGCGGGGTTGGCAGCCTCAGTATCCCCCTAGCCCAAGCCGGAGCGAAAGTCTACGCCAGTGACATTTCTGAAAAGATGGTCGCAGAAGCCAAAGCCCGCTCAGCAGGACTGAGCAGTCAGGTTAACCAACCCGCTTTTGTGGCTCAAGATCTGGAGACTTTGGGCGGCCAATACCATAGCGTCATTTGTCTTGATGTCTTAATTCACTATCCTCTGCACCAAGCGGCGGAGATGATTGCTCACCTGAGTTCCCTGGCAGAATCGCGCTTAATTCTCAGCTTTGCCCCCAAAACCCTAGCCTACAGTCTGCTGAAGAAAGTTGGCGATTTTTTCCCCGGACCCAGTAAAGCAACGCGGGCCTACCTACACCGGGAAGTAGAGGTTGTCAGGGTTTTTGAGCGGAATGGTTGGCAGATTCAGCGCACTGCGATGACCAAGACCCGCTTTTACTTTTCTCGCTTATTAGAGGCGACGCGGGTCTAGCACCCGGACACAGTTGACTGGCTAACGCCAGTGGCTACCTGGGGCCAGCGACCAATTGCTTTACCAATCACTGCCATTTCTTGAGTCAAGGTTTGGAACTGTTCAGGCGTCAGGGACTGGGGACCATCGGATAGGGCTTTAGCGGGATTGGGATGGACCTCAATCATCAAGGCATCCGTTCCAGCGGCGATCGCGGCCTTTGCCATAGTTGGCACATACTCAGCCCGTCCAGTGCCATGACTGGGGTCGATCATGATCGGCAAGTGTGTCAGCGATCGCAACACAGGAATAACGGCCAGATCCAGTGTATTTCGGGCATACTGGCGGTCGAAGGTGCGAATTCCGCGCTCACAGAGAATTACATTTGCGTTGCCTGCGGCCAGGATGTATTCAGCCGCCATCAGCCACTCTTCAATCGTGGCGGACATGCCGCGCTTGAGCAGCACAGGTTTGGCTTGGGCCCCAACCCGCTTCAACAGGGAAAAATTCTGCATATTGCGGGCCCCCACCTGCACCACGTCGGCAACTGCTGCCACCTTCTCTAGATCGGCGGTGTCCATCACCTCTGTGATAATGCCCAGACCCGTTGCTTCTCGTGCCGCAGCCAGTAAACCCAGAGCACTCTCTCCATGACCTTGAAACGCGTAGGGAGAGGTGCGAGGCTTGTAGGCTCCGCCGCGCAGAAACTGGGCTCCAGCGGCTTTGACTCGCTGGGCTGTTTCCACAATCATGGCTTCATTTTCAACGGAACAAGGCCCGGCCACCATCACTAGGGGATGATGCTCACTAAAGTGAACTGGACCGCTGGGGGTAGATACGACAACATCGCTGGCCTCACCGTGACGATACTCCCGGCTAACCCGCTTGAAGGGTTTTCCCACCCGTAGAACCTGTTCAATCCAGGGGCTAAGTTCTTGAAGCTGGAGCGGATCGTAGTGAGCTGTGTCTCCCACCAGCCCAATCACAACCTTGTGCTGGCCAACAATCTTCTCTGGCATCAAGCCCCAGGTCTTTAACTCCTGGCTGACCCGGCTGATTTCAATTTCTGGAGCGCCACCTCTCATCACAACGATCATGTCAAAGGTTCCTACTGAAGTTTATAATCTGCAAAGCACTACGGGTCTGTCGATTTTCTGAAAGACGCTTAGTCCCAGGGTGAGTCCTTCCCACTCTTCATTGTCACCTGAGTCGGGTCTATCCCCAAAGCAGTTTATGATTTTTTACGGAGGCAGTGGAGAAGTTAGGAATCGGACTGCCGCGATCGCCAACCCTCTCTGATTCGCCCGAAGTTTAGTTGAAACTCTGACCATCCCAGCCTAGTACCGGGTTGATCCTCTTCCCAGGAGGCAGAAAATATGCCGTAACTCAGCCCCAGGGCTCCTAAGATAAAAAGACCCAGCGTGGTAAATAAAACAACCGAGACGGGTAATTTGAACCACTGATGACTAACCAGGTGACTCAACGGAAAGGCTAGCAGGCCCAGGCCAGTTGGTACCCCACACAAAAAAGTCATTCGACGCACCATGCGCTGGCTGACCACAGCAGGGATCTGAGTGGCAACGGGTGCATCCGGCTCAGGCTGGTTTGAGATAAGTTGAGCAGGCGCTAATAAGGGAGGAGTCTTTTTATTGCTTTTAGTCGGCTCAAAAGGAAGACGGCTACGATTAGAGGCCATATTTGATCACCTAACCGCGAATACCCAGACGGGTAATTAAAGCCCGATACCGCCCTTGATCTTGCTTAATAATATAGGATAGTAAGCGCTTGCGGCGGCCAATCATCTGTAGCAAGCCTCGGCGGGAAGCGTGGTCCTTCTTGTTCACCTTCAGATGGCTACTCAGTTTGTTGATCCGCTCCGTCAGCATGGCGATCTGCACATCCGCAGAGCCAGTGTCTGTGTCGTGAGTTTGGTACTGATCAATAATTTCGTGTTTACGCAGTTGTAACAAAGCCATAGGTCTAGATCATCTATGTCGCAGGCACTGATCTTATCATAGCCACTCTAGTTAAACCCACAGATTAAACCCCCAGACGATCACTACTTGATCTCCTGTTGCGTGAGTTGAGAGCTACTGCCACACCAGCACCTTAGCCCCGTATGCCGGCAGGTCAGTGGTGATAGTGTTCTGGCCAGATTCAACATCATAGTTCCCAGTCCACTCATGCCACGTGCCCTGTTGAGGAAAGTCAGGCACCTGATAGCCGGCTCGATCTTGATCCGAAAAATTGGCAATAACCACAACCTGAGCACCTTGATCGTTCCAGCGAACGTAGGCCAGCACCCTAGAATCAGGATCTTCATGGAAGAAATTGATGTTCTCGGTGTAGAGCGCGTGGTTATTTTTGCGCAAGGCAATCAGCCCTTTGTAGTACTCGAACAGACCACGATTCAGCTCATTTTCCAGTAACGGCCATTCAATCTTATTTTCGTCAGGCGTTAAGTTTTTGTACTCGGCGAATTCTTCTCCCATCCAAATTAGGGGCACACCAATTGCCGTCATCAAAAGCACGGCTCCCAGTTTTGCCCGCTCAAAAGCCGCTTGATCAAAAACCTGACGCTTAGCCAGCTCTACCATCAGCCGTTCGTGATCGTGATTGGTTAGGTAGTTCACGACACTAGTGCTGGCTGGATATCCTTGGCGCTTAGGGTCCAAAACCTCTTTGAGACGTTCCAGATCGAAAATGTCTCCACAGAGGTGCTCTAGAACACACTGATAAAAACTTTCGTGCCAGCAACCATCCATTGGCCCCTCTGGGCCTACAATGTCTGAGGTTTCAGGAATGTGCTCAGCAATGTTGTAAAAGGGCTTCATGCTGGCTGCTCGCTTCGTTTCTTGAACGATCCAGCGCATAAAGTCGAAGTTGGCAATCTGTCGGGCTGCATCGTAGCGGATGCCATCAATATGATACTCCTGAATCCAAAAGCGCACATTATCGCCAACAAACCTGCGAGCTGGATAGCTATCTAGGGTCTCGTCATAAAACTCGTAGTTAAATTCTGGTCCCCAGCTATTTTTGGGGTCACGGGGATCATGGTGATACCAGTAATCGTGATCGATTTGCGTCAGGGGGCTGGAGGCTTCGGAGTGATTATAGATGCCATCCAGGATGACGCGGATACTGCGAGCATGGCACTCGTCGATCAGTTGTTTGAGTTCTGCCGTCGAGCCATAACTCGACTCTGTGGCAAAAAAGTAGCAAGGATTATAGCCCCAACTGTGGTCGCCGGGATACTCAGTCACCGGCATCAAGGCGATCGCATTAATCCCCAGCTCACAGAGGTAATCTAGTTTATCAATCACATCTTTGTACCTGCCTCGACGGTAGGACCCCCCCTCACCCCCGGAAAAGTCACCGACATGCAGTTCGTAAAGGACTAACTCGTGATCGGCGGGTAGGGGCTGCTGATCGTGCCGCCAGACGTAGGTGTCCGTGATTCGTTTGCCATCCTTAACGTGGACAACACTGTTCTCCTGCCCCGTGGATGCAGCAATATCTGTTGCGTAGGGGTCGTTGACGTCCACCCACTGGTCTGGCTCAAAGAACCACGATCTAGACTGTACCTGGAATTTATACTGATAGATTCCGTCCGCCAGCTCAACCTGGGTGCGAAAATACCCGTCTTTATCTTTCTGCATTGGAATAGGTTTCCAGTCAGAAAAAGAGCTGATTAAAGCTGCGCCTTTATTGTGGGGGGCAAATAACTGAAACTCAATGGGGTTGGACATGGTAAAACCCTGCTCTGTAGTGAGTTGCACGAATAAAAGTCCCCCTCCTAGTTCAACACGATTCCTGGGCTGTTCTCAGATTCTACTGGGGTATTTACCTTTGGTGAACGCTGCTGAGCGATCCAGTTTGTTTAATGTGGCACGATTACTCACCCCAGTTGACTTAGAGGAATGCTCAATTGGCACCATTGGGATTCAATTCTTTTCGGTAATGTATAAGGTTGTGAGCGATTGAGCCCAAGCAGGAAACCGATGAAACCCTATCAGCAGGTTCCAATCCAGGAGTGCCAAGAACCGTTAGTGCCAATTCCACCAGAGCAATTTATCCTCCAGCACCCTCACCCTTACCGAAGGCGAGGCGCTCCCTATGGCAGCGCTTCTCCCTTTTGTCTGCGTCAAGGGGTGTTGGAGCGACTGCTCCAAGCCCAGGCAAACCTGCAGCAACATCGGGCTGATTGGCAGATCCAGATCTTTGACGCCTATCGTCCTGTAGCAGTCCAGCAATTTATGGTGGAGTATACCTTAGCTGAGACTGCTCAAGCTCAAGGTCTAATTCCAGCCTGCCTGAGCGAAAACCAACGCCAAGCAATCCTAGAACAGGTTTATCAAATTTGGGCTGTACCCAACACAGACCCGGCCCTACCCCCACCTCACAGTACGGGCGCAGCCGTAGATGTCACTTTGTTTGATGCTACGGGCCAAGAGGTTTTTATGGGGTCTCCGATTGATGAACTCTCAGCTCGTTCTCACCCCGATTATTTTGCCGCGATCGCCACAGGCCAGGCAAACAATGCAGCCGATTCCAAGGAGCGACAAGCTGCCAGTCTTGCCCATCAACACCGTCAACTCTTGCGAGATGTGATGATTGCGGCTGGGTTCCAGCGCCATCCTGTCGAGTGGTGGCATTTCTCCTTTGGTGATCAAATGTGGGCTTGGCTCACCCACTTGCAGAATTGCCAGGCAACTGACGAGACCATCGGAGTTGCCGCCATAGCCCGGTACGGACGAGTTGCGTGAATGCCCCTATCTCTTAAGACTGTGCCCTGGTGGCACAGGAACTGGGTCGATCTGGACGTAAAACTGTAGCGATCGCGGTAAGGTTTGCTTCTTGAATCCATCCACTTGTTCCAGCAGCAGAAGGGCGGGTTGGTGAGGGAGTCTGATTACTCCCCTCAGCAGCAAGGCCAGGGGAAGCGGGTGGGGGCTTCTCACCAAGGGGGGTGGGGCCTGTTCTAGGAATCTCTGTTGCTGTTGCGCCTGGGTCAGGAGCGGCAAGGGGATCAGCACAGACCTGAACCCTTAACCAGCTTTGCTGATCGGAAAAGGTTTGCTTCCGAAGTACTTGTAAAATACTGCCTGTCAAGAGAACACCTTTAGTCGCCCTAGGATTATCTGGCTGGCTCAGGAGCACAGGTGCAACGGTTTGCTTGCCAGAGCTGCCTGGTGCAGAGGGTTTGACCTGCAACTTTGACCCAACAGTTAACAGCTGAGCTGGAGCAATGCTAGGAGCCAAGCTAACTGGTGCAGAATTTGGGTTTACAGGAACAGGGCTATTACTTGCTAGAGGTCCGAGCCGGAGAAATTGGGGCATGACGAAATAGGCGAGCAACCCACTCACGCCTGCAATTAGACAGAGGGTGAATAGCGGTCGGAGAATGGGACGACGGCGCGACTGAAGAATTTGAGTTTTGGCCTCATCACTGTTGGAATCAGACAAGGGAAAAGTAGCTGAATCTGGGGCCTCAAACTCAGTGGGCACAGGTATAGAAACCATGCCAGCGGCGGCAGCCGCAGCTACCTGACAGTGAACTAAACTGACGGTGACATTATCATGACCGTTTTGCTGATTTGCGATCTCAATGAGTCGTTGACTGGCGGCTGCTAGAGTAACTTTGCCGTCTAAAATGGGCAAGATCTCGGTTTCCCAGCACGCTTCGACCCGGTCATAGTCGCTGAGACCATCAGAGCAGAGCAGAAAGACACAGTCCTCATCTAAGATAAGGCGCTGAACTGTGGGATGTAAAAGGGTTGAAGGCCCCATACCGAGGGCTTGAATTAATGAGCCAGAGGCAGGCTGAGCCAAAGCTTCTCGATAAAAGGTGTAACCCAGGCGGACTTCACGGGAAGCGATATCATCATCTAAGGTGACTTGATAGCACCCCGTTCGGGTAATCCAGTAGGCCCGACTATCGCCGACATGGGCAATGTATATTTCAGGAGCGCGAACTAACGCCATCACCAGCGTTGTCCCCATACGCTGACGATCCTGCCGTTGCTCACTGTCATTGCGTTGGCTAATCTGATCATTGGCCGCGCAGATAGCAGTTTCTAACTTAGCCATTAAAGTTCTCGGCTCTGAATCTTCAAGGCCTAAGCTTTGGATATGTTGCTGGACTACAGCCGTTGCCAGGGAAGAGGCCACTGCACCCCCAGCATGACCCCCGACGCCATCACAGATAGTTGTCAAGTGAGGGGGATTAGTCGCCACCACCCCCTCAGAGGGGTAGCAAGCATCTTCGTTGCGTTGCCGAGTCGGTCCTTGGTCAATTTGGGTAATTATCTCGGTTTGGTAGAACTGCGATTCTGCTTGGGGTTCCTTCTGGGGCGCGCTGGGCGATCGCGAAGTGTCTGAGGAGAATCGCCCAACCAGCGCCAGCCACTGGTCCAGTTGATCCACTAACTGCTCAGCCGTTCTCAATTGGCCTTGAATCATCTGCTGGCAGAGTTGCTCTAGGGCAGAGGCGATGGCCACCTGAGCACCATCCACCCACTCCAACCAAAACTGGCCGAGCTGGGCCAGAGGTATTTCTGCCTCGTCTAGGTGTAGTTCCAACAAGCGGACTAGTGAACCTTCGACTCGCAACAGCTCAGGTTGGAGCAAACTAGAGGCGACGTTTTGACTACTCAGAGGCTGCCAGAGGTGGGCCATCTGCCAGAGCCAGTTAAGCTGCCGTAGGGTATTGGCTTGGCTCCAAGCCTTGATCAAGGGGACCGCAGCACCAATACTGGGGTCTCCAGCCGCTGCTGACCCGGCTAAATCCCAATTGCTGAGGGGAGCTTGCTCCAGCAGTAATATTTCCTCTAACTGCCCTTCGTCTGGCCGGACTAGCCCATAAACCTGGGGAATGTGCAGGCGGTAAGGAAATAGTTTCAGGTAAGGCTCAATCGCTTTAGAAACTAGAGGTTGGCTCTTCACCAGCAAGCCTGGTTTAGTATCTAGCAAAATGCGATCGCTTTTCAGCAGGTAGCGATCTTCTAGAACATCCCCTACCCTGCAGGTTTTTAGCCCTGGACCTATTGCCCACAGATAAAACTTTGGCAGTTGAGTGCGGCACTGCTGGCAAAACTTATGAAACTCTGAGTTGAGAGACTGGCACTTAGGACAGTAGAGTGTAGCCGTAGCGTTTTGCATGAGGATTCCCCGCCAGATCCGAGCATTCAAGATTGAGCCATGTCTTGAGGGCAACTAAGTGTGCAGATCAAACAGTGTCAAAATTACCTGATTTCATCATTTTCAACATCAACTTAATTTCTCAATTGAATCTAATTTAGTCAATCTAGCCCCGACTCCGTTAAAACGCCTAGATTGCTCAAAGCTTTAGCTTTAACGTTTGATTCTCGATCTACCCTATAACCTGACCATGGATTTCAATGGTCGAAGGTTATTCCAGGCAGATCAGAGACGTCCAGGGTTTCGCTGTAAGCGGCTTTTGGGAGCCCAAGACCCATGCCATCCAGCCGAAACGATCGCAGTTACTTCTCTAAGCGAGTCACATACCATTGGAAGAATTGTCCCGGTCCGACATCTAACTCACAAGCAGTATCCAGTAGTCGTTGGGCTTGGGCCTCTACTGAGCGAAGTTCCTGCAGATCGGGAGGTAGATTATCCTGCCGTTGGGCCAAGATTGCTTTTAACTTCTCTAGCAGTTCTGTTGTAGTTAAAAATTGCTCAGGCTGGTCTGGCTCCAGCAGCACAAACATGTCCTGCTCATACATTAAGGAGTCTGGCATCTACAGTTACCTCTAGTTAATTTCCCTGCAGCGATGACTAAAACAATGCTACTAAGTCAGAGTCAACCGCTTGCGCAAGCTTTCAACCCGGCGCTTAGAAACTTCGTTATCAGGTGCGTGAGCTAGAGCCTGCTCGTAAGCTTCCAAGGCTTGTGACGTGAGTTTTTTCCGTTCGTAAGCATGGCCCAGGTTGTTCAAGGCTGTGACGTAATCGGGGTCAATACTCAGTGCTTCTTTATAGTTACGGATGGCAAGGTCGTACTGCTCCTGACCAAAATAGGCGTACCCAAGCCCGTTATAGACCGGGGCAATGTTTTCTTCTTGCTCGATATCCTCAGCTTTTAAGGCTTTTTGGAACTGGCTAATTGACTGAGTAAATAATTTTTTACTTAGATAGATGCTTCCCAGTTCGTAATACTCTTGAACCGTACCTTTCTCTTTGCTAAGTTTCCCCTGGAGCCGGGACAGGGCAGTTTCAACTCGCCGGGTCTTGAAAATCTGACGAAAGATTGCCCAGGCTGCTATTCCCAGGAGGGTTAATAAAATCGAGAGGTAAATCGCGGGAAGAATGTCATTCATAGCCTGAGGATAACGAGATTCAATGCACTGCTTCCAGCCTACCAGAAGGGGATTCTGATAGGTTGCTCACGGGTAGCCCCCAGTACGTGATCCGGGCTTTAAGCCAACCTCTAGATTGCCACTGGTTAAGGGTCTGATCAACCCGGCGGCGGAGTGGATCGTACTGCAACCCCTTGGGAGAAACCACAGCCAACGGTTCAGCCGACAAGAGGGAGGGCAACTGGCGATACTGGGGTGCTTCTTGAACCCAGCCCCTTAACATGCTGGCGTCCGCAGCAAAGGCAGTGGCTCCACCCCTTTCTAGGAGCGATCGCGCTGCTTGGTAAGAGTCAACTTCAACTAACTGTGCCCTTGGTAAAATGAATCGTAAGGGGGCAATCGTACTCGATCCCTGGAGAACCGCCACTGCTTTAGCTTCTAGATCAGCAAGCTGTTGAATGGCCGGATCTTTGGTTAGGAGTCCGGTCCCATCCAGGTAGTATGGCGTGCTGAAGTTGACCAGCCGCGATCTCGCTGCGGTCGCCGTCATCCGGGCGATCGTCAAATCGACCTCTCCCGCCAACAGCACAGGAATGCGATCAGCGTTAGTCACAGGTTTGAACATAACTGCTTCCTTTCGACCCAGTAGGGCTTGGGCGAGACCCTGAGCAATCTCAATTTCCAGCCCTTGCAGTTGACCTGCGCTATCCCTAAACCCCAAAGGCCGCAGATTATCCTTGACTGCAACAATCAAGTAGCCCCGTTGCTGGATTTCCTCCAGTTCCGCTGCCTGCCCAGGCATTGCGATCGCGGTTAGCACGATACCCAAACTGAGCAGTCGTTTTAGGTAGCTAAGCATTACTGATTACTGAGAATACTTCCCTGAGAGTGGCTCGTGACAGCCTGACGCAGGTTGCCTTGGTGTTGCTTTAGGAGCTGCTCGCCCTGTTCACAACTGAGACCTGTCCAGTGCATTAGTAAGGCCAGCTTGACTCGCAGAGCGCTTTGTTCTAGTAGCTCAGCCGCCGCTTCCCGGTTCAAGTCAGTCAAGTCCTGGAGAATTCGTAGGGCCCGATCATGGAGCTTCTGGTTGGTGACGGCAACATCAATCATGCGGTTGCCGTAGACTTTACCCAACTTGACCATCACACCCGTCGAGAGGATGTTGAGGGCTAGTTTTGTGGCAGTTCCGGCCTTGAGACGGGTTGAACCTGTGAGGACTTCCGGCCCGACCAGTAGGCGAATGTCTACATCTACCGCAGCGCTAACCTGCTCTGTCGGCACACAGGCGATAAAAACTGTTGTTGCTCCTCGCTCACGAGCCGCCTGGAGGGCTCCCTGCACAAACGGTGTTGTGCCGCCAGCCGTGATGCCGACAACGACATCTAAGTGAGTGACTTGGCGTTGGGCGATCGCATCTCTGCCATCCTCTGCCCGGTCCTCCAAGGCTTCAGAACTTCGTACCAGGGCCTCGAACCCACCAGCAATAATTCCTTGAACCAGCGCCGGTGGGGTACAGAAGGTGGGGGGGCATTCTGCCGCATCCAGCACTCCTAGACGACCACTGGTCCCCGCGCCGACGTAGAACAACCGGCCTCCCTGCTCCAGGGCGCTTGCAGTGCGGTCAATTGCCTCGGCAAGTTCAGTCCGGGCTGTGGCGATCGCCGCGATCGCCTGAGCATCTTCTTGATTGAACAGATTGACCAGCTCTAGGGAAGACAACTGGTCAAGATTCTGGCTCTGGGGGTTTACCTGTTCTGTTAAGAGATGGCCTCGTTCTAAGATCTGACCAGAACCTGGCTGACTGGCTCTGGCGGTTTGAGCTGTATTGACATCAGGGTTGAATAAATTCACCCAGCAATCCTACTACTGAACAGCCTAATTTGATACCTCAGCCATCTCAATCACGCGGCCCTCATAATCCTTGACTAGAAAGTTTAAGGGCTGCTCCTGCCGAACCTTGCACTTAACATGCCGGGTTTGAATTCGCATCAACACCTGCTCCAAACAGTCCCGGTCAAAACAGACATGGCGCTGGCGATCTTTCTGACCCAGACTTGCACCAGCAATCACATGGAGCTGGACATTTTTTTTCAACTGATACCAGAGACCGTCTGGACTGTTGAATCCTTTGGTAGCTGAGCGCCCCAGATCGGCTGAGAGGTAGAGGGGGTCAACACCAGATAACCCGAGGGTTTGTTCGTAGTTGTAGTAGTAATGCAATGGCACTTCGGCGACGGGAAGTTGCAGTTCACCCTCATAAAACTGCCGGGCAAGCTCCAGGTCAGACACCATAATCGTGTGAACCTTAGGTGCACTAGAGAGAAACATCCACATCGCCCCGGCATAGGCGACCAACAGCATGACCATGACACCTTGGGTAGAAAATAAACTATCCAAAGGCAATCCCGGCCAAAAAGCAGCTATTACGGGCGGTTGGGCAGAAGTAAAAATACTAGCTGCTAAATTCATCACATCTAAAACAGGAAAAGAATAATCGGAACTAGAGAATTCAAATCTAGGGCTAAGTGCTCTGCCAATATAGCTAGACTTAACTATTAATTTAACCTGAACTTAGTCAGTCTACTAGGGGTCGCAGTCAAGTGGGTTTAATATCCACCAATTATTCCTCGCCGCTTAGCCTCCCGTTCAGCAGCGCGAAAAATCAACAGGCCCAGAGCGAAATAGACCACGCCATTCAGCAAGGCCAGTCCAAGCTGACCCGGATCTAAGCCCTGTCCCCGCGCCATTAAACTACGGAGCATGCCTGCACCAGAGGTCATTGGCAGGAGTAGTCCTAAAATTCTCAGGGGTCCGTGCCAGGTCTCAGTCGGAGTGGCAATTAAAAACAGCAGTGCGAACTGGAACAGGCTGATTAGCTGCTGCACACGTTTGAGCAGTAGGGCTAAAGATCCCATGGCAAAGGCCAAGCCGTAGGCAGCAAGTATCACCGTCACTAGCGGCAGCAGTAAACTGGGGGAAAAGTAGAGACGACTCCCAGTTAGGGCCAGGATAATCAGGAGGACGCCTAAGTTGAGGGTCAGGTTTAATGTCAGGCTAGCCAGGGCACGGGCCAGGAAAACCTTTGATGCCCCAAACGGTGAGAGAAACACCTGCTCCAGAGTCCCAATCTGAGATTCAATTTGCAGGTTTGAGGCGACCTCAAAGCAGATAAATAGGACCAGGCTCCAGAGGACGTAGCCAATGATGATTCCGTCTAGACGACTGCCAAATTGGAACCCTGGCCCAGCTACGTAGCGACTGCCGAGGAACAGGCCATAGAATAACAAGATGATCACAATAATTCCCCCAATCGCTTCACCGGGGTAGCGCCGGAACTGAGTCCAGATTCGTTGCAGCTCAGCCAGGAATAGATTCAGCATCTTGTCGGACCAGCTTTAAGAAAACCTCGGTAAGATCCGCTTGATCTTTGACGACGCGGATCGGCGGTAGCGGCCTGAGAATATCTAGTACCGGGTAAAGGTCCTCCAACCTACTCACAGAGATAACCCGCCCCGTCTGGACCACGGCACCCAGGGTTTTCAGAGTTTCAACCCGGACTGGGTCTAACTCATTGACCATCTCAATTCGGTAGGCCCCGGTGGAAAACTGCTGGATCAAGGCTTGGGTCGGTGCCTCTGCCGCGATCGCACCCCTGTGGATGATGGCGACCCGGTCTGAGAGAGCCTCTGCCACCTGAAGCTGGTGGGTCGTCAGCAGAATTGCCTGGCCTTCCTGGGCAATTTCTCGCACCAGAGCTTTGACATCTTCGGTTGCTTCCACATCTAGCCCCAGGGTTGGCTCGTCCAAAAGTAACAACCTAGGCTGATGGACCAGAGCCACGGCTAAGGCTAACTTTTGCTGCATCCCGCGTGAGAGGGTCTGTACGGGGGTGCGGCGCTTGTCCAGCCCAAATCGTTTTAACAGCTCCTGGCTGCGCTGGCGCGCAATTTGACGGTTCAGCCCTTTGAGCATGCCAAAGTACTCCAGGTTTTCCGCTGGGGTGAGCCGCCAGTAGAGATTGCGGTTGCCCTCCAGGACAGCACCAAGCATTCTCAGGGCCTCAGGGTCATTGTGGGGGTCGCGTCCGCCAATCCTGACCCAGCCGTCATCGGGCCGGATCAGCCCGGCAATCATCTTGATCGTCGTCGTCTTACCTGCCCCATTAGGACCGAGGAAAGCCAGAACTTCTCCGGGGGCGATCGCCAACGAAACACTCCGCACTGCTTCAACCCGCTGGCCCCGCTGTCGATAAGTCTTCCTGAGGTTGTAAGCCTCAAGTGCTTTCATACAACCTCCCCAACGAAAGACAAAGCAATCCTCTGGCCTAAGTTAGACCAAGTGCCCGGAGCAGTTAGATTAGTACAGACAGCCACAACAGCATGGCAAGACCATTCAGCTTGCAAACTACTTCCTTTACTGCTTTGGCTATCTCTGATCAAGTCGGCGTCCCTGTGGAAAAGCGAATTTTAGGGCTAGATCCAGGATTGGCAAGCTTAGGGTTTGGCAGCATCAGTGTCGCGTCTGGAAGGTTGTCAGCCAACCCTCTGACCCTGCTTGATTTTGGTGTGATTAAAACCTCCGCTCGAGTCGAAATCGGTGAGCGACTCTGCACAATTTACGATGACTTACATAGCTTGCTAGAGCAGTGTAAACCTCATCTGGTCGCTGTTGAAAAGCTATTTTTTTACCGGATGGGCAACACGATTCTGGTCGCGCAGGCCCGTGGAGTATTGCTGCTAGTTCTTGCTCAACACAGGGTTCCGATGATTGAGTTTACACCAGCGCAGATTAAGCAGGCACTGACGGGTTACGGGAATGCAGATAAACAGGAGGTGCAACAAGCCGTAGCCCGCGAGTTAGCTCTCGACTACACTCCCCGACCCGACGATGCCGCAGATGCCTTGGCAGTAGCCCTGACTGCTTGGTTTCAGACGTGACTACGGCTCGATCTTCACCGAAAGAATCTTATCCCCTTTGCCAATGGCATTGACCACATCCATGTCCTCAGTTTTGCCAAAGGTGGTATGAACACCGTCTAAATGGGGCTGGGGCGAGTGGCAAATAAAGAACTGGCTGCTCCCCGTATTCTTACCAGCATGGGCCATAGAGAGCGTCCCCGCCTGATGCTGATTGGAATTAATTTCACACTTGATTGTTTTTCCAGAGCCACCTGTACCTGTACCCTGAGGACAGCCGCCTTGGATCATAAAGTCAGGAATGACTCGATGGAAGATCAGGCCATCGTAAAAACCTTGTTCGGCTAGGTCTTTGAAGTTCTTTACTGTATTTGGCGCATCTTGGTCAAACATCTCTAGATGGATGGTCCCTTTTTCCGTTTCCATAATCGCGCGGGTCATTAGTTCTCCTTAGGGGGTAACGTTCTATACAACCTTAACCAAGTTTCGCGGTTTCTTCCTAGGGAAGTGTGGGCATAGAACATCTAGGGCTTGCTCTAAGGGAAGGTATTCTAACGAAAACCCCCTGGCTAGTCAGGGGGTTTTTAGAGCTTGAAGTTGCTGCTAAGAGGGAGTTTTAGAGGCGTTAAACCTGAGCTTCCTCTTTGACTAACTTATCCCAGCCGAGGTCTTTGAGGCTGTTGTTGCGGCGCAGGGGACGGGTCACGAGTTCTAGAATGTCGCGGGCATTGGTAAAGCCGTGAATTTGAGCAAAAGTGAATTCCACAGACCATTTGGTGTTGATACCCCGTGCTTCTAGGGGGTTAGCATGGGCCATACCAGTAATTACCAGATCCGGTTTTAGCTCCTTGATTCGCTGGAACTGGTTGTAGTTGTCTGGCTTTTCCACAATCCGGGGCAGGGAAACCCCCATTTCTTGGCAGGTCTTCTCCAATAGGGCCAGCTCTGCTCCCTGGTAGCGCTTGTCCATGTAGGGGATACCAACTTCCGGGCAGGTCATGCCGCAGCGGATCAGGAAGCGGGCCAGAGAGATTTCCAGCAAGTTATCGCCCATAAAGAAGACCGACTTACCTCGGATCAACTGGATATAGTCTTCCAGGCTGGCCCAGATCTGGGCTTCCCGCTCGGCTAGGCCCTGTGGTTCAATGTTGAACACAGAGCAAATTTTTTCTAACCAGGCACGGGTGCCATCGGGTCCAATCGGAAAGGGGGCGCCAATCAGCTTGCACTTGCGCCGCCGCATCAGCGTGGTGGCCGTACGGCTGAGGAAGGGGTTGATGCCAGAAACGTAGTAGCCTTCTTCAAGGGTAGGTAACTCGGTATAGCGCTTGGCGGGCAGCCAGCCTGAGACTTTAATCCCCTGTTTTTTGAGTTCCAGGCTGAGCTGAGTCACAACCGGATCAGGAAGGGAGCCAAATAGAACCAGCGGTGGGTGATCACGATACTCAGACTCCTCAACTGCTACGTCTTCTTTCTTTTTGCCAAAGTTAAGCAGTGAGGCGATCGCATTTCGCTCTTTCTTTTCTGCTTCCACCACCGGCGCTTTGTCGGGACAGCGGTGGGCCATGGCCGCCAGCACTGTATCTTCTCCTTGGGTAAAGGCGTAGTCTAGACCGTTGGCCCGCGCCACTACAATCGGAATGCCGATCTCTGATTCCAGCTTTGGCGCTAAACCTTCCAGGTCCATCTTGATAATTTCTGTGGTGCAGGTGCCAATCCAGACAATCACGCTGGGGTTGCGATCGCGCTTAATCTGGGTGCACAGCCGCTTCAGCTCTTCGTAATCGTTGAGCTGGGCAGAAATATCTCCTTCTTCCAGTTCCGCCATAGCGTAGCGGGGCTCAGCAAAGATCATCACGCCCATGGCATTTTGGAGGAAGTAGCCACAGGTCTTTGTGCCAATCACCAAAAAGAAGCTGTCTTCAATCTTTTGATACAGCCAGGCAACACAGCTAATCGGACAGAAAGTATGATAGTTCCCAGTCTCGCACTCAAATTCGAGGGCCTGAGGTTGGGTATCGGCAAGGGTCATTGGCAAGACTCCAAACTTTGGGGTTTTCAGTAGGGTTAAGAAATTGTGCAGTCAGCCCGACTGGTTAAACCATCATCAGGTCTAGTTCTTCTTCCTCACTTTTAACCGCAGGCGGAGTGGGGTTGAGGTAGAAGTCAGACAAGAGGGCAAACAGTTCGCGGTCTGGGGTATCGTTAGGAACTACCCCCTCAGGCTGGGCTAGGAGCTGATCGGCAATATTGAGGTAGTAGTCACAGACGTAGTTCAAGGACGGATCAGACTCTGCCATTTCAAACAGAGTTTTGCCCTTCACCCGCGAGACGCGAATATCTTCAATTAGCGGCAGGATCTCCAGGGTCGGCATGGGGACCGTTTCGATGTACTTATCAATCAAGTCACGCTTTGAGGTCCGGTTGCCAATCAAACCTGCCAGCCGCAGGGGATGGGTGCGAGCTTTCTCCCGCACTGAGGCGGCAATCCGGTTGGCGGCAAATAGGGCATCGAACCCGTTATCTGTGACAATCATGCAGTAGTCAGCATAGTTGAGGGGGGCAGCAAACCCGCCACAGACTACGTCGCCTAAGACATCAAATAGAATTACATCGTACTCGTCAAAGGCGTTAAGTTCCTTGAGCAGCTTCACCGTCTCGCCCACAACGTAGCCACCACAGCCTGCTCCGGCAGGCGGACCTCCCGCCTCGACACAATCCACGCCGCCGTAGCCTTTGTAGATTACGTCCTCCGGCCAAACATCTTCGTAGTGGTAGTCCTTGGCTTGAAGGGTATCGATGATTGTCGGGATGAGGAAGCCAGTCAGGGTGAAGGTGCTGTCATGCTTTGGGTCGCAGCCAATTTGTAGCACTTTTTTACCCCGCCGCGCCAGGGCTACAGAAATATTGCAGCTAGTTGTAGATTTACCAATTCCACCTTTGCCATAAACTGCTAGTTTCACACTTCCCTCCTAATTACTCGAATATCAAAGGCTGGAAACTAAAAGCCGCTAAGCAGACTTTTAACTCAGCCCAAATCTTGTCATCTAGCCAATTATTAACCAATTGCGAGTGCAAGGAAAGCCCTGTGAGAGAATCATTGCCATTTCTGAATTAGTTTGTAAGCTCCAGAAGCTATCAAGGGGTAACCAAAGCTCCAGAATCTGTATTAAGGCTGATTGAGTTTTCCTAGATGATCTTTGGTTGTTGTTTATCTAAAAAGGGGTACAAAAGACAAAATAATCTATTTGTGAGGATTAAATTAGTAGTAGCTCTAGAGAGGCCAATACAGATTCTTCCAGCCCCTGCTCAGAGTTTCGAGCCAACTCTGCTTGACCAATCAGGACAAAGTAGCGGGTTCAAATCTGATTTCAGCTATTCATTGTCCCGACCAGCAGCCAAAAGTGACTGTAATTGTTAAAAATAGTAAATTTATTCCAGGCAGGTCTGATCTGTGGCTGTCCTTCAAACAGTTACAAAGTAAGCTGTCAGGTGATTTCAGCTTAGCTATTGAAAAACAGCAATAGGAAAGCACCAAAATACAGAACCAGGATCAAAACGCCCTCGAACAATCTGACTAGCTTTGGCGCTGTGTGGAGGCAATGTTTTCTAGGGCATACTGATGACCAGGATCAAGTATGGAGGCTCTACTGAAAGTCCTAGGACAATTCGTTGAGTTTTTGGGCAACCCGAAGGATCTTTGCGGCCAACATTGCTGCACCAAACCCATTGTCAATATTGACGACCCCAACCCCGGTGGCACAGGAGTTTAGCATGGTCAGCAGGGGAGCAATTCCGTTAAAGCTAGCACCATAACCAATGCTGGTCGGTACTGCAATCACAGGGCAGTCAGCCATGCCCGCTACCACGCTAGCCAGAGCCCCTTCCATGCCCGCGATCACAATTAGTACATTGGCCTCGGCGATCGCCTGTCGGTTGCTGAGTAAGCGGTGAATCCCGGCTACGCCCACATCCCACAACCGCTGAACGCAGAAGCCGGAAAGTTCGGCTGTAATTGCAGCTTCTTCGGCAACAGGTAAGTCCGCTGTTCCGGCTGAGATCAGGCTAATGGTGCCGGGATACTTCGGTTTTGCTAGTGGTTGAGTGGCACAAATCCGAGCCACAGGGTAGTAGTGCAGATCCGGTAGCTGCTGCTGGAGTTGCAGGTAAATATCTAGCTCAATCCGGGTTGCCATGACAGAAGGGTTTTGCTGCCGCATTACCTGAATGATTTGAATAATCTGGTCGGGGGTCTTCCCCGGTCCCCAAATTACCTCAGGAAAACCGGTTCGCAGGGTACGGTGGTGATCAATCCGGGCAAAGTCCCCCACTGGCTCAAAGCTAAAGTGCTTGAGCTTATCCAGGGCTGCGGCGGGGCTGATTTTCCCCGTAGCAACGGCTTCTAGCAGGAACTGTAAGGCTTCAGGCTGGGGCATAAGGCTTCTAAAGGGGAGTTTTAAGTTCTGAGTGTTGAGTTCTGAGTTGTGAGTTAACGCAACACCCAAAACTCTTTATCTGTCTTCTACAATTTTAAGTTCATGAATATTCCAAAGTCCCCAAGTTGGCAAGCCGGAGTATTTTAGGCCTTGGACGCGATCGCGCACAGCAACCAGGGCAGTCTCATGCACTAAATGAATTACGGGCAACTGAGCTTGGACAATCTGCTGAAAATCAGCATAGACGGCTTTGCGCTTGGCTTCATCAAGTTCCCGTACCCCTGCTGTAAAGAGGGCGTCAATAGATTGTTCCCAGGCTGAGACTTCCCAACCAGACATAGGGGGCTGGCCAGGTTGAGGTCCCAGGTTGAAGGTGTGGGACCCGCCACTGCTGGTCCAAAGATTTGCCGTACCGTGGGGCTCAACGCCGCCGGTAAAGCCAATCAGGTGACAGTCCCAATTGCGACTGGTTGTGGTCTTATCCAGTAGTGTGTTAAACGCGATCGGAATGAAGTCAACCTGTATGCCAATTTTGCTCAGGTCTTCTTTGATCTGCGTCCCGATCGCTTCGCGAATTTTGTTGCCAGAATTGGTCAAGAGGGTGAAGCGTACCCGGTTTCCCGCCGCATCCAGGAGCTGCTTCTGAGCATTATATTGAAAGCCTGCTCCCAGGAGGAGTTGCCTGGCTCGCTCTAGGTTGTGGTCGTAGACGCGCAGTCCTGCTTCTGGGGGCAGGTAGTAGGGACTCTGAACTGAAATAGGCGAATTCTGAATCACCCCCAGGCCGCGAAACAGGTTGTTGTTCATCTTGGGGCGATCAATCGCGTGGGCAACCGCCTGCCGGAAAGCCAAAGTATTAAACCAGCGGGATTTGGTCGGGTCAACGAAGGGTTGGTTCTTGCCATCTCGCGCTTGATTTAGATTAAAGGTCAAATAGGTGGTGCCAGACCAGGGACCGCCGTTGTAGACCTGGAGGTTGCGCCGCTGCTCCTCGCGTTTTAGCAGGGAAAAGTACTCTGGACGCAGGGGACGCACGTCTCCCATTACATCCAGGTCGCCGGAGCGAAACGTCAGTAGCTGGGTATCTGTTGATTCCATCACTTGCCAAACAACCCGCTCAATGTAGGGCAACGGGTTACCCTGAGCATCTCGACGCCAGTAGTAGGGGTTACGCTGGAACACTACTCGTTGACCGCTGCTAAAGCTAGCAAGCTGGTAGGGACCGTTTCCAATAATCTGGGTTGGAGCGGTATCTGTTCCCCAGGTAGACAGGAACCGGAGATTTCCATCTGGCCCAACAGAGCGCACCGACTTCTGTAGTGCGTGCTTGGGCAAAATGGCAACATTGCCAGGTGGTCCGGTTGTGGTCCGAAGCAGCGGCGCAAAGGGCTCTGGCAAAATAAACTCAACTCGCCGTTCATCTAGCTTCTGGACTTTGGGAAAAGCTCCCCTAGGGCCAATCTTGAGATTGTCTTTGTAATCGTTGGGAATCTGTTTGTTGAAGATTACGTCTTCGTAGGTAAAAACCACGTCATCCACTGTCAGGGGTTCGCCATCGGACCAGCGCAAGCCTGCTCGTAGCGTAAATACAACCTGCCGCTCGTCTGCCGAGATTTGCCAAGATTCCGCTAAGGCTGGCTCAATTTCCCCTGTGACCCCATTCTCAGTCGTTAAGCCTTGGCAGGTAAACAGAAAAACACTAGGAAACTCTTGATTGAGCGCATAGTTGAAGGTTTTGGGGTCTTCGAGAGTCGTGAGCACCAGTTGCGACTGAGCGGCCTTGGTTTGAAATGCCGGTTGACAGCCTCCTAAAATAATGGCGGGGGCGATCGCCAACATTAATGCTAGGAGAACCGCCAGCCAGCGCCGCAAGATCATGTTGTAGATACACTGAATTTTTCTTGCATGATAAACCCGTTCGGGAAGTGGGCCAGATCGCTTGGATGCTTTCAAAAGCTCTATGATTGCCATCGCCCAGGTAAGTGCTTCACACTTTAAGACTGGTGTACCGTTTGAGCCAGTCTTTTTCTAACTTGGTCTTGTCTTTCAGTGGTAGCTTCAGCAATAGGGAGCTTATTTTAGAACTCTGGGGTAAAGGAATTCATGTCTAAAGAGTTTTCTGTGGGAGACAAGGTTAGGGTGATTGGCCTGCCAGCCTATGTCAAAACCGCTGAGCCAATGCCGATGCTGCGGCCTCCAGGTGTAATTCGCTTGGGTGAAGCAGGAACAATTTTAGGACGGCAACCGGGAAATTTTTGGAGTGTGCGGTTGGAAAGGGGGGCCTATTTGCTAGACAGTCAATACTTAGAACTGCTGAGTGCAGCAAGCCCAGAATAGCCAAACAGCGATCACTTCAATTCCTAGACAGATTTTCCCCCAGAGGCGTGTATTCCCCTAGTTCCTTAAGGTTGAGTAGCCCCTGAACGGACGGCCCTGGTCCTACTAGAGAAACATAGGGAGGAATAAAGTACTGACAGGCTGCTTGGTAGGCAGCTTCTACCGTCACTGCCGCCACATCTGCTTGAAACTGGAGGTCATACTCAACCCCCAGCCCCAGAATTTCGTACCAACCTAGAACTTGAGCAATCTGGGCATTCGTTTGCTTCCCTAAAGCGTACTGCCCTAAAATCTTGCTCTTTGCCACTGCAAGTTCATCCTCAGATAGGGGAACATCGCGGAGACGATTGACTTCTGCTTGCAGACTTTCTAAGGCAATCGCTGTATTCTCGGCTGCTGTGCCCATGTAGACACCAAAGTGAGAGGTGTCGAAGCGAGGCGGGTAGAAAGCGGAAACTTCATAGGCCAGTCCCCGCTTTTCCCGGAGTTCGACAAAAAGACGACTGGAGAGACCGTTGCCGAGGTAGGTACTCAACACTTTCAAAGCAGCATAGTCAGGCGATCGCACAGAGGGGGCCAAATACCCCAGCATGACAATGGATTGCTGGGTCTGTTGGGTTGTGACCCGGTGCTGGGGTTGAGGGGTAAGGGCTGCCAACTCCAAGGTCGGCTGCATTGTCGAGGGAATTTGCCAGTCTCCAAATACCTGATTCACCAGGGTAGTAGCTTGCGCTGGCGTGATTCGACCTGCGATGCTGATTACCAGATTGTCGGGCCGGAAATAGGTCTGATGATAGGACTGCAAGTCAGCACGCTCTAACTGAGCCACGGTTGCGATCGCCCCCAAGCTTGACTGGGCATAGGGATGATTTTGGTACATGGCCCGCCGTAGTTGGTCCAAGGCAACGGTCATTGGCTGTTCCTGCTGAACCTGGATGGACTGTAAGGTGAGACGACGTTCTAGCTCAACTTCTGCCTCTGGAAAGTTGGGCGATCGCAACAGCTCTCCGGCCAAGGCCAGGATGTTAGCAAAATCTGCTGAAACCGTTTTGAGGCTGAGCAGCAAGTAATCCGTTGCAGCATCCATGCCAAGACTCGCACCGACTGATTCAACGCATTCCGCAATTTCTTGGGCTGAGCGCTGCTCTGTGCCTTTGGTCAGCACCGTCGCAACCAAGTGAGACAGTCCGGCCTGCTCGCCTGCCTCCCAGAGACTACCTGCGCGCAGAAAAATTCGAGCGGCGACAATGTCAGCAGCTGGATTTTCGACTGCCAGGACAACTAAGCCATTCTCCAAAACAGTTCGGTGGCAACGGCTCGACACTGCACGATTAAGTTGACATTCAGTTAGGGAGGGTATTGGCACGGCTTGAGCTGAGCTAAGAGACTGTCCTTCCAATATCGCATCTTGATTCACAGGAACCATTTTCCTTCTTAGTTAAGAGCCGAAGTAGTACCGGCGATGCCAGTGATCGCAAGTCCCAATAAGATTTGTTTTGTCACCTACGACAATACCCTCTGGGTCAACCAGGTTTAAGGACTGTTACCGCATAGCGATCAGGGGCAAGATACTGGCACGCTAAGCGCCTCAGATCTTCAGCAGTAAATTTCTGAATCATCTCAGGATAGGTGACAGCAACATCTGCCTGAGCAATGGTACTGTAGTAGCCATACAACCCAGCAAGTTGACTGGGCGCTTCGGTTGAAAAAGCAAAGTCATTGCTCAAAAGTCGTTGACAGCGGGCAAGTTCCGGCTCAGAGATCGGAGTTGTCCTTAGTGCCGTTAGCTGATCACAGATCAAAGCCTCGACCGATTCTAAGTGCTGAGGGTCTAGCCAGGCACAAATTGTTAATAGCCCTGAGCCCCGCTGAAGCAAGAATCTACTATAGACTCCCTGCACTAGCCCCTGTTGTTCCCGCAGGTCTCTAACTAAGCGAGAGGTGCGTCCCCCGGCTAGGAGGATGGAAATTAGCTCCAGGCCGTAAGCACTTTCGAGCTGCTCTGCTCCAGGGCCAATCCAGGCCATTAGCAGCCGCGCTTGTTCCAGGTTTGGTAAATCAAGCACCCGGCGACGGGCTGCTGGAATTGCGGGTTTCACCTGACGCCGGGTTGGCGAGCGCGAATTGGTCGGGTAGCAACCATTAACCAGTGATTCAGAGCGCGTAAGCTGTCCTGGGAAGCGACTGAAATGGCAATGCACCAGGTCAAGGGCTCTCTGCTGCTCAACGCCACCGACAATTACAACCGTCATGTTTTCCGGCTGGTAGTAGGCGCGGTGAAACTGGCGCATTTCTAAGGGCGATCGCGCCATCAACTGCGCCTGGGTGCCCAGCACGGGTCGCCCGTAGGGATGGTTTTCGTAGGCAGTCTCAACCAGCGTTTGATAAGCTTGCCAGTCAGGATCGTCCCAGGCTTGCCGAATTTCTTCTAGGACCACTTCCCGCTCACGCCCGAACTCTGCATCGGGAATGGCTGCATTGATCAGGAGTTCAGCCAGGGGGGGAAGGGTACTTTCTAGGGTTTGAGCCGCTGTCATGATGAAATAGTGAGCGTAGTCGTGGCTTGTGGCCGCATTCGTGACGCCACCCTGATTTTCAATCGTCCAGTCAAAAGTTCCAGGGGCCAGCTTGGTCGTTCCCTTAAAAATCATATGTTCAAGGAAGTGAGCCATACCGCCCCAATTCTCCGGCTCAATCGTTGCACCCGCTTGCACCCAAACATCTACAACAACAACAGGTGTCGCAGGAACCTGCTGATGAATGACGGTTAAGCCACTGTCAAGCTTAAAAATTTGGGCGGGAAACTGAGTAGCGGTGGGCAACTGAGACCAGCACTCGTCAACCTGACTGGCCGCATCAATAGATGTCATTGTTACTTTCGAGAGTTGCTCAGGAAGTTGATCGTACAAGGTGTTTCAATAGGAAATTTTGGTTGCCAAACTCCAGCAAGTTACAGATTGGCAACCAAACCTGTTAGACAATAGCGTATTAGGTTTTAGGGTCCGTTCTTCAACTTAGCTGGCAAGTTTTGTCTGGATTACTTGACTTTGAAGGACAATCAGCCTGAGATATAGTGATATCGCCCCAGTCCAGGACTGGAAAACTACCACTAACGGACCTGGAGTTTTAGGTCAGCAAATTCTATGCCTCACGCCTTTGTTGCGATCGCGGTTCCAGCCACAACTGCCAACCTGGGACCTGGCTTTGATTGTCTTGGAGCAGCTCTGACACTGTACAACCAGTTTGAGTTTTCCCTCACCCCAGCTACTCCAGATGCTCCAGATACTCAAGCTGGAGCAGTCAGTATCCAAGTCAGTGGCCGAGAAGCTAGTCGGGTCGCGACAGATGCGAACAACTTGGCCTATAGGGCCTTTGCCTATTTCTACCAGCATCTAGGTCAGGTGCCCCCAGCCGTCCAGATCAAAATTCAACTGGGAATTCCCTTAGCAAGGGGGTTGGGAAGTTCAGCCACAGCCATTGTTGCTGGGTTGATTGCAGCCAACTACTTAGCTGGGTCACCTTTAGATCAACAGCAAATCGTCAAGCTGGCGATCACCCTAGAGGGCCATCCTGACAATGTCGTCCCAGCCATACTAGGTGGCTGTCGCCTCATCGCCTCCGGTCTAGAGAATGGGACCTGGGAAATCTGTGATATCGAGTGGTCTGATGAAATAATCCCCATTGTGGTAATTCCCGATTTTGAACTTTCCACCCAGGTAGCGCGACAGGCTTTACCCCTAAGCTGTGACCACAAAGACGCCGTGTTCAATGTCGCTCATCTAGGTTTACTGCTGCGGGGACTAGAAACAGGTCATCCAAACTGGCTCCGGGCAGCCCTACAGGATCGTCTACATCAACCCTACCGCCAAGCCTTAATTCCTGGCTACGAAGCCGTACAGGTCGCCGCTCTAGAAGCCGGGGCCTATGGCCTTGTAATCAGCGGAGCTGGACCCACCCTCCTCGCGCTTGTCAGTCCAGATCGCTCAGAAGTTGTCCAAGCCCAAATTAAGCTAGCCTGGGCAGCCCTAAGAATTGGCGCTCAAGTTTACTCCCTCCAGATTGATTCCCAAGGAGCCACTGCCTCTACACTAGAGGCCTGAGTTCCAAACTTACTTTGGTGGAGCATTATGTCTAAAGCCTTTTCGGGCATCTTATGCCTTTGGCTAAGTATCTACCTAAAGGATTAGGGTGATGGAACAAACTCAGTTACCTCCCGGTCTCAAGCTTATCAATGCTAAAGCATTTAACCAGAATTGAAGACGGGTGTTGATTAGGTCACTATCAGTGGGCAAACTACTTAAGTAGTTGAGCTAACAAAGGTATACAAGTTTTCTACCTAAGTTAGTAATCTCACCTAACTTGATATTTGTTAATAGACCTCTCGTGAGTGTCATGGCATAGAGAGGCAATTTCACAATTTTTTCATCCAAACTTTAGTGCCAGAGAAACATAAATTCTTCAACTGTAACAATGAGGTAATTTTATGAAAGCAGTGCTTCTAGCTGGCGGACTTGGGACCCGCCTGAGCGAAGAGACCTCCCTGAAGCCAAAACCAATGGTCGAGATTGGCGGTCGCCCGATTCTGTGGCACATCATGAAGACCTACTCTCTCC
>JBGTDT010000068.1:0-8373 GCA_041748155.1 Thermosynechococcaceae cyanobacterium | reverse complement strand
CTTACCAGAGGTTCTAGCAATCTCGACGGCTGATACTTTCTGCTCGAGGGTAAATTGTCTACGTTTTCTAGGTGACATTAGGACATTCTCCTTCTCTATACATCTTTACGGAGTTGTCCACTTTTTCGGGGTAAGGCCACTTCTACCGCTTCCGGCGGCAGACGAGCTTAATCGTTAGCTGGCTTGGGTGATCTGTGAGGGCAGTCTATCTAGCTTATTTATCAGCCTTCAAAGCCAAGTTATTGCAAGGTTGTCTGTGAAGCGACTCCTCAATCACGATTTAGCCTGAAGGGCAAAGTTATAATTATTCCAGTACTTGTTGAAGCGCCTAGTCTACATGAGCCAACAGCTAACTCTAGAACTGAGTGAGGAGGTCTATGTAGCTTTGCAGCAAAAGGCTAATGCTGTTGGGCTGTCCATAACAGAGTGGATTGTTGCTACTTTAAGCCAACACAGCACTTCTGTGAACGAACTTCCAAGCTCTAAAGAACAGCAAGAAGCTCGTCTGAGGTTTAGGAATCATGCAGGAGCAATCCGTCTTGGTTGTGCGACGGGTGCAGACAATGAAAGTATTGATGCTGACCTTGCAAGGGCATATGCTGACGAGTACTAAGCAATGAGGTCGGCTTGTGCTTTTAGATACGTCAGGGTTGCTCTGTTATCTCCTTCACGACGAGCCACAACACCAAAAGGCCGTGCAATTGCTTAACAGTGTAACTCGTAGGATGCTGACTCATAGCTACGTGTTAGCTGAGTTGATTGCTTTGGCATTGATACGACGTTTTCCTCGTCCTGCCGTGTTGGCGTTTGCAATGGATTTGTTAGACAATCCAGATATTGAAACTGTGTGGGTGAGTGAGCAGCTACATCGGGAATCAATGAGACTTTTGGCTAAGAGGCAAGATAAAACCTACTCGCTCTGTGATGCAGTCAGCTTTGTTCTCATGTGGCGGCATGGCATTAAAGAAGCATTGACCACTGATCGGCATTTTGAGCAAGAGGGTTTTGTGCGGTTGTTGCAGTCAGCCATTTAACAAACGCACGCACCGGAACAAAACCCAGTCGAGGACATTTGGTTACATGCCAAGCGGTTTGTTCGAGAGTTCTATCATCTGTGTAAATCGTTCTCGGCTGTGAAATGCTTATTTGAATTGGTTACCCAGCATCAGAGGTTCGATTTTCCAAAGTTGTCTGAGTATGAAATATTTTCATGAATCACTTAGGATTGCTATAGTTCAGCACAAACTTAGGCAAGACAGCTTTTTTCACATACAAGCGATCTCCATCCGTGTTCTTGTCTAGGTTGATGTGTTGTTAGTTGTAAAGAGTGTTGTCGAAGTTGATTAACATTCTCTGGAGTGATTAGAGTGAAGGTAGAGGAGCTAGTTTAGCCAACGTAGCCCTTGAAAAGACGACGCACTCTTTAGCTCCTCACAGCTTTCTCTTCGCTGTTAAGGAGACGACTACCATGTTTTGGGCGATCGCAATTGTGCTCTTTGTCCTCTGGGCACTCAGTGTTGGGATTCAAACCAGTGGGAGTTTGATTTCCCTGCTGCTGGTTCTAGCCTTAATTAGTATTGTTTACGAGACAGTCATGGACCGACGCGAGGTCTAAAGCAATGTGCTCCAGCCAAACGGGGTTGGCTGTGCCGCATGGTGCCATACTGCTCTGCATGAAAATCTCACCACAAGATAGGTAGTCTCAAAAACTATCTGGCCTAACTCTGGCTTGAATACCTAAGTGGCACACACCCTAAAACCACATTCTGTCGTGAGACAATGGTTTTGTCGCTTTAGTCGCTAAAGCCTACAGGGTGAGGGTTTGAGGCAGCCTTAAGGTGTGGACCTTCTGTTTGACACAGAAACCGAGACAGCGATCGCTGCAAGGCTGTAGCAGTCTCCTGACCTTTCCAGACCTTTTCCCACCGACACCCTAAGACTGGCAAACTATTCTGTATACATGGGCTAATGAATCCCCCCAGTTAGCCCGGTAGATCCTCGAAACGGCAACTTGCACCGAAAGGTCAAGACGCAAATTAGCAATCCTAAGCGGAAGGGTATGGATGTTGCTAGTACCGAAAGGATTTTTAGCTTTTTAACAACTGAATACGCGATCGCCTGTATGACAGCGCAGCTAACCTGAGCTATCCCCCGTGACAAGGCCTGATGCAAAGTGGACAGGCTCGAACCTTCAAGAACAAGGGCGAACCAAAGCAAGCAGTAGCAGTGGCAAGCGGTAGCAGTATGAAAGCTACTAAAACCTTGCTTGTGACATTGGTTAACGAAGTCATCGTAAAGCGCAGATTAGCTGTAAATAGCCTACTAACTCGCCGCTGTTCCTTTAGGTTCTTCTCTACACTCCCATCTGTAGCCTTTAGACTCAGGAAATAGGCCAAACTCCATCTGGGAATTGATCTCGCTTTGCGCTTGCTCCTGATCTGGGAAGGGACCTGCAACCTGTTCAACTGTGCCCCGTGGGTGATGTAAATAGACGTTCCACTCATCTTTTGATGGACCGCTTTGGTCTAGCTGCTGTTTACCTTGTAAAGCTGGTCTGCTAGCGGGAAGGAAGGCTACAGAAGCACTTGAAGTAGGTTTCAACACATCAGCCTGGGAATTTGAATCTTGTTCTAGGGGATTCTGAGCAGCACTGATAGCGACTTGGCTTTGAGTGCTATCAGGTTTGCTATCGTCCCGAAATACTACATCTTCAAGCCTTTCTAACCTAGTCAATATTTCTGACATCAGCTTGCTATCAGGCACGCTTTGTTTACTAGTATCCAGCTTGCTATCAGTCTCGCTAAGAATAGTTGATATCAATTTTTCTAATCCCCCTAGTGCCTGTGTATGACCTTCTCGGTGGAGTTTAGATAATTTCTTAACGGTGGGGATAAGTGCTGTCGGAACCCGAATCATGGCGCTAGCAGGCGTTTTATCAGGCATAATACTATTTTATTTGATATCGGTTGATAGCAGAATACCTTACTAAAGGGGCGATCGCTTCATCTCCGGATGCTGAACACGTGGAAGTAGCTGATCATCCTGAGTTCAGAATCAAGCTCAAGTCAAAATCTTCGGGGTATAGAACACCACGCCGACCCAGAACAAATTTCCGCCCGCAAGGTTGAGACTGAAATTTTGATTGAAGTTGCAGACGCTGGGTTTAGGCTTAATCCCCCGCTAAAGGGTGTAATATTCAGCCCAGAAGTCACCGCTGGGATTGTTCGACGATCGCTTGCGCCTCAGATATGCTGATCCCATCTACAATGCTTAAACCAAACCATTAGCAAAATCGCCTGAAATCAAAGGCTCAGAATGGCCGTCAAAAAGACTGAACTCTACAGCTCACTATGGTCTAGCTGCGACGAGCTGCGCGGTGGCATGGACGCTTCCCAGTACAAGGATTACGTCCTGACGCTGCTATTCATGAAGTACGTCACCGACAAATATGCTGGTGACCCTAACGGCATGATTGTGGTGCCCGCAGGTGGCTCGTTTAAGGACATGGTGGCGCTCAAGGGCGATAAGGAGATTGGCGACAAGATCAACAAAATCATCGGGGCACTGGCGGAGGAGAACGGACTCAAGGGCGTGATCGATGTTGCCGACTTTAATGATGAGGACAGGCTAGGCAAGGGCAAGGAGATGGTCGATCGCCTCTCCAACTTGGTGTCAATCTTCGATGGCATCGATCTGAGTGCGAACCGTGCCGAAGGCGATGACCTGCTGGGGGATGCCTACGAATACCTGATGCGCCACTTTGCTACGGAGTCGGGTAAGAGTAAGGGGCAGTTTTATACCCCGGCAGAGGTATCCCGCATCCTTGCCAGAGTCGTGGGCATTACATCTGAGACCCGCCAGGACCAGACAGTGTATGACCCTACCTGCGGTTCTGGGTCACTGCTGCTCAAGGTGGCAGCGGAAGCTCCGCGTGGTCTAACGATTTACGGGCAGGAGATGGACAATGCGACCGCTGCCCTGGCGCGAATGAACATGATTTTGCATGACCATCCCACAGCAGACATCTGGAAGGACAATACGCTTTCGTCTCCCTATTGGAAAAACCCTAACGGTAGCCTGAAGACCTTTGACTTTGCAGTCGCCAATCCGCCCTTCTCTTATAAGTCCTGGAGTAATGGGGTGAATCTGGCAGATGACGAATTTAAGCGGTTTGAGTACGGCACCCCACCGGATAAGAATGGTGACTATGCCTTTTTGTTGCACATTCTCAAGTCTCTGAAAAGCACGGGCAAGGCAGCGGTGATTTTGCCCCACGGGGTGCTGTTTCGAGGCAATGCGGAGGCGCGCATCCGGCAGAACCTGGTGCGTCAGGGTTATATCAAGGGCATCATCGGACTGCCTGCCAACCTGTTTTACGGTACGGGCATTCCTGCCTGCATTATCGTCATCGACAAGGCAGATGCCGCCAGTCGCACTGGCTTGTTTATAGTGGATGCCAGCAAGGGCTTGATGAAAGACGGCAACAAGAACCGTCTGCGGAGCCAGGACATTCACAAGATTGTGGATGTGTTTACCCGACAAATTGAGCTGCCCCGCTATAGCCGCTTGGTCAGCGTCGAGGAGATTGCCAAGAACGACTATAATCTCAACATTCCGCGCTATATCGACTCCAATGAGCCGGAAGACCTGCACGATCTCAACGGCCACCTGAATGGTGGCATCCCTAACGCCGATATCGATGCACTGCAAGCTTACTGGCAGGTGTTTCCCAATCTGCGGAGTACTCTGTTTGCACCTGGCGATCGCCCTGGCTATAGCAAGGGTCTGGTAGCAGCCAGACAGGTAAAGCCGACGATTCTCAACCACCCAGAATTTAGCGCCTTTGCCGATCGCTCCCTCATCCTCTACACCTACTGGCGCCAGGATCACGATGGCCGTCTGAGGGGAATTGCTATTAGCGACAAACCTAAGGAGCTAATTGCCACGATTTCCGAAGATCTGCTGGCGCGGTTTGCGGAGGCAGATTTGCTGAGCCGCTACGAGATTTACCAGTTGTTGATGGATGGTCGCAGCTACCTCAAATTAATTAAGCGTCTGCATACAGAAGGATGGCGAGTAGAGTTGATTTACCTGGCACTGCCTAGCGTGGAAATGTCCAGGTTGCGTGTTGCCGAACGGGTTATACACGGAGGGCACAATATTCCACTGCCAGATATCGAGCGTCGCTTTCCCCGCAGTCTGCGTAACCTGCTCAATGAGTTTAGCTTTGTCGTTGATCGCACTCAATGTTTCATGAACGACGGTAACTCACCGCAGCCAGTCTTCGAGCAACAAGGCGAAACCCGCGAGATCCCTAACCGTGAACTATTCGAGCAACTTACCCAGGAGGTAGAACGATGACAGCTATTTCACTAGAAACCCAAAAAACATTAGAAGCGCTGAGAAAAGTAGCCGCAGATACCCTGGAACGCAAACGCCGCTTGGGACACTACGCAATCATCTAGCGTGATGGTAAGCCCGTCGCGATCGGTGAAGATGCCCCAGATGACTTAGCTACTACCCCAGATCAAGAAACGCGATCGCTGCCTTAGAAACCCGCCTCGCCAAAACCCAGGCACTCAAACAGGGCATGATGCAAGCACTCCTCACCGGGAGAGTTCGTCTTAAAATTGAGGAGTGAGTTTCCCGATTGGCTTAGGTGTGGAAAGGTGATCGAATCAGAAATCCTTGAAAAACTGCAAGGCTTATCGATAGAAGAGCGTATCCGTGTGATTGAGGCAATTTTGCAAATAGTCAAGCACGATATGCGATCGACTCCCTCCCAGCAGATCTCATCTGAGCCTAACCCCCTCCGAGGGAAAGTGCTTCGCTATGACGACCCCTACGAACCCGTAGCCGCAGATGATTGGGAAGCGATCGCATGATCATCCTCGATACGCACATCTGGCTCTGGTACGCGCTCGGTAACCCTCAACTCTCGGATACCCTTCGCTCGGCGATCGCCTCAGACACCAGCGTCAACTTCTGATCAATCAGAACAAATATCCCCATCCTGCCGCACTGAAGCGTATGGAAGAGCAGGCAGACGCAATCAATGATGCAGGTGAATAGAAACACTACCGCCTGAGAGAAGACAGTTGTTATAACTGAGGCATTCACCCATTGACGGCGTGCCGTCTAGACTTCAAACAAGAGGCACTGTGAGCACCGTCGGACAGATTGAGCGGATCACTCAAAATCGTGTCGTCAAGCTGTTTCGAGAACAACTGGGCTATGCTTACCTGGGCAACTGGGAGACCCGCGACAACAACTGTAACATCGAAGCCGACTCATTAAGCCAGTGGTTGAAGCAGCAGGGCGTTAGCGACATCCTGATTAATAAAACCCTGCGCGAACTCGACCAGGCGGCGGCTCTCGGTGAAGGGCAAAAACTCTACGATCCCAACAAAGCCGTCTATCGCCTCCTGCGCTACGGAGTCAAAGTCAAAGAAGGTGCAGGGCAGCAAAACCAGACCGTCTGGCTAATCGACTGGAAACATCCAGAGAACAATCACTTTGCGATCGCCGAAGAAGTCACCATCAAAGGCGAAAACAAAAAACGCCCCGATGTTGTTCTCTACGTCAACGGCATCGCCCTGGGCATTCTGGAACTCAAACGCTCCAGCGTCTCGATTGGCAAAGGCATTCGCCAGAACCTCGACAACCAGAAGAAAACCTTCATTCGTCCTTTCTTTACCACTCTGCAACTGGTGATGGCAGGCAACGACACCCAGGGTCTTCGCTACGGCGCGATTGAAACGTCAGAGAAATACTACCTCACCTGGAAGGAGGAAAATCCTGCCTACAAGCCACAAGTAGACCCTAAAGAAAAGAAATATTTAGCCAGTTCGGAGTGTGAAAGTGCTGATAACGCGCTTGATTGCGCGCTACTCCGCCTTTGCGATCGAAAGCGATTTCTAGAAATCATTCATGACTTCATCGTCTTCGACTCCGGCACTAAAAAGACCTGCCGCCATAACCAGTACTTCGGTGTTAAAGCTGCTCAGCAGCAGGTCCAACGCCGGGAAGGGGGCATCATTTGGCATACCCAGGGTTCCGGGAAAAGTCTGACGATGGTGTGGCTCGCCAAATGGATTCGGGAAAATGTCACCGATGCGCGGGTACTCATCATCACCGATCGCACCGAACTGGATGAGCAGATCGAAAAAGTTTTCAAAGGTGTGGATGAAGCCATTTACCGCACTACCAGCGGAGATGACCTGATCACCACCCTGGATCAAACCACCCCCTGGCTTGTCTGCTCCCTGGTGCATAAATTTGGCAGCAGTGAAGATGACTCCAACAAAGCCACCGACCAATTCATTCAAGACTTGCAAAGCAAGCTCTCTAGCAACTTCACTCCTAAAGGCAATCTATTCGTGTTTGTGGACGAATGCCACCGCACCCAGTCCGGTAAACTACACGATGCCATGAAAGGCATCCTGCCCAACGCGACGTTTATCGGCTTCACGGGCACCCCGCTGCTGAAAAAAGACAAACAGAAAAGCATCGAAATTTTTGGCAGCTACATTCACACCTACAAATTTGATGAAGCTGTTGCTGATGGTGTGGTGTTAGACCTGCGCTACGAAGCCCGTGACATCGACCAGCACCTCACCTCGCAAAAGAAGATCGACCAGTGGTTTGAAGCAAAAACCCGTGGGCTATCCGAACTTGCCAAGACACAGCTCAAACAGAAATGGGGCACGCTGCAAAAGGTGCTCTCCAGCCAGTCGCGACTAGAGGAAATTGTCAAAGATATCCTGCTGGACATGGACACCAAACCCCGGCTGATAGACGGGCGTGGGAGCGCCATGCTGGTCTGCGCCAACATCTACCAGGCATGTAAAGTCTACGAGCTATTCAGCCGCACCGACCTGGCAGGCAAGTGTGCCATCATCACCAGCTACAAGCCATCTCCTGCTGACATCAAAGGTGAAGAAAGCGGCGAAGGACTCACCGAAAAGCTGAACCAGTAAGACATTTACCGCAAAATGCTGGCCGATTACTTTGGTGAGCCTGAAGACAAAGCGATGTATCGCGTGGCAGAGTTTGAGCAAAAAGTCAAAGAGCGCTTCCTCCACGAACCTGGACAAATGCGCCTGTTAGTCGTGGTAGACAAACTGCTGACGGGCTTTGATGCTCCCTCTGCCACCTACCTTTATAGCAAAGGGCATGAGGGTTAGGACACAATAGAGGGTGGGAAAAGAGAGGTGAGGATAATGGCAGCCGCCTACAGCTACGACTTAAGGCAAAAAGTGATACAGGCAATCGATAAAGGGATGAGAAAGAGCGAAGCGAGTCGTGTCTTCAATCTCAGTCGCAATACTATGGACTTGTGGCTAAAGCGCAGAGAAGAAACAGGGAATTACC
>JBGTDT010000067.1:0-25277 GCA_041748155.1 Thermosynechococcaceae cyanobacterium | reverse complement strand
TTCGCAAGTTCTTTATGCTGTGCAAATCCTTTGCGGTAGTGAAGTATCTGTTTGAGTTTGTGACGCATCAGCAACGCTTTACATTTGAGAAAGCATTCATGTATGGCTGACCTCACATCCTATTTAGGATTGCTATATGTCCTGAGTGTCAATCAACTCACATCCGTAAGAACGGAATAAGACGAGGTAAACAGAATCACATTTGTGTCGACTGCGTTCGCCAATTTGTTGATCATGATGGGAGGACGAGAGGCTACAGTGACGATGTGAAAAAAGAATGCTTGAAAATGTATGTCAATGGTATGGGCTTTGGAGGCATTGAACGGGTCAAAGGCGTGCATCATACGACCATGATTACCTGGCTCAAGCAAGTAGGCAAACTGCTGCCGGATGCCTATGACCCAGAGACTATTCCACAAGTTGGTGAACTTGGGTACCTAAATGTGCTATTCGAAGCACATTTAGGTCACCGGAAACCTTTGTTGGCTCTAAAAAAACAAAATCTGGCTGTGGACAGCTGTGAATCACTTCTGTCGAGGGATCTTAGGATGGGTGTTGGGCGACCATAGTACCGCAACCTTTCGAGGATTATGGGACATCGTGGGTGCTTGGCAATGCTATTTCTATGTCACCGATGGCTGGTCTGTCTATCCAAGCTTTATTCCAGAGGGGGACCAGATTGTCAGCAAGACCTACATGACACGGGTTGAAGGAGAGAACACATGGTTGCGGCACTATTTAGCTCGACTGCATCGCAAGACGCTTTGCTACTCCAAGTTAGAGGAAATACTGAGGCACTCGATCCGGTTGTTACTGCACTATCTCAAATTTTGGGATGTTCCAGCTCCTCAATGATTCATCTCTTTATTCAGCAACGCCCAAAAATCATTGCACAAGCAGCAACTCACCTGTCATTCAGTTTCTTTTACTTACACAGATCTAGAACGCCATCAAGTTAGCACTTGCAGTTGTCCCCTAGGTGTATGCCTTTGGATGATGCAACTACTAACGGATCGCCTAGTGCAACTGTAACTAAGCGAGAGCAGCTCCAATCAACTACAAGTGTGATCTCTATCTCCAAAAAATATACTCTTTCTGACGCTCAGAAAGTATTTTTGCAAGTGCAAGTAGCTCCTCTGTAGAAAAGGAAGAATTACAGTAGTAAGGACTTTTAGGTTGTCTAGATGTGTAGTCAAAAAATATTGAGATTCTATCAGAGTCCACAGGCGGTTTACCACGGTGAAAGATACTAGCTGTGTCAGCAATAACTACTGTGCCAGAGGCACCTAAACATGATCTCCATTCTGATTTGGGTACAACTGGCTCCATCACCTTATCTTTAATATAACCATAGTTATACCCGAGTCTTTTAGAGGTCAAAGAAGTCAAGTGCTTTGGAATATACTGAAAGGGTCCTTTGTCTTCACAAACATCATTCAAATAAATGATGATTTTGACAATACGATGATCTTCCTTGTCAAGATGCCACAGTCTTGATCTTATTTGTACTTCATTAGCAAGATCTCTACGAAAGTACAGGCCATGATAGGCTACTGGTAAACCGAGATAACTTTCAATCATATTAAGTATTTGTTCTTCAAGTCCCCATAGAAAAAGATTTGGGTACTCCATCAATTGAGTCGAAGTAGCATGAATAACATATTCTTTTCTTCTAACCAACGAAGTTGCTTGTATTGTTGGTGTTAGACTTTGGGCTTCTTGGAGAAGTTTTGCTGTAGAGGAAATTGCTAATGCTTCTAAGGAAGTCACAAAGATTCCTTCGTGTCTGAGACTTTCAACAATAGTGAGATCAGCAGAAGAAATTGTTGGCAAATTACCAGCATGCTCTCTAAGTGCTACTTGATAAGCAAAGTCGGATGAAACTCGAAAAACTGGAACTTGAGAAATCTCTCTTTGAATTCTGTTACGTAGACGTTTCAGCATTGAAGTATGAGTCTCCTACTAGTCTTTTGATACAATCTCCTTTATAACTCTTTAGTTTTAGGCATATACTGTGGCTTATCATGCAATTTCAAGTCCGTCACTAAATGTTTTGTAAAGGGTTATCACGGTTAAGTATTACCAATTTAGAGAGTGGTATCACCGTACGCCGTTATGCTTAATTTCGATAAAGTATTCTTAAGTTAAGCTCCCACTAACGAAGTCATTCATTTCAACATTAGTTTGAGAAGTGGAATTTAATTGAGCGATATTGCTTTAGCAAAAACTGTCAGAGTTACTCATACCGACAGAGCGATAGCTAAGAAAGAATTACCTTTGGAGTACAAAACTGAGTACAAGCTTGTGTAGGCTAAGTCAAGAAACAGTAAGTGATAGCACCATGTAATTGGCTGTAGTTATAGATCACTCACTTAGGCAACAGTGATGGGTTTGGACAACCAGAGTGTAACTACCTTGGAGATTACAGAGATCGCATCTAGACAGCTAGGGGAGAAAGGATCTCAGGTATTGGAGCACTCTCCTCTCCCAACGTCATGCTTACATATCAAGGACTGCCTGCGGCCTCTGCAATCGAAATTCTGTAGTAAGTTTAGACAACTGTTCAAACTTAGAACCTACTGAAATGTACTTTGTAACTGCTTTAATTACATCCTCCACATCTTCTGCCGCTAACTTCGCTGAAAGGGGCAAACTTACCGTCTGCCGTCCAATACGCATCGCATTCGGATAGTCTTCTGGCCTCCAGCCAAACCTCTGCTGATAATAGGGATGCTCAGGAATACTAAGGTAATGTACCCCGACGCCAATGTTCTCAGTGCCTATTGCACCAAGAAAAGCATCTCGACTGATACCACTGCTCTCGTCTATCAAGATCGTATAAAGATGATATCCATGCCGTGTTCCAGGCTCTGGGGTTGCTGGCAAACCAATGAGCAGATCAGCAAATGCCTCATCGTAGTGCTGCCAAATCTCCTGGCGTCTCTGCCAGTAGGGCTCGACTCGCTGCAGTTGATGGATACCGATCGCTGCTTGCAGGTCCATCATGTTGTACTTGAAGCCACTTTCTATAACCTGGTAGTGCTTGTATCCCTCATCACTAAAGCGCTTCCAAGCATCCTTACTCATACCATGTAAGGCCAACGTTTTGATCCGGGCGGCATCTTCAGCTTTGCGGCTCAAGATCATGCCGCCCTCGCCAGTACAAATGTTTTTGGTCACGTAAAAGCTAAAGCAGCCAAAATCACCAAATGTACCTGCCTTCTGGCCCTTGTACTCGGTCTCAATGGCGTGAGCGCAGTCTTCAATTAACTTTAGGTCATGGCGTAGAGCAATATTGCAGAGTGCCTCCATATCGCAGGGTCTACCAGCGAAATGAACCGGAAGTATAGCACGAGTCTTCGAGGTGACTCTAGCCTCAACCTGTTCAGGGTCAATATTCATTGTGATCGGATCTACATCCGCCAGCACTGGCTTGGCACCAGCGTGAATGATGGCATTGACCGTGGCACAGAATGTTAGAGGAGTCGTGATCACCTCATCTCCCGGTTGTAACGAAGCTGCCAACAAGCTCAAGTGAAGCGCCGCGGTGCAGGAGTTGACTGCGATCGCATGCTCGGCATCTCTATAAGCCTTGAAATCGTTTTCAAATCGGGTAACTTTAGGCCCGGTCCCTAGCCAACCACTTCTCATACTGGTAACAACTTCCTGAATTTCGGCATCTTCAATCGCTGGTGCACCAAAAACAAGGAACCGATCCTGAGGGCGAACTGGGTGGTAATTCATTTTTATGATTTGGTAAAGGTTTTCTAACAAACTTCAGGCTGAACTAGAACCGATCAGCCCAGGCTGTCAAGCCTGTCTTATAGAGCGAAACAGACCATCGCTTCACTGAGCTGTTTCAAGCAGTTCTTGATAGACGGTAGTGACTTCCTCCGCCATACTGGCGACTGTAAGTTGCTCTAGGTTTTGTAGCGCTGCCCACTTCCACTTGTCGCGCTCTGTAGAACTAGCTAGTAAGGACTCTATGGCTCTAGCTAGAGCTGCAACATCTCCAGGTGGGACAAGAATCCCGGACTTTCCTCCCTCTAACTGCTCTGGAATACCATCTACATTGCTGGCGACAATGGCACAACCGGCTCCTCGCGCTTCCCAAATAACCAGTGGACAGGAATCGCGGTGGGAAGCTAAGACAAAAACTTGAGCAGCCAGCAGGTAGGATTTAAAGTTCTTTTGAAAACCCTCAAAGTGGATGTGCGTTGTAACTGCTGAAGCAGCGGCTTGAGTCTCGAAGGTTTGCCGATCAGGACCATCGCCGACCAAATATAGATGCGCTGTCGGGAAACGCTCAGCAACCTGCTCAAAAGCAGAGATTAGTTCGGCAATGCCCTTACGGCGATACATTCCAGCTACGGTCACGATCGCAGGTTGTTTCAACGGCGCAGGAATGCACGGCTCTCCAGAAAGCCTGGGACTACCCAGCGTTAGATCTCGCACTACCCGCATTTTTGATTTCGGGATGCCTTGCTGAGCCATGTAGTCAGCCACCGCATTACTGACTGGGATCACGCGTTCGGCCAGTCCCATTAGCACTGAACTACGTTGGTGGACGTTCTGGATGTAAGATACTAGGTGGTACTTTGCTGAACCACGCAGAAGCCGAGCCAGTAACATTCCTGTCATCATGTGACAGTGAACGATGTCGGGAGAAAACTCTCTAACGATTTGTCGAAACCCTTTGGCAGCTCGAAGTAAAGACACAGGTTTACGTTTTTGAACCAGAGCGTAGTGCGTTACTCCGTAGCGTTTTATTAGATCCTCGTACTCACCCCCAGCAGAAGCAATAGCTACCTGATGACCGGCTTCCGCTTGCGAGCAAGCTAAATCCACTGCCACATTGACAATGCCGTTACCGATCTCCTGAATGTCATTCAAAATGTGTAGTATTCGCATACAATTCCTGCCTATTAATATCTTTGCTTGGCCTGATTTGAGATAGAAGTTGAGCGATTTGCTGATTTATACCTGCCAGGTGAAAGCGTTGACTAGCTTGGCTTTGTGCTTGAGCAGCAATAGTCGCGGCACGCGCTGGCTGGTTGTGACAGTAAGTGATGATTTCTGCAAGTTGTTGGGTATTTCCAGGGGTAGATAGCCACCCAGTTCGACCAGGCTCGACTAGTTCAATTGCCCCACCAGCTTGAGCTGCAACGACGGGCTTACCAGATAACATTGCTTCAACAATGACGCGCCCAAAAGGTTCCGGGGCTGTTGAAGTATGGGCAACTAAGTCGCAGGCTGCCATCAAAGGCGTAACATCCGAACGAAACCCCAAAAACTGAACCCGCTCTTTCAGACCTAGTCCTGAGACCTGCTCGTGTAGATGCCTAACATACTCCTGCTCGCCAAACATTGCATCACCAACAAAGATTACCCTGACATCCTCAGGACAATCAGCCAGTGCTGTAAGCAAAACATGCTGTCCTTTCCAAGCTGACAGACGGCTAAAGTGACCGATTAAAAATTGCCCATCAAGCCCAAGCTGTTTTCTCACGGAGGTGTAGTTGGATTCATGGCTCCGATATGCCTTAGGTTCGAAGCCGTTATAGACCACACTTGTCAAGTCTGAGCGTCCTCCTGATTCCACAAACGCTGTCTGAGATGCTTTAGAGTTAGCAATTACTAATGATGCAAAGCGATTAGCCAGAGCTACAGCAACTCGACGGTTGGTTTGGCTAAAGTGGTCTGGAGATAGAATGTCATGCAGGCGATAAACCACGGGACGACGGCTAAAAACGCTTGCCAGTGCTCCAACCACTAGCGCCTTGTGGGTATTAGCGTAGATTAGATCGTATTCACGACTCAGGAGAGCTACCTTGGTAATTAGAGGCATAAGGCGAACCAGACTGCCTAACCCCTGTGCTAAGCTGCTTTCTTTACTAACTTGTATTGGCTGAGTAGCGAGGACTCGAACTGGAATGCGCTGCTGCTCTAAGGAATGCCTTAAAGGTCCATCGTCTACAAATAGTCCCACCAAGCAGTCGTCCTGATAAGGTTTTGCGGTATCTATCAGGCTCAGCTCTGCACCGCCTAGCTTACCACAGTGATTTAGGAAGAGAATTCTCATAGAAACTTTCTCAGGCTAATAAAACTTTCCGAACTTCCTGGGCAATTTTGTGCCAATCAAAGTGAGTGACGGCATACTCGTGGCAATCTGCTCTAGAGGGCATGGGTACTGTGCCAGTCAGCAACTCCTCTAAGCGCTCGGCGATCGCCCTCTCATCGGCAGAGCGGGTAATCAAATCAGGGGAAAAGGCTGCTAAAACTTCTGGCATACCCCCAACAGGAGTACACAATACTGGAGTTCCGCAGGCTAGGGATTCTACCAAGGTCAATCCAAATCCCTCTAAAGATTGGCTGGGCATCACGGTCAGGTCTGCTGCCTGATAGGCCAGGGGTAGCTGGTCATCGGGCAGAAAACCTAGAAATTTGACCTGGTCTTTTAGTCCCAATTCCGTAACCTGCTGCTCCAACGAAGCCCTTAGCGGTCCACGACCCGCAATGGCTAACCAGACATCGGGAGTCCTGGGCTTAATTTGAGCTAGAGCAATCAACAACTTATCGAGACCCATCCGATGGACCAGGCGACGAGGTGTAAATAAAATTCTGCGGTCCTGGGGCCAGTCAAGTTTTGCGCGGGCCTGATCCCGTGACAGGTTTGACTGAAACCGGCTAACGTCAACTCCACCGGGAATAATGTGGATTTTGCTCCAGGGAATTTGATAGCGCTGATGCAAGATATCGCCAAAAGCTTTACTCAGAACGATAAAGCGATCGCTGCGATGGTAAACGCTCTGCTCTACTATCCGTTGCTTCAAAAAAGTAGTGAGTTTGCTGGCCCCTTCCTTCTGGCTTTCTAGGGCCCAAGGACCGTGGAACGTAAACGTGATCGGCACTTTATCTGGCAAAATCCTTAACAGCGGTAAGCTGTACAGAGCAAAATGCAGGTTGATAGCATCGGGTTTTTCTAAGCGTTGGTTAATAAAGTTGTTGCGTATGGACCAAAGTCTTTGCCACAGTTGGCTATCTGGTGATGCTAGGTTGGTTAGTTGAATAGACGAGTTAGGTTGAGCGATCGGTAATCCTACGCCGCACAATTCAACCCGATCTTGACCTGCGGCCAGAGAGTGCGTAAGTTCATAGACATATCGGTCCAGTCCACCCGGATTGGCTGGAAACCAGCCTAGTCCAACGCAGAGAATATATGCAGATGCTGCAGGATCGCTCATGTAGTTTACACTTGAGATTTCTCTAAACCTTTTCAGTCAACAGTTCTTGTTTGAGCGAATAAAGCTCCTTTTTAGTTCGGCCTCCTAGAGGAGAAGAGTATCTCTACTACCGATTTCCTTGCCCAGTCTCTAGAGATTTGTTACAACGCTGAAAGATACCAAGCCACTTTTCTTACCCACCCACTAGCTTCAACTTAAAGAGCAAGTTCAACAGCAAAAGCGTCTTCTCGATGCTCAGAATACGCTGTTTCCTGAGCAGTCTTAAGATCTAATCCAGCAATGGACTTGTAGCTGGAATTGTCTACTCTGATTTTTTAAGCCGCAGAGTGTTTGCGCTTGAGGCATTACTTTTTAGATGATTAAGCACGTTTCTTTGTTCCCTAGGTATAGTTGCTAGAACAATTGCGGGTTAAGACTAAGTTGACCTATGAACTTGAAAGATTTAGTTATAGAATTCCCTGACAACTCGAAAGTACAACAGGTACAACTTTAAAATCGCAGCATTTCCCTGAACCAACTGGACAGAGATTTGGAGAAGTTGTGGTCAACCAGAAAGGTTATTTCAGATGAAGATAAGTTTGCTCCCAGCTCGTTTTATCTGATTTGGACCGCTTTGAAGCCCTTCTTGATTGACGCGACGAGGCTAGTGAGACACTACCGCTGCTATTGCTATCTTGGACAGCTATACCATCTGGGCTTATTGAGACCAAGCATTCTCTTAAACTATGGCTGGCTAACCCCTCTGGTAACACTTGTCAAAAAAATTTATGTAAGTGTGCCTCCAGCAGCGTGAGAGATACACCTCAAGTGACTAAAATTAAAGATGTGTCACCCTTACCATGTCCTGACTCGAATGCCAACTCCAGCAAGTACACCAATCCGCAAGCGCTTTGATTACGACAGCTTAGATACCACAGATGCACTATTTGTCCAGCAGCAAACAAGCGAGATCTGGATGTTGGTGAAGCGCACAGCTGAAAGCATTGTTGCAATTGGACAGCGTCTAATTGAGGTCAAGGAACGTTTGGGACATGGACGTTTTGGAGTCTGGTTGAAGGCAGAGTTCGAATGGGATAGACGCACTGCTTATCGTTTTATGAGCGTGGCTGAGGAGTTTCGCAACAAGAGTGACAAATTGTCGCAACTCAACATTGCCCCTTCTGCCCTCTACCTCCTAGCGGCACCCTCAACACCAGTATCTGCAAAGGAAGAGGGAATTTCACGAGCGGAAGCAGGCGAATCTATTACCTACGCAGTAGCTAAGGGAATCAAGCAGAAGCACCGTTTTAAAGGAGACCCTGGAGCTGCAAAGTTAGAATCAGATCCTCGTCCGCAGGATTCAGGAACTGCGATGGGGCAGACTCCGCCTCAGCTACAGTCAGAACTTACTTCCGAGCCAGCAGCATCCCCAAATTCCTCAGAACGGTCTCCTAAATTGGAGATTTTGGCAATCAAGCATAGAGAGGACACAGCCTTACCTACCCCTGCTTATAGTCCTAACGAGCTAGTTCCTCCTAAGGTGATGCCATTAGTGGCTGAAGTTATACCCCAATCTGCTGTCTTTGAGCAGTCTGGTATCTGGTGGCAGCTTGATCGTCAACTATTGTATTGTGGTGATCCTAACTCTCCCTATTTTCTGGGACAAATTCCAGGGGAGGTCAAGCTACTGCTAGCCTTTCCACCCACCCTTGACTGGCACTCTAGGGTAGAAGCCAAGACAGCGATCACTCTGGCAACCCAATGGTCTCCCCAAGGTAGTGACTTAGCTATGTTTGAAGATGTTATAGAGCAGATGCTCTTGCTTTACTCCAAGTTAAGTGATCCAGTAGTAGGCTGTTTTCTCTCTTATCCAGGTCTGCTCTCCATTACTAATCGTCTTGACCGCCGTGGTTTCTTTGCTGAGCCAGACAAAAAGCGTTGCCAGGCTGCGATCGCGCTTTGGCAGGAGGCTGGGCTGAAGGTAGAGCAGGTTAGTATGTCATCAGAACCAACCTCAACTTCTTAGACTAGGAATTAGTTCTTGCTTGGAATTCAACCCGACCATACAGTAGTTCTCCTGAAAAAACTTCCACTCTCCGAAAACCCTTACTGTCTGAGTGAGGAGAGGTCAGCGAGACAAAGGAATACCAGCGACCTCTCGAATAGTAGGGACGGTACTGTTCCATCTGTGTCAGTCTTGTAGACAAAACAGCGAAATTTCTTGGAATTAGTCTGCGATCGCAGCAGCTTTGTAGGAAAGCCAACCTACTCAATCCATTACCGAAAAACTTGGAGAGTGCCATGCTAAACGTTGCTAAAAAAATGAAGCGTATTTCTAGGCAGACCATCCTCATCATTGTTTGTTTGATCTTGATAAGTTTAATCCCATCAAAGATTATGTCCGTCCAAAGTGCTTACACAACATCCTGGATCGGCAATACATTTAGCGGTGGTAGCAAATGGGTACAGATCCAAGTCAGTGCTATGCATGTGGCAGACGATGGAACAGTATTTACCAACAGCTTATGGGATGAAGCAGGCAGAGAAGCAGGAATCTACAAAAATGGAGATGCCATTGGCCTGCTCAGTGACCTGCATGGATGGGGAAGGAATGGAGGGGAGGCTGTCACGGCCAACAGTAACTACATCTATGTCGCAATGATTCAGGGGAACGAAGAAGGAGGGCTAACTGGACCAGCATACCCCTCTCCAGGAAGCAATTGGTATTGTGTGCGCCGCTACGACTTGAGTGGTAAACCTGCCCCCTTCTCCGGCGGAATTGGAGACGGCAGTATTTTGATTGTTAGTACCTCTAGCCCAATTCTTGGATTGGCTAATAGGGGTAACGAGTTGTATGTGAGTGATCCTGCCGCTAACCGCATTCGCGTTTATGACACAGAGACCATGGCCGAGCTACGTAACTGGACATTTGCTCGTCCTAGGCAAGTCACCTCTGATAGTCAAGGTAATCTGTGGATTATTCAGGCTGGTGACACTAGTAATGCTCCCAAGATCCTGCACTCTTCAAAGACAGGGACGCTACTATCGCAACAAGTCACGGGCGTCGTAGACCCTACAGCGCTAACAATAGATAAGAAAGGCAGACTGTTAGTAGCTGAAAATGGCCCTCGTCAGCAGGTGTTGATCTACAACGTCACCAGAAAGCCAGTGCTAATTGGTACTCTTGGCAGCGAGGGGGGCATCTATTCTGGCAAACGAGGAGAAGTTAGAGATCAGAAGCTCTATGGCCTGACAGGAGTAGGCACCGATTCCATAGGGAATATCTATGTCAGTAATGATGGTTTCAACCGATCAGGGGTAGATCTACGAAGGTTTTCGCCCTCAGGCAAGTTGCAGTGGCAGTTATTGGGCTTACAATTTTTGGATAATGCAGATGCTGATCCTGGCAGTGATGGAGTAGACGTGTTTACAAAAGATGAACACTTTGTCATGGACTACAGCAAGGGTAGCGGGCAGGAATGGAGCTACAAGGGATATACCCTAGATAAGTTCCGCTACCCTGATGATGGGCGACTTCATACTACACCTACAGCGCCTTTCGTCCGACGTATTGACGGAAAACGTTTCCTTTATCTGACTACTCAGATGTCAGAGCGGCTCTTTATCTACCGTTTTGAGGGAGAGATTGCAGTTCCCTGCGGAATTTTCTCCAGAACCAATCTAGACTGGCCAGCTAATCAACCAGCAACGGGAAAGTGGCTTTGGCACGATCTAAATGGAGATGGTGCTATCCAAAGCAATGAATACGAAAGCCTAGGTCCTGAGGATGATTCTATCTGGGGTTGGGAGGTAGACAGCAACGGCGATGTTTGGCAAGCATCTGAATCTGGATATATCCAGCATTTTCACTACCAAGGTTTAGACACCTATGGCAGTCCAACTTACACGGGCGTAGCTTTGGAAAAAACATCAATACCAGCACCTTTTAATCAGTTGGAAAGGCTCAAGTATTTTCCCGATACCGATGTCATGTACCTTGGAGGTTATACAGTTGCTCACCCAAATACTGGAGATAACTGGGGGGCAGTTGGTACAGAGATAGTTCGCTACGACAACTGGAGCACAGCGCGGACGGTACGCTGGCGTATAGCTTTGCCATACGAGCCAATCGCTGACCCTGTATTGATCATCAAAGCGATGGATGTAGCGGGGAATAGACTTTTTGCAGTGACTTCTAGAACAGCGGAAGTGTACGTCTACGATACAGCGACAGGAGCTTCTTTGACAAAATTGACCCCTGGTCCAGAGGTAAAGGGCGAGAGTGGCTGGATTGATATTCCCTATGGGCTACGAGCTTATCAAAGATCAAATGGTGAGTATGTAGTTTTTGTAGAGGAAGATTTAAAGGCCAAGGTTATTCTGTACCGGCTAGGATCACAAGCGAGTAGCACCTAAAAGCGGAAGTGGGAGCACTGCAATCCTCTTTGTTCCTTGAAATCATAGAGATTGGGAACAAAAAGTACAGCTCACAAGACTACTCTGTTAGTCTGTTGAAAAATTGATTAACTTTATCATCAAAAAAGGACAAACAGCTGAGGGGAGCATTCTTTTTCCCTGATTTCTATTCTGACCAGAATTTTAGCTGTACTTAAAAAAAGTCGGCTGTGTAAATAGGAAGAACTAGATCGGTGTCGGCTAAAACGGCTGAATTGCTCTGAGCCTCAAGTTAGGAGCTTAACCTCAGTGACTTCAAATTAGGTACGCCGCCAGGCTCTAAGTAGTGAATAGCTAAGAAGTGGTTTCAAAGCTGATTACACACTTTTTCAAGTACTGCCTTAGATTGACAGACAGAAGTTCTGAACTGCCTGTCTGGTCAGCCTACCTAAGCTGTTACAGATTTTAGCTTGCCTCTGTTGCACTTTAGAGCCATTAGGGAACTCTAGGACTAAATCTCCTTAATCTTGATTCCTTAGCTAACTCGGCCTGACCCATAGAAATTCTTTGAAAGCTACCTATGAGAATAGCTCTAGTTCATGATTATTTGACTCAAAGAGGGGGAGCAGAGCGTGTATTCGAACTACTTTGTCAGCACTTCCCCAATGCAGATATCTTTACATCTTTGTATGATGCTGAGCGATCAATTGAGCTGAGCGAACGTCTGGTCCGTACAACTGTACTCCAGAGCATTCCAGGAGCAACAAAGTATTTCAGACTCATGGCTCCCTTTTACTATCCAGTTTTCCGAGCATTGGATCTGCAGGACTACGATTTGATTATCAGCAGTAGCACTAGCTTTGCGAAGTCCGTTCGGAAAAAGTCTGGCGCTTGGCATATCTGCTTTTGTCACAACGTAACTCGTTTTCTCTGGGACACCCAGACATACTTGCGGGAATATGGGGACTACCGATTTTTCTACCCCTTAATCGAAAAAATCTTTCAAGCCTTAAGAAAGGCAGATTTAGCTTACTCTCAGGAGCCTGACCTCTACATTGCAAATTCTAGTATTGTTGCTCGTCGGATTCAGGAGACGTACGGCAAGCAAGCAATTGTCATTAATTATCCTATTGATACCACTAAGTTCATTTTTTCAGATCAGAAAGATGACTTCTATTTGGTATCGGCTCGACTAATCAGCTACAAGCGGATTGACGTTATTGTCGAAGCTTTTAACTGGCTAGGATGGCCGTTGATAATATCAGGCGACGGTCCAGAGCGAGAGCGCTTAGAGTCACAGGCTTTAGAAAATATTAAACTTTTGGGACATGTGAGCGATGCAGAGCGTACTCAGTTAATGGCAAAAGCCCGCTCTGTAATCGTTGCGGCTTTGGAGGACTACGGATTAGTTCCGATAGAAGCCAACGCCAGTGGGACGCCAGTTATTGCCTATGGAGCGGGGGGGGTCCTAGATACTCAAGTCCCTGGAAAGACAGGGGTCTTTTTTGATCGACAGACACCTGAATCACTCCAAACTGCGTTGCTTAAAGCAAGTAAGGTTGCTTGGAATTACGAAATGATTAGGAAACATGCCCTAAGTCAGTTCTCTGAAGAAGTATTCTTCGACAGAGTCGAGCAGGTCATTCAAAAGGTTTGTAGTACCCAGGCTGTAGATTTAGCCCATTTAAGTGTTTGAGTTCAAGGAGAGTAGCGGTGACTGAAAATGTTCCTAATGTAACATCTGAAAAAGATCCAGGATACGGACAACTGCTTGCAGTTCTACTACGTCGACGCTTTTGGCTGCTGAGTATATTTTGTAGTGTCTTGTCTATTGCAACCATCATAACCATAACTACAGATCCTACTTACCAAAGTTCTATACAGCTGCTAGTAGAATCTAATTACAAAGAAAAAGAAAGACAAGGGGAACCGGGGCTAGACAGTCAGTTTGCTGACCCCAACGTCGAGATAGACTATACTACTCAACTTAATTTGATGCGAAGTTCTTTGCTTGTTCAGAAAGCAGTAGATTTGCTTCGTTCTGAGTACCCAACTCTTAGCGTAGAGGACATTAAACAGTCCTTAGTCGTAACTCAAGTGGTGGAGGATGAAGTTAGTACTAAGATCTTTCAAGCAGTTTACACTGACAACGATCCAGTTAAGACTCAAAAAGTTTTAAAGGCAATTCAGTGGGTCTATCAGGATTACAACCTTAAGCAGCAGAAACTACGTTTAACCAAGGGACTTGCCTTTATTGATGAGCAGTTGCCAGCAGCTCGTGAGAGTCTTCTTAAGACTGAGGTGGCTCTAGAACAGTTTCGTAAAAGTCAGAGCTTGATTGATCCAGAACAACGGGCAAGTGATATAGCTGAAACCCTGAAGGCCGTTGAGCAGGAACGGCAGGCAACCCACGCCCAGTACGAGCAATCGCAGAGACGCTACGTTGCTCTGCGGCAGCAGGTTGACCGCTCTCCCCAAGAGGCGCTCATCTCCTCGCGCTTAAGTGAGTCTACCCGCTATCAGGGATTGCTCGATGAGATCCAAAAGACAGAACTAGAGCTAGCGCAGGAACGCCTCCGTTTCACCGATTCTCACCCTTACCTACAAAAGGTACTTTCGCAGCGTGAAAGTCAGGTTGCTCTCTTGCAAAAGGAGGTGGGACGTGTTGTGGGTCAACAGCTTACTCGACCAAAGGATACAGGAGAATCCTTACTCGAAGAGGGCCAGCTTGGTGACACCGACCTGAATCTAACTAGCGAACTTGTAGAGGCACAAACAAATTCTCTCAGTCTTAAGGCTCGAGAGCAGAGCTTAGCACAAACAGAGCAACAACTTAAGAAGGCGCTCAATCAGCTCCCCGCTTTACTGGCTGAGTACAGTCGCTTGCAACCGCAAGTAGAACTTAAACGTGACGCGCTTCAGCAACTGCTGAAAGCACGGCAGGAACTGAGTCAAGAAATTGCCCGAGGGGGATTTGACTGGCAGGTTGTTGAGGAGCCCCAGTTGGGTGCTCAGATAGCTCCTAATCCAAAGCAATACCTACTTTTAGGCGCGGTAGTTGGGTTAATATTGGGCGGTATTGCAGCTTTTGTGCGTGAAACAATTGACGATTCTATTTATACCGCTGATGAGTTGAAGCAGCAGGTTGCTCTACCTTTATTAGGAACAATGCCAGAGTTGCCGCAGGCTAATATTAGTAAGCCTATTCTTAACCTACCTTTCCTCAAGCAGCGAACAATGACATTTCAGACAGATCAGATGGTTCACGGATCATCATTTCGAGAAGCTCTGGACCTGATTTATCAGAATATCCAACTCCTAAGCTCTGACTCTCTGCCTAAATCCCTAGTGATCACATCAGCTCTAGCTAGTGAGGGAAAATCAACGCTAGCACTAGCACTGGCAATTAGTGCTGCTCGCTTACACAAGCGTGTATTGCTGATTGATGCAGACCTACGCCGTCCCAGTTTGCATGAGCAGCTCAACTTGCCGAATGAGCAAGGGCTTTCAACTCTACTCGGAAGTGAGGCCAATGTTTCAGGTCAGAATAGTATTCAGCCATCAAGCTCATGTATTGATGTTTTGACATCCGGCCCAACGCCTCTAGATCCGGCTAATCTGTTGAGCTCTCAGCGGATGAAGGAATTAATAGGCACGTTTGAGCAGACTTACGACTTAGTAATACTAGATAGCCCTCCAGTTCTAGGTCTAGTAGATACCGTCTTAGCTGCACCATTTTGCAGTGGAATAGTAATGGTGGGACGCCTTGGCCGAGTGAGTCAAACCGAACTTATGAAAGCTATAGACGTATTGAACAGTCTAAATATCATTGGAATTGTCGCAAATGGCGCTAGTAACTCTACTGGTAGCTACATTTCTTATATGAAGCAGGACGGCAGTCCATCTCTCCATCTGTACCAGCCTCTAATTCCTGACCAGGAACCTGTAATAACTAAGTGATTGAGCCAAGCACCTTTGGAAACTTATGATAACTTCGAGAAACACACTCATGCAGACAGACATTATTTTCGAGCCAAAGCAGCGAGATAATTACTTGCCTTACTGCACTCTTAATTGGCGACGTAGACAGCTACTGGTAAAGTTCTCAGAGCAGGTTAACCAGTCCTTCCTTTCCTTGCTTGAGAGTGAGCAATATCTAGTAGAGTGCTTAAAACACTCTCCAGTTCGACTAGTTCGACTTGATCCAGATTTAGATAAGACAGTATTGAAACTTTGGGCAGACGCGTGTAAGCAAGCTAATAAAGGAGTCTTCCTGTGGGTGCCTCCTACCCATGGATTGCTTAAGAGGAAGAATCTGTTTCAATGGCGGCTGAAGCGGTTGATCGATTGGAGTATTGCTGCGCTGTTACTATTAGCCCTGAGTCCAGTTTTTCTAGGACTAGTTTTGTTGATAAGCATTAACTCGCGAGGACCAATCTTCTCCCGCCGATGGTGTGTTGGGGAGCGAGGCAAGCTATTTCAACCTTTCAAATTCTGCACGATGGCAAATACGGAAAAGCCCTTTCCTAAGCTAAGTAGTAATCAAGATGATTTTCATGAATCTCAAGATGCTCAGGGTCTCTCGCAGTTCGGGCAATGGATGCACAGGTACGGTGTGGAAGAGTTACCACAGTTATTCAACGTGCTACGAGGAGAGATGAGTCTGGTAGGAAATCGTCGTGCCTTGGCTCTTGAAGAGGCAATTCACCTTAGTCCAGAGAGACGGCAACAGCTAAATGCACTACCGGGGATCATAGGAGTCTGGCAGTAGAGGTTTGAATACACTGAACTGCCATAATCTAGAGTAACTGTGCAGTGTGGAGCTACCATTGATTGCTTTATACAGTTTGCTCCAGTTGAGCCAATCTTTCTCATTTCATCTATGTTGGCCCGTCCCTTGTCCACTACTCGAAGATAGCTACGTAGTCTGATTGCCAAAGCCTTTAAAGCCCCTATCCAGTCAGTCTGCTAAAGCTATCAGAATTCCAACTTAAAACAGTTGCACTTTAAACTTTGTAGGGAACTCTATAACTGAAGCTCCTGAGTTACGCTACTCAACCAGTCATGCATTTTATTCTTTCCACTTTAACTCCTATTCCACTGAAGTCTATAACCTCCTGGCAGGATAAACTGCATAATCTGGAGCGAGTTTAACTGATGAGGACTATATTTGACGGGGCTCGCTGGGTGTTAGAGGGACAGAGCGCCACTGCTGCTACCTTACAAACATTGCTGACTAGAGTGTTTATCCTGGCTATCAGCCTAGCGACTGGAGTTATAACAGCGCGCATCCTTGAACCTATAGGACGGGGCGAACAAGCTGCAATAAGTATGTGGCCGCAGTTTTTGGCTTACGCTATGACGCTAGGCTTACCTGCTTCTCTGCTTTACAATTTCAAGCGTCATCCCAAAGAGGAATCAGAACTCTTCTCTGCTGCCCTGCTATTAAGTACAGGGCTGGGTATAGTGGCTATGCTGACGGGTATAGTATTTATTCCTAGGTGGTTAACCCAGTACTCGGCAGAAGTTATTCTCTTTGCCCAGTGTTTTATGGTCATGGCACCTGTGATTTTGCTTTCAGAAACGTTTATGGCTGCTCTGGAGACAATCGGCAAATTCACAATTGCCAATCAGGTGCGCTACCTACAACCACTTATCACCCTAGCTATTTTGGGTGTGCTCGCACTAGCACAGATGCTGACACCATTTACCTCTGCCCTATCTTATACACTACCTAGTCTACCAATATTTTTCTGGATGCTAGCCTACTTGTGGAATCAGTTTCACCCACACTGGCGTGGTCTTGGTACATCTTACAAACGGCTGATCAGTTATGGGCTGCGTTGCTATGGCATGCAATTGCTAGGCACCTTAGCGGCACAACTGGATCAAGTTTTAGTTATCGGTTTACTGACTCCTGTCTCTATGGGCCTGTATGTAGTAGCTCTTAGTGTATCTCGAATGCTGAACTTGTTTCAGAGTTCGATTATTACGGTGCTCTTCCCTAAAGTAGCAGCCCGTCCAATTGAAGAAGTAGCTGCTCTGACCGGGCGGGCTGCACGTATAGGTCTGGCTTTGACCCTACTTGCTGCTATAGGACTGATGGCCCTAAGTCCAGTGTTACTGCCCTTGCTGTATGGTCCTGACTTCATAGGAGCAGTCCGTGTGTTCTACATTCTTGGTGTAGAAGTCGTGATTAGCAGCACATCGCAGACACTGTCCCAAACCTTTATGGCATCAAATCGACCTGGAACCCTTACAATTCTGCAAGCCGTTGCGTTTGGGCTGAGCGTACCTCTGATGCTAGTCTTTATCCCCGCCTTTGGGCTAGAGGGCGCAGGTCTAGCCGTACTATGCTCAACAACGGCTCGGTTTATTCTTGTTCTGGTTAGCTACCCGCTGATCTTAAAGATTCACCCTCCAGGTTTACTAATTACACGAGAAGATTGGTATTTTCTGCTGCAGGCATTTCAATTGAAGAGAGGATAGTTAGAAGCTCATTACCAGCCCCTTCATACGTATCTTGGAGAAGTCTACAAGTGATGCCGATTCTAACCACGCTAACTAGCCAAACAGATCCTGAAGCATTACAGCAACAGGCCCAAAAATTCTTCTTAGAAACTGCTGTCAATAGCTATCTGGACTTGTTGAAAGTTTAAGCTAGCTGTCCATTGCACCAGGGGATAAGGAAAACCGTTATCGAGTTATCTTATGCAAACATGCTAAAAATTGCCAATTATTTAATGATTGGAAAAGCACTAGCAAGGTCTGCCGTACTTGAATATTGGTAATACAACTTGGTACTTCGGAGTTAACCAAATGGTAGTCGACTTCAATAGGAAAATATTTTTCTACTGTGTTCCATCCGGCTCTCCCGAAAGCACAGGGTATCCGCATACAATAGTTTGTCTAGCTGAAGGTCTCAGGGCGCTTGGGATAGAATTTTATTCAAATATAGATTATTGGCAGCTTTCACCCGAAAAAGAAGAGTATCTCTTTCGTCGCAATCCAGAAGTCACACCTGACGACTGTTCAATTGTTGTGTTGAACCAAGACTGGTTCTGTGTTGCTAGCAGGCCTTTGCCAAACGATTTATTTAAGCCGAACCGAAAATATGTCACCGTTTATATGGACAGTGCAGATGGAAGCAAAACGCACTCCTGGAACTCTGAGTTCAGGCAGTTTGATTTTATATTCAAACTCCATTACATCAGCAAAGCTCGGTATCCCTCAAATTTCTATCCTTGGAGCCAAGGTCTCTCCGAGCGCATGCTGAGAGAGCTTGAGAGTCTCCCGAGTTTTCAGGAGAAAAAAAGACAGCTACTTGTCAATTTTAGAGAACCTCATAAAATTAAACATTCTGTAAGACACAGCATTTATCAAGAATTCCTCCCTCGCATTGAAAGTGTTTTGCCAGTCAACATCAGCGTTGACAGTCTCAACAACTTTTCAGTGAATGCCTATCATTATCTACAGTGGGTTCAGACGGGTAGGCGTCATTCTCCAAGTTACTACAAAAGCTTAAGAGATTCAGCTGCATGCGCATGTTTTGGGGGTTTTTTTGTAGCTCCCTGGCCAAAAGACCATTCCTCCCAAACTAGTCGGACTCTGAAGCGTATCCTAGGCGAGATGGGCTTAAAGTCAAACATAATTGTGCAATGGGACAGTTGGCGATTGTGGGAGTCGTTAGCTGCAGAGTGTGCCAGCTTTCATTGCGATTTTGAGAAATATGGATTTCTCCTTCCTGTTATGCCCGAGAATTGGCAGCATTATGTCGGAATTGACCTAAATAACATACAAGAAGCAATCGACAGGATAGCTGATGATCCAGAAATACTAGAAAGAATTTCTACCGAAGGAAGGCTTTGGGTACTTGAGCATTACAGTCCTGTGCCTACGACCTTACGTTTTCTTAAGACAATTTGCCAGAAGCTATAAGGAAGAAAAAGGAGTTAAGAAAAATGAATGCTGAGTCACAAGAGTCTCTAGTCAGCGTTATCATTCCAACCTACAATCGCTCATCTTACCTGAAGGAAGCAATTTCAAGCGCTGTTCAGCAGACCTATGAAAATATTGAAATTATTATCTCCGATGATTGTAGTTCTGAAAGCCCCCAGCCAATCACCGACGCTTTCCAAGATCCACGAATTCGATTCCGGCGCAATCCAACGAACCTAGGAATAGGTCTCAATGTTACCAAAGCATTCAAAGAGGCACGAGGGAAGTATGTTGCTAGTCTAAACGACGATGACCTCTGGAACGAAGACTTTTTAAACAGACTTGTTCGGCACCTTGATACTAATCCAGATTTGGCCTTAGCTTTTTGCGATCACTACATCGTGGACTCGAATGGTACGATTGATTATCCAGCCACTGACGAGAACACTCGGCGCTGGAAACGGGATCAGATAAAAGAAGGGATTTACCAACCTTTTTGCGGAATCGGGTTAGTACATCAAGCTGTATTTTCTGCATCAGCAGCCGTTATTCGGAAGGATGCTGTTGAGTGGAATGATCTTCACGAGGCAGGAGTTTTTTGGGACTATTACTTAACCTATCTTGCCTGCTGCTCCGGTCATGGAGCCTACTACTGTCCAGAAAGACTGACACGATACCGTGTGCATACGCAATCTGAAACTGCGATCAGCGGTAATCGAGACGTCCAGGCCAAGATCCGAAAAGCTAAGGCTAGTATTTTTTGTTATGGGCGCTTTATGGAAGACGAGCGGCTACAGGAATTCAGACCCTACTTTAAACAGCAATGGACGCATGCAAATACAACCATGGGCATTGGCCTACTACGAGCTAAACAAGTGGCAGAAGCACGCCCTTATCTTTTGCACGCCCTCAGCCAAGAAAAGTTAAATTTGCGGACTATAGCAGCCCTTGTACTTACTTTTCTCCCTCAGCCATTAGCAAGTCGACTCTAGATATCTCTAAATAAGAGAGTTTCTTCTGGATGTCAGCAATCACGATATTCGGTGTCAAGAAGTTAGCATTTATGCATAAGCTAACCTCAGTTACCATCTGTGTTCCTACATTTAATCAATCGCAGCAGTTACCGGAGAAGGGGTAGGCGCTACTTTTACATCGAAGTTTTGGACTGATTTCATAAGAGGGTTGCATATGAAACTTTGTATCGTTACGCACAACGTCATTAAAGGCGATGGCCAAGGCCGGGTGAACCTTGAGGTTGCCCAGGAAGCTATCCGTTACGGTCATCATGTCACATTGTTGGCAAGTAGTGTAGCTCCTGAGCTCCAGCAGAGCAGTCAGGTAAACTGGATTTCTATTCCAGTTAAAGGATGGCCAACAGAATTTCTCCGCGACCTGATCTTCTCTTGGCGGAGTGCAGCTTGGTTGCGTAAACACCATTGTGAGTTCGATTTAGTAAAGGTCAATGGTGCCATCACCAAGGCTCAGGGCGATGTCAATGCTGTGCACTTTGTACATAGTGCTTGGCTGCGATTTTCCTCCAAAAATGATATGCGATTAGCAGGAAATGGTCTACAGCCACGCCGAGATCTTTACAGCATTTACCAGTGGCTCTACACACTCTTGAATGCACACCGGGAAAAAAAGGCTTTCCATCAGGCGAAGGTACTAGTGTCAGTATCTGAGAAGATCAAGCAGGAACTAGTAGATGTTGGTGTTCCCGAAGCTCACATTCGCGTCATCTCAAACGGTGTTGACTTGGAGGAGTTCTCCCCAGGTTATGCAGATCGCAGCCAGTGGTCACTTCCTGCAAAAGTAACCCTTGCCCTGTTTGCAGGAGATATCCGAATCCCTCGAAAGAACTTGGATACAGTGCTACATGCCCTAGTCGAAGTTCCCGGATTACACCTAGCAGTTGCTGGAATTACTGAAGGGAGTCCGTATCTTCAGCTTGCAGCGTCTCTAGAATTAAGTGAGCGGGTACATTTCCTAGGAGAGCGTTATGATATCCCAGAGATCATGAAGGCAGTGGATTTCTTAGTCTTTCCATCCCGGTACGAGCCTTTTGGCCTGGTGGTTATCGAAGCAATGGCCTCAGGTTTACCCGTGATTACTACTGCTACAACAGGTGCTGCCGATCTCGTGACACCGGCCTGCGGTATTATCCTAGCCAATTCAGAGGACAAGTCCGCTTTAGTACAGGCACTAACCACCCTAAAGAATAATCCTGAAAGCCGGTCTCAAATGGGTCAAGCGGCCCGAGCGATCGCAGAACAGCATAGCTGGAATAAGATGGCGCAGAGCTATGTAGACCTATTTGAGGAACTCAGTAAGAGGTTCAAATCCGACACAAAGACCTCTAGCTAGGTACTGGCTGAAAAACGATGATTAGTTGGTGTCGTTCTTCTTTTTACCATTGACTAGCTGACTGAAAAGTTAACTGGCAGTTCATAAAGCCTTTTTCTCTAGGCAACCAATTTCAGTATAGAAATGTCGCACTTTAAGGTTTTCAGGGAATTCTATATCCAAATCTCCTAAGCCTATTAATCAACTAGGAACCTAGCCAGTAATGATTTTCACTGTTCTCATTCCTACATATTGCCGTCCGAAAGATCTGGCACGTTGCCTAAAAGCACTACAAAGGCAAACTCGGCCAGCGGACGAGGTTCTAATCGTATTACGAGAGGATGATACCGAGACTTGGAAACTCCTTGAAGCCCTTAGTCCCAAACTCCTGCCAGTGCAAACAGTAACGGTGAAAGTTCCAGGGGTGGTAGCAGCCCTCAATGCAGGTCTAAAGGCCGCCCAAGGAGACTTTATCGCAACGACTGACGATGATGCTGCACCACACAGTGACTGGTTAATGCGCATTGAAGGACACTTTATGTCAGATGATCGCATAGCTGGTGTAGGCGGGCGTGACTGGGTATATCAGGGTACTGAGCTGGAAGACGGTGTTTGCAAAGTGGTAGGTCGGGTGCAGTGGTTTGGACGAGCAATTGGAAATCATCACCTGGGTACAGGAAACGCTCGTGAGGTAGACTTGCTCAAGGGAGTGAACATGACTTATCGAAAAACTGCTATCGAAGGTCTGCGCTTTGACGACCGGATGCGAGGCACAGGTGCTCAGGTACATTTCGAAATGGCATTCAGCTTAGCCTTACGGCGAAGAGGTTGGAAGCTAATATATGACCCAATGGTTGCGGTGGACCACTACCCAGCACAGCGTTTCGATGAAGATCAGCGGAACAAGTTTAGTGACATCGCTTTAATGAACAGTGCACACAATGAAACCTTAGCTTTACTAGAATATCTGCGGCCTAGGAGACAGGTCGTTTTTCTCCTGTGGGCAATCCTGGTCGGAACTCGGAGTACACCGGGCTTCATACAATTTTTACGCTTCCTGCCTCGTGAAGGCAACTTGGCAGGGCAGAAGTGGCTTGCCTCTACAACAGGGCGCTGGCAAGGTTGGTGCACTTGGCAACGGTGCGAACGCTTCAGCCAAGCGGAGGGTAAAGGACTATCGTCAGAGCAGCCGTTGCTGGTTGCTACTTCCTCGACTAGCTCCTCGCACCGTGGAGATCCTGAATGAAACACAGTAGAACGCTTTCGAGTGTTCCTGATTCTAAAGGTATTCACTTTAGCCTGAAACCAGCATCAGCCTGGATTGCAGTGCTAGGTCTAGGACTCTTTTCAGTTCTATGCCTCCTGACAGGTGCCGCTAGCATTCTACGTACTGCTTTTCCCGTAGGGGCTCTTGGAGTAGGTATATTTTTGTATTGGCGCTATCCTATCCTTTACTTGGGCTTCACCTGGTGGCTATGGTTCCTGACACCCTGGCTCCGGCGTATGATTGACTATCGCAGTGGCTGGGCTGATCCGAGTCTAGTTCTACTATCACCGTACCTAGTAACATTGGTAACTCTTGCTACTTTTTTGCGATATGTTCCCAAGGTATATCGTCAGGATGGCTTACCTTTCATCCTATCTTCTATAGGTGTATTCTACGGTTTACTGATTGGGTTGGTGAATAGCAAGTTCGGAGACAATAGCAGAATTGTCTATAGCATAATCAGGGCAACTGATTTCACATACACACCGACTGCTGTCGTAGTTGGTGCCCTAGAGTTCTTGTGTCCTATTCTTTTCAGTTTTCACTTATTTATAAACTGGCGGCACTATCCAGAATACCGACAAAATATTCAACGTACTTTTCTTTGGGCTGTTCTAGTAATGGGAGCCTATGGAGTGGTGCAATACCTAGTGGCACCAGAGTGGGATCGATTCTGGTTGACTCAGGTGATAAAAACAGGAAACACTAGCTTTGGAATTCCTGAACCTTTGGGGATTCGCGTGTTTAGTACAATGAATTCTCCCGGTCCCTTTGCAGAGGTTATGGTGGCAGGGCTACTGTTGTTATTGTCTAGTCGAGGAACTTTACCGTTACTTGCTACAGTGGCTGGTTACTTTACCTTCCTACTGACCCTGGTTCGCTCTGCTTGGGGAGGCTGGTTCGTGGGCCTTCTTCTCTTTGGTACTTCGCTGAAGTCAAGCCTCCAAATGCGTTTGATTATTACTGTTTTAATTGTGGGAATGTGTGTCTTTCCCCTAACGACTGTGGAGCCATTTTCTGAAATCATCAGTGCCCGGGTGCAAAGTTTATCGAATGTTCAGGAAGATAATAGCTATAAAGATAGGGCTGAGACCTACGATAGAGCGTTGGGAGTTGCCCTTTTTGAACCTTTAGGAAATGGTTTGGGACTGCCTGGAGTTGACAGTGGTATCATAGACACCTTTATTCAATTAGGTTGGTTCGGCTCTATTCCCTACCTGGGCGGACTCATTCTACTCTTATTCAAGCTGACGCAGTGCGTTGAAAGACGCTTTGACACTTTTATGAGTAGTGCCTTTGCTATCAGTCTAGCTATGCTGGCACAGATAGGTCTTGGTGATCCACTAACTGGTGTTGTAGGAATGGTTTTTTGGGGGTTTACAGGGGTTGCCTTGGCAGGACATAAATACTATCAATATCAACGGACTGCCAAGCTCATAGGAGGTTAATACTCCTAAGTAAACTATGGCAAGGCTGTCAATCCTGTTTCTAGAAGTATACTTATGGCCCTTAACTTCACTTGATGATCAATTCCAAAAGTTGCCTGTGGAGAGCTTACGGAATATGTAGCAATCTCAAATGACTTATGAGAAAGTGCCATACATGGACAACTTGGGGAAATCAAAAACTTGTCGATGGGTCACCAACTCAAATAGAAGTTTCACAATCGCAAAGGATTTGCAACTGCTTGAACCCGCGACCCGCGCAGCGGGTGCCCCGCCAAGTTCTCAGACCATAAAGATTGTCAACTTCTTTATCTAAAGCTTTAGGCAAGTTGCTCATCACAAACCAGGTAGAGTTTTTTGGCAACTTGGTTGGGTCAGTTGTAATAGTCCAGTAGCGCAATGTGTGTCGCCTTCCAAAGATAACTTCCTGAAGATAGCGAATTTCGCTCTTGCCATTGGAGAAATACGCTCAAACGCTTTCCAGCGGCCGTACCTGACTCGTTGCCCGCTCAGTATCCACACTCCGGTGCCCTGCGAATAGCAACAATAAACTTCAGCTCAAATTGCTTCAGCACGCTGATGAACGGGTGGCACTCGCCATAGGGACTGTCTGCCAGGACCAACTCAAACTTAAACCCCATTACTTGTAATTCTTGGATGATTTCT
>JBGTDT010000066.1:0-67100 GCA_041748155.1 Thermosynechococcaceae cyanobacterium | reverse complement strand
ATGCAAGAAGTCTAGTACCTCTAGAATCTGGGTAAAGGTTTCGGAGCGAACGCCACATAAGCGCTTGAACTCAGCGGGTCTAAGGTGTTTGACTTGTTCGTAGGTCATTGGCTTTCCTCCTTGACCTACTTTTGCCGCCTTCTTTAATTCATGCAAGAAGTCTAAGCTTGAGCATGCTTAGATAAAGCTCTAGCGAGCTGAGGTGAAAATTACATCTACAGTATTTTATAGTCTCGCTAAGTACTTGCGCGATATTGATTGTCTAAGCGCAAGCACTCTTCCAGTTCTAGAGGCTTGCTGAAGGTTCAGGGGTCGGGAAAATTTTACCTGTCGACTAATAGCAGCAAGTTTTACTACAGTTTGTCGCCTGAGATAAAAGCCTATGTATCTCCAGACGTGCAAGAAAACGGGACCAGTCTGCTATTGCATCTTGGCCCCGGCTACCGATTCCTAAAAGAGGAGAACACTGCAAAATACTATAAATTTATTGAGAGTAATTGTCAATACTAATAAAAATAATTCTCAATAAGCAGATTGTAGCTAGGACAAAATGCCGAGCAAGTAAGACTAATCGTATTTGAGGCGATATGATGGTTCAGGTTTCTTCCTGGCAGCCGCTCTAGGTTCTGTCTCTGGCTATGGTCTTGCAACTTCGTGTCTATGTTCCGCCTCACCCTCTGATTAGGCACTGGTTGGCTATCGCACGAGATGAAGCTACACCTGTAGTCCTGTTTCGAACGGCAATGACAGAGTTAGGACGTTGGTTAACCTATGAAGCAGTCCGAGACTGGCTACCCCTTCTAGAAACAACGGTTCAAACCCCGTTAAGTACCTGTGCCGCAACTTTCATCAACCCGGAGGTGCCGCTGGCAGTGATCCCAATTCTACGGGCTGGACTGGCTCTTTTGGAGGGTGCTCAGGCTTCACTTCCCTTGGCCTCTGTCTATCATCTAGGAGTTGTGCGAAATGAAGAAACTCTCGTACCGCATTGTTACTTGAACAAGCTGCCAGATCAGTTTGATCCCCAAACTCGGATCTTGATTAGTGAGCCTATGCTGGCAACGGGTGGAACAATTATGACAGCAATGACAGAGATAACCCGTCGAGGTGCGGATCCAGCCTTAACTCGGATTATCTCTGTAGTCGCTGCTCCTCCAGCTTTGGAAAAGTTGAGCCTCAACTATCCAAGCTTGAATATCTACACGGCAACAATTGACGAGCAAGTGAATGAGCACGGGTTTATTGTGCCAGGGTTGGGAGATGCGGGCGATCGCACCTTTGGCACTTAAGTTTTACTTATCGGCCCACGGATAGGCAAGCCCAACTGCAAACCGCTAAGCTTAAGAAAAGCTGACAGTGATGGGAATAATGCTTTATGGACAACCGGGGTGATAATTTTGCCGGAGGGTTTGTTGCAGGTGCTCTTCTCGGTGGTGTTGTCGGTGGTGTACTGGGTACTTTGTTAGCCTCTAGACTTCCAGACACTAATGAGGAAGTTTTCTTAGAGAGCAATTCACAAGCCGGGAAAACGAGAAAGCGAAGAAAGCCCCAACTTAAAGCAGCAACCGAACTGAATGTTGAAGAAGCCCGCCAAGGTTTGGAGGCAAAAATTGCCCAGCTCAACGATGCAATTGATGATGTCCGTCGCCAGTTGAGCAATGTGAATGGAAATGCACAAGATGTAGGAGAGTGAGCGTTTGGGCCCTGCTTTAGAGGGTAGGTCAGAAGTCAGCCTGCAATCAAATTCTGACGACTCAAACAGGATGTCGTAGGTACTTAGGCAGTGTACTTCAGCGAATATCAGCTAGATTAGCGTTTAGAGTAAATCTTATTTCTACCTAGAGGAGGTTCGGGAAATGGACTCAGCAGTAATTCCACTGTTTTCAAATGCCTTGGTCGGGTTTCTAAATATTTACCTGTTCTTACTGATCGTTCGGATTTTGCTGAGCTGGTTTCCTACTATTGACTGGCTAAATCCCCCTTTTTCAATCCTGAGCCAACTGACAGACCCCTATCTCAACATCTTTCGTTCGATTATTCCTCCTCTAGGTGGGATTGATCTTTCGCCAATTTTGGGCTTTCTCTTAATTCAACTTTTGATCAGTTTGCTGAGTGCAGGAGGTGGATTCGTCTAGTCCTGGCGTCAGTTCTGGCTAAGCAGTTGGCGGTGATGTGCATTCTTCTAGAGTTAGGGACGGCTTCCTATTATTGAGGAGACTGACAGGTAATGCAGCGACTGATCTGCATGATGGTCGTATTTTATCTAATTCAGACTTATGGGAGCATTCCAGGACTTTTCGATATTCCACTGACGATCTATCTTAAAGAGAGCCTTGGACTGTCGCCGACACAGTTAGCAAGCTTTAGCAGTTTAATTTTTCTTCCCTGGATAGTCAGACCGCTTTATGGCATTGTTGGGGATAGCGTTCTGATATTTGGCTATCAGTTCAAAGGCTATTTTTTAATCTGCTACAGCCTAGCTCTTGCCGTTTTATTTGGCTTGAGTGGCCTTCAATCTTATACAATTTCCCTACTAGGGACTGGACTAATTCTAGTCAATACATCCATTGCCTTCAGCGATGTACTGACGGATAAAATAATGGTCGTTCAAGGCAGGATTTTAGGCAAGACTGCTCGCTTACAGGCAGCTCAATGGACTGCTCTAGGTTTTGGCAAAGCACTTCTATATTGTTTTGGCGGGTGGCTTGCTCAAACTTCTGATCTATCAACTGCTTTTCTGCTGACTGCGATCGCGCCTTTGATTGGTTTAGGTGCGGTTTTCCTCTTACTCGGAGATGAAAAAAAGCAGCAAAAAACAGTCTTAATTAAAAGTAGTTTAAGTACTTTTTGGTCAGCCGTAAAGTCGCAGCAGCTCTTAGCAATCGTTGGTTTTATTGCTTGCCTTGAGTTTACACTCGTTCCACCCCTGGTACATTACCTTATCTATTACTACAGGGATGTTCTAAAATTTGATGACCAGTTTATAGGCGTTTTAGGTGCATTTAGTGCTTTTGCCAATGGTTTAGGCGCAATCACTTTCGGAATTTTTGCCTTCAGGATTTCACGCCGACTGCTGTTGAACCTGGCAGTGGGATTAACTGCACTCTCCACCCTTGGGCTATTGTTTATCCAAAATATGCAGAGCGCTGTCCTGGTTAGTCTATTTTTTGGATTTTTTGGCATGATAGCTATGCTAGGTGTGTTAGAAATTGCAGCAAGAGCGTGCCCTGTGGGTGCGGAGGGCTCCACCTATGCTCTGCTGATGTCTGTGTACAACCTAGCTAAACAACCGGGTCCTATCTTGGGCGGTTATCTATACGACAAAGGGATTCCAGTTTCTGCCCTTGTTGTTATTAGTGCAACAGTTACAATGCTTTGCTGGTTTCTAATTCCTCTACTCAGACTAGATCAAGAGTAATTTTGGCAAGGCGTATCAGGCTTATTCTTGAACCTGAGTCTGGCATAGGCAGCGACGTGAAAACTTCTCAAGATCTTGATTGCCGCCTTTATCGACGTACCTGGCCACTAAAGCCGCTTGCCTTAAATTGCTTCAACTTTAGAGGGGTTGGCTGGTTGGCAGGTACACTGATTCTCAGTTCAAAGTCACTCACTCCAGGGGGAATTTCAGCAACTGAACCCAGCCGGGTCCGATTTTGCATGACCGGATCTTCGTTTGCATCATAGATCCGACCAAAAACATCTGCGTTGACAACAGCTTTACCTGAGGTATTCTTTGCTTTACCAGTAACAATGAAACAAGTTGCTGTTGCACTTGATCCACCAGACAGCGTGCCACCTACTAGCTCAGGGGGACAGTCGTGATAAGAAAGATCGGATAGCTTGACTTGAGTTAAGGCAAGCACAGGCGGGCTAAAGAGCCAACCAGTTACCCACAATAGACAGGAAAGGGCGATCGCTGTAAGGGCTTGAAGTAGCATAACTCTCTTGACGGGATAATCTAATTGCAAACAGACTGAATAGAACTACCTAGGCTCAAGTTTGGGATTCAAGTTTGGGGTTCAAGTTTGGACCTAGCTTTCAGTAACTCCAAGAATCTTAACATCGTCTCCGACCTGGAGGAGTTTGCCCGTTTCAGATTCAGGAATCTGCGTGTTGACTGCCAGCCGGAAAAAGTGATTGAAGCGAGAGGGAGTTACCCAGGATGGCAAGGTCTCTTGGCGCTTTTCTATAAATATTTTCTGGAACTGAGGATAAGTCTTGCCTGAGTGCGGATCTCGGGCTGGAACCACACAGCGTTGACAGGGATTTACCCCCTCAAATTGCACCGCTCCAACTTGAAACTGGACAGTGTACCCTACCTCAGCAAACAACTGGTCTTCCCAAAAGGCTGGAACACCACTTACCTCAAGATTAGACCGCAATCGCGATCGCATCTCCTCGGTGCTGATCCCAGAAAACCAGGACGCAACTGTTTCTAAAGTTGCCGTACTGATCAGGGTAGGACCTGAGGCTTGTGTATCATCAGGAAATCCAGCCTGTCGGTCTTGCTTAAACTCAACCCTGGCGTCAAAGTAGCCGCTCAACCATGCTGCAATTGCCGCACGTTGATCATCTAGGTTGAAGACGTGTACTTGATCCGTGCCGCTAATTTGAAAAGCAACCGTCCGAGCCCGGTGATTAAATGATGATCGGAGTAAATGAACCCTGGGGTTGTGCTTGCCGTTGATAAACCGACCTTGGTGATCAAACAGAGCAAATTCCCGGTCGCTCTCTAGGGCACCACTCTTTAGCACCCTGGCTTGACTCAGGCTAAGGCTATTTAGGGACTTGATCGGGTAAATGGAGATCTGAGAAAGCTGAGACAATGGATTCAGTGGTTATTCGGCAAACCCAGCTCAAACTATACCATTCAGGCTGAACTGTCTGCCAGTTCCAGCAAGGGAGTCAAAACAGTTTATGGTCCGGTAACGGGTTGACTAAATTCGATCACGTTGCCGCGAAAGCTGACATCATAGCGACGTAAAAAGTCTTGACCTAGCAGTCCAATCGTCATTTCAGGCCCAGCGATCGCAACAGGGATGCGGGAGGTGGCTAAACTGCCGACTTCAATCACATCCACGTAGACAATCGGCATAACCGTTCTACCGCTAGCTGTCATAAAAACTGCCTGGTCAATAACATCCGCGCTAGTCAATCCGAGGGCCGCCGCCATTGGACGGGTGATCACCGTCAGGCTGGCACCGGAATCTACTGCCATTTCAAACTGCTGCTGCCGATTGAATCGAACATCAATGACGGCAATTCCACTATCACGTCGCTTTAATTGCACCCGGATTGGCTGATCTGGCTGATTTTTACGCAACTTTGGCACTTTCACCCCAGCGCTCAAGAGTCGCTGAAGTTCAGCTCGATAGCCCCGCAGTTCAATTGCTCGTTGCGGTACACTCACAACCATCTTGTCCACAGTCTGGATAGCCCGCTGCCAGTCTTGGGCATCTACTGCTTGCTTGAGTTGGGCATTAAGGAAAGCCAAGTCGGCCTGTGCTAGACCCGGCATTGGTTCTAGGATAACCATAATGCTAGCTAGCACTGTCAAAAATCGTGGAGTCATACCTTGAGATACCTTAACTTGTGCCCTCTAGTGATGCATGTAACTGTCGTAACAGAGCTTCTGAGTCTAATTTGACGAGCTCTATTCCCCACCGAGTAGAACAATTTGGGATTGATTTTAGGTTACCCCTGGCATGATTGGAACTCCCAGATGAGTAGAAGAATATTGCTCTAAATTTTCAACTGGAAAACTGTAACTCAAAAATTCGCTAATCTTAGGAAGTTTCTAACTTCAGTCAAGCTGACCACTAGATTTAAACAAGGAGAAATTCAACATGCTAAAGCAACTTCTGGCGGGCGGTTCTGTGTTTGCTATTTTACTGAGCGTTAGTTTATCTGCACAGGCACAAACCTCATCCCCTGGTGCGCCCAAGGTTCAACCCGCACCTCAGGTGCAAGTTAGTCCAGCGGAGCTACAAAAGTTTGCCAACGCTGTCAAGCAACTGCAAGTGATTCAGCAGACTTCCCAGACAGAGATGGTACAGGCAGTTCAAGGCGAAAGCCTCAGCGAACAGCGATTTGTTCAAATTTACCAGGCGCAGCAAAACCCTCAAGTGCAACCTAAACCCCAAGTTAGCGAGAAGGAAAAGCAAAGCTTTCAGAAGGCCTTTGCTAAGCTTGGGCAGATTCAACAGGCAACTCAGACAAAAATGAATCAAGTGGTTCAAAGCCAGGGAATGGAGGTACAACGCTTTAACCAAATTTTTGCCGCAGTCCGACAGGATCCAACCCTGCAGCAAAAAGTTCGACAGCTACTCTAGGGCTAGTCTTGCTCCAGTGACACTCACAAAAGTGTCACCTCTAGCAATCTCTTGAGGGGCCTGAACAAGGTAGGTTTAGAAGGCGTAGTACGTCTATTAACCTACTTGACTGGAGGAAATTTTTAGAACTAAAACTAGTTTGTCTGTGAGGAGATTTTATTCATGACGGTTAAACTTGCTAAGTCAAGTTCTTTGGTATTTAGTGTTTTCTGTACGATCGCTACGATCCCCTTATTGCTTGTCGAAAGGCCCGGAAATACACAGGCTCTACCTTTATCTACCTTGGCACAGTTGGTTCCTTCCCCAGGGCCAAATCCAGCCGCGATTCCTACCCTTGATCCCAACGCTGAGCCTCCAGCGCCTATCCCTAGCCCAACACCTACTCCTCAACTAGAGCCATCAACTCTACCTGCTAGTCCGGCCCCAGTATCGACGCCAAGTCCTGAGCCGACCGCTACTCCAGCGCCAGCGCCCGCAATGCAAACATCTCCGCCTACAACTCCCTCTGCGTCGAGCGGCAGCAGACTTAGCCGTTATGCCCCTGAGCCGCCAGTCTTAGCGATCGGGAGTAAAGGTGAGCCAGTCCAAGATGTTCAAACTTTCTTAAAAGAGACAGGACTTTACACTGGAGCTGTTGACGGCGTTTTTGGGGCTGAGACCGAAGCAGCCATTAAAAGATTTCAGGAGTCTAAAAACTTAACCAGTGATGGCGTTATGGGACCTGCAACTTGGACGGTGATGATCAGATCCTAGCTGATTGACTGTCCAGACAGACGTGACTGCAATGATTACAGCAAACCTTTAGGGTATATCTATGAAACCATTGATTCAGCGTAGTTTAATGCTTGGTTTAATGAGCAGCACTCTTCTAAGCCCCTCATTGATTGGTAGTAGCGTTCAATCAAACTTTCTGCCCTCTGCCGCTGCCGTTGCGCTCCCGGCCCAAGAAGTGGCGCAGCGACTGCAGCCAGTTCCGGTCTTTACGATTACAAATGCTCAGGGTCGGCCCCTATTAGGCTCGCAATCTCCTCAGCAAAAGGCGCAGGTGGGCCTATTTTTCTACAGTCAAAAAGATGCCCAAACACTGCTCGATCAAGTCAAAGCAAAAAATCCTGAAGTTGGTAAAAGTGCGCGCGTTGCTACTATTGGACTTGATCAAGCTTATGAGCTAACTCAGAAAAATCCTCAGGAAGCGGTTTTTCGTTTCGTGCCCCAGGCAAAACAGGTGCAGTCGGCAGTCAAAATTTTGCAAGCAGAGGGCAAAAAAGTTGAACAGTTCAACACCACTCCAGTATTTTTTGCTGTAGCAGGCAAAGACAAGGGCTACTTGACAATTCAACAAGGTAATCAGCAAGTTATTCCTTTGTTTCTCAGCAAGGAGGACTTGGATGGCCTTTTAGCCCAATTGAAGCAGAAGGATCCTCAGCTTGCAGCGACGGCCAAAGTTGGCGTTGGATCTGTTGAAGGCGTCGTTAAGCTGATGAAGGAAAAAAATGAACCTGCCTTAAAGCAGCTTACAATCATCCCCTCTAAGGAGTCTGTGCAGTACGTTCAAAGTCAACAAAAAGCGGCTGCTTCGTCTAAGTAAGGAGATCACTTAAGTTAGATCTCTTACAGCGATTTTCAAATGAATAAGCCACACTGAGCGAACCAACCGAGAGCATCATCAGAGGAAATAGAGTCATTGATAATCTGAGTTAAGGCCTGGTCGAGTGCTTCACGGGTTCGGGCTTTGGCAGAACGCAGGAGTTGCTTGAGTTTTGACCAACACAATTCATAGGGCTTCGCCCCGCCAAGGGCGTACGGCGAGAGGTCTGGGGAATAGGGGGGCAAAAACACGAGCTTTGCCCCAACCGCTTCAATTGCCACTCGAACCTCATGGGCGTGATGAACGGGTAAGTTATCCATCAAGACGATGGCTCCGACCCAGAGTTGAGGAATCAGAATCTCTTGAATATATAACAAGAACACATCGGTATTGACGCTGCCAACAATACTCAGGGTGGCAATTAAGCCATCGATACTCATGCCACCCATTAACGAAATGTTCTGTCCTCGATTGGTGGGAGATTCCGTGTCATACAAGCGTTCGCCTTTGGGGCCACGACCGTACAGACGAGTAAATCCCAAATGCATCCCGGTCTCATCAATGAACACCAAATTTCGTGGGTTTACTGTGAAACTCCAAACTCGATGAGCAAACCGCAAGTCCTTGACCCATTGAGTCTCTTGTTCAGAGGCAATTAATGTTTTTTTTACACTCAACTCTAGGCTTTGTAGAGCTCGCTGCAGAGTCGATAAACTCACATTGAGCCCTGTTTTTTCAGCAAACCGTTCACATAACTCCTCTAGCAGTGCATCGGGTTGAGCTTCCACTAACGCTTTGACAACTGGCAACTGTGCAACTCCCAGTTTTGCAATAGCCTCACCACTATGCGGTTTTGGCTCTACTGCGCCAGTCTCGCGATAGCGCCGGCTCAGGTCTCTGATGAAAGAAAAATGACTTTGAAACGCTCTGCCAGTTGCCGTTGAGACCTTTCTTTGGCTTGATACGCTGCAATTACCCGTTGTCGTAAATCAAGAGAGAGTGGGGCTGGCATAAGCGACAATGTTCTCTTTCGCGGGGTGCTTTTTAGGCTAGCAAATTGTGGCTTACTCAATCAATAACCGCTGTAAGTAGACCTGCCGGTTCCCTATAGATTTTGGCGGCCCCGTGGCCGCATTATTTATTTTCAAAATTTATTAGAAGCCGTCACTTGCCTAAAGGCGTATTCTGCTTGTAGTGTCCGCTTCTTCGTCAGACTTATCAATAGCTCCTCGAAGTCCACTAAGTAGGCGCTCTTCTTCGAGATTCAAGCCAATAGATAGACGCTTCAGGTTGAGATACCCTAACACCTGCTTAGCCCAGAATAGTAAGTCTTCCATCACCGAACCCAGCCTGTCTAGGTAAGATAAAAAAGTCCAGGGACAGTGTTGTAGCACTCTCTCTAGCGCTACTCTATTAGACTTCAAGATCCCCTTAGTTAGTTCCCAAAAGGCCTACAAAGTCCAAGGTTATGCTTGTTCTTTACTCTGGGATAGAAGGCTAAAGTTTAAGTTGCTATCTCTATGAACTTCCCTGATCTACAAGGAACGCGTTGAGTTCTTACAGCAATAACCTACAACTCGATCAAGAAAGTCACTTTGACTGAAGAAATCAGCATTCCCTTTTTCCAGCCTGTCTTGTGCCAAGAACAACAGCAGTTAGTGCCGGAATGTTCGGCTCAGCAAGGAGCCTTACAGTTACGAGAATTGAAACAACAGAGCTTACAGGCGGCTAAAACCTAGATGGGGTCTCTACAGCCTCTAGTTCTTTCCAAAGTCATTCAAGTTTTATCTGTCCTGAGGTTAGTTGCGATCGCTAGGCAGTGAGTGCGGCTAGTAACGTGCCATCATCTGCTGAGATAATTAGAATCAATGCTCTACCTTGAAGTAGGCAACATCTTTACTTTGAGCAAGACCGATGCAAACTTACTATTACGTTCTGGCCAGCCAACGCTTTTTGCTGGAAGAAGAACCCCTAGATGAAGTGTTGAAGGAACGCCAGCGCTACTATCAAGAGTCAGGCAAGGCAATTGATTTCTGGCTGGTCAAGCAACCGGCCTTTTTAGCAGCACCGGAGATGCAGCCTGCCAAGGCCCGCTGTCCTCAACCTGCAGTAGCTGTGGTTTCGACTAGTTCCCAGTTTGTGCAGTATCTCAAGCTGCGGCTGGAGCATGTGTTGATCGGGGAGTTTGTAGCGCCTTCGAGCACGATACCCGACCCGCTAGCCTCCCTTGTTAATGCCTAAAGCAACTACAGCAGACTGTTCAGGCAGGAACAATTAACCAAGAGATCGCAATTCCTAGAGCTGAACCGGCCACAACTTGGAGTGGAGTATGCCCCAACAGCTCTTTGAGCCGATCTTCATTGAACTCGTGGTCTTCTTGAAAAAACTCGTCCATGATCTGATTGAGGACGCGGGCTTGCTTGCCAGCAGCCTGACGAACCCCAGCAGCATCGTACATGACAATAAAGGCAAAAATCAGAGCGATCGCGAACTCCACACTGCCCCACCCGGTTGATTGGCCGACCCCCGTTGCCAGGGCCGCGACCAGCGCCGAGTGAGAACTGGGCATGCCGCCTGTAGTGACGAGGACGCGGGGATCAATTTTGTGTTCTTTCGCATAGCCAATGCCTAACTTGAGGATCTGGGCAACTAGACTGGCTGTGAGTGCAGCCAGCAATACCCAGTTAGAGAAAATGTCGCCAAAATCCTGCATACAAGTTTGCTTTCCGTGAAATAACGGTCTGGGACAGGCGTAGTACTGCGATGGAAATCGGGCAATTAAATTAGTGAGTTCGAGCCGTAATGTAGTCAGCGATCGCCTGCAATGGCAGAGCGGGCGCTCCAAAGGGTGCCAGTTCAGCCTTGGCTTCGTCAACCAGCTTTTGGGCTTGCTGCCGAGATTCTTCAATTCCCCAGAGGCTGGGATAGGTTGCTTTTTGAGCCCGCAGATCCTTGCCTGCTGTTTTACCTAGCTCTTCGGGGGTTGCTGTGATGTCAAGCACATCATCGACGATTTGAAAGGCCAGACCGATATTCCGGGCATAGCGCGACAGGCGCTGCAAACTTGATTCCGGGGCACCTGCTAGCAGCGCCCCGGAAAGTACAGAGGTCTCTAATAGGGCACCCGTCTTGTGGGTATGAATAAAATTAAGGGTTTCGATCGAGATACCTTGTGAGCCTTCCGACTCTAAATCGACTACCTGGCCGCCTACTAACCCGGTAGCGGCAACCGCGTGACCTAGGCGAGCAACAACCTTGAGTAGCCGTTGAGCGGGAACATTTTGAGTTTTAACCGCAACGAATTCAAACGCGTAGGCCAGCAGCCCATCACCCGCCAAGATGGCAATATCTTCCCCAAAAACTTTATGGTTAGTTAGCTGACCCCGCCGATAGTCGTCGTTGTCCATTGCCGGTAGATCGTCGTGGATCAGCGACATCGTGTGAATCATCTCCAGGGCACAGGCCGTCGGTAGTGCCATCTGTGGGGTACCACCGGAGAGTTGACAGGTTGCCAGGCAGAGGATTGGGCGGAGGCGTTTACCTCCGGCCATCAGCGAATAACGCATGGCCTGGTAAATTTTCTCCGGGTAGACTACAGGAATTGATTGTTCAAGTGCAGCTTCAACCCAAGCTCGCCGCTCTGCCAGGTAGGTAGCCAGGTTAAAAGGGGGCAGCTCGGAGCACCCACCTGGGAAGCGAGTGGACTGTGACGTAGTGCTGTCAGTCGATATCATCCCTTGATCCCCTTTGATCCTTACTTCAACATCTCTTCACTGAGTTGTAATCACAAGAGGCTCTGTAAGCTGGATGGAGGAACCTGCTGGCTCAAATAGCACCCAAGCACATAGATTAGGTAGCCGGGTTTAAACTGTGCTCACTGTGATCTACCCACTTATCTTATGATGCTTTCTGACCGAATGCTCAATCACGCTGGTTGTAACTCCACAGGGTGTTATACAGTAGCATGGCTACCGTCATTGGCCCTACACCCCCCGGTACTGGCGTTAGAAACTGGGCCACGGTCTGTACCGTGTCGAATTCCACATCCCCCACTAAGCGATCGCCCGTGCTATCCCCAACCCGGCTGATGCCAACATCGACCACAACGGCTCCAGGCTTGACCATTTCGGCGCTCACCAGGCCGGGGCGACCTGCCGCGGTAATTAACACATCGGCAGTGCGGGCGATCGCTCCCAAATCCTCAGAGCGGGAGTGAGCCATCGTTACCGTTGCATCCGCCCCCAACAGCATCAGGCCGATGGGTTTGCCGACTAAAATACTGCGGCCAATCACGACCGCCTGCTTGCCTTTGAGGTCAATCTGGTATTCCTGCAACAGCCGCATCACACCGGCTGGGGTACAACTACGCAACCCTGGTTCGCCTCGAACCAATCGCCCTAGATTAACGGGATGCAGGCCATCCACATCTTTGTTGGGATCAATTTGGTAGAGTAGCGCCCCAGCATCGAGATGACCTGGCAGGGGCAACTGAACCAGAATTCCATCTACCCGCTCGTCCTGGTTCAGGCTGTGGATGACTTGAGCTAGCTCGCTTTGGCTGGTATCTGCTGAAAAATGCTGCCCGAAAGAGGCAATCCCGACTTTTTGGCAGGCTCGCTCTTTACCCCGGACATAGGCGGCACTAGCGGGATTATCCCCCACCATCAGCACGGCCAAGCCCGGAGGCCGCCCAACCCGAAGCTGGAGTTTTTGCACCTGCTCAGCCAACTCCGCCTGAATTTTCCGGGCCAGCGCCTTGCCGTCTAAAATGCGAGCTACTTCAGAGTCCATTCAACTCTCAATACTTAAGTTTCACTTTGATTGTACCGGGCAGAGTTTTACTCAATTTTCCAACCCATGTTTGGCTTCCCTTAACCGAATCTTCAGAAAAGTTTTTTGTCGGAGCAGGATTTTTCAGGTGATCTAAATCTCGTCGGTTTAAGCAGGTAACTTGATCGCTACACTGTTGAGGCAGCCTGCTTCCTGATAGATAGAGAAATACCAGCAAAACCTAGTAGTTTTACTCAATACGGGGAGATAACAATGGCAACGATCAATGGGACACCTGAAGAAGATGTGCTCTTAGGCACTCCGTTTAATGACTCCATCTTCGCTTTTGCCGGAGATGATCTCCTGCTAGGCGAAGCAGGCAATGACAAGCTTAACGGAGGACTAGGTAAGGATACACTGATTGGGGATGAAGGCCAGGACAGGCTCGACGGAGGAGTGGGCCTAGACATCCTCGTGGGTGGCGACGGCAGCGACACCTACATCGTTGACAATGTTGATGACAGCCACACCGAGGCGGCCAATGGGGGCTTCGATACCGTTAGATCTTCTATTAGCTACACCCTAGGAGCAAACCTGAATCGGCTGATCCTAACTGGGACAGGGGCAATTAACGGCACGGGCAATAGTGGCAACAACACCATCTTTGGGAATGAGGCCAATAACACTCTCAGGGCCAAGCAAGGGAGCGACACCGTATATGGCGACTCTCAGTCTACTGGCTATGGCAGCACTAGTGGAGATGACACTCTCTACGGCGGCGACGGCAATGACACCTTGTACGGCGACTCTAAGTTTCCTGCGGGGTATAGCTACAGTGGAGATGACACTCTCTACGGCGGCGACGGCAACGATACCTTGTACGGCGGCCCACAGTTCCGCAGCTACTTTGGCTTTGGTGACAACATTCTCTACGGTGGCGACGGTGACGACACACTAGTGGGCGACGAGGAGGACATACTGTCCGGTGGCCTTGGAAACGATAGGCTGTCTGGTGGATCAACGCTCTATGGTGGCGACGGCAACGACACGCTGGGGGCTAGTTCAGGCTACTACGGCTCTGGCAGGAATTTTCTCTATGGTGGCGATGGGGATGACTCGCTAAGGGGCAGCTCTTTCGCTACTAACAGGCTGTATGGCGGTGACGGAAATGATACGCTATTGGGCGACGGTAACGCTTATAGCAACATCCTGTATGGCGGCGCTGGAAATGACACGCTGGTGGGCAATGAAGGTACCTACAACGTTCCCAACACCCTGTATGGCGGCGATGGAAATGACACACTGGTAGGTGGCAGAAGTAATTACTCTACTGACACCTTGACTGGCGGCTTAGGCCAGGATCAATTTATCTTCAACACTGATGTGCCCTTCGATCCTGATCAGGCTGGGATTGATACCATCACTGACTTCAGCGGGGCTAACGCCGCTGGCGGGGATGTCATTGGGCTAGACAAAACAACCTTCACCACCCTCAGCAGTCCGGCTGGGGGGCCACTCCTGGCCGCGGAGTTGGCCTCGGTTCAGAATGATTCCCTTGCGGGTGGTGTTAGCGATGACATTGTTTTTAGTCGAGGCACAGGTAACTTGTTCTACAACCAAAACGGGGCAGCAGCAGGCTTTGGCAGCGGCGATCAGTTTGCCACCCTCACAGGTATTTCCGCCCTAGCTGGGACAGATTTCCTGATTCAGGCGTAGCCACGACATTTAGCGCGGGTGGTGAAGTCTCACCTTCCTAACTTCACCACTTAACCTCAATTGCTCAAACTCCAGCCTTAGAACTCGGAACTCCAAGCTTTTTGCTCCAACATCCGAGCTTAGAACTCCACCAATTGAGCTAAGAACTCGGAGTTTGCTGCTTAGAACTGCGATCGCCGAGCTAAAAACTCGGAACTCCAGGCTTGGAACTCGGATGTTCAAGCTTTGAACTACAACCGTCAAGCTTGGAACTGAAACAACGGAGATTTGAGCTGCAATTTTCCGGTAGGGCTTCTATAGCAATTTGATTTGAATTATGAGTCTGGGGTAGGTATCCTGCCCGCGCAGGCCAGAAGCGCTCACTGCTAGCGGTTCAGATTAGAGGGTTCTGGAGCTGCATACTGAGCTGACTTCAGTTTTGCCTCCTTGCTGGAATCTGGCAACGGCTTGGCCCAGAGATTATAAAAAAAGGCTCCCGTCTGGGGTGGCAGGGTCGGATCAACCACAATATCCAGGAGACTCTTGACCACGCCAGTGATCGGAATTGCCAGGATTACCCCCAGCAAGCCGCCAAACTGGGCCCCGAGCAGGAGGGAGGCAAAAATAACCACAGGGCTCAACCCCGTCAAATTCCCCATCAAGCGGGGGGCAATCAAGTTGTCCTTGATTTGCTGCACCGCGATCGCCGCTCCTAGCACTTGCAAGGCCAGCCACCAGTTGATCAACGCCACCACCGCTGACACCGCAGTAATTCCTAGGGTGGCCCCGATCGCCGGGATAATCTCCATGATGCCAATGAAGACAGCAAACAGTAAAAAGAACGGCACGCGCAGCCACCAGAGGATCGGCGTTAGCGCCAGGGCCATAAACAGCCCCAGGAGTAACTGCCCGACAAAAAACCGCTGCAGATTTCGCTGCATCACCTGCCGAAGTTGATCACGAATCGGTACGGCAAAAATACTAGTGATACTTCGCCAGACGCGATCGCCATCAATCAGCATGTAAAACGAAATTACTACAATCAGAATAAAGTCAAGCAACCAGTTGACCGTACCGAGCACGAGTCCCAAACTTTGAGCGGTCAGCGCTTGGGCCTGGTCTTGCAACTTGACTGAAAGCTGCTGGGTTAAAATTTGCACATCAAAGGGCCAGTTGCGGGCCTCGCTCCAAGCCTGAAACGTGATCAATTGCTGCTGGCCCGAAGACAACAGCGACGGCAGGTTTGTGCTTAACTGTCGGGCCTGGTTCAACACTGGCGGCACAACCGTTAAACCTAAAACAACCACGCCGACCCCCGCTATCAGATAAACCAGACCCGCTGCCACACCACGAGGTAGAAAGCGGTGCAATTTGCTCACCGGGTAGTTGAGTAAAAACGCCACTAGACCGGCTGTGACAAACACACTCAGCAGCTCACTAAAGTAGTGAAATACCGTCAAGGTTGCCCAGCCCGTTGCCAGGATGAGCAGCCAGGTAATCATTAACCGTTGCAGCGGAGAAATTGAGTTCATCTGTCTAAAAAACTTGGAATGATTGGTTAGAAAGGGCTTCCCAAATACAGAATCTAGCAGATTGGACAGACAACTTCCGGCCTCCAAGCAAACAAGCGACCCGGACCACTGCGGCAAGGCAGGCTACCTTTCTTTGCTTGAGTCCCCCTTCAAGCTACCCTCCAGTTTAGCGAGCCGTCTAGGCAGAAAAATTCTCCAAACCTGTAAGTGCCGAGCCGTTGGCTAGCAGCAGGTTAGCCTGTATTGATGCAGCGGAGCTAAGCCAGCCCCTAGGAAGGGAAGCGAGAGATAACTTGCGATCGCTGCTCCACCAAGCAGGTGATCAAGTCCAGCTCCAGGTTGTAGACACTGATCGGTATGGTTGAAAAGTGGCTGAGGTGTTTACGGCTGGAAAGCTGGTGCAGTCAGAGCAAGCTCGCGGGGGAATGGTCTATGTCTATCATCGGTATTTGTCCAACTGCCCCAACGCCCCAGCAGTAGAACAGGCAGAAGCGATCGCCCAGCAGCGAGGCGCTGGCGTCTGGAGCGGAAACTATCAGAAGCCGTGGGACTACCGGACCGCCCAGAGAACACCCTGACGACAGACAGATCACCCGCACACAACTGCTATTCTGGTCTTAAATTTCAGTGAACTGTCAAAGTATTGAATGTTAAGTCTCCGCATTATTTGGGGTTAGCCGGGATAGTTCTCCTCGGTGCAGCGCTACGATTCTGGCAGCTTGACCTGAAACCCCTCTGGCCGGATGAGGTCATCACTGCCTTGTTCAGCTTGGGTCGCAGCTACAACGATGTGCCACTGGATCTGGTCTTTCCCCTGGACCGCTTAGAGCAAATCTTTACTCTGCAACCTACAACTACCTGCCCCCAAATTGCCCAAACCGTTGCGGCTCAGTCTGTCCATCCACCCCTGTTTTTTTGCTTGATGCGTGGTTGGCTGGGCTGGACCAGTCCACTGGCGCAGCCCTTGAGCTGGACATTGCGAGCCCTACCCGCTTTGTTTGGGGTGGCTGCGATCGCGGCAATTTACGGTCTCAACCGGGTTGCTTTTTCCCCTCCTGCTGGCCTGATGGCTGCTGGCCTGATGGCGGTTTCTCCCTTTGCGGTTTATCTTTCTCAAGAAGCGCGCCACTACACCCTGCCCCTGCTCCTGATTGTCCTGGCATTGTTGGGGCTAGTTCAGCTTCTGCGGGATCTCAGCCTGAAGCAAAGACCTCTGTGGGTTTGGTTGGGCTGGATCAGCATTAATAGTATTGGTTTCTACGTTCACTACTTTTTTGTCTTGGCCTTTGTAGCCCAAGTGGTGACCCTGCTTGGCTGGATGGTCCGACACCACCGGGATATTTCTCGCCGCGACTGGGGAACGGCTGGCCTGGCCGTTGCCGGGGTGATGTTGACCTACCTGCCCTGGCTACCGACCCTTTTGGGTCACTTTAGCCGCCCCGAAACCGACTGGCTGAAGCTATCTGACGGCGGGTGGAGGGATCGCCTGGCGCCGCTGTTTCAAACTTTAGCGGGTTGGATCATCATGGCGATCGCCCTGCCTGTGGAAGGCCGGCCCCTTTGGATCGCAATCCCCACTACCTTGCTGATGCTTCTGTTTAGCGGCTGGCTAGTCTGGCAGGTCTGGGGGGGAATGAAAAGACTCTGGCATAGCCCAGCCACCCACCTCGCCACCTGGACCCTGACCAGCTTTACCCTGGGGGTGCTGCTACAATTCTTTGTCATCGTCTACATCCTGGGCAAGGATATCACCGTTGCTCCTCGCTATAACTTTACCTACTACCCCGGTATCTGCGCCCTGCTTGGAGCCAGTCTGGTCAATTTACCCCAAGCGCGGACCAAAGCCGGAAGTGGCGCCGCTTGGATTCAGGCTACTGTTCTGCTGGTTGGCGTTCTCAGTTGCAGCTTTGTTATTTTTAACCTGGCGTTTCAAAAACCGTTTGCGCCTCAACAAGTTGCCAGGGACATCCTGATCGAGCCTACCCTTCCCCTGGTCATCGTCGTAGGATACGACACCTTTCAGGATATAGCTTTAGGGCTCAGCTATGCCCGCGAGGTTGATAAACTGAACCCTAGCCGTGGTCAGGGTGCAAAGTCTTACCTGGCTTTCTTTCCCCAAACTCCCTCCCTGGCAAGGCAAATCTCAGCCTACCAGGAATGGCAAGTTTTATCTCAGCAGTCTCTCAACCTGTGGGTTATCAACCCGCGACAGAGCCGAGCGGACTTTCCCCTTCAGTTTCAGCTTCCCTACCAGTCAAGCCTGGGGAATCGCAGCCAGACAAGTTGTAGGCTCGACCCCAGCCAGTACCACCAGGTTTTTGGAATTCCCTACCAGCTTTATCGCTGTAGGCCAGGTGTTGAGTGACTAACTAAGCCCTGACAGGGAGCGATCGCCCACCGCTGAGAGAATTATTGATTGAGAAATGAATTCTCAGAGAGGGAGGTCAAGGGCTTTAACTCTGGCTTCAGAGCAGCCGGATTAATCCCAGCCCGATCAGCAACCAGGAGGCCCAACGCTTCCAAATAAGACTTTACCTGGATTGCCTTAATTCCCAGTGCCTCTGGTGGGACCTGCATGGTAGTTTGATTCTGGCTGACCGTAATAATTCGAGCTTTAGTCTGGCTCAGATTTAGTAAAGCACTACTGCCACAAGCGGTTGCAGGAACCACGACTGCATCCACCTGAGCGGAGCCTAGATCATCGGGTTGAATAGGTCCCTGAACAAACTGTGGTGCTCGACTTAAGCCGACCAGGACAGAAGGTAAAAAGGTATACCCTAGCTCCTCTGCTGCTGCCCGTGGGTTCAGGTCCGGATCAAGGGGCAGCGGCTGCAAGGCCGGAGCGTGGGCACAGGGGAGCTGGAATTCTCGCACGACTAAGTGACTGATCACGGCCTCTGCCCCGGCCAGGGGGTCAACACCGTGGCCATGACGATAAGCTTGTAGAGCATCACTCCCCAGGTCATCGGGAAACCGAGCCACCACTGCGATCGCCTCTGCCCTGGCATCCTGAATCAGGCGTGCAGCGGCACGCAGTAAACTGTCCGGCTTCTGGATGGTGCCCCAGGTCGCTCCAGACGCGGCAACTTCAAGTTGAACCTGGAGGGGTGCATCCGTCACGATGTAGTCGGTCAAATCCAGTCCCAGCGTGGCACGGGTGGCATCCGCTGCCTGAAGTTGCCGTAGACGTAATTCTGCTTCAATCCCCTGATCCAGCACCAGGCCGATGCGGTTTCCCTGGGCAGGCCGTAACCCCCATTTGCCAGCGGCAAATTGGTCCAGGCCATAGCCTTCCACATAGAACACGTTGCTCAAAGGCCAGTAAAGCTGGGCTCCATTCAGGACATTTGGATGGGTAATCAGGCGATCCGCAACCTGGGCGATCGCCCGAGCTAGGGGCAGGGCATCCCCGGCGCACCCACCGATTGCCGCTCCAATTCCCGTGGGTATAGTCAGGACTACAGTGTAAGGTCGTTGGCTCAAGCGCTCACAACTGGTTTGGATCCAGTCGTCACCACTGCCTCAACATGAATTTGAGTATCCACGTGGGTAACTGCCCAGCGTAAGGGCTCACCGTACTTGTGCAGCTCTGCTTCAATCGCCTGATGAATCTTTGCAGGTGATTCCTGGCAGTCAACTTCCGCTGTAATAAAGTGTGTGGTCATAGAACCTCAAGTTATTTTTGCGATTGGCCAAATTGGAGATCATATACGATCTCTTCTTTCTCAGTTTCAATCTTCAGATCAGAGCGAGGGTAGGCAACACAGAGCAAAACGTATCCTTGGTCCATCGCTTCCGGGCCAACTCCCATCCCCTCACTCTGGTCTACAGCTCCTACAAGAATCCGTGCCGCACAGGTTGTACAAACTCCAGCTGTACACGAACTTGGTAAATCTAGTCCTGCTGCGTGAGCCACTTCAAGGATGGTCTGATTTTCTGGAACTGTAAGGGTGTGGATGCTGCCCTGGTGCTGAATCTCAACCGTGTAGGTCTTAGACATAAGCTCAAGCGTTCAAAAATTGGCCTAACAACATTCTAGTTTCCTTATATTCTTCCAGCTCAATGGCAAGCTCAGCGGCTAGGTAGTCCAAATCTTGCTGCTGGGCTTAAACGTAACAAGACTTAAAGAAGTTTAGACTACGCAAAGAAATTTAGCTCTTGATAAAAGTATTCGCCCTAGAACACCTCAGGAATAACCTTCAAACGTTTCTTATCATAAATAAACATTTTTTAGTTCTAGTTAATATTTGGCAGTCTCTTGAGAGTATAAAATACAGACTCCAGAAAAATTCCCTGAGAACAAAGACTTCCCAATATTCTAGCCTCATCTATAGAACGATTTATAGAGTAAATAATAATACTATGACTACTCCTACTCATGATATCTCCCTAGACAGAGAGCTATTCAATATTTACGAGTTCCAACGAGATCAATCTACCAAGCTGACTGGATATTTTGTAGTTAGTACTGCACCCATTGATGTCGATAATCCTCAGGATGAGCCGAGTCCACCTTGCAAGAATATCTTTAAGGTAGTTAATAACGGGCCAGAGGCTTCAGCAGAGGAGATGATTAAGCGGATTGCAGCTACGTTGGTGGAGAGCAAATCGCCAGAGCTGATTGTAGACATTCATGGCTATAACAATAGTTTCCTGGGTGTCCAAGAAAGGTACAAAAAAATTTATCAGTACATCAAAACTGATGTAAATATCAAAGAAAATGCAGGAAGTGTTTTCATAGGATACCGCTGGCCTTCGGAAGACCTTCGTAGGCCAAAAGTGGGAGATGCACTTCAAGCCCTACCAGTTCTACCGGGAGTAGTTCTAGCTTTAGGGATGTTGCTCACGATAATTACCGCTATTTTGCTAGTACCTCTAAGTCTATATTGGCTTCTACCTTTAATTATATTCGTAATTATTTTTTCGCTAATTCTGGCATTGATTGGGCTTCGGCTTACTGTTTACTTTCGTGATAATTATCGAGCAATTAACTTTGGTGTTCCAGATCTTGTCGAATTGTTGAGACAGGTTGATCAGGCTGCGTTTGAGATTGCTCTTCTTAAGGAATGGGACCTAATCAAAGCACCTCCTGGGGAAATAACCATAACAGAAGAAAATTGGAGAAAAGCAGATCTGAGTCAGAAGAAGGAAATATGGGAAACAGTAAATAAGAAAGATAGAGGAATCATCAAAAATAAAATCAAGCTAACATTTATTGGTCACAGCTTAGGATGTTTAGTAATTACTAACTCAATTCGGATTCTTTCTGATGTTTTTGACCCAGGTTCAGTTGGAACTCTCGACAAGTCTGATCCAAAAAAGCAACCGTCCCCGGAGATTGGCAATGCCTTCTGCTTAGGACGGCTTGTCCTGGTTGCACCCGACATCCCTGTGGAAACTGTCATTCCAAGACGAGCAAATTTCTTGCGTTCTTCTTTACGTCGCTTTGAAGAAGCCTATATCTTCAGTAACGAGGGAGATTTAGCTTTACGACTTGCCTCGACAGCAGCCAACTATCTTAACTTCCCTGCTAGAACCCGCTTCAGCGGCTACAGACTTGGCAATATAACAGTTAGACACTTTGATCAGAAGAATCAAAAGTATAGTAAATTTCCTCAGCAAGGATACAGTCCGGCACCTGAAAAATTTACAACTCCCCCCTATGGAATCGTCAATCCGCTCCGGCAAAATGCCACTCAGAATCATATCTATGACTCGCCTTATGGGTATCTTGAAGTCCGCTCTTCAGATCGGGAATACCGGAGTCTTAGTGAAATCAGGTCTCCGGATGAGATTAGCGCAAGTAAGCCAATTGCTAATTTATTTACCTATTTCGACTGCACAGATTATAAAGATGTAGAGCGTGGACCGGGTCTTGTCAGTCAGGCATTAGGAAATCCAGCCTTAAACCTTTGGGATTATGCTCGACTATTCTTGACTAAATTTGGTGATACTCACGGCGGCTACTTCAAGGGTGAGTTTAGTCAGAAGGTGATGTATCAACTTGCCTTTCTAGGATTTAAGGGTTTGCTAAGTTCCGATAAACAACAGTCTGGTGTGCTCTCTTCAGCAACAGAAAAAGAGCTGCTCCAGAAATTCTCGGATGAGTGTAGCCGCAAACGGATTCAGGTGATTCTTGCCCCTGAGCGATATGAAGTGGACATTCTAGGGAAGCCGCGCGATCGCTCTGGTTACTAATTTTTGTGGAAACGATGCTATTGCTCAGACCTCTCGGCCTATACGCTCTAGTAACTGACGAATCAAGTCAACATCCTCCGCTGTAGGACTGCCGTCCAGATACTCTGCTAGATCCTGACTGGCTTCAGCCCAACGGCCTAACTGATAGTAGAGAATGCCGCGATCGCGCAGTTCCTGAAGTGCCTCTGGAAAAATCAGCAGGATGCGTTCCACAGCAGCAAGGCTTTTTTGGAGCTGATTCTGATTCAGATAGATGTACTTGAGATTTGCCAGCATCCGAACTAGAAATTGCTGCGGACTAACGGGTAATAACAAGTCAGGCTTAAAATCAAACGGTCGATTGTAAATCTGAGTCAACCGTTCTTGGCAATCCTGGCTGAACAAAATTTCGCCCCGCTCGAAGGGGTCAACGTAGAGCTCCATCTCTTCCAAGCTGGGACGAACTAAAAAATGACCCGGCATGCCGACACTAGCCATAGGAAAATCAATCCGCTTGGCAATTTCTAGGTATATCAACGACAACGTGATCGGAATGCCGGTACGCCGTTCAATTACCTCATTTAAGAAGCTATTGCGGGGATCGTAGTAATCTGTTGTGTTGCCTGTAAAACCCAGGTCGTCGTAAAGATACTGGTTAATCGTCTGGATGATCCGCAGCGGATAGGACTGGGCGGGAAGCCGCTCCCGAACTTCTTCAGCCATTGTGTCAAGGGCATTCAGGTAGCTCTCTATATCTAGGGCTGGGTACTCCTCCTGAGCAAGATAGAGGGCTGCTTCTGCTAGATTGACTTGGTCTTCAGGCTGATGAAGGGCTTGATAAAAGCGTTGCCGAGCCGGAAAAAAGTTGATCATGCTTTTTTAAGGGTTCAGGTCTTTTTCTTTGGTAAACTCGTCGTGTTTAAGCCAGAATAGTTAGCTTAGCAGCGTTGATTCAGAGCAGACATCGACTCAGGAGATTGCAGCACCAGTCTCAGGTGACTACAAAAGACTATGACACCCGAAGACATTACCAGTACGCTTAAAGAAATCTTTAGCTCCTTAGATGTCCAAGTTCCAGTACCAGGATCTTGGCAGGTAGAAACTTCCAAGTTCAGGCTGCTAGTTCTCCTTTCTGAAGATCAATCCTGGGTGAGAGTACTGGTGCCGATTACTGCTGCCCAAGAGGCACATCTGTTTGTGGAGCAGCTTTTAGCCGCTAACTTTGATTGCACTCAAGAAACCCGCTATGCTCTACACCAGGACGCGCTGTGGGGGGTGTTTCAGCACAATCTTGACAGCCTTAGCATTCCAGACTTTTCGACGGCGGTAGCGCGACTGGTCGCGCTCCATGAAAAAGGTCTGTCTGACTGCTTTGACCAGTTGGTTGAGCAGCGAGTTCGCCAAATTATTTACACCGCTAAGCGCCAAGGACAGTCGCTTGAAGCAACAATCCAAACCCTGAACCGTTTCTACCGGGAAGGATTGCTGGGAAATATGGAACAAGGAGCAGAGTCCCGTGAAGCAGTGCTGGCGGCCTGGCAAAGCCAGCTCGAACGTCTATGGCCGCAGGTAGAGCCAGAGTCGCGTTTGGACTAAAAAGATAGAAGGATGTGGGATCAACTAGCGGCGATCGCCCACCTTTGGCGGGTTAAAATCGTTCGGCTAGCTCAAACTCCGGGGGAACGTGGGCGTGGGCTGCCTCACCGCAGGTCCGAGGTGTGGGAAATATTTTTCCTGGATTTGCTAACTCCTTGGGGTTAAAGGCATGACGAATCCACTGCATGGTCTCCAAATCAGCTTCAGTGAACATGTCCGGCATAAAACAGCGTTTGTCGGCTCCAATTCCATGCTCACCGGAAATACTGCCACCGACCTGGACGCACAGCTTTAAGATTTCTCCACCTAAGGCTTCAACTTCTGCCAAGGCTCCTGGCACCGCGTTGTCGTAGAGAATCAGTGGATGTAAATTCCCATCCCCAGCATGAAAGACATTAGCAATCTGATAGCCGTATTGCTGGCTCAGGGCCTCAATTTCTGCCAGCACCAAGGGCAACTTAGTCCGAGGAATGACGCCATCCTGAACAAAGTAATCTGGACTCAGCTTGCCAGCGGCGGCAAAAGCCGCTTTGCGACCTTTCCACAGTTTCAACCGCTGGGCAAGATCTGTAGCCCCAACTACGTTCCGAGCCCCGTTGTTGAGACAAAGTGCTTCTACTTGCTGGCTACTGGCTTCAACTTCTATGGCTACCCCGTCTAGTTCAATCAGCAAAACTGCCCCGGCATCGCGGGGATAGCAGTTGGTACAAACAACGTCTTCCACGGCGTTGATGGTGAGATTATCCATTATTTCCATGCCAGCCGGAAGAATACCAGCCTCAATGATGGCAGAAACGGTGGTTCCGGCTGCTTCTATTGTGGTAAAGTCCGCCAGCAGCACCTGAATCGCCTCCGGGGATTTGAGTATCTTCAGGGTAACTTCTGTCGCAATTCCCAGGGTTCCCTCCGAACCCACAAACAATCCGGTTAAGTCATAGCCTGGTGACTCTGGGATTTTGCCGCCTACATCTACGATCGCGCCATCAGGCAATACGAGTTTGAGGCCGAGGACGTGGTTGGTGGTCACCCCGTACTTGAGGCAGTGAACGCCGCCAGAGTTCTCAGCCACATTTCCCCCAATCGAGCAAATGATCTGGCTAGAAGGGTCGGGCGCGTAGTAAAATCCGGCCTGAGCAACGGCTTGGGTTACCCAGGTATTGATTACACCGGGTTGAACCACCACCCGCTGATTCTCTAAATCCACCTCTAGGATCTGCTGCATCTTAGCAGTGACAATTAAGACACAGTCTTCTGTCGGTAAGGCTCCGCCGGATAAGCCAGTCCCAGACCCGCGCGCTACGAAAGGAATGGCTTCGCGATCGCAAACCTTAACAATGCCAGCAACTTCAGCCGTGGTTTGGGGCAAAACCACTAGAGCAGGACGGTTTCGATAACTTGCCAGGCCATCGCACTCATAGACAACCAGATCCTCTGGGGTGGAAAGAACATTCTTTTTACCAACAATAGTGACAAACTGTCTAATTACACGGTTCCAGTTCCGTTGCTTTTCCTGGCTAATCATTGCTAAATCTTCAAATAAAGTAGATTTTTGGTTCCTTTGCTGAGCCAGTTGAGTACTTAAAGTGGGAATACTTGAGACAGGACAAGACGAGGTAGCCTCGGTAACCTGTGATCTTAACAAGTTACCTTAAAGGCAACCTGCCCTGATTTCAGCTCTAATATTACCTTGCTGACTCGGCAAACTTGATCCTTCTCGTATCATAGGGTAAACACTGTTCACAACAGTAATCGCCATCTACCCCACTTTTCTCAGTAACTTAGCCTTCCTGTTTTGAGTTTTCTTAAACCCTCACTTATGAGGAATCCTATGAGAGCAAAACTTGTTCTAGCCTTTTTACTGGTACAGGGCCTTCAGCTTCCAGCCGCCGCTCAACAGTTAAGCTTTGGTCAACTTTGCCATCTAATTATCACCAATCCTGCTACAGTTCCCAAAAATCAGGCTTATGTGGTTCCCAAAACTGGCCAGAATACCCGGCCCCTGTTTGGTGGAGATACTACGACCTGTGTGATCTACCAGATGGCAGCCCACAATATGCACCAGCAGAACTGGGATTATTCCAAGCAGGCAATGACGTGGTACAACCAGCAAAATCGTTCTCAGCGGACTGAAATAGCGGCTGATCTCTCTAAGCAGGCTAGTCAATACCCTGACCTAAAAGCTCTGGTTGAGCTTCACTACGTTGAGATCAAAAAATCTATTTTTACTGGCCCCCATATTGCCTTGGGCCAAGGACCGTTTTAGGGATTTACCGGAGGCCGAGACGGCTAGTCTAACCTCTTTTATGTCACTCTAAAGTAGGAAGGCTTAAGCTGCGAAACACGCCCTGAACTACCTTTATCTGAGGTTGTTCACAAGATTTGAATGGAGGAGTACTTATGGTGTTGAAGTCAAGTTGGTTACAAAGACTGTTTGGACTTGACATCCCTCAGAATCCACCATCAGATTCTAGTAAGACCCATGCTTCAGCACCGACTGAGTCTATTCCACCAGAGCAGGTTGGATTAGACGGGGAACAGGACCCCAAAGGTCTAGTCAAGCGAGTTGCACTGGCGTTTGACGAAGATCCGGATGTCGATGATATTGAAACTGTTTACCTAGCCCAAAAAGGTGGCACAGTTGCTTTCAAGGGGAAAGTGCCCAGTCAAGCAGCCCTAGACAGGCTTGTAAGCGTGGCCCAGAAAGTCAGCGGTGTCACAGGTGCTGAAGTGGATCAAGTGACGGTTGGCTCAACGGAAATGAGTTCTGGCTCTGGGGTTCCAGATGCTTAATTTGAGCGGATCAAGAACTTTGTCATGGCACTTGCTGGGTTTGTATTCCTACTTTTTTTAGGGGCTTCACTTCAGAGCAGAGGCCAGCGCAGAGGTGGCGGTTAAATCAGTGGTAAAGTTTGAATTTCGATCCTACTGTCGCCGGTTTAAGCACGGCCTTCAGACCAATCAGGGTAAGTGGCAGTTTAGATCGGGAATAGTCTTGCGTCTTAGCGATGCAGCAGGACGGGTTGGGCTTGGTGAAATTGCCCCCTTAAGCTGGTTTGGCTCTGAAAGCTTGGAGGAGGCTCTGGCGCTTTGTCACAACTTACCGACCAAGATTACAGCAGATACTATCTTCTCCATTCCTTTTACCCTGCCTGCCTGTCAATTTGGATTTGAGTCCGCCTGGGAGGCAATGTCTGGTTTCGAACTAGGTCAACCCTCCAAGTCGTCTGAATCAAAGATCCAAGGACCCGCCGGGTCGGGAGACTCTCTGGGTCACGCAGGCGCGATTGACCCCTCTAAAATTGTTCTCTCTTACAGTGGCTTGTTGCCAACCGGAGCGGCTGTTTTACAAGCGTGGCAGACCCTTTGGAATCAGGGTTATCGCACCTTTAAATGGAAAATTGGTGTTGCTCCGTTTCAGAATGAAATTCAGATTTTTGATCATTTGGTCCAAGCACTGCCAACCGCAGCAAAGCTTCGCCTGGATGCTAACGGGCGGTTGAGCTGGCAAGCAGCCGAAGCATGGCTGAGGGCCTGTGACCAATGCGAGTTGGCTAAGATTGAGTTTCTAGAACAACCCTTGCCTGTAGACCAAGTTGAACCTATGCGCCAATTAAGCGGCCGCTACTCTACCCGATTAGCGCTGGATGAATCGGTTGCAACCTTAGATCAACTGGAAGCCTGTTATCGACTGGGATGGCAAGGTATTTTTGTAATTAAGCCCGCGATCGCTGGTTCCCCATTCCGGCTACGCCGGTTTTGCCAGCAGTACAACATCGACGCAGTCTTCTCCTCAGTGTTCGAAACAGTAATTGGCCGACAGCAAGCCCTCAAGTTGGCTGCTCAACTTGCCCCCAACCGGGCAGTTGGGTTTGGTATCGATCACTGGTTTGATCAAGATCTGCCCCAACCCGTAATCTCTGACCCAGAGCAGCTATGGCAGAGCCTCTAAACTATCTTAGGCAGCGCTCTAGGCAGGACTGGCTAGTGGGTTATGACAGTCATGAGTTTGCTTTCCTAGTCGAGCAATTGTGCCAAAAGTTATCTTGTGGTCACAAAGGCCAGCGGCCAAAGATCCTCTTGGTCCAGCGCGATCCGATCCAGTTTTTGGTCGGCTTTCTGGCGGCAACCGCCACAGGCTGCCCAGTATTTCTGGGTAATCCAGATTGGGCTAAACAGGAGTGGCAGCAGGTTTTTGATTTAGTTCAGCCAGACCTAGTTTGGCAGCAGGGTTGTTATTCTCTAGAGCCCCAGGCTTCTGGGCGCGGCTCCAAGGCCCAACCGGGCTGGATCTTGATCCCCACCGGGGGATCATCAGGCCAAGTTGATTTTGCCATTCATACCTGGGAAACGTTGGTCGCTTCTGTCCAGGGTTTCCGCCAGTATTTTCAGGTAGGAGAGATCAATTCCTGCTGCCTACTGCCGCTCTACCACGTCAGCGGATTGATGCAGGTCCTGCGCTCCCTCACCTCTGGAGGTCGGTTAGCGCTGCTCCCTAGCCGGAGTCTAGAGTCCTGGACAGCAAAAGTTAATCCAGAAAGGTTTTTCCTCTCTTTGGTCCCGACTCAGTTGCAACGGCTGCTCAGGAATGCAGAGGTGAGGGCCTGGTTGTCCCGGTTTCCCACAATCCTCCTGGGGGGAGCCCCGGCCTGGCCGCAGCTTCTGGACACGGCTAGACACTACGGCCTCCGTCTGGCACTAACCTACGGGATGACGGAGACTGCTTCCCAGATTGCTACGCTCAAGCCAGAGGCGTTTCTCAGGGGTGATAGCAGTTGTGGTCAGGTCCTGCCCCACGCCAGTGTAAGGATTTGTAGTCCTACGGGCGAAGTGCTAGGCCCAGATCAAACGGGTATGGTCACGATTCAAGCCAGTTCTCTTGCCCTCGGGTATTATCCGGCAGCCTGGGACAAGCAAACTCTTCAGGCAGATGATCTAGGGTTTTTTGATGCTCAGGGAAACTTGAATGTTGTCGGTCGCCGCAGCGACAAAATTATTTCGGGGGGAGAAAATGTATTTCCTGCCGAGGTGGAAGCGGCGATTCGATCTACAAATCTAGTTGCCGATGTCTGCGTCGTTGGTCTACCAGACCAGGATTGGGGCCAAGTGGTGACCGCCATCTACGTCCCGGAGGAGTCAACCTCTTCCTTAATTTTGCAGGCTACTCTCAAGGATAAGTTAAGCAAGTTCAAGCAACCGAAGTGCTGGATTCCAGTCCAAACATTGCCTCGCAATGCCCAAGGAAAAATTAATCGGAAACAGCTCCTAGCGATCGCTAGGAGGTGGCGGCATCAGCCCAACGGTGTAGCCATGCAGTCATGACCGGGGGAAGATCCTGTCTGGTTCTACGGGCGGGATCGATGCAAACATGCCTGGTGTAGCCTTTGCCAGCAAGCCGATCAACCCCTTCTGCCCCAAAGATTTGGTAGAAGATTTCAAACTTCTGAGGACTGAGCAGGCTTGGCCTCATCGTGATGGTGTAGCGATCGCCACAAACCATTGGCTGGAGCAGATCCACGTAAGCATGCACGATGGGAATTGCTAGCAAAGGATCACTGAAAAAAGACTGGAGCTTAAACCCCACCGCAGCCAGGGACGCTTCGTAGGCTTCATGGCAGATTGCTAGTACATTGGTGAAGTAAACTACACCAGCCGCATCTGTATCCTGAAATCGAATTGTCCGCGTATAAACAAATGGCATCTGTAATTCTCACACTGATCGAGTAACTACCTTTGCCAGAATTGCAGAACTGGTAGACCTGACGTTTCTAGGCGTGGTACTTGACCCCAAGAGGTTAAGGCTGTTCTAGGGGAAATCAGCGCTAAGGAACCTGCTGCCAGATATTGATCTAGCCTTTCTGATCGTTGTTGCGGAGTTAGATATTGATTTTCGCACAGTCCAACATCCAATGATCCGTTAGCCGCTTGACTGACCCGACAGATGAAATACCTGAGAAGCTAGATAACCCTTAACGAAATCTCCATGGAAATCCTGACCCAAGTCTTTGTACCTGTGCTGGCTGCTCAAGCGGAGGCCGAAGGGGTGATCAAGCCCCTCGGTCATCATGAATTGCTCTTGCTGCTACTCCAACTGGCGCTGTTACTCCTGACGGCGCGAGGGTTGGGCGAGCTTATGCGCCAGATTAATCTACCCCCAGTCGTGGGTGAACTGCTCGCAGGTGTCCTCCTGGGTCCTTCCTTTTTCGGCTGGATTTTACCGCCCCTCCAAGCGCACATTTTTCCTCAAAACCAGCTCCAGTCCGACCTGCTCTCGGTTGTTTCTTGGCTGGGTGTGCTGTTTTTGCTGATAGTCACCGGGCTGGAGACAGATCTTAACCTGATCGTGCGCAAGGGCAGGACGGCCTTGCTGATCTCCTTGGGCGGAATTGTCATACCCTTTGGGACGGGATTTGGCCTCGGCTGGCTCCTGCCAGAGAATTTTTTGGCAGATCCCTCTAAGCGCTTGGTCTTCAGTTTGTTTATTGCTACAGCAATGAGTATTTCCGCAGTACCCGTGATTGCCAAGGTGCTGATGGACTTAAAGCTGATCCGCCGGGATATTGGTCAAGTCACCCTGGCGGCAGGCATGACGGACGATACTATTGGCTGGATTTTGCTTTCTGTCGTGGCAGGTCTGGCTAGCAGCGGCAAATTTGACATTGCTACGGTCTTTCGCTCTGTGGGGGCGGCGGTGCTGTTTCTAGGTCTTAGCTTCACCGTCGGACGTCGGGTGATGGCTCAAGTGTTGCTGTGGGTGGATGACCATATTGGTGGAACCACAGCTAACTTATCGACAGTGCTGATTTTCTCGCTTGGGGCGGCGGCGCTGACTCATGGATTGGGCCTAGAAGCAGCCCTGGGGGCGTTTGTGACAGGAATTCTTGCTGGTCAGGCTCCCCGATTCAGCCGTGAAGCGGGCCACACCTTAGAGGTGATTACCGCAGGCTTCTTGGCACCAATTTTCTTTGCTGCCGCTGGCCTGAAGGTCAATTTACTGGAACTCTTAGTGCCACAGACCTTGTTTGTTGGCTTAATTGTGCTGGGGGTTGCTTGTCTGGGCAAATTTGCCGGAGCCTACACGGGTTCACGCGTTGCTGGTCTGGGCCATTGGGAAGGTCTGGCTATGGGGTCAGGGATGAACGCGCGGGGTGCGATGGAGATTATTGTTGCCACCATCGGCTTATCCCTCGGTGTGCTCAGCCAGTCCATGTACTCGATCATTGTCATGGTGGCGATCGTCACCTCGCTAATGGCCCCGCCTCTGTTACGTTGGACCCTATCAAAAGTTGTGATCGGCGAAGAGGAAGCCGAGCGCCTGTACCAAGAAGAGCAAGCTAGTCGCAGCTTTGTCAAGAGTATTCGCCGGGTACTGATGCCAACTCGCGGCGGTGCCAATGTACAACTTGCGGCCCAGTTGGTCAGCCATATGGCCCACCAGAACCCGATAGAGGTGACCGCTCTCTTTGCCTTGAGCGACAAGAAACCTCAGGGCAAAGCGGCCAGTGCTAAGACCATTAAAGCAAAGGATACTCAGATGATAAAGGACGATGCAGCCGAGGCCGCCTTTACAGCCGTCACTGAGGAGATGCAGCTACCTGCTGGTATGAACTTGAAAACTCGGGTTGAAGCTGGACGGAACAAAGCTGAAGTGATCCTCAAAGAAGCCAGCAAGGGCTATGACTTGATTGTGATGGGGGCAACTGAGCAAGGTCGATCTGACAATGCTCTGTTCAACGTACTGGTTGACCGCATCGTCCAAGAGGCTCCCTGCGCGACGATGGTTGTGAAATCACACCTACCCTTGCCAAAGGGTGAGCAATGTATGATTGCCAAGCAAAAGCTACGTCATATTGTGGTGCCTACTATTGGTTCCCAGGACAGTAAGCACGCAGTCGAAATTGCTAGCACGATTGCTGCCCAGACCGGCGCGACGGTCTCCTTGTTGAATGTCGTCAATTTACCTCAAGTGGAATATATCCTCTTTGAGCAGCAGAACCTAGACGCAGCTACTAGTATCTCCCAGCAGATCCTTGAGGAGCAGGCTAATATTGGACGCAACTTGGGGGCCGAAGTCAAAATCCACATCCTGAAAGGGAATAGTCCAGAGCAGGAAATCCTTACCTTTGCCCGCAATCAGCATGTGGACCTGATTGTTTTGGGTAGCCATCTGCGAATGATCACGGGACGGGCTTTCTTCGGTCATCGAGTTGACGCAATTCTCAGTAAAGCTTCCTGCCCAGTCGCTGTTGTCAGTTCGACCTAACGAGTATAACTCAGATTGCCCAGTGAGTAGGTTTGCTCAGTTATCATGTGGTGTCACGACTCGGCTGACTCAGACTCTAGACTGCTCAGTTGTCATGTTGAGAGAACCTCATCGTGTTTAAGCCAGCTCAATCAGCCAATATCCCAAGCAACACACCTGTAGTTTCTTTCTGCTGTCCTCCAGAGCTAAAGCAGTGATTCCTCTTCCCCCGCTAATGACCTTGACTACAGCAGCTTGCAAGCGATCGCTGCCTCAATTCTCAGCCAAAAAATTTACTGCTTCAGAACGGTTGCACTTAGCCACACCTCGCAAAGGCTCCAATGTCGGTTCAGAAGTCAGGTATTGCGGTAATCTATCGTTCCTGCGGACATAGAATTTAGTTGGGTAGATTAGAACAAAGTATTTCTCCATAAACACGAATAAAGATCAATCGCTTAAACTACAATCTTTTGATATTTAAAGGCGGAATATGGACAGTTCGACTAGCTTGCTGATCGCCGGCAAGCTAATAGCGGTCGTGGTCTTGGTGCTAGCGAATGGTTTCTTTGTGGCTGCTGAGTTTTCCTTGGTTGGGGTCCGCCGCAGCCGAGTAAGGCAACTCCTGGAGGAAGGTCATCCTCAGGCAAAGGCGCTACAACGGGCGGTCAATAACCTAGATGCTTATTTAGCGGCTACCCAACTGGGAATAACGATGGCTTCCCTCGGCCTTGGCTGGCTGGGTGAACCTGCCATTGCTGCCTTGATTGAACCTGTCTTCTACCTTCTGCCTGAGAATCTAGCCTGGCTGAGTTCCCACACCCTAGCCGTGCTGGTTGCCTTTACGATTATTACTGCCCTTCACATTGTCCTAGGAGAGTTGGCCCCCAAGAGCCTGGCCCTGCAACGACCAGAAAGTACAGCTCTAGTCTCGGTCAAGCCCCTGGAACTTTACCTAGCTGTATTTCGACCTGCTGTTCAATTCCTCAACAGTTTAGGTAACCTCGTTCTCGTACTTCTGGGCTTAGGAACCGGAACTGGCGAAGAACTAATTCATTCTCCTGAGGAGCTTAGGCTTCTGGTTTCAGCTAGTCACAAAGCTGGTTTGCTAGGGGATGTGGAAGAGGATGTGGTCGAGCGGGTATTTCGGTTGGGGGAACAACGGGTCAGTGCCTTTATGACCCCTCGCCAGGAGATTGTCTGGCTAAATATTGAGGAACCCCTCGACACTCTGCAAGAAAAGATCACAAGTAGTGTTTATTCTCGATTTCTAGTCTGTCAAGAGAGTATTGATCATCCCTTAGGTTTAGTCAGCGCTAAAGAATTCTTAGCTGCGCGCTTGGCAGATCCATCCATTGACTTAGCAGCACTTTTGAAACAGCCGTTATACCTCCCAGAAAGTATGTGGGCCTTGAATACCCTCGAGTTATTCAGGAAGTCGGGAAGTTATCTTTCCGTTGTCATCGATGAATACGGTGTCGTCCAAGGCTTAGTGACGCTCAATGACCTCTTAGAGGCCATTGTGGGGGAGATTCAGACCGGGAATGAGCCAGCGGACCTCCAGGCAATGCAGTGCGATGACGGTTCCTGGTTACTGGATGGCATGTTACCCATCGAGGAGCTCAAGGACCTTTTGAGCCTCCGAAATTTGTCTGAAGGGGAAGGGGTAGAGTATCAAACGGTTGGTGGTTTTGTCGTGACGCAGTTGGGTTATATCCCCAAGGTAAATGAGCGATTTAAGTGGGGCAAGTTTCGTTTCCAAGTTACTGCAATGGACGGACGTCGGGTCGATAAAGTCCTAGCGATTCCGACTCAAGCGGAAACTGACTAATTCGTATTCTGCGGTGACCTCATCCCAGTCCTGAGAGAACACGGTCATCTTCTAGCCGTTATCATGGCCCTAGCAGCTTAGAACTTTGTCCGAACAGCGCCATGAAGAAGCGAATTACATTAGTTTTTCCGCAACGGACGGTTCAAATGCCAGTTACCTACCGTCTGGCCAAGGACTTTAACGTTGCTGCCAATATTATCCGGGCTCAGGTTGCGCCCAATCAGGTGGGAAAGCTGGTCGTAGAGCTGTCGGGCGATATAGACCAACTGGATGCGGCAATGGACTGGATGCGATCGCAGGACATCGGTGTGATCTTAACCAGCCGGGAAATCTTGATCGATGAAAATGCCTGCGTCCACTGTGGTCTCTGTACGGGGGTATGTCCGACTGAAGCACTGACCCTCGACCCTCAAACCTTTCAACTCAACTTCAACCGTTCCCGCTGCATTGTCTGTGAGCAGTGTGTGCCCACCTGCCCGGTGGAGGCGATCTCAACCAACTTCTGAGCTTAACCGCCGCTAACTTTAACCCTGTACCCCAACTGGCTCAGGGCTTGGACAAGCTTCTGGCGGTGGTCACCCTGAATTTCAATTTCTTTGTCTTTAACTGTGCCTCCTGCACCGCACTGAGCTTTGAGTTTTTTGCAGAGTTCCGTCAAGGTTTGTGGTTTGGCTTCAAACCCACTAATCACGCTGACAGTTTTGCCCTTGCGACCCTTACGAGAGGCTTGCACCCGCAGTTCCTGTTGGACAGCCGGTGGCTCTGGTCTGGCCAAGGGGTCCTGGGGGAGGGGTCGATCACGGCTAAACTCAGAGTAGGCCAGCCGTTCGTGTAGGGTCTCCCTAGGAGAATCTTGAGCGGGTTGCGATCGCTTAGAAGAGGTCATTGAAGCCACAAAAGAAATCAGCGATACTGACATTCTGCCTGTTTGAGTACTTAACAATCAAGCGGCCTTCGCTACTAAGCGAAAGTATGAGTGCGAAAGTATGAGTGAAGCAAGTTTAGTAACGACCCTACCTTCAATTCAAATCTAGACCTATGGCTCAGCGGTTATTGTTTGTTTGCCTCGGAAACATTTGTCGCTCTCCGACGGCAGAAAACGTGATGAACTATTTGATTGAACAAGACAACCTGCAAGACCAGATCACTTGTGACTCTGCCGGCACCGGCGACTACCACATTGGCAAACCACCGGACCATCGCATGACAAAAGCGGCTGAGCAACGGGGAATAATTCTACGGGGGCGGGCTCGCCAGCTTCAAGCCTTAGACTTAGAAAACTTTGATCTAATCCTGGCGATGGACCAGGAGAACTACCGAGATATCCTCGCCTTGGACCCATCCAGGCAACATTATCCTAAAGTCCGGCTGATTTGCCAGTTCTGTACGCGCCATGCTGATTTAGAAGTTCCAGATCCCTACTTTGGAGGTCCAGAGGGATTCCAGTACGTCGTTAATTTGCTCCTAGATGCCTGTGAAGGCTTACTACGCCACCTGAACTCAGCAAAAGCTTCACCTTAAATTTCCTAAACTTCCAAGATGGCAAACGATGTCCCCAAAGTATTCCTTCATTATTCCTGTTTATAACGAGGAAGAAACGCTGCCAGAACTGTACCGTCGAGTCAAGGTCGTCATGGACCGGCTAGACGGACCAGTGGAGGTTATCTTAATCGACGATGGTAGTAGAGACAGTTCTCTACAAATGATCCGGGAGCTGCATCGGCAGGATCAACAGGTTTGCTATCTAAGCTTTGCCCGCAACTTCGGTCATCAAAATGCTGTGACAGCAGGGTTGCACTTTGCCCGGGGTCAGGTTGTTGTAGTCCTAGATGCTGATTTGCAGGACCCACCGGAACTGATTCCAGATTTGATTGAGAAGTGGCGACAGGGGTATCAAGTGGTTTATGCTCAACGAACTCAACGCCACCAAGAGAGCTGGTTCAAACGTTTCACAGCTTATACGTTTTACCGAATCCTTAAGAGCTTAGCGGATGTAAATATTCCCACAGATACGGGGGATTTTTGTCTGATGGACCGGCAAGTTGTGGATATCCTAAATGCTATGCCGGAGCGAATTCGGTATGTTCGAGGCCTGCGAGCCTGGGTAGGTTTTCGGCAAACAGCAGTCCAGTTTGAACGCGACCCTCGATTTGCAGGTGTAGTGAAGTATACCTTTCCTAAGACTTTCCGGTTAGCCATCAACGGCCTAATTGCCTTTTCCAGGGTTCCTTTACAGGTAGCAACCTACCTAGGACTTTTTGCCGCCGGGGTGGCACTGCTGATGGTGGTGCTGGTCCTATACTGGCGCTTGTTTGAGGCAAGCTCCCGACTGATTGGCTTTGCCGCGATCGCGGTAGCAGTCCTGTTTCTCGGTGCTGTGCAACTAGTCTGTATCGGAATTCTGGGGGAATATATTGGTCGAATCTACGAGGAAGTCAAGGGCCGGCCCCTCTACACGGTGCAGGAAGTTGCTGGTTTTACTCCAGCCACAGATTGTTCAGCCGCCAAGACTAAGCAACAATGAGGGCTGTGCTCCACCAGCCGTATAAATATCAAGTTTTCTAAAACTGGCGCACTTCGTTACAATCAAAGCTGATTGAAAGTTAAGGTTTTATGCCCTCTACTTCTGATAGCGCTCTCTTAGTTCTAGCGGATGGAACGAGCTACTCCGGCTGGTCTTGTGGTGCAGCAGGGACAACGGTTGGGGAAGTGGTATTCAACACAGGCATGACAGGGTATCAAGAAGTTCTGACTGACCCTAGCTACTGTGGTCAAATTATTATTTTCACCTACCCTGAATTGGGAAATACGGGCGTCAACCCCGGCGACGAGGAATCTGGGCGGCCTCAAGTCAGGGGAGCGATTGCCCGCAATGTTTGTTTTCACCCTAGCAACTGGCGGGCTACCCAATCCTTGCCAGACTACTTTAAGCAGCACAAAATTCCGGCCATTTATGGAATTGATACCCGTGCCCTTACCCGTAAAATTCGTTCGCTCGGCGCGATGAACGGGGCAATCTCAACCGAAATTTTAGATCCGGCTGAACTGTTAGAACATATTCAAGACGCCCCCAGCATGGCAGGCTTAAACTTGATTCAGTCGGTGACAACCCCCACCATCTACGAATGGTCTGAACCGACAGAGAGTGATTGGGAGTTTAAATCCCCAGATTCAGCAGCGAGTGGGGTAGGTACTCCGACAGACCTAGCCGCCGAACCCTTGGTTGTCGTTGCAGTTGACTTTGGGATCAAACGCAACATTTTGCGACGTCTAGCCAGCTATGGTTGTCGTGTCATAGTCGTGCCAGCTCACACCTCGGCAGCCGAGATTCTTCAATACAACCCAGATGGTATTTTCCTGTCGAATGGACCTGGCGATCCAGCAGCGGTGACCAAAGGCTTTGAAACCACAAAGGCCCTACTTAGTGCTGAAAAACCGCTATTTGGAATTTGTCTAGGTCACCAACTCCTAGGACGTGCCCTAGGGACTGAGACTTTCAAGCTCAAGTTCGGTCACCGGGGCCTGAATCAACCTGCGGGTTCACATCAGCGGGTAGAGATTACCAGTCAAAATCACGGCTTTTCCATTCGTCCGGAATCAGTGCCAGCGGCTGAGGTGGAGATTACGCATCTAAACCTCAACGACCAAACCGTTGCCGGACTGCGGCACCGAACCCTGCCCTTCTTCTCGGTTCAGTACCATCCTGAGGCCAGCCCCGGTCCCCATGATGCTGATTACCTGTTTGAGCAGTTCATCCAAGTCATGCAGACCTACCGTAAAGCATCCCCAGGCGAGGGTAGTCGTGGAACCAACCCAGATCCCGACTCTAGAGAAAACTCAGTCTTGAGTGAGATTTCTTAGTTTTTTCTAAATCTTTCAATTGCGGTAGACAACAAGATAGAAACACCCTATACTAAACGCTCAACTTTATCTATATAGATCACCGTAGGAGGATTCTATTCCTGAAGCACTGACCCTGACCGTTAGTTTAAGAGGCACGCGTGAAGTCAGGGGCAACTGTCAACTATTTCGCCTCACAGGTTTACTGGATGCTTTTTCTGAGCCTGTATTTCGCAAGGTGTTGAGTAAGTCTATAGAAGAAGGGCCGCCCCACATCATCTTAGACCTCTCAACAATTGACTTTATGGACAGCTCAGGCTTAGGGGTACTGGTCCAGATCGCCAAGAAAGCGCAAACTGCTGAAGGGACACTGCAGATCGTCACAAATCCTCGCGTCACTCAGACTGTGAAACTGGTCCGCCTGGAACAGTTTTTGTCTTTACAGCCATCGGTGGAAACTGCCTTAGAAAATGTCCCCAAGTCCTAGGAAGAGCCTACTAGGTGGAGTAATGGGTTGAGAATTTATTCAACTCTCAAAACTTTTTAACAAACTCAGTTAGGCAGTTAATGTGAATCCTCAGGAGCAAGAGCAGCCTGAACTTTATTCGGTAGAGACAAGCTGCCTTAAGGCCAGAGTGTTGTTACCCATTGCACAGGTTCAAGTAAGGCAGCTTTCTCCGGCGGCTTTAGCATACCTGGGAGATGCGGTCTATGAGCTTTACATTCGAACCCACTGTCTAGTCCCACCGAGCCGACTTGCGTCTTACCACCGACAGGTAATATCCCATGTTCGGGCCGAAAGCCAGGCCCTCTACTTGCGATTGCTCCAACCCCAGCTCACCCCAGCAGAGCTAGAAATTCTCCGGCAGGGACGCAATGCCGTTCAGAGGCGGCCCAGGCGGCTCAATCCAGTCACGTATCAACAAGCTACCAGTTTTGAAGCTTTGATTGGGTATCTCTATCTCACCGATCCCCCCCGCTTAGACCAGCTTTTTCAGTCTTTAGATCTAGAGGCGACTGAGTCAGACTAATTTACCCTGACAAGTAACGGGTCTGACAGGCTTGGAGTCTCCGAACCGATTAAACTTGAGCAGTTGTGTGGTCAAGAAGCAGTATGACTAAAGAGCGCAAGTCCCCAGATCGGCCACGCCGAGGTAACCCCTCTCAGGGTCGGACTCAAAATCCCCGTGCGTTCCAGCGCGATCGCCCCAGACTTAAACGTACGGGTCCTGGTATCCAGTCGATTCCGCCCCAGCAGGCTTCAGAACCAGAAGCTGTAGACTTGATCTATGGCCGTCATCCAGTTTTATCTGCTTTAGAAAACCAGCGAAACTTACACCGAGTCTGGATTATACCCCAGTTACGCTACGATCCCCGATTTCACTCTCTCTTGTTGCAGGCAAAGGCAAAAGGGACCGTTATCGATGAAATTGAGCACCGGCGCTTGGACCAGATGACGCAACGGGCAAATCATCAAGGGGTTGCCGCCCAAGTTGCCCCCTACGGATATCTTGATCTAGAGGCACTGCTTGAGCAGGCCCAAGCAACGTCTGATCAGCCGATTTTAATTGCCGCTAACGGGATTACTGACCCACACAACCTAGGTGCCATCATCCGTACAGCGGAAGCTTTGGGAGCCCAGGGCTTGGTAATTCCTCAACGTCGTGCGGTTGGGGTTACTTCAACGGTGGCGAAAGTTGCAGCCGGGGCTTTAGAACACTTTCCGGTGGCTCGCGTCGTTAATCTTAATCAAGCAATAGAGCAACTAAAGGGTGCTGGTTTTTGGATTTACGGCCTGACAAGTGCAACAAACGTTGCAGTGCATACTGTTGAGTTTAGGGGGCCGACCGTGCTCGTCGTCGGTTCTGAGGGTGAAGGCTTGAGTTTGCTGACCCAGCGTTACTGTGACGAATTAGTTGCAATCCCCCTTCAGGGGAAAACTCCCAGCCTCAACGCTTCTGTAGCAGTGGGGATGGCACTTTACGAAGTCTGTCGGCAGCGTTGGTTAAATAGAGTGCACCTAGTCTCCTTGAAAAATTCTGCCGTTACAGAGTAAAACAAATGTGAATAAAGGCCAGACTTAAGATGTTAGACGAACGTGCAGGAAGCTTATAAACTCATGAAAAATATGGAAGATAAAGATATGTTTGCAGGCATCATCAACGAGTTTGCCAGACTCTTAAATCAGCTTGGTTTGGCCTGGTGGGTTGAAGTAGTCACAGGCAAGCCCCGCTGTACTTACTATTTCGGCCCTTTTACCAGTGCTGACGAGGCGAAGGCTTCCCAGACTGGCTATGTTGAAGATTTAGAGCGTGAGGGGGCGCAAGGCATTACGGTTGCAGTCAAGCGCTGCAAGCCTAAGACGTTAACCGTGTATGAGGAGTCTGACCCCAACCCAGCCAGTAGCCTTGCTGGTCAACTCAGGTAAAAGGCAGGTCAACCTTAACGAGTTACTTTCGGCTGCAAAAACAGCCACCGATCAATGTCTTGTAAAACTTGCTGGGGAATCTCCCAGGGAAATAGATGGGCTGTGTTGGGGTAGCATATCCAGTCACTATTTTTGAGCTGGCGCGCTGTTTCCAGACTGGCTGCGGGGACAATATGCCGGTCTTGACTACCAGCCAAAACTAAGCAGGGAACAGAAATTTCTACCAGGGCCTCCAGGCGGTTGTAGCTTGTTTTGAGGGCTTGGGCTAGGGCACGGTGAGCTGTTCCTGAGGTTTTCAGGTAAGCTGGCATTGCTTCGCAGGCCAAGTGGTAGTAGGCAGCCGGGGTTTGCTGTTGCAGGAGGTAGCGGTAGAGCGATCGCCGCCCAAAGGTGTCAATATTCCACTGCCAGCCGGGCTTGATCCAATTGAGAATTGAAGCGAGTCCCGTGTATAAATTGTCCTGCCAGGTGACGGGAGGATGATTACCCCGAGGTCGGGCAGCGGTAGCCACTAAAATTAGACCGCTGACACGCTCTGGTCGCCTCAGGGCCAGTTCCATTGCTAAAATGCCGCCTAAGGACCAGCCCAGGATCAGACAGCGGGAAATGTCGTAGCGATCGAGCAGCGCTTCCAAATCCAGTAGGTGATCGGCGATTGCGAAGTCGGTCTGTGTTTGACTGTTACCATAGCCCCGCAAGTCTGGAGCCAGGGTTAGAAATCGCTGGGATAGATGCTGAGTAAATAGTGAAAGACTTGCCCCTGAGCCTGGATGCCCATGCAGGCAAAGGATGGGAAACCCCTTTCCCGCAACCTGAACATTTAATGCCACACTTTGAACTACAGCCATAATTTCATCGTACTCAAGCACAAGCACAACACTATAATCTGCTAAAAGTAGAATACTTGTTCTAGGCAGTCATGCAGGCTAATTGATAATTGAGCGAACACAATATTGCTGGTAGCAGATCTAAGGAATGGTACTTTGGTGCGCCCAGTCAAATCCTTTCCCAAACAAAAGCGTTCCTTGCCTCGCTCTAAGCAAAAGCATCACTCGCCTCAATTTAGGTCATCTCGGCCTAGATCCTTCAAGTTTCTTTGGCTGAGTGCTTTACTGGCACTGATGATCGGGTTTGCCTCTCAGCTACACAGCTACACCAGTTCCCCCCAAGCAATCTTAGTACTCGGTGGCGACTTGGACCGCGAGAAGTTCGCCACCGGCTTTGCTCGCCAACATCCAGACTTACCGATTTGGGTATCGAGTGGCAGCAATCCAGAGTATGGGGAAGCGCTGTTTGCCAAAGCCGGAATAGAGCGCGATCGCGTTCACCTGGATTACGATGCTGTGGACACGTTGACCAACTTTACCACCACTGTTGACAAGCTAAAAGCTCAGGGCATTCAGAGTATCTATCTAATTACCTCTGATTACCACATGCGGCGGGCTAGAATTATTGCCAAGGTTGTTTTAGGCAGTCGCACTATGTCCTTTCAGCCTGTACCTGTCCCCTCCGATCACCCTCCGGAACCGTCAGAAAAGGCCATCTTCGATGGGGCAAGAGCTGTGCTTTGGGTAGGAACAGGCTCAACCAGCTTAACGATGAGTCAAGCAGCTAAATCCCAAAAGCTCGATTTGCTGCTTAAGCTGCTCTCGGACAAACTCTCGGCTGCTAAAGACTAGGATTTTGGGTTGTCAGAGGATGTTTATTCGGTCAATTTGCGATCACGTTTTTGAACTAATACGTAAGGCTGAACAATTAGAGCAGTGAATTGTCGGGCAGGATTTTGATTCCAAGTCTGGAGCTGAGCTGCTGAGGGTTTGTAGATCAACTGTTCGCCAATCCAGTGCTCGACCCTGGTTACATTGTCACTAGCGATCGCCACACCCACGTCCAGCAGATCCAAACCTTGAGTCACGATGACGAGGGCATCCCGCTTGGCATGGGGGACTAGCCAGGTCCACTCGATCTCGGCCATCATCTCAGCCAACTCTGCCCGTAAATTTTCCATCGGCTTAGCATTCCTTGGTCATCAATGACCAGGGTAGAGACTGCTCACCGCCCTAACGCGTGTAGTCCGTTAATAATATCAGCACAGTGTTGCGTTACCGTTGTGAGCTGCTCTCGCTCGGTAGACGGGGGTGGGGGAATCAGTTCTCCAATCCGGACTGTGACCGGGACAGCGCTAGGGATCGAGCCTTTCCCTTTGGATAAAATCGCCTGAGTGCCCCACAAACTCACAGGCAGTAGGGGAGCTTGAACTTTCGCGGCAATCAGCGCCGCACCCAACTTGGGATCGACAATCTGTCCGTCCACGGTGCGAGTTCCGGTTAAAAAGACGCCCGTCGCCCAGCCGGCCTCTAGCATGGCCAACGCCGACCGGATGGCGCTGCGATCGACTGCCCCCCGCTTAACCGGGTAGGCCCCATACCAGCGGATTAAAGTGCCCAGGACGGGCACTTGAAAGAGTTCTTGCTTTGCCATGTAAGCCACGGGTCGCCCGACGCAGTTGGATAGAATGGGCGGGTCAAAATCACTGGCATGGTTGCTGACCACCACCAGAGGTCCCTGTTGTGGAACCTGGTCAGCGCCGTAGGTCTGCCCCCGGAAGTAAAAGTGAAGCATGGGGCTAACCACCGACCACTTGAAAAGGTGGTAAAGGGTCAAACTAATGGCAGGTTCGCGGCTTCTGCCCATATCACTCACTGGAGATTACATTTAGCGGGCTACCAGCTCGGCGATGCTGCTGACGTTGTCTAAGCCTAAACCGGGACAGGTGCGTTTGATCAGCCCCGTAAGTACTTTACCTGGACCGACTTCGATGACTCGCTCAATTCCTGCCGCTGCGAGTTGGAGGGAAATTTCTCGCCACCGGACTGAACCTGTCATCTGCTGGATTAACCGCTGTTTCAAAATATCAGCCGCGATCGCTGGAGTCGGCTCAACATTTGACAGGACGGGAATCTGACCAGGCTGGAAGGGGATGGGTGCTAAAACCTGTTGGAACTCCGCTGCCGCCTCAGCCATCAGTGGGGAGTGAAATGCGCCGCTAACATTTAGCGGCACTACTCGCTTGACTTTGACTTGGGCTAGGAAGATTTCTACTGCTTCTGGAGTGCCGGAGATTACCACCTGACCTGCGTGATTGTCGTTAGCTAACACCACATCTAGACTTTGGCGGATCTGGGTTTCTAGTTGCTCACGGTTAAACCCAATCAGGGCGGTCATGGCCCCCCCTGCAGCCTGGTCCATCAACTCAGCCCGGCGCTTAACTAGTTGCAGCCCAGCCTCAAAGCTAAATACTCCGGCGGTGTAAAGGGCGACGTATTCCCCCAAACTATGGCCTGCCAGCAAGTCCGGTTGGTGCTCCCGTAGCATCAGGTCTGCCAGGATGGCGGATACAACATACAGGCAGGGTTGCGTATACAGGGTCCGAGATAGTTTGTCTTCTTGGCTTTGGCAAATCTCAGGTACAGACCAACCTAGGATCTGCTCTGCCTGTCCAAATCGATTTTTCGCTAGCGGAATTTCGAGTAAATCCAGCCCCATTCCCCTTGCCTGGGAGCCTTGGCCTGGAAAGACCCATGCTGTTTTAGTCATTACTTTGTCACTTGTTGCGATCAATTCATCAGTCAGAACGGTCTACTGTGTTTTGCCAGCTAACCCTCAACCAAGCTGCCTATCGCGCTTGATTGACCTGGCGACTTCGTTGTCAGGCTGTCTCTAGAAAGGTATTGGCAACGCGATCGCTCTCCCTATTAAACCACTCGCGATCACTACTGACCAAACCAACTGCTTTTTCCCACCCCTTAAAAGTTAGGGCTGTTCCTAGCAGGAGGCAGAACCAGGATAATCAACTAATCACTTCAGTGCTGTTCGCCTAGTGGTTTCTAGCTTTTGCAGAATCTGCGGCTTGAGTCTTTCAAACTCTGCCTTGAGTAAATCTTTAGTCACTGTTGATGAGGTGGTCGTCCGACAGGTTTGACTGATCTGGAGCCAATTTTTTAACAGTCGGCACTGGTCAGGCGCAATGACCAAGGTCATAACATTGGCACACTGCCGGGGTGTCTCTGAGGCAAAGAAGAGCAATGGATAATATCCCCCCGCTGCTAACTGTGAGGCCATCTCTCGGCTACGGGAATTTTTCAGGTCTAAGTAGCAAGGAAACCACCGAGGTCCTAAGGTTTGATCGTAGACCGCCGTAATCCATAACAATACTGGATGGGGAGACATTGAGCAGAGGAACTGATTGTAGCGGGTGCTCAATAACCGTCTCTGAACCTCTACTTGAGGCATCATTACCCAGAGGGCGACAACCGTCGTTTCTAGGGTACGCACGAGGTGGGGAAAAGCAATTTCTGCAACAGGTTTGTCTGTGGGCCAACTAGCTCGCCAGCAGACCTCCTCAACCGATAGGGAGGTGCTTTGCTGCCGCTGTTTTGAAGTTGATTGTCTGGGGGGTAGACTGGTTCGAGCGGACTGTACGGGCTGTGTGGACTGAATACCCGGCTCCAAGGGTTTAAGCAGCTTCAGGATCTCCTTGACATTCTGGGGGCGATCGCGGGGTAGCTTGGCAAGACAACCCATGACCAAATCATTCACCTGCTGCGGTAGCTTTAGCGATGGATTTATCAGCTTGAGCGCTTTAGGCGCTTGCGATCGATGCGCCTTGTACCAGCTATTGATCGTGTTAACGTCTGGTTGAACTGGCAACTGGCCCGTTAACATCTCAAACATCATGACGCCCAAGCTGTAGATATCAGAGCGACTGTCTAGCTCATCTCCCCCCATCTGCTCTGGGGAGCAATAGGCCGGAGTTCCCATAAAAGACTGGGTTTGTTTGCTGTCTGGACGCTCACTGAGAAACTTTGCAATGCCAAAGTCGAGAATTTTAGCCAGCTCACCCAGACCTGGATCTTGAATCAAGAGTACATTGCCCGGTTTAATATCTCGATGAATAATTGGGCAAAGATTGCCCTCTAGATTGATTCCTTGGTGAGCACACTGCAATCCCAAGCAGACATGGCGAATTAGCACCAAAAATCGAGAAAGGGAAAGCGGTTGACGAGCGATCAAATCGCCTAGGCTTTCTCCTTGGAGATATTCCATCACATAGAAGGGAACTTCAGCCGGATTGAGGCCATAATCAATCACCCGCGCAATGTGAATACTTCTTTGACCTAACTGAGCACCTGTGCGGGCTTCATAGGCAAAACGGGTCTTCATCCCTTCGCTCAAAAGTGTTTGAGCTAAGAATTTAACTGCGACGGGTACTTTGCCCAGTAAAATGTCTTCTGCACGGTAGACATACCCCATCGATCCTTTGCCGATCAGCTTCACAAGCAAATAACGGTTGATTAGCAACTGGCCAATGTTTGGATCTGAAGAAGTACCGATCATTGCAAGCGTTGCTCGACATTCTCTATTTCTATTCCTCCAGGAGCATTTATTCATCCGTACTGAGAATGGCGCAGACCAATGGGCAGTTCTGCCGTTCAAACCTGCCGGGGAGCTAAGCTAATTGGCGCAAAGAAAAATTATCAAATTATGATGAGGAAAGAATTCAATGTAAAGAAACTTTGAGTGCCATGCAGTCCACTTCAAGTATTGACCAGGCTCCCCCTATCCCCGAAACACTGGCTAAGCTGGCTTATCAAACTTTCCAGTGGAGCAAGAACTACTTTGGCCTTCTCCATAAGACCTTAAGTTCACAACTTTTAAACGCCTACTCCCCCCAAAACCACAACACTGTCCCGATTCATCCCCAACTACTACAGCAGATTCAACAGCGATTTGACCAGCTCATAGAAGTAGAGTGGCAGGATGCCGAGCGCGGCGTCTACCCTTATAGCTTGCTGTTTGACAATCCCTGGGAAGACTTTTTTCGGTACTATCCAGCCATCTGGCTTGACTTGCCGCAAATGTGGGAGCGATCTAGACAGAAAAAGTATCAAGAATTCTCATCCCAAGTTGAGACCGAGGGCTATCCCAGTTATTACGTCCAAAATTTCCATCATCAAACTGATGGCTACTTAAGCGATACATCAGCCAACCTTTACGACTTGCAGGTAGAAATCTTATTTGGCGGCACCGCAGATGCCATGCGTCGCCGTACTCTGGCTCCCCTGAAGCAAGCACTCAAAGCGTTTAGTACTGTTTCACCTCGCCAAGTTCGAATTTTAGATGCGGCTTGTGGGACTGGTCGTACCCTGAAACTTCTACGCGCAGCCTTTCCTCAAGCCTCTCTGTTTGGAACTGACCTGTCCCCCGCTTATTTGCGTAAGGCAAACCAACTGTTGTCTCAGACAGGAGAACTGCCCCAACTCTTGCAAGCCAATGCAGAAGATCTCCCTTACCTGGACAACTACTTCCATGCCGTTACTAGTGTTTTTCTCTTTCATGAGTTACCTGCTGCGGTTCGCCGGCGGGTGATTGACCAGTGCTTCCGCATCACGCAACCAGGCGGAGTATTTCTAATCTGTGACTCAATTCAGGTTAGCGACTCTCCTGAATTGATGCCGATGATGGAGAATTTTCCGGCCATGTTCCATGAACCGTACTACAGGCATTACACAACGGATGACTTGGTCCAACGTCTAGAGAAAGCAGGGTTTACTAATGTGAGCACTGAGGTTCACTTTATGAGTAAATACTGGATTGCTCATAAACCAACCTAGATACTTAATTAAAGCAACGCCAGTTCTCTAGAGTTCCCTAGCCAAGGAACTCTTTGGATAAATTTCTGTTGTGAGCCTGTTGGTAAAGCTGGCAGCTCAGGTTTGAGATCTGAATCAAGCTGGTAAACAGGAAGATTGGTTATGGAATTACCTTCAAAGGATGCTTAGGTGAATTTTCTCAGAATGTGACTTTAGCTAGAGGGAGCGATCGCACCTTTAGGAGTATGCTTTACAGTCGTTAGTGGAAAGCCACTCAACTCAAGCTTTCGCCAAACAGTGGATAAATGTAAGCGATGTCTTGACAGAAATCCTATCTGCAGTCATGTTAGGCCATGTAGTGCAGGCCATGAGTACTATTCCAGAGAGTTGGTGATAAGCCTGTCAACTGTTTCAGTTCTAGTTATATCTATTACAATTCTCTAGCTTGATGTTGATTTGCTGAAAATGAAAAAGGAGTATTTTGTGAAAAGGTTAGTTTCATTCTGCAAAAAGCTAAGACTAGGCCAATTCTTGACCATATTTTTGGCAGGTGCGGCTCTGTTTGTTAGTACCGCTTGTAGCAGTGGTAACACCCAAGGTGCAAATCCCAACAATCCTAGCGTTCAGGCCGGAGGGATGAATAATCCACAAAAAGCGGGTGGGGACGGTTACGTCAACAACAAGCTTTCCACCAATTCTAAGGTAAGTTCTAAAGCAAACAACGCTCAGTCGAACCGAGCTGGCTTACAGCTAAGTTTCAATAACTTGCTTGCTGCTGCAAGTGATGACAGTAATTCCAAGCTACTCTACCCCTCCGGTGAGACCACGACAACAGGGGTTAAGTCTGTTCTTAGTGATCAGCAAGAAAAGACCTTGCTAAAGCAAGCTAAGCAAACCTCAGAGCAGCCCCAGCCTACCCTAATTCAAGCTGATCCAGATGCAAATCTTTTGGAGAAGATTGGTACGGAGTTTAAGGATGCTTCCGCCTTTTTGAAGACCAAAGCAGACGAGGCGGGCGCTAGACCAGAGGCACAGAGTAACCCCGCAGTGAATAAGTAGGAAGCGGTCCTAGGTTCCAACCCCAGAAGCTAGAACCAGTTTCTATTGACTTGCAGCGTCTTCAATTTATGGAAAGAATACTGGTTTTAGGATTGAAACTGCTTGAAAACGACATCCAGACCAATGATGAAAATAGCGTGGAGTATCCCTATGAAAAAACTAACTTCTTATCTCAAAACTACTCGGCTACGTCAAGTTTTGACAGTTCTTCTAATTGGAGCTGTGTTACTAATCAGTACAGCTTGCAGTGGCACCCAAGCCTACGATCAAACAATGAAGGGTCTGCCAGGGCAGACTGAGCCTGAGGTCTCTAAGTCAGCTCGACTTAAGCCTGAGCCAAAATCAGGCATGAATGCCTACAGCGACACTGACCCCAGAATGGTGACAAAGGGGGCAGAAAAGAAAGCCGAAGCTTTGGTGAAAAACGCTGAGACCAATGTCACCGAGAAGAGTATTGACAGCCCTGAGGAATTTGTCAAGAACTATCAGGAAGGAGCACCCTTTGGTGAGAGAGTGCGGCGGATTGGTGAGGACGTAGGTAGCTCTGCTAAACAGGCCAAGGAAGATGCTCAAGGCGCTTTGAAGAGAGAGCAGCAGCGGGCTCAAACTGCTGGCGATCGCACTCAAGCCAAAGCCAGTGAAGCAACTGAAGACACTCGTCAGGCCTCAGAAAACATCCTTAATAAAGCTACTAAGAGTGTCAAGAGAGCCGCTGAAGATACCTCTGGCTTTATCCAGGGCAAAACCGACGAGGCTTCCAAAGGTACCCAACGGGCTTTAGAAGATGCCTCCGATACAGTAAGTGGCAACCGGGCTTAGTCGAATCTAGAAATGACTGTAAAGGCGAAGGTTAGGAAGGTTTCTAGATCCGCCGTAAAGCTTTCCTAACCTCTTCTTTTCAACACTGCCTGCTCGATAAGTCACCCAAGCTCTAACACTAGTAAGCACTGGTAACTCTTTCGGGAGACATACACCCGATTAGTTGTCCAGTGTTAGGTTATTTACAACTTAAAGCTTTAGGAATGATACTTCTAAAGTTCAAGGAGAGTCATTCCAAGTTATACGCTTTGTAAAGTTGCGAGACATCTATGTTTTTTCACAAAAAAGAGCCAATTCACACAGTAGACGTTAGTGAGGCTAATCCTCAATTTGCTCAATTTTTGCTAGAGCAATTTGGCGGGGCTACTGGAGAGCTGTCAGCAGCTTTGCAGTATTGGGTCCAATCCTTTCATATTGAAAATCCTGGCATCAAGGACATGCTCCAAGATATTGCGATCGAAGAGTTTGGTCACCTGGAAATGGTCGGTAAGATGATTGAAGCTCACACAAAAAATGTTGACCAAACAGAGGCGTACAAAAGTACTTTGTTTGCTGTTCGCGGCATGGGGCCACATTTCCTAGATAGTCAGGGAAGTGCTTGGACCGCTACCTATATCAATGAGGGCGGCGATGTAGTCCGAGATCTGCGGGCCAATATTGCAGCCGAAGCAGGAGCCCGTCAGACCTACGAAGCGCTGATCAAGCTAGCACCTGATGAAGGGACTAAGAAGACGCTTGTTCATCTGCTAACGCGGGAAATCTCTCATACGCAAATGTTCATGAACGCCCTAGATTCGCTAGGTAAGCTAACTGACCCAATGTTTGGCAACATCCAGCCCGATGAAAGTGTAGATATCTACTACAACCTCTCCAGCAACGGCGGTCAGGATCAACGCGGTCCTTGGAATTCTGAACCTACTTTCAAGTACATTGCTGATCCCCTACAAAATGTTTCTAGCTAGTTCTGTTCTAAAAACAGTATTAGGATAAAAAGCTAGCCAGCGAGGAATCTACTTGCTGGCTAGCTTTTTATCGGTCTATAAGGGCAGATACAAGACGCTAGCTACCTGAAAGGAAAGTCTTGGGTTTTGTCTCAGCGGCAAATTCTTAGCGAATGGTTCTACTCGTTCAAGCAGTCAATTCTGTTATTTAACTGCATCAACCTGTCTTCACACGGAAGGTGATTATGACTCAAACTTGGCTTTGGATTGGTGTAATCGGTCAAGCTTTTGGTGCTGTTCTGTTCGGAATTGGAGCCCATAACGCCAAAAACGAGCGCTGGAGAATTCTGTTTACCCTCAACTTCTTCATTTGTTTCATTGCAACAGGACTCTACTTAGCAATGGCCTTTGGTCAAGGCCAAAGGATTATCTATGGTCGTCCTACCGTTTGGATTCGCTACATCACCTGGTTTTGCTCAACGCCCCTGTTGCTCTTAGACCTCACCTACCTAGGGCGAACTAGCTTACCTATCACCGGCAGTCTGTTGGGGGCGAATGCCTATATGATTGTGACAGGTCTCGTGGCTACGATTTCCCCTAAACCTGTCAGTTATGTTTGGTACTTCGTGAGCTGTGTTGCTTTTATTGCTGTGCTCTACTTACTGCTCAACCAGTATCACCTTGAGGCAGAGCAGCAGCACCCTGGAGCAGTGCAGTCCTTCCATAGGTTAGTGAGGGTGCACATTGGATTGTGGACCTGCTATCCATTAGTGTGGCTGCTCGGCACTACCTGGCTTAACGTTTTTGGACAAGGCCCTGAAACCCTGCTGTATACCCTGCTAGATTTGGCCTCTAAGGTTGGGTTTGGTTTTCTCTCCTTGAGTACCTTGCGGACAATAGAGCAAGACAGTGAAGTTCAACCTATCTAACGGCTAGGTGCTGGACCTTAAATCAAGCACAGTAGATTACCTATCAGGCGTGCCAATTGCTTAGAATAGTCTGGTTACCCGTAAGACAACTGAATACCAGCCAGCCTTTCTGTCAGTTCTTTGAACGTTCAGTTGGAGTGACCTTATGCAGCTACTAGTGAAAACTTGATCTATGCCATTTCTGATTGCCGGCAACCAATTTGTTCATGACCTAGAGAAATTGGGCGCCCTCGGGCTTTATGTCCCGCCCGAAGGTGGATTTGAAGGTCGTTACCAGCGACGGCTGCGAGCGGCAGGCTATCCTACTCTGCATCTATCAGCTCCTGGGTTAGGAGATTTGCCCTCATACCTGATGGGAGTTCATGGCATTCGCCCTGCTCATTTAGGGAAGAGTGACTTGCGAACCTACTTTATTCCCCCTACTGTTCAGTACCATCTAGCCCATCTGCCACCAAAGGCAAAAGGACTGGCTCTATGGCTAATTGACGGCAAAAAGCTATCTCGCCAAGAAATTGAGTTTCTCTGTCTTTTGCCGAGCCTAGAGCCTCGAGTCAAGGTTGCGATTGAGTTGGGTGGTGATCGCGCTTTTCGTTGGCTGCCGCTGCCAGATACCTTGGCTGCTAAGAATTAATTTGACTGTTTCTCGTCATTAAAGAGTAAGGGGAACTAGCATAGAAGGGTGATGGATCTGTACCACCCCTTAAATTCTCTACAAAAGGGCCATTGGTTCAAGTTAATCTGCGGCGCCAGCTTGCAACACCTCCCTGCTGTGCGCAATCTCGCTCTGGCTTACACTCTGGCTGGAGCTGACTGTATTGATGTTGCAGCAGACCCAGCAGTGATTCGTGCCGCCCAGGAGGGGGTTTCTACGGCAAGAAGCCTTACGGGCCGTGCTCAGCGGCAGTTTAGCTCATGTTCCCCCTGGCTCATGGCCAGCCTTAATGATGGTGAAGATCCTCACTTTCGTAAGGCAGAATTCAGCGCCGGAGATTGCCCAGTAGGCTGTTCCCAGCCTTGCGTTACGATCTGCCCAGCCCAGGCTATCGTTTTTGATCGAGCAGTTGATGGTTTTTCTGGGGTGATAGAGCAGCAATGCTACGGCTGTGGTCGTTGTTTACCAGTCTGTCCAATTCAGAATATATCGACCACCTCCCAGCTTTGCACCCCTGAAGTCATCCCGTCTTTGATCTTAGCGGGTCAGATCGATGCCCTAGAAATTCATACTCAGGTCGGTAGACTGAAGGAATTTCAACGTCTTTGGCAGGCGATCTCGCCCTATGCTCACCAACTGAAGCTACTTGCTGTAAGCTGCCCGGATGGGGCAGGATTAATTGATTATCTTTGGGGTCTATACGACATTCTTACTCCCCTGACCTGTCCTTTGGTTTGGCAGACTGATGGGCGACCCATGAGCGGCGATATTGGTGACGGTACGACCCGAGCTGCGGTGAACTTGAGTCAAAAGGTTTTGCGGGCAAGTTTACCTGGTTACGTGCAACTGGCAGGCGGTACGAACGGTCGGACTGTTGCTAAGCTGCGGGCAAAGGGCTTGCTCAATCCTGCCCTTGCCAATCCTAGACTAGCGTCAGGCGATCGCCTCAGTCGGCAGCACATTGCTGGCGTTGCCTATGGCAGTTTTGCCCGGGCTCTACTCTCCCCTGTTCTTGATCAGGTGAATTACTCTACTGCTGGCAACCAGTCCTATTGTTTGGAAGAAACCCCTGAGTTACTGGAGCAAGCTGTGACCCTAGCTCAGTCTCTTGTGTCCCAGTTAAAGTCCCCGAGTATACTGCAACCCGGTGCTAATCATGACGTTATTGTTCAAACAGTCAGCCTTGATCCAACTTCGATTGCTGTGGATTAAGCTGATTCATAACTTTTGATCAAAGCAAGTTCTTCTGAGGACCGTTTTTGCCATAGACCCCAAGTACGTGCCCCTTAAACCGTCAATCATGGTAGAAGTTACTGTACAACGAAAACTGATTACCGATGATCTAGATAAGTTGCTCAGCGTCTTGCCAGACCTGATCCGGCTAGACCTAGAGCAACATCCTCAACGGAGCAGCTTAATTGAGGTAGTGATGGATATTGGGCGTCGCCCTGAGGCCCGGTTTCTCGGTAAAGCTGAGTACCTGTCCGAAGCCGTCATTTCCCGTGAGCAGTTGGATTACTGCATTGAACGGGTGGGACACTTCAGTGGTGACAACCGGGCTGGGATCGAGCAAACCCTGCACCGGATTAGCGCCATCCGTAATCGCCAGGGAGAAATTATTGGCCTGACCTGCCGGGTAGGTCGAGCAGTCTATGGCACGATTGGGATGATCCGGGATCTGGTGGAAACAGGGAAATCAATTCTGATGCTGGGTCGCCCAGGGGTCGGTAAAACTACTGCCCTGCGAGAGATCGCCCGTGTACTAGCAGATGAGCTGGAAAAGCGGGTTGTGATCATTGACACCTCGAATGAAATTGCCGGAGATGGTGACGTGCCTCACCCAGCCATCGGTCGGTCCCGGCGCATGCAAGTGTCCCGTCCAGAATTGCAGCACCAGGTGATGATCGAGGCGGTGGAGAACCACATGCCTGAAGTGATTGTGATTGATGAAATTGGCACAGAGTTAGAAGCCTTGGCCGCTCGCACGATCGCCGAGCGCGGTGTCCAACTGATTGGTACAGCCCACGGTAATCAGATCGAAAATTTGGTCAAAAATCCCACCTTGTCGGATCTTGTCGGGGGTATCCAGTCGGTCACCCTGGGGGATGAGGAAGCCAGACGCCGGGGTAGCCAAAAAAGTGTTTTGGAGCGCAAGGCACCCCCAACCTTTGAAATTGCCGTGGAAATGCTGGAACGAGAGCGCTGGGTCGTCCACGATCAGGTCGCTGAGACGGTTGATCAACTGTTGCGAGGCCGTCAGCCCAATCCTCAGGTGAGAACCGTGAGTGAATCCGGCAAGGTAACTATTGTGCACGAGCTTTCCTACGCAGCCAACTTAGATACTTCACCCCGTATTACCCCTTCGCCCGGCTGGCGGGCCTCCGGCCAGATGGTGCCCCTGCCGTCACAAAGTACCTCAGCAGGGTTGGCAACGGACAAAAACTACTTCGAGCAGTTACTGGAGGAGTCTTTAAGTCGCCAAGACACCTTTGATCAGGTGGGAAATAAACCGGGCTCTGACGGTGAGGACTTACCGGTCCACGTTTATCCCTATGCAGTCAGTCGGCATCAGTTAGAACAAGTCCTCTACACCCTGAACCTACCGATCGCTATAACCAAGGATATTGACAGTGCGGATGTCGTCTTGGCTTTGCGATCGCACATCAAGCACCACTCCAAACTGAGGCAGATCGCCAAAACCCGTCAGATTCCAATTCACACCATCAAAGCCAGCTCTATCCCTCAAATTGCCCGCGCCTTGAGGCGAATTTTGAACATGGATGAGCCAGAGACATCAGAGGTAGGGTTGGGACTGTTATCTGCCAATGGGACTGAAGACGAGATTGAAGCCTTAGAAGAAGCCCGGATTGCCGTGGAGCGAATTGTGATTCCCAAAGGTCAGCCTGTCGAGTTGCTGCCCCGCTCGGCAGGGGTACGCAAGATGCAACACGAGTTAGTAGAGCACTACCACCTCAAATCCGGTAGCTTTGGCGAAGAACCCAACCGCCGCCTGCGGATTTATCCTGCATAGTTTCAGAGGTGATCGATGCAACAATTACAGATAGAACTGCCAGTCAATACTTGGGTTGTAGCCACTTGGGACGAGTATATCCAGGCCGTTGCTGATCCAGTCTATAAAAAAGCTAAGGGTTATTATCACGATGGGCAATTGAGAATTGAGATGTCTCCTGTTGGCCCTGACCACTCAAGAAATCACACTATTGTTCTCTTCATCGCTAACCTATTTGGCGTGATTAGAGGAGTTCCTCTCAACGGCCTAGACAACTGCACTTACCGGAAAGAGAGTGTCAGGGAGTGCCAACCCGATGCATCTTACTATGTCGGTGAACGGGCTAAGTTAGCGCCCCAGGGAGGTTCTATTGTCAATCTTGCCCATAGCCCACCTCCAGATTTAGTTATTGAGGTTGCTGACACCTCCCTTGCTGATGACATTGGCCAAAAACGTCTGTTGTATTAGGACTTGGGCGTAACCGAGTACTGGATTGTAGATGTACAGAATGTCCGAGTCATCGCTTTTGCCATTGCCAATGGAGGCAGCAAGCGGATTACTCATTCTCAGGTGTTACCGGGACTAGCAATCTCTCTGCTGGAAGAGGCACTGCAGCGCAGTCGCCAAGCAGATCAAGCTCAGGTTGGTGCCTGGTTGTTAGCTGAAATTCAAGCACTTTAACCTACTTCCAATAGTTAACGGCTAAGTTTTACAATCTGCTGCTGAAAGTAGTCTCGCCAGCTTGCGGGTAAAGCTTCGACTTGGACAGCACGCTGTAGCATTTCTAAACTGTCCACTTCACGCCCATACAACCGGGTAATATCTGCAACACTGATATTGTTGTCGTCTCGACTGATCAACTCCACTGGGTCTCCGGCTTCGACCTCACCCACTTGCAGCACTGAAAAATAAAAGCCGCTCAGCCGACTGTCCAGAAATCGTTTAACCATGTCAGTCCGATCAAACTTGATACTAAGCTTATAGCAAGGCATGCGTGGCTGCGTCACCATTAGTTCGGCGGAGCCAATCCGAAAGCGATCGCCAATATTCACGCCGTCCTCCAGTAACCCTAACGTGGTGAAATTTTCACCAAACACTCCCCAAGGTAAATCTACACCGGGCAACTCACCCTGCCAGTAGTCATAATGCTCAACCGGATAGGCGTAGACTGCTTTATCCACCCCACCGTGGACGGTCAAATCAGCCTGTCTGTCCCCGTCCAGGTTGAGGGCACGCACCATCACCCGACTTTTGACTGGCTGCTTAAAAATCCCTGTTGTGACCGTTTTACCCTTCCAGGTCACTTCGCGGGGAAGCCCAACATTGACAGAAAGAAGTTTCATGGTTGGTCTCCTGTTTCCTAATTGGGACAGTGGTAGCGACGCTCTGATTCCCGAATCGGATAGTCGTTGGCACTCATATCGCGCCTGCCCATCAGCCCTGCTTGATCAAATTCCCAGTGCTCGTTGCCGTGGGTGCGGAACCATTGGCTTTCCCCATCTCGCCATTCGTACTCGAAGCGAACAGAGATCCGGTTATCGGTGTAAGCCCATAGCTCTTTCATCAGTCGGTAATCTAGTTCCTTTGCCCACTTGCGTCTGAGGAACTCCTTAATGGCTTCTCGGCCTGTAAAAAACTCGGTACGATTCCGCCATTGAGAATCAACGGTGTAGGCTTGAGCCACAATTTCTGGATCACAAGTATTCCAAGCATCTTCTGCGGCTTGTACTTTGGCGCGGGCAGATTTTTCAGTGAATGGGGGACAGATTGGAGACGGCATTCTGAGATCCTTTATTGTTATCTTGATTTCTACGCAGGTCTTGTGGCATTAATCTGACTGATTGCCAGTCATGCTGCTAAGTGCTGCGATCGCTGAGTCATAAATTGAGTTATGTGGTTGGCGATCGCCTCGCAGTCTTCCTCCAGAGCAAAGTGCCCAGTGTCTAGCAAATGAACTTCAATATCTTTTAAATCCCGCTTGTAGGGATGAGCGCCGTCGGCGGGGAAGATGGAGTCGTTCTTGCCCCAGACTACAAGCGTCGGCGGTTGATATTGGCGAAAATAGTTCTGCCAGCGGGGATACAGCGGTGGGTTAGAGCCGTAGCTGTAGAATAGCGCTAGTTGAATATCATCGTTACCAGGTCGATCTAGAAAGTGCTGGTCGTTATGCCAGTTGTCGGGGCTAATAGCTTCGGGATTCCTTACGCCGTGAGTGTACTGCCATTGGGTTGCTTCAAGCGTGAGGAGTTTCCTTAACGCATCGGTATTTTCAGGAGTGCGGTCCTGCCAGTAAGCCTTGAGTGGTGACCAGAACTCCCGCAGCCCTTCCTCGTAGGCGTTACCGTTTTGGATGATCAGTGCCTCAACTCTCTCCGGATGTCGAGTGGCAAGCCGAAATCCAATTGGTGCACCATAATCCATGACGTAGAGGCTGTAACTTTTCAACCTCAACGCTTGAACAAAACTTTCCATTACCTCCGCGAGATGGTCGAAAGTATAGTCAAAGGACTCTGGATCTGGCATGGAGCTGTGCCCAAACCCAGGATAATCTGGCGCGACTAGGTGAAATTGATCGGCCAGCGCCGGAATCAAATTCCGAAACATGTGAGATGAAGTCGGAAAGCCGTGGAGTAGCAAGATGGTTGGGGCCGAAGGTGAACCCGCTTCACGATAGAAGATATCAACACCATCAACGTTAATCGTGCGATAGGTTGTCATTTTAAGCTTCCTTAATGTTTATTTTTTGTGGCTGTACCGAACATTTGGTACAAAGCTATTGTACTGATTGTTCGGTACAATGTCAACTAGATACTTAGAGTGCTATTCATGTCTAAAGAGGACGCAATCGCTCCGCTTTTCGGGGTATTTCAGCAGTACGGCTATGAGGGCGCAACGCTGGCACGACTTTCAAAAGCAACAGGTCTGGGCAAGGCCAGCCTTTATCACCACTTTCCCAAAGGTAAAGAAGAGATGGCCATAGCCGTTCTCAACCATGTCAGTCACTGGTTGGCAGAAAATATTCTTGCCCTACTCCGGGGCAGCGGTGAACCCATTGATCGGATTCGTGCTATGAGCAAAAAAGTGGATCAGCTTTACAACCACGGCGAGCAGGCTTGCTTGTTAGCCATGCTGTCAATTGGGGAATCCCATCACCTGTTTCATGCCCAGATTCAGCAGGCGCTCAACACCTGGATTGAGGCTTTGGCCCAAGTTCTGATTGAAGCAGGACTCGATCCAGATCAAGCACGGATTCGAGCTGAAGATGCCGTTTTACAAATCCAAGGTGCTCTCGTCCTGGCACGGGGTTTGCAGGACACTGCTCCCTTTCAGCGTGTGCTTCAGCGTTTACCGGACGATCTGTTGAAGGTTTAACAGAATAGCAGGGAAATTCTTGTCTCGTTTAGGGGATTAGGATGAAACCGCCTTACCTTCCCTGCTCCTCATGTTCTAAAAAATCATCTGCTTGTTCTAAAAAAATTATCTGCTTGTCGCCGGTTTTATCAGTAACGTGTGTGCTTACAGTTACTAGAGCTGTTGCAATTACGCTAGCGTCATCTGTAAAACCTACACCTACTATCGCATCAGGTATTGCATCGGCAGGTGACAGGAAGTAAGCAAGCGCTCCAGCAATGATGGCCTTTGCCTGTAAAGGTGTTTGTACATCAATCATGCAAAAGTACATCGTTAGCACGTCCTTCACAAAAGGAACTTTACCAATAAAGCTTTTGATTTCTCTGAGGAAGTTATCCATCCAGGTAATCTATATCTACAACGCTCGGGCAATATTAGGGTAAACGTAGCAGTTGAGCAGGGAACCCTAGCACAATACTGCCTGACGTTGAGTAACAAACAAAAGTTCAACACTGTAGCTGCTGTTTCATTGACTGCCATCGTGAGCAGCACAGGTAACTAACAACCCTCCCAACTCTCGTTGCATTTAGCTAAGAGCAATCAAATAAATAGTTTTGAAGCTACTTAAGCTACTTCAGGAAGAAAATTTCATCTACATCCTAGAACCCTAATTTTTCCAAGACTGGACGAGTCGAGACAATATGCTTATCCAGACCTAGTTTTTTCGGGGCAATCCCCAACGCCAGGGCAACCAGTTGGGGTAAATGCAAGACAGGTAAGCCAAGTTTTTCACCAATCACCTTTTCGACCTCTGGCTGGCGAGAATCTAAATTGAGATGGCAGAGCGGGCAGGGGGTTACCAGGCAATCAGCTCCGCTAGCGATCGCGCTTTTAATTCGAGCCCCCGCCATCTTGAAAGATTCAGTTGTGGCATAGCTGGACAAGGGCCAGCCGCAGCACTGGGTCCGACCTGGGTAGTCAACCGGAGTCGCGGCGATCGCCCGGAACACATTTTCCATGGATTCAGGCTGGTAGGGGTCATCAAAGGGCAACACTTTTTGGGCTCGCAGTAGATAGCAACCATAGAAAGCGGCACACCGGAGTCCAGTCAGTTTGCGAGTTACCCGCCGTTGAAGTTCAGCTAACCCATAGTCACCTACCAAAGCCCACAACAGGTGCTTGACCTCCGTACTCCCCTGGTAGGAACAACAGCCTTGTTGCTCTAGTAAACCATTAACTTGCTGCACGTAGGCTGGGCGCGTGTCTTGGAACTCTTTTAATCGCTCGTCTACCCGACCAATCACGCCTTGACAGGTACTACAGTGAGTGAGTAGTGGCAAACTAAGCTGCTCAGCTAGAGCGATGTTGCGTGCATTCACCGTATCTTCTAACAGCCAAGAATCTTCTTTGAAGGTGCCTGAGCCACAACAAGAAGCTTGCTTGAGTTCTACCAGTTCAATCCCAAGCGCTTGAGTAAGCTCCTGGGTTGATAAGTAGAGTTCGCGGCAGGCTCCCTGGGCAACACAACCCGGAAAGTAAGCATATTTTAGCGATTTGAAGGACATGGTGACTAATCTCTCAGGTGCGTACTATCTATCTTCACTGCAAAACAAATTCCAGTCAGGGGCTATCTCTAAATATTCCCTCTCAAGCTGGTTTATTGCAGGTGAATCCTATTGGTCTCAGCAGAACCGTTGCCCTTCGACTTGCCACAGACCTGCTTGCGGGTCCCAAAGCAAGCTAGAACTGCCTTGATGCTTTAGATTCTAATCTCTTACCTGGCGGGTGTAACTTCGTTCTACTGCCAAAGACAGAGGTTCCACTGTGTCTATACTTTGATCAAAAGTATAGGTGCTACTGTTGAAGTTACGCTTTCGGATAAGATGAGGGAATGCTTAAAATCCTGTCTTTGAAGTCAGCATTCATTTTACTTTGAGGGAGTTTGCTTCCCAAGCGCGTAAGCCCTTGCCGCCGAGCAGACTAAATCTCATGTCTACTACTGCATCGTTGAAGTGTAATACCTATGAGCCAAGCAGAAATTTTTCAGAAAGTTGCAGGCATCGTATCTGAGCAACTGGGGGTTGAAGCAAGTGAAGTCAAGTCGGAAGCAAGTTTTGCCAACGACCTGGGTGCTGACTCTCTAGATGTTGTTGAGCTAGTGATGGCATTAGAAGAAGAATTTGATATTGAGATTCCAGATGAAGCCGCGGAAGACATTGCGACTGTCCAAGATGCTGTAGACTATATCAGTAAGAAAGACTCGGCTTAAGCACCTCTCACTGAAGTGGTTGTTTCAGGTAAGGTTTTTTCTAGATTCAAACCTTTTTGGGATTTCACAACCCCAGTGTTCTTAGGGAGGCGTTTAACCGCTGAAGTAGTGGTGACAAAGAAAGCCTCACAGGCAAGTTTCAAAGTCTTGTCCACGCTTTGAGTACAGACTCTTTCCTGGCAGCCTAAGTTGTATACAGACTCCTTTTTAGCAACCTATTCTGTAGAGTGAGACAGGGTTTCATTGCTTTTTGTAGGTCCGCCTATTGTCTTATGCTGGCGCGTTTGAGGCTTCAAAGCTGACATCATGACTACCTTGGAATCTAAACGTGTTGTTGTCACAGGTCTCGGTGCCATTACCCCGATTGGAAACACCTTGAGCGATTACTGGCAAGGTTTGCTGGCTGGCCGCAATGGAGTTGGGCCAATTACTCTGTTTGATGCCGCGCGGCATGCCTGCCAAATTGCAGGAGAGGTGAAAGGGTTCGATCCGTATGACTATTTAGACCGCAAGGAAGCCAAGCGGATGGACCGCTTCGCTCAGTTTGGTGTCGCAGCTAGCAAGCAGAGTATTGCTGACGCCCAATTCGAGATCACAGACCTGAATGCAAACCAGGTAGGCGTGATGATTGGCACTGGCATTGGTGGCCTCAAAGTCTTAGAGGAACAGGAAGAGGTCTATCTCAGCCGAGGTCCTGACCGTTGTAGTCCTTTCATGATTCCGATGATGATTGCGAACATGGCCGCAGGCTTGACTGCAATTCACACGGGTGCAAAGGGTCCCAATTCTTGCCCAGTAACAGCCTGCGCTGCTGGCTCCAACGCTGTAGGCGATGCCTTCCGGCTGATTCAACGGGGCTATGCCCGGGCAATGCTTTGTGGGGGAACTGAGGCTGCGGTTACCCCCCTATCTGTAGCAGGATTTGCCTCGGCCCGTGCGCTCTCAACCCGCAATCACGATCCCGCTCAGGCCAGTCGTCCGTTTGATCGTGATCGCGATGGATTTGTCCTCGGTGAAGGGGCAGGAATTTTGCTGCTAGAAGAACTGGAACACGCCCGGAGCCGAGGAGCCAGAATTTATGCGGAAATGATTGGCTACGGCATGACCTGTGATGCGTATCATATGACTGCCCCTACGCCTGGTGGTGAAGGAGCAGCTAGAGCGATGGAACTTTGCCTCAAGGACGCCGGTTTGACCCCCAATCAGGTGAGCTATGTCAAGGCCCACGGCACGAGTACGATAGCCAACGACGTTACAGAAACTGCTGCGATCAAAAAAGCTTTGGGCGACAAGGCTTACCAGGTACCGATCAGCTCAACCAAGTCTATGACAGGTCATCTTTTGGGCGGTTCTGGCGGCATTGAGTCTGTGGCAACCGTGATGGCTGTGGCAAATGACCAAATTCCGCCGACAATTAATCTGGACTATCCTGATCCCGCCTGTGATTTAGATTACGTTCCCCACCGCAGTCGGGTTCAACGCGTTGAGGTTGCCTTGGCCAATTCCTTTGGATTTGGTGGTCACAACGTTACCCTAGCGTTTAGAAAATACACTGACTAGTTCCTGGCTGGTTCTAGCCCGTTTCCCGCTTGCTTCCCCAGCATCTCATCGTCCAATCCTGACCCCTAAAAGTAAGTAGAGAAGAGTATGGCTGTTGCAACCCAATCCCTTGAAGAACTTTGCATTAACTCTATCCGTTTCCTCGCCATTGATGCTGTAGAAAAAGCAAGCTCTGGTCATCCTGGCCTGCCTATGGGTGCCGCGCCCATGGCGTTTGTTCTCTGGGATCGCTTCCTGCGGTTCAACCCTAAAAACGAAGGCTGGTTTAATCGCGATCGCTTTGTCCTGTCGGCTGGGCATGGCAGTATGCTCCAGTACGCCCTGCTCTACCTGAGCGGCTACCCCGGCATGACTCTAGAAGACCTGAAGGAGTTTCGCCAGTGGGAATCGAAAACACCTGGTCACCCCGAAGACTTTATGACAGCAGGGGTAGAAGTAACCACAGGACCCCTGGGGCAGGGGCTTGCTAACGCTGTGGGCATCGCAGTTGGCGAAGCCCATCTAGCAGCCCGGTTCAATCGCCCCGACCACGCCATTATTGACCACTACACCTACGCCATTGCCAGCGACGGAGACATGATGGAAGGAATTGCCTCCGAAGCCTCCTCTCTTGCAGGTCACTGGGGTCTGGGTAAGCTGATTGTTCTTTACGACGATAACAAGATTTCCTTGGATGGCGACACCGACCTCTCCTTCACAGAGGATGTAGGTATGCGCTTTGAAGCCTACGGCTGGCAGGTGCAAACCGTAGAGGATGGCAATACAGATATCGAGGCAATCCACCGCGCGATCGCAGCAGCCAAGGCTGACAACCGACCTTCCTTGATTAAAGTTCGAACCACCATTGGTTACGGCTCTCCCAATAAAGCAAACTCTCACGACTCTCATGGTTCTGCCTTGGGTGCTGACGAAGTGAAAGCGACTCGCGAGAATCTGGGCTGGGAGTACGAACCCTTTGTCGTGCCAGAAGATGCACTGAATCACTTCCGTAAAGCGGCTGAGCGCGGTGCAAAGTTGGAGGACGAGTGGAACCAACTGTACGCCAACTATAAGCAGAAATATGCTGAAGAAGCTCAGCAGTTGGAGCAAATGTGGAGCAAGAAACTCCCTGAGGGATGGCACAAGTGCCTACCTAGCTACACTCCAGAAGATAAGGCTGATGCGACTCGGAATCAGGGGGGCAAATGCCTCAACGCCCTGGCTGAAGTCCTGCCACAACTGTTTGGTGGCTCTGCTGACCTGTTCACTTCTAACAAGACCCTGCTAAAATCCTCCGGGAACTTTCAAAAAGGTCAGTACGAAAATCGGAACCTTTGGTTTGGGGTACGAGAGCATGCGATGGGAGCAATTTGTAATGGCATTGCTGGTCATGGTGCCTTAATTCCTTACTGCTCCACCTTCTTGACCTTCACTGACTACATGCGCGGTGCGATTCGGCTCTCAAACCTGTCCCGCGCTGGCGTCCTTTACATCATGACCCATGATTCTGTAGCCTTGGGTGAAGATGGTCCGACCCATCAATCCATAGAACATATTGCCTCTCTGCGAACGGTTCCTGAGTTACTAGTCATGCGTCCGGCAGATGGAAATGAGACCTCTGGCGCTTACAAAGCTGCGATCGAACATCGCAACGGGCCAACCCTCCTGGCACTATCCCGACAATCCCTGCCCAACCTGCCCGGTAGTTCAATTGAAAGTGTAGCCAAGGGTGCTTACATCCTTACAGATAGTGACGGAACCCCTGATTTAATTCTGATCGGAACAGGTAGCGAGACCCAGCTTTGTGCTAAAGCCGCTGACCAGCTTCGCAATGAAGGTAACAAAGTTCGAGTTGTTTCAATGCCCTGCTGGGAGCTATTTGATCAGCAGCAGGAGCAGTATCGCGAATTTGTTTTACCTAGAACTGTCACTAAGCGCTTAGCTGTGGAAGCAGGTTCTAGCTTCGGCTGGTGCCGCTACACAGGCGATCAAGGTGCTACGGTTACCATTGATCGCTTTGGCGCTTCAGCGCCTGGCTCAGTCTGTTTAGAAAAGTTTGGTTTTACGGTTGACAACGTAGTGGTGAAGGCCAAGGAGTTGTTGGGGTAGGGCCAGGCTAGCGCAAATTGGTAAAACTGTTTTAGGCACCGTCTCTGTAGCAAGATATGTCTGTCGGACCTTCTAGGAATAGAAGGTCTTTTTACTTATTTTTGGCCAAGTACAACCTGAGCAAACAAGTACAAACGAAGTCTATAGCAATAGCCAAGGCGATTAGGACGCTAAGCATAGGACGCGTGCTATTGCATCTCGTAAACACTCAAACTCGCCTAAGGCAGAGATAACCGAGCTTTCTGTTGCCCTATTTGTGTTTGTGCCGCTTAGTGAGTGGTCTACCCACAAAGAATCCCGGCAGAACTTGCGTAACGCCCTCGCAGAGTTCAATAAACAAAGCGTGGAAAGAGGGCGAACGACGGGAATCGAACCCGCGAATGATGGTACCACAGTCCAAAAAATCATTAAGAGGGCGTTTCAAAAGTAAGAAAGCTTTCATCGGGTAAGCTGTCAGAACAGTAAAACCCTGATAGCACGATGAAAGCACACTATAAATCCTATCCAAGTAACCTTACCTCTGCCCAGTGGGTTTTGATAGCGCCTTACCTACCCGGAGCCAAAAACGGCGGTCGCCCTCGCAAGGTTGACTTGCGAGCTGTGCTTGATGCCATCTTCTATGTACTATGTGCAGGCTGCGCCTGGCGTATGCTGCCTGGCGACTTCCCAAACTGGCAAACGGTCTACGGCTACTTCCGACGCTGGCGACAAGCAGGCATAGGGGAACGCATCCACCGCTACTTACGAGACTGGCTGCGGCTGGGGTGCAACCGTTCTTGCTCTGCTAGCGTAGCTATTGTCGACTCGCACTCAGTCCAAATAGGTTGCCTCTCCAAGTGTGCTGTCGGCTTCGATGGCGGCAAGCATACCAAAGGTCGCAAGCGTCATCTCCTCGTTGATATGCTCGGCTTAGTCATTGCAGTCGTCGTCACTGCTGCCAACATCTCTGACCAAGCAGGAGCGAAGCAGTTGTTTGCCAAAGTCCATCAGCAACGGCGTTGGTTCAGGCGTCTGTTTTTGATCTACACTGACGGCGCCTATCGCGGCGAAGCGTTGATCAGGTGGGTCTTCGATACCTATCGCTGGATTCTAGAAGCAGTGCTACGTTCTGAGCAACGGCGAGGCTTTCAGCTCCTACCCAAGCGCTGGAGGGCACCTAAGTGTGCTAGGTAGCACACTTAGGTCACCCGTACCTTCGGTTGGTTGCAGTGGAAACGACGCTTGAGCAAAGATTATGAGGTGCTCCCAGAGACTTCCGAAGCATTTATCTACCTAGCGATGATTCACCTGATGCTCAGACGACTGGCCTAATCTGAAACTTCTAAAACATCCTCTAAACTAAAATCGAAGGAGAGCTTTCTCATGGCTAGTATTCAATTAGTATTTACCACTAACCGTAAAGCTGAAAAATGAAATCAAGATGAAACAATACTTTGTCTAGTGCTGGTGTTGGCTATCCCTGAGACTTTCAGATGAGACCGAGAACAGGAAAAAGTGCATGAACGGAGGTCAAAGAGTCTATCCCAAACGGCTTGATGTTTTAAGGCTTAGGAAGTCGCTGTTTCATCCTAATTTCATAATTACTTGTCAAGCTATTAAGTGATGAACTTCGTACGTCCGTTACTCAAGGAATAACTTAATGAGGCTGATTTATTCTGCTGTGCTTGCTATGGCGATCGCTTCAGGAATGGGTGGATTGCTCACAGCCTGTGCAGACCTGAGCCAGGGCCAAGCCCCCCAAAGCACTACAACTGAATCTGGTGACATGCAGGGCATGGACCACGGAAGTATGGACCATGGCAGCAGCATGAATCATGGTATGGCAATGGATCTAGGCCCTGCCGATGCCAACTATGATCTGCGCTTTATCTATGCGATGAGCTTGCATCATCAAGGGTCAATTCCGATGGCTAAAGAAGCTCAGCAAAAATCTCAACGCCCTGAAATCAAAGAGCTGGCAGATAACATTATCAAAGCTCAAGGTAAAGAAATTAAGCAGATGCAAGAATGGCGAAAAACCTGGTATTCCCAAGCTGGTAACGAGCCTGTCTCTTATAGCAGCGATAGCAAGTCCGAGGTGCCGATGTCAGAACAACAGCGGCAAAGCATGGGAATGAGCCAAGATCTGGGAGCTGCTGATGCTGAGTTTGACTTGCGCTTTATGAATGGGATGATTCCACACCACGAGGGTGCTCTTCCCATGGCTCAAGATGCACTGAAAAAGTCTAAGCGGCCCGAAATTAAGCAATTGGCCCAAGAGATTATCACTTCTCAACAGAAAGAAATTGACCAGATGAAGCAGTGGCGACAAGCCTGGTACAAGCAGTAAGGCTAGTCAGTTGATTGACACTTACGAAGGCAAGTAGGGGTATTGTAGAAAAACCTGTTTTCACTAAGGATGCTTATGGTTCTGAAGACAGCCCAGTTGTTCAGCCTTCTCCTCACAGCCTTGGCCGCCGGTGTTGCATTCTGCCATGCGCTAGAGCTTCCCAACAAAATGGCTTTGCCCGCCTCCACTTGGCTCGATGTGCAAAAGGACTTGTATGATGGGTTTGGGCGAATCCTTGGCCCTATCGAGTACGGTGCTTTGGGGGCAACGTTGGTCGTGCTCTTTTTGGTCCGTAAGCGCCGGACGGTTTTTGTAATGACCCTGATCGCCTCAGTCTGTCTTGTAGCGGGGCTAGTTGTCTGGATGAGCTTTGTTGGCCCGGCCAACCTTAGAGTGGATACCGCAACATCAGTACCACCTGACTGGATGCAGGTACGTAACCAGTGGGAGTATGGGCATGCTACCCGTGCTGTTCTCTTTGTGGTCGGGCTGGTTGCGTTGCTCCTCTCTGTCCTTACCAATACATCTGCTAGCGAGGCCCGCAGCGTGAGGTAGAAGTGGCCGCTGGGTGAAGACATCCCAGCAAGTGAGTTTAACTTCCCCACAAAACACTCTTGGATCAATACCATTCCGCTCAGTTAGGAGTAATTTCATCCTGATTTCATTTTTGTGTGAAAGGCTGAAATGAGTAGTCAACACTACTATCTGAAGTTCAGCTAGTCTTTGCTGTGTCAACCAAAGAAGCCTTTAGTTATGTCCTACTCTAAGCGTTCCCACCCTCCTGCGAGAGTTCGTTGTGTTTCTGGAGCACTCCTGAGCCTGTTTCTACTGACTTCCCCAGCATTAGTTTTAGCCCACGGTGGACACGGGAACGAGTATCAGGGGGGACATGAAGCAACTGGGGCACAAAAAGACGCTATCAAAGTCGATGCCGAGACTGCAAGACGATTGGGAATTAAAGTTGAGCCTGCTGCCCGCCAGCAGTTAGCTTTTGGTATCAAAACGACGGGTCAGATTGAAGCTCTGCCCAACAACCAGGTAGAAGTCACTACTCCTGTACAGGGAAGTACACTGGTCAAGCTTTTGGTAGCACCAGGAGCTTTTATAAGTGCCGGTCAGGCCGTCGCCGTTCTAACCAGTCCAGAGCTGGCAGAACTGCGTGTAGAGTCAGCAGAAAGAAGAGCAGAAGCCACAGCGGATGTGCAGGAGGCCCAAGCCGACTTGAGGTTGGCTCAGCAAAACTATGAGCGTGAGCGACGGCTGGCTGCAGCAGATCTCCAGCAAGCCCAAACTCAGTCAGCATTTGCACAGGAGCGGTATAGCAAGGATCAAGTGTTGGCGGCTGAGGGGGCGCTTCCCCGTCGCCAAGCATTCGAATCTAAAGCCCAACTGGCAGAGGCAAAGGCGGCAGAGAC
>JBGTDT010000065.1:0-8372 GCA_041748155.1 Thermosynechococcaceae cyanobacterium | reverse complement strand
ATGTGGCTCACTGGCAACAAGACAATGACGCGATCACTCAGTTGAAACAGGTGGGTCAGCGCATCCAATCCGCCGCTAAACAGGTTATTGACGCCCTAGAAGCAGACCAGGCAGGGCTGGAACTGCTAAAGGTGGCTTGAGAGTTAAAAAACAGGAAGACAAGTCCAGGGTTAGTTACGCCAGGAGAGATGTATGAAAATATCTGTTTTAGATCAACCCCTAAGCCGAGAACAAGTGAGCCAACAGCTTGACCGAAGCGGGTTTGTGACAGGCATTGTCGGAATACCTCTTTACCAAGTGATTCATAAGGACTTTGAAGCGTTTCTGGACGTTCTTAGCGAAGCACTTACCAGGACAGATGTACTGAGAGATGTTCACTATCAGTTAGTCGGTTGTCAGCCCCCTGACGCTTTACTATTTAGGGTCACGGGTGATTTGAACATCAGTCTCTGTTGGGATGTTGAGGCAGTGAATGATTCAGAGCAGGCAAGGGATGAGTCATAAACCCCTAGTTACCTGGATCAGGGCTTGACATAACCGTTGCGATCGCAGACTTTACAGAGGCGCTGCGGTTCGAAATGACGAAGAGACGAGTACAGGGCAAACAGAATCTTGACTTCTTGCGAGAAGGTTATCAGGAGTGGCTGCTTGAGCATCTACTCAGCAGACTAGGTACGGTCCCTAAGCTTCTCTTTAGCTTTTTCCTAGCCGCGAAGCTTCAATCAGGAATCGAATAAGTGCTTCCATTTGGTGTTTAAGTACTGAGAGTTGCTTCTCGCTAAAAGGACTCTCAACTTCATGTGTTCCTCGATGGAAAAGATTTAAGAATTCCAAAGTAGCTGCAATATAGTGTTCAACGAATTTACTAAAAGGGGCGTGGTTAATATCGCGGCAGATAAACAGCAAGCGTGTTTTTCTTGTAAGAGGTCCATTCGGATCGCAATGTTTTGAAAAATCACTCCATGAACGGACACTATTATCTGGCGCTAGATAATGAAGAACGTGCCTAAAGAGTTCACGCAAGGATATAGAAATATGCCTAGGTCGGTCTGGATTTTTTGAATCAAAAGCCTCAAGTGCTCCCTGCCATAACTTTACAAGGCGAACATCTACTGAGGTCAGAATTGAGTGTAGTGGATATGCGATCTCTCTTCTGATTACCTCTCTTTCGTATAGCCTCTCCTGTCTACACTCATTTTTGACAGTTGTACTTTCAAGCTGATCTGCGCTATTAGAAAACTTTAAAGCAGGCAAGTTAGAAGTAACTAAAGACAATGACCTACTAACTGTTTCTGGAATCTCTAGTGACTGTAGCAGTCTAGTACCTACTGTTTCTGGAATCTCCAGTGACTGTAGCAGTCTAGTACCTACTATTTCTGGAATCTCTAGTGACTGTAGCAGTCTAGTACCTACTGTTTCTGAAATCTCTAGTGACTGTAGCGGTCTAGTACCTACTATTTCTGAAATCTCTAGTGACTCTCGAAATCTATTGGCTGCTAAATATTGATGTTTAAGAAAACCTATTGCTGGAATTTGTAATAGCTCCTGTTCTTTAAATAATTCTGAAAAAGCTAATTCAGATGTGCCTTTTATTTCAAATGGGTTAGTCTTTGATTTATTTAAAGTTTTATCCAAATGATTCATTTAATAAGCTCACTTCGACTCTAGTTTCTGTTATTCTAGCCTTCTCGTCTCGCAGTGTAACCTGCTTCTATTTTTCCAAGCCTCTGTTTTTACCAGATCAAGTTTGATGATTTACCCGTCTACTCTAGAGGGCAATCGCTCCATTGGCCTCTGGTCCATCGATATAGCCAGAACACTTTTTCGACAAGTTGACAGGAAGGATCAAGACGATGGATGACTTTGTTTTGTGGCTTAGAGATGAGGCAAACCTTCAACGAGAGCCAATCAAGCTCAAAATCAGCAACGGAAGTTACGGCCTCTCGATTAAGATCCCTCACCTAAAAACCAACGAAGCGATCGCCTCTGCCAGTACAATCAAAGCCTGAACTAATATCTTTCTTATGTAACAATATCCCCCTATCTCGATTATAGATGTTACATAAGATTGACACACTTTGGCATATTGAAGGCTTGGCGCTACACCTTCCAGCTTGTAACCGTTTCAGCAATTTTGCCCGTCTGGAGATAAGATAAACTATCTATATCTATTATTTCTTCATTAGGGATTGACTTCTAGATATAGATATGGGATATTAGGTGTAGATGAGACACACAGACAACTGAATAGACCGAGTGCCGAGGCCACTGGCTCCACTCCCCGAAAGATTAGCAGGGGCGGTCAAATTCTCTCAAACTCCAATTCTCGCTACGTTTTTACTCTGGAGAACCATCATGATCATTTCAATCGATCAGCGCCTGGTCACCGCCGCCTCCCTCGTGTGGGAAACTTTCAGCGACCAAGATGCCCAGGATCACTACTGGAATTTGACTTTCTCACTCACGGCTAGGGTTCGTGACAGTGCGATCGCGGTTGGGACTATGATCCACTTCCTGGTTGGGTTAAGAGACTGGTTACGGGGGCTTGACCATGAAGACATTGAACACTACCAGCTTGCTCTGCCGGAAGGGTCTATCTCTAAACTCCTGTGTCCAGCACCTGTTGGCCTGGAGGAGATGAACCCCTGGGATGAACTCGTTGATGTTGTCCAAGCTACTCTGGTTCCAGTGGTCGATGCTAGCTCTGCATGTCTTTCCCCTCAATTACTCCTGGCTCCAGCTAAGCAACCCGCAAAGCGCAACTCAGGCAGGAAAAAGCAGCAAGGGGCTAAGACCGCGACTAAGACAAAAACTAGGTCCCGAACCAAGACTAAGACTCACAGAAAAACTGCGATCGCCTGCTAAACAAGAGGAGCTGAACTAATGTCACGCAATCTCGATACCTTAATTCAGGGGTACGAACTGCTCGATTCAACCATCCTTGAGCGTGCTCAAGACAATGCTCTCAAAATACTGGCACTCCTTCTAATCATTAAAAGTGCTGCCAGGTTCAACATCGGTGAAATTCAAACCCTTGCTGTTAGCTCAGAAACTCAAAGCAAAATTTTTGAAGTCGTCAGGGCCTGCTCTGGAGATCTTAGTCTTCTACAACTAGAGCGCACCGTCGAGCGCTTCAACAACCAAATACACACACAAAGCACTGAATAAACTGCGATCGCACTGAAGCTAACGATTACTAGCCTTATCAAGGAGGTCCAATCATGTCACGAAAACTAAGATCCTCACTTCAAAACGCCCTGACTATAGACAAATTTCAAACCTGGCTATCGAGTAGGCGGCTGGATTATCAAGTGGGACGACCTCGTAACCCTAAGTGCTGCCCGATCGCTAACTATCTTGCATCCCAGACCAAACGGGCTGGGCTGGAGGTAACCCAGAGCTGCGTTTGGGATGCCCATGATACTTACCTGCATCGAGACGATCCAGAATGGCCGATGCCTCTCTGGGTCAGTGACTTTATTACTGCTGTGGATCAATTGCAGCCAGAAGCAACCATTTCCGCTGAAGCTGCTCTAGCGATTTTTACTGGGTCAAGAGCAGAGCATGGATGTGATCCCACTTGCCTCTGCCTCAACCCCTAGCAGCTTTCCCTATGCTAGCGTTCACATTAGCTAAGGTGAGCCAAACTACCTATAGTCCAGCATAGAAAGTTTCGCTATCAATCAGTGAAGAAAACAAAGTCGCCTAAATCTAATTAAGCAGATGGAAACTAACCCTCTAACTTCAACTCAACGTAAAGTAGCAGCCTTTCTGCTCCGTTATGGACGTGATTTAGCTACTAAGTGTTACTACGAAGAACTCGAACTGGATAAAATTCTCACAAACGAGCAGGAACGACACTCCTTCATGCAGGCGTATTTTCAGTGGGATATTGACGCAGGACCCGGAGAACATGAAAACATTGATCACGTTTCTGATGGTTCATTAATGCTATGCATGGCATCAGTGCTAGATCCTACGGTTAGTCCTTACCAAGTTTATCCACCCGCTGCCACCGTAGACGCAGAGGAGAATTTGTAACAATATCCTCCCTTGTCTACCTGGACTCTGGTAGTTGACGGGGTGCTACTTGAGCACTGTGTCAAAAGCTAGGTCTCTCAACTCTCACTTGGTCTAAGTCATCAAGTCTAGGAGTCGTTCACAGATGAGAAAGCCATCAGCTTACAAAAGTAGGTTTGGCCTTTATAAAGCCACCATCCGAGCAATCGATCAGTTGTCAACCACCAAGAAAGCATGGTGGCTGCATCAGGCACTTTATCATTGTGAGCGCCAATTTCCTGACCTACTGCCTCAGCTAAAAGAGCTAGTTAGCAGACCTGCGACTCTCGATGACCTGGCTCGGTTGAATGAAGTCAATAACTAACTCAAACACCAGTTGATGGAAAATTAGGTAGTGTTCTAGACCTGTGGAAGTAGGAGAAACTGGAAGGCAGTCGAGTTGCTACTTGTCCAATGGTTCTTGAACCCGTCAAATGTCCCAAGTGTGAAAGCACCAACGTAGTTAAACATGGTCAGTCTCCAGAAGGCAAACAGCGCTATAGGTGTCGTAATTCTCACTGTAAGTGTTGTACCTTCATCCGTACCTATGCCTATCGAGGCTATTTACCCGAGGTCAAACAACAAATTGCTGATATGGCTGTCAATGGCAGTGGCATTCGTGATACTGCACGAGTCCTGAAAATCAGCCCCACTACAGTGATTGAGGAATTAAAAAAAATCCCGTCACCTAGAGCAGGTGAACGCAGCATTGCTGGGCCAAACACAGACGTCTTCAGCCCTAGTGATGGTAGTACGGGTTGAGGAGGCAGAGCTGGATGAAATGTGGAGCTTTGTTGAATCGAAACAACAGGAGCGGTGGCTCTGGCATGCCATTGATCATTGTAGTGGGCAAGTTCTGGCCTATGTGCTTGCTCCCCATGAGGACGCAGCGCTGGCTCAACTCAAGCAGTTGCTTGCACCCTTTGGGATTGAACATTTCTATACAGATGCTTGGGGAGCCTATCTCCGGTTGTTAGATCACAAGCATCATACTGTCGGCAAAGCCAACACCCAGAAAATTGAGCGTAAGCATTTGACCTTGAGAACCCGCATTAAGCGGTTGGCGCGCAAAACAATTTGCTTTTCTAAGTCAATCTGGCTGCATGATACGGTGATTGGTCTGTTCATCAATCGCTTTGAATTTGGTCGGGCCGTCTAACTCCGATCTACATGTCTGAAACATTACCGAAAATTAAGACGGCAACATGAAACGGAGGGGCTGGTTTGGATACGTTACCCAGTCTTGAGTCTAAAGCTGTGGGGGCTGAGGTTGTGGTCGCTTGGGGTTTGACATCCATGATTCGGGGGTGATCGCAAGTCTTTGAGAAGGTAACTCCTGAAGCGATCGCCATTGAAAGGCTTCACCAGGCGTATAGAAGATTCTATGACCGTTCCCCTTCATCTTCAGCACAGTTCCCAAATACTCTTTGCCCTATGTGCATCAAGTGTGCGTAGAATGTATAATAGATGCACAGTTTATGCATGAAGTGATGTTGTCATCGTTCTTAGTTGAAGTAATGGAACCCCAAACGGGTGCGATTTCTCCCCAGATGATGAGTCAGGTGCTGCACATGTCCCTAGCTCGGTTATCTCAGGTCACGAAACTTCATCGCAATACTCTTACTCGTAATCCTGAATCTCCAGATGTGCAGGAGCGCCTGGGAGAAGTAGCGAGGATCATTTCCCTGGCAGCAGAATTACTGGGAGACAAGCAGCGGGCTGTTCTCTGGTTCCGCCATCAGCCGCTCAGTGGGTTTGATAACAAGACCGCTGAGGAGTTGGTTGCAGCAGGGCAGTCAAACGCGGTGCTGGCGCATCTGTCAATGCTCAGTGATGGAGTATACGCTTGACGATTCCTACAATCCATGTCAGATGTCGCTGCTGGCGGATGCTGGCTCCTAAATGGGCGTTTCAGCCCCTGAGTGGGGCTGGGGCAGCTCGACAGGGTGGGCGCTTCAATGAGCCTGGTGTAGAAGCGTTGTACATCTCAGAGGATTACATCACAGCCATCTCTGAGTATGAGCAAGACTTGGGGATTCGTCCAGGGACTTTGTGTGCTTATGATGTCAATGTCAGAGGCATTGTGGATTTGACCGACCCTCAGGTGCAAGCAATCTGCTCTATCACTACAGACACCCTCTTTTGTGCCTGGAAGGAGATCTTGTTTGTACAAAAACAGCGCCCTCCAACCTGGGATTTGTCTGCAAAACTTATCGCTAATGGCTATGCAGGAGTGCGCGTTCCTTCTACACGCCCCTTCGGGGGCAATAACATTGTCCTGTGGCGGTGGAACGACGGCCCGGACAGATTCATCGCGGCCTTAGATCCTTGGTCAGACTTACCTGCTGACCAGCGCTCTTGGGAAAGATGAGTACCTTGAGATGGTGTGATCGCGTTGTCAAAATAGTGGGTGGTCTTAGGTAATGTAAGATCCAGATCAATGTTACATAAGACTAAAATTCTATGCTGCCCCGTTCTCCAAACTTGTCTCAAACTCAAAAAGCCATTCAGGAGCTACCGCTTGACCAACAGAAAGCCCTCCAGGAGTGGCTGGCAACCTCCATTCAGCAACAGGGACAGTCAGGACCGGAAGATTTGCCACATCGCTCCGGTCGTGAGGTGGTCGAGCAAAAACACCTCGGCTCTGTGGTCTATCAACTGGAGTGGGTTCGCTGTGGAAAACCTAAGTGCAAATGTGCTTCTGGAGAGCTACACGGCCCATATTGGTATGCCTACCAGCGTCAAGAAGGCAAACTAAAAAGCTGGTACGTCGGTAAAGACCTGCCCGAAAACTCAGAGCAGAAGTAGGAGTTTGATCAGTGATCGCAGATTCTCACTACTTATAAATCTATGTCTAATTATCTTCAGCTTGTACACTTTATCTCTATACATGACAGGGGGAGACAAGAAAATGGTAAGGTTGTTGAAGTCTCCTAGCTGCAGTGGTTGTAGCTATCTTGCTTTACTAGAAAAAGATAGCTATCTATATCTGTTTTTCACCTATTAGGTATTGATGTTTAGGTTCGGATATGCGATATTAAGTATAGACACTTAAGCCTTGAGATTGAGTGCCATTGCTACTCTCTCCACACCTCAAGTCTCAAGTCTGGAGAGACATAGTGTATGCGCGATCAAAATTACGATATTGAGACTTTAGTAGGTTACGTCTCTGCTGGAATCTTACAGTAAGCAGTATTAGGGCTAGAGCGTGTTATGCACTTTAAAGGTTCGCTAGCGTAGGTGTATGGATAGAAAAGTATACCCAACCGATGTGAGCGACGAAGAGTGGGCATTTGTTGCTCCCTATTTAACCTTAATTACCGAAGAGGCTCCCCAAAGAGAATACAGCCTACGAGAAGTGTTCAATGGACTACGATGGACGATTCGCTCAGGTGGTGCTTGGCGCTTGATGCCGCACCATTTGCCACCTTGGGCAGCGGTGTATCAACAAACCCAGAGATGGTTCAAAGCTGGTGTGTTTGAAGCGATTGTGGATGGCCTCAGAGCATTGTTGCGCCTGACAGAGTGGCGAAATGAACAGCCCTCTGCGGTGATTATGGATAGTCGCACTTTGCAATCAACTCCTGAAAGTGGCAGGCGAGCAAGATACGACGGAGGCAAGCGCAAGAAGGGCAGCAAAGTTCATATAGCGGTCGATACCTTGGGGTATTTGTTAGGACTGGTCGTGACCCCGGCTAATGAGCAAGACCGAGCGCAAGTACAGGAATTAGCGCAACAAGTCCAGCAGGTCACCGGAGAGACGGTGGAAATTGCCTTTGTGGATCAAGGTTACACTGGAGAGCAAGCTGCCCAGGATGCAGCAGCAGATGGCATTCAATTGGAAGTGGTGAAGCTACCAGAAGCCAAGAAAGGATTCGTTCTGTTACCTCGCAGGTGGGTAGTCGAGCGAAGTTTCGCATGGGCGGGGCGGTTCAGACGATTGGCGAGGGATTATGAACGCCTGGCAGATACCTTGGTTGGATTTCATCTCGTTGCTTTTGCCATCCTCACACTTAGACGATTTGCTGACTTGGCAGTGCAAAGTGCATAACACCTTCTAGGGCCTCAGCAGTTAACGAATGACTCGAATTGCAACGCCGAGGCTAAGTTCTTGCCAGATGCGATCAGCCGTAATTGCGGTAGCTCCTAGCTCCAAAGCCAGAGCAAGACAAGCACGATCTCCTAGGGATAATCCCAGAGCCTTGGTCTGTTGCCACAACTGAGCTGCTACCTCTGCTTGCTTAGGATTAAAAGAAACAATCTGAAGACCCAGGGATTCAAGATCCTCGCGCAACCCATCCGTTGCTACCCCT
>JBGTDT010000064.1:0-3322 GCA_041748155.1 Thermosynechococcaceae cyanobacterium | reverse complement strand
ACCCAGTTGGATGTTATGATTGACCATCCATTGGGCGATCGCCTCTGCCTCCCGCTGGTAAGCCTCAACACAGGTGAGGGCGCTGACATTGGCTCCAGACAAGCCCTCCGTCTGCATACGCTGCTTCTGCTCCCGCAGACGATCACAGAGACGATGGGCACAGCCCAACTGGAAGCTGTTGGACCAGGCCCGGTGGTTGAAGAGATGCAGCATGTCTTGCTGTTTCTGTCTTTCCACTGCTAGAGCCTCTTTCGTGACTCGTTCTAAAGCTTCAACCAAGTAGTCGTAGAGATGATGAGCGATTTGGACGTTGTGCTCTTTGCCTACAAGTTTAATATCGGAGTCTAGCCACCACATCCTACAAAAGTTTGCCTGGGCGATCGCATGAGCTAGATTACCTTTCCAGATCTGCCTCCGGCTCATCGCCTCTAGCAACCATTCACGGACTTGCTCATCGGCCTCTGGGTCTCCCGTATCAATCTGGCTCAGGTCAATGTTGTGCTGCATCAGCAAGGTCTGGGCTTTGGCAGCAGCGACAGCAGCTTCATGCTCAGTTCCTTGCTCTGCCATTGTCAGCAGCTTTTTTACTTTTTCGATGATGTTATCCATTGCTTTCACTCTCTATAGGCAAGGGCTAGACATGAATCATTGCCTAGCCCCGACAGAATTGCTGTGCTAGCGGTCAGAATGGTATATCCATGTCTAGTACTTCAAATACTCCCCACTCACGATCTAAATAGCAGTTGAGGATATTACGAATCGTGGCAAACCTATAAGCATCTGTCAGCAGGTCTACCAGTTTCTCTTCCCTCGTCTTTCGATGAATCAGGGTTATCAGGAAGTGACTCCGTTCTGCGGAGTCATCCTGCATCTCAGTAATGTAATGTGCGCCAGGAGCTTTGTAACCTCTCAGGTACTCGGCATTTGTGGGAAAGCGTGGCGGCATCCAGTTTAGCTTGTCCTGCTCGCCTTGATGAATGAGCTTCAGGTTGGGGCTATAGCTTTCCTCTAAGTCAGTGGAATGTTCTGGGTCGTAGCGGTATTCTGTCCTTGGAATTCCATGCACTTCAATGGTTTGCACTTCTGCGTGTGTCATGATTGATTTACCTCATGTCAGTGAGTAGGAGAGCGGTCTACTTTGGTCGGTGGGACGCTCTCCGTTTGCGTGGGAGAAGTTTTGAATCAGTTATAGTTTTCAGCCTTGTGTAGGCATCAGGGTCTCCCCAATGGCTGCAGTATCAGCAGTTTCCTTGTTTTCTGATGAACAGCAACCTTATCCCATCTATATCTATATCTATATCTATATAGTACACGAGTGTATCTATATAGTCAATGCTTTTAGAGGATATTTCCAGGAATCAGGCACGAAAAAACCAGCCTACTAGCTGGTTAGAGTAACTTTGCTGATGGGTTGCAGATTCTTACTACTGTTGTTGCTCTTGCTGCTGAGCGCGGCGCTTCCGCATCCATTCCCGTTTGTAGGCTTTGCGCTTTTCACTCGCCTCAAACTTTTCTTGAGCCTGCTTGAGTGCTTCTTGTCCCTGCTCGGTTGCCAGATAGGTTTTCACAGCTTGGCGCTGGGATTGCTGTCCCTGTGCTGTAGACTTATATCGCTTACTGGCCTGCTTTTGAGCGTCACTGGTGGAACTCATAAGTCACTGTAGCTACTACACATCTATAGTTTGAAGTATAGCTTCTGACGCATCCGAAACAGTTGCTCTTCATTAACCTGTATCTTTTTCCAAGTAGTCAAAATCTCCAACTGCTCAGAGGAGGAAACTAGATGGGCTACACAACCAAGTCCGATGGGAGCTTCACCCTGGATAAACCCCTGTTTGATAGCCAAGTGCTTTACTTGCTGGAGTTTGCTCGCGCTCGGCGAATCAAGCGAAATGTAGCAGTGTTGCAAACTGTCCCAGACCCAGCCAGAGTTGCTGTGGCGCTGCCCTTGGGACAGGAGGGGGGGCTACTTTGTGAATCAATCGGATAAACAAAATAACTGGGTGTCGGTAGTGGACTACAACAAGCCCCTTACTGAGCAACCAGGACTCTGGTGTCAGTGGATTCCGACTCCAGATGGTAGAGAAATTCAGTGGGATGGCGGCGAGAAGTTTTACCACTCCATCGCCTGGCTGCAATACCTGATCCTCCACTTTATGGTTCCCTGGGACTATCGGTTAAGTGGTGAGGTCAATTGGACGGGAGAAGACCGTTTGGATACAGGTCATATCTCCTGCGAGGACAACCAGATTGTCTGGCCCGCAGGAGTGGACTTTTTGTAGGAAGCTACCGCACCAATATCCGTACCCCTGCATGTCCTCCAAGGTTTAGAAGCGGTCCAGGCAGCAGGAACGCCTTTTACAGAGCTGGCTGGCTGCGGTGAGGACAGCAACAGAGCTTAGCTATCCCGGTACTGGCACCTGGATTGAATCTCACCTCGAAAATTACGCTGCTGGTGTAGAGCGGGGGTTTGCGGCAGGTAGACAGTGATGAGGCAACGTTGGTAGGAGGAATAGGTGCCCTCCCGCCGCGAGTTGCACCTCTCAGCGCTGCTGATCGTGCTCGCCAACGGACCCTATTACGGTACTGGTTTCACTGTCGCTCTAAATCAATCTTGGACGGTGGTCTGCTGAGACTTGGCGTCTTCCGTGACTTCAGTAAATGGGGTGCGATGCGTTCAGTCGAAACGCAAAAATACGTGCTAGATACCGATATTGCTAAATGTTTTAAGCGCATCGACCATGAAACACTCCTTAGAAATTATCTACAACTGTCGTGCCTATACACCTATAAATAAAATCTATAACATGCATACAAGATTCGATGTTTGGCTTATTGATTTTGGATTCTTCGTGTACTACAGTAAGCTGTAAGCTTATACGGAGGAACCAAACGAGCCCAGTTTGAAGCAGCTCTATTATGTCTAAAGTGCAAGGGGAGTACTTTCATGGATGACGAATTCGGAAAGTGGTGCTGCGCCCTAGATTATAAAGGCAGCCTAATAAGCTCTGAAGTATCAGTCAAGATTAAGCGCTTACAGGGAGAAACATATGTCATATTCGCAAACGAAAACTCAATCTAAAGCCGGGTACAAGGCTGGAGTTCAAGACTACAGGTTGACTTACTACACCCCGGATTACACGCCCAAAGATACGGACATTCTGGCAGCTTTCCGGGTCACTCCCCAACCTGGTGTTCCGCCTGAAGAAGCTGGAGCTGCGGTAGCTGCTGAGTCCTCTACAGGTACCTGGACAACGGTTTGGACGGATCTGCTGACTGACATGGACCGCTACAAAGGTCGTTGTTACGACATCGAACCGGT
>JBGTDT010000063.1:0-39306 GCA_041748155.1 Thermosynechococcaceae cyanobacterium | reverse complement strand
TCAGGTTGAGCGTTGTTTCAATCGGCTCAAGCAGTTTCGTCGCATCGCAACTCGCTATGAAAAGAAGGCTGAAAACTACCTTGCTATGCTGACTCTAGCCTCTATCTTGTTGTGGTTGTAGTTTTAAAACACTCCCTAGTGCGATGACCCTATACTAGGGTTGCACACCTAAGCGAAAAGAACTCACTGCATGGCATCGATCCGGGAGCTGCATCAACAACTGGTGAGCAAAGAGCGCTCTTGTACCGAAATTACGCAAGCGGCTTTAGCCCGTATTCAACAGCTAGAACCAAAGCTGCATAGTTTTTTAGCGGTGACGGGCGATCGCGCCCTACAGCAGGCTAAACAGGTTGACGCCAAACTGGCAGCCGGGGAAGATATTGGATTGCTGACGGGTATTCCGGTTGGAATCAAAGACAACCTCTGCACCCAGGGCATTCCAACCACCTGTGGCTCCCACATTCTCCAGGGCTTTGTGCCGCCTTACGAATCAACCGTGACTCAAAAGCTGGCCGCCGCCGGAGCGGTCATGGTGGGCAAGACCAACCTGGATGAATTTGCGATGGGAAGTTCCACCGAGAACTCAGCCTACCAGGTTACCGCAAACCCTTGGGACCAGTCGCGGGTGCCCGGTGGCTCTTCTGGCGGGTCTGCCGCCGCAGTGGCCGCAGCGGAATGTGTCGTTGCCCTTGGTTCCGATACGGGCGGATCAATCCGGCTGCCTGCGTCTTTTTGTGGTGTAGTCGGGTTAAAGCCAACTTACGGCCTGGTTTCGCGCTATGGCCTGGTTGCCTTTGCGTCTTCCTTAGATCAGATTGGACCCCTGGCCCGCAGTGTGGAAGATGCGGCAATTCTGTTGGGGGCGATCGCCGGACACGATCCCCAGGACTCAACCAGCTTGAACGTCAAGATTCCTGATTATACCAAGGCCCTGATCCCAGACTTGAAAGGCAAACGGGTGGGGGTGATTCAAGAAACCTTTGGAGAAGGGTTAGATCCAGTCGTTGAGCAAGCCGTTCGTGAGGCAATTCAACAACTTCAAGCCTTAGGTGCAGAAGTTCAGGAGATTTCCTGTCCCCGTTTTCGTTACGGTCTGCCTGTCTACTACATCATTGCCCCTTCGGAAGCCTCCGCTAATCTGGCTCGCTATGACGGCGTTAAGTACGGCCTCCGGGCTGAGGACGCAGATAATCTCCTGTCTATGTATACGCGAACCCGGGCTGAGGGTTTTGGTTTGGAAGTGAAACGCCGGATCATGATTGGCACTTACACCCTCTCAGCCGGGTATTACGACGCCTATTACCTCAAGGCGCAAAAAGTCAGAACCCTAATTAAGCGGGACTTTGAGCAAGCCTTTGAGCAAGTGGATGTCTTGGTCTCGCCCACTGCCCCAACCACTGCCTTTAAGGCTGGAGAAAAAACCGACGATCCGCTGACAATGTATCTCTCTGACTTGATGACAGTTCCGGTGAGCTTGGCAGGGCTACCGGGTCTAAGTTTGACCTGTGGGTTTGATCGGCAAGGTCTACCAATTGGTCTGCAGGTGGTTGGCAACGTACTGCGCGAAGATCTACTGCTACAAGTCGCCTACGCTTACGAGCAATCTACATCCTGGCACCTACAGTCCCCTCAGCTCTAGCCTACTTGGCTTGGAAGCAAAGCGCAGCAATAGATCTAAAACTTTACCGCTTTTTCCTAGCTCTGGCGATCGCTTTATCGTAGGCTGGGTCATGTTCGTCAAAGCTTAGCACCAGAACCCGGCGGGGTGCTGGTTTTGCGTAAGCTCTATACACCAGCCTGTACGCAGTTCTAGCCCAATTGATCTCCAAGGTGCGATAGTGAACCAACGCTCCGCTTAGACTGTGGTTAGGAATTCCACTAGAGCGATGCGGGTCCAAAGATAGAGCACAACGATAATCAACCCAAAACTTTGCCCTTAGTTCTGAAGGAATTCCTGGTAAGTCTTGGCTAGCCACCAAAGGATGAATTTGGAAAAGCCATCGACTCAACGGGTCTCGCTCTGAGTTGCGAGATGCTCAACTTCTTGCCTGAGCTGCGAGACGGTCTTAACTTGCCAGCCCTGTTGTTTTAATTTTTCAGTCCCAGGGTCAAATTCTTCCTCATCCTCAACAACAGTTATCCACTGTGTTGGATCGTCTAGATCTATGTCCTGAGTCCGCTGTAAGGCTTTACCTTCAGCTAAGTTCGGGTTTAAATCGAGATACCTACCCTGCGGATCGTCCCCATCAATCTCAAAAGGAACACCGGGGCTAGTTTCAGAGGGCCGATCAGGGTTTTGGGATTTGATAGTAGACATAGTTTAAGGAAGGATAACGCCTCTTCTATAAGCTGCTCAACTGACAGCATCACTACAAGCCCGGTGCAAGCTTTTGATTCAGTTTACCTCAATTGGCTAAACTGCTTGCTAGGTGACGATAGAGTTCCGCAGTATAGAAGCTGCCTGTAAGCGACCAGTACCTTCACTTGCAGTCGTTTCAGGTTTAGCCAGGTCTTAACCTCGCTAACAAATACTTTTTGACATCTTTACTGCCTTGTTCCAAGTTCAGAGCACAAGGGTTGAACCTCAAAACTTGGAAATTCAAGCTTTAAACTCGAAACCTCAAGCTTTGAACTCAAAAAGCCGAGCCTGGAACTTGGAACCTCAAGTTTTGAGCCTGGAAGGTCGAGCTTTTTTCTCAGAACTTCAAGCTTCTTTCTCGGAACTTCAAGTTTTGAGTCCGGAACTCCAAGCTTTTTTCTTGGAACTTCAAGCTAAAAGCTCGACCGAAGGCGTTCATCAGATTGCTCGTTGCTTACTAGGATGCAAGATTAAAAAGAGGCTCCCAGGGTTTATAAGTCAAATTGGCGTTGAAAACGCGGGTCAAAATGGTGCTTTTTCTCCTGGTTACACTGGCGGCAGAGCGTTTGTAGATTGCTAATGTCGTTGGAGCCACCCCTTGCTAGAGAAATAACGTGATCGACTTCTAAGGCTGCCTCTGATTTGATTCGACCGCAACTTTGGCACTGAACGTTAAGGTTTCACCAGACAAAGCAATTAGGTGAAAAGTTGAGCAACCCCTGTAATGTTGTCATTGCCATATCCTTTGGCGATCGCTTGCTGGTAAATATCATGAATGGCAGTAGATGCTGGAGTTGCAGCATCAACCGCTTGTGCGGTCTGGATGAAATAGCGGAAATCTTTCTCCACCAAATCAATTGGGAACATTGGGGCATGATTGTTTGCCAGGATGAGACTCCCTGCACCCTTAGCGGCTGGACTGATGACGGGCAAATCGCCCAAACATTCTAATGCTTTTGTACTAGTTATCCCATTGTTAGCCAACATCGCGGTGATTTCTGCCAATGCTGCAACCTGGATGCCAAACAGTGCATTGACGGCGAGTTTCATCGCCATCCCTTGACCGATCGAGCCGACATGATGGATGGTTGCGCCTGCGGATAGCAGAATGGCTTGAGCTTGGGCCAAGGTTTCTGCATTACCTCCAACCAAATAGATCAGTCTCCCCGCATCTGCTTGCGGACGAGAGCCGACCACAGGAGCATCCAGAAATGCTGCCCCACGACTTTCAATTTCTGCTGCTAGTTCTCTCGTCCAATCAACAGTCAACGTGCTGGATTCAATGGCGATCGCACCTTTACCCAGCCCCATTGCTGCACCTGTTTCTGGATCAAGCCAAACGGTTTGTGATGCATCGTTATTGGTCACCATACTCATGACAATGTCGGCTTGCTCAGCGGCTTCCCTGGGGGTTGGTGCATAAACTGCCCCCTGGTTCAGCAAGGGCATCGCCTTAGCTGCTGTGCGGTTGTAGACGACAACCTCATGGTTGGCACTGAGAAGATTTTGCCCGATCCGCATTCCCATTGCCCCTGTTCCCAGTAATCCAACTCGACTCATATGCTTCCTCCATACCTGTACTCAATAGACTATACTTGCTGCAAAATAATCAATAAATATGAGTTCCAGCATTAGACTCATGTAGGTATCGCATGAATGATCATGGATTTATCAGTGCTACAAATCTTTATTGAGGTGATGAGGCAGGGTAGCTTTGCTGCGGTTGCCCGTGATCGCAATATTGACTCCTCTTCGGTATCGCGGGCGATCGCAGGACTAGAAGCAGAACTTGAAGTCAGGCTATTCCAGCGAACGACACGCCAGTTATCACCGACTGAAGCGGGAACTGCTTATTTTGAGCGCATCGAGCCACTGGTGGAGGAGATGCAGCAGGCGATCAATCTAGCCACGGACATGTCTGGGCAGCCCAAGGGAACCCTCCGCGTGACGACTTCTGTTTCTTTTGGACAGAAGTGCATCGTGCCGCTATTGCCTAACTTTGGAACGATCTATCCCGATCTCGCAGTCGATTTGTTACTCACCGACAAAGTCGTTGACTTGTTTGCTGAAAGAATTGATATTGCAGTTCGTCTTGGACTACTCGCAGACTCGACCCTAATCGCCCAGCAACTCCTGCGAACCCACTATTCGGTTTGCGCTAGCCTACAGTATTTACAGCGGTGTGGTCAGCCGAGACGACCCAGTGATGTGGGGCAACATAACTGTCTCCTTTTTCCGCTAGCAGGCTTCCGGTCCAGATGGATATTCAGGGACAATCATGGAAATATGAGCGAAATCCCTGTCTGTGGGCACACCATTATCTCAAATGCCATCGCCCTGCAGCAGTGTGCAATCGCGGGGATGGGTTTGGCCTTACTTCCAAACTGGCTGATTGATAAAGATTTGCATACTGGCACACTGATCGATGTATTTCCAGATTACGACGTGACAGCAACTGACTTCAGCACCGCAGCTTGGCTTGTCTATCCTTCCCGTACTTATGTTCCGCTTAAAGTTCGGGTATTTATTGACTTCCTCAAGAAGTCTATTTCAGAGTAATGCCTATCTTAGTCGTTCTAAGAGTTGATCAACTTTATTCTCAATCCTGTTGAACTTCCACAGGATTGTAGGCTGATTTACATCTAGGCGAAGTAGTAAGTTAGCCGACCTGCGAGTGAGTACCCTGAAGATGGCCCGTCGCAATTCTGCCCGCTCTTCTTGTTCTTTCTGCCAGTTCAAGAACTTCAGGTTGCTCTGTATCAACATCAACGTCCTTCAGATGAGAACTCAAAATAGGTAAGGACAGCCCTACCCTTACTTCAAAGGGTCCCAATTCGAAGTTGGATACGACTTAGCTTTCACTACGCTGCCAGACTCGTATTTCAGTTGTGGTCATGGAAATACAACCGAACGGGAGGTAAGTCCCTCTCTGTATACGAACGTTTTTACTGTCTGCGATCGCTGGTGAAATTTGCTTTGAGCTTTGAGTATTCACCTGGGCGATCGCTCCAAAGCACCTGCTCAAGTTTAGAGTTGGGTCAGAATCTCAACGCCGGATTCAGTCACTGCGATGGTGTGCTCAAATTGGGCAGACAGCTTGCGGTCCTTTGTGATTGCGGTCCAGCCATCTCCTAAAACCTCGACCTCCCACGTGCCCTCATTAATCATCGGTTCAATCGTAAAGACCATGCCCGACCGCAGGCGCAGGCCAGTTCCACGCTTGCCGTAGTGAGGAACCTGAGGCGCGGTGTGGAAGATGTGACTCACCCCGTGGCCAACAAAGTCCTGGACCACAGAAAACCCGTTGGCCTCAGCATAGGTCTGAATCGCAGCCCCAATATCGCCAATGCGAGCGCCGGGCTTAATTTCGGCAATTGCCCGTCTCAAGCACTCTTCGGTCACTTCGACCAGTTTTTGTGCCGTCGGGGAAGGTTGCCCAACACAAAAGGTTTTGGACGTATCGCCGTGATATCCGTTCACGACTGGCGTTACATCAATGTTGACAATATCTCCTTCTTTAAGAATGTGCTTAGCATTGGGAATACCGTGGCAAACCACTTCGTTGACACTGGTACAGATAGATTTGGGAAACCCCTGGTAGCCCAGGGGGGCGCTCCTGGCTCCGTGAGCCTTTGTCCAGCTCTCTACCTGGTCATTCAACTCTAGAGTACTCACCCCTGGCCTGACCAAAGCTGCCAATCGCTGGAGCAGTTCAGCGCCAAACTGCCCGGCCTGACGCATTTTGTCCAGCTCCCGCCTTGACAATAAAGTAACGGTCTCGCGTCCCATAACCTTCGACTTCCCTACTCACTCAGCAGTAGCCGAGCTTGATCTTAAAATTTAAGCATAAATCATCCCGTAGCCGTCGGGATTTAGTACGATTCACCATTGAGAGTTGCAATTTGCGACACTGGTAAAAAAGGTTTAGGAAGTTCTCAAAGCTTGAGGGCGACCAGCCACTGTACTTTTGGATGTTTGTTTCTTCGTTATGGATAGGGATCTATCACCTGGGGAGGTTATGGCTGAGTATCTGAGTTAGCCTGCTCAGCAGGAGCATGAGCTGCCAACTTCTGTTCCAGCTTTCTCAGCCTACGAACGACTTGGGGCAAATTCTTCAGCTCAGCCATGACCCGGAGCCACTGCTGGTGTCCAATGGCCGGATAGCCAGCAACCTGGGCTCCGGGAGCAACGGATTGAATGATGGTGGTTCTGGCTGCTGCTACAACGCGATCGCCAATCGTTAAGTGGCCTGTGACGCCCACCTGGCCAGCCAGAATAACATGATTTTCCACCTTGGTTGAGCCAGCCAAGCCAACCTGGGCACACAACAGCGTATGTTCCCCAATTGTGGAACCATGACCGACCTGCACTAGGTTGTCGATTTTTGTCCCCCGGCCCACGCGCGTCTCGCCAATGGTGGCCCGGTCAATCGTAGTCTGGGACTGAACTTCTACATCATCTTCTAGGACCACGGTGCCTGCCTGGACAATTTTGTAGAACGTCCCATCCCGGCAGGGCACGAACCCATAGCCATCTGCGCCAATCACAGCCCCATTTTGAAGAATCACCCGCTGGCCCAAGCGGACCTGCTCTCGGACCACAACATGACTATGGAGGGTTGAACCTGCTCCAATGACCGCACCCTCGTAAATCATGCAGTGCGGATAGATCGTGACATCATTGCCAATCTGGACCTGATTGCCAATCACAGCATAGGCACCAATTGCAACATTCTCGCCCAGAACAACCCCTTCACCCAAAATTGCTGTGGCGTGTACCGTACGCCGGGGACTGGGCTTGTGGTGAAATAGCTCAATCACCTGGGCAAATCCCAGGTAGGGATTTTCGACCCGGAGGGCTGGCATCGGTAAAGGACCCGCAAAAGTATTGGAGACTAAGATCGCGCCTGCCTGACAGTCCTTGAGCTTACGGATGTACTTGAGGTTGGACAAAAATGTCACATCAGTGGGACCCGCGTCTTCGATTGTGCTGACACCCGTGATCTGTAGGTCTAGAGCAGCATCAACCTGGGCATTGAGCTGACGGGCCAACTCTTGAATTTGCATGTTTCCCCAACGCGAACATCTGGACTCGGTTATTTTAGTCTACTGGTCCTGGGTGGTTCAGGTGGTGCTGGATCTGCTTCAGCGTCCGGTACAGATCCGGTAGACGGCGATAGAGAGCCGTTGTTTTCAACCAGACCTGGTGACGAACGGCAGGGAAGCCAGAGACAACCGCCCCCGCTTCGACATCGCTAATAATGCCTGTCCGGGCCGAGGCGATCGCCCCATCCCTGACCTTGACCTGATCCGCAATCCCCACCTGACCGGCCAGGATCACCCAGTCGCCTAACTCCACCCGTCCGGCCAGCCCCACCTGAGCCGCGATCGCACAGTGGCGACCGATCTGGCAGCCGTGGCCGATCTGGACCAGGTTGTCAATTTTGCTGCCGGCACTAATGCGGGTTTCCCCTACGGCGGGCCGATCAATGGTGGTGTTGCATCCCACCTCCACGCCTGCTTCCAGGACGGTACAGCCTGACTGCGGCATCTTAAACCAGCCCTCGCGGGTGGGGACAAAGCCAAATCCCTCCGCCCCAATCACAGCTCCACTGTGGATCACACACTCAGGCCCAATCTGAGTTCGCTCATGAATCACGCAGTTGGCGTGTAAGATTGTGCGATCGCCAATTTTGACATCAGGGTAAATTGCCACGTGCGGGTGAATACAGACGTTATTGCCAATCTGGACTCCAGCTTCAAGGGTTACATACGGTCCCACAAAGACGCCTGCGCCAATCCGGGCCGTCGGATCAATGACTGCTGTGGGGTGAATGGCCAGGGCGGGTTGAAAGGGCTGATAGAACAGGGCGATCGCCTGGGCAAACAGCAATCGCGGCTGGGCCGTCGCAATCCAGGCAATTCTCTTAGAATTGGCCTCAGCCTGGAGGCTGATTTCCCTGGGTAAGATCAACGCACTGGCCTGGGTTTGGGCAATGCCAGCCGCAAAGCGACTGTTCTCGACAAAGCTGAGGGTACCTGCTGCTGCCTTGCTCAGGGCTGCAACCCCAACAATCTCTGGATCGAGAGCAGCCAAGCTAGATTGCTGCCAGGTGAGGCTATTGTCTATTGCTGCCTGGCCCAGTTTTTGGATTAACTCGCTAAACTTCATGAATTTGTTTTTGAGGCCAGGAGAAATCGTGCTATGGCTTACAAAACCTTCATTTCCCGAATTAGCCACTGGCCCTTTTGGCGGACCAGGTTGTACCTGACCTGGTAGGTGTCTGCGTAGGAGGACCCTGACTGTCGCTGCCCTTGCTGAAAAAAGTTAGCCGTTTCATTCACGGTTACGACCGCACTAGCTTGATTGGAACTGATTGAATTGACCGCGTTGACGTTCAGACGGTTCAGCTTGTACTGCCAGTACCAGTCGTTTGCCTTTGCCTGCTGGGCGCGGGTATTCCACTCAGTCAGGGCTGGCCCCGTCAAGACTTGGGCCAATCCATCTGTGGTTCGTTGGGGGCCAAGGGCCACTGCTTTAGTTGCCTGCCAGGATTGAACTAGCTGCCGGACGCTCTCTTGATTTAAGGGTTGATTTCCCCCAGAGGTTGGGCGATCGCCCGGCTGACTCACAGGCTGGGGTTGGGGGATAGGAATCGGCAGAGGGGGTTGTTCTAGCTCCACAAGCGGTAGCTCTTGAGTCGCAGGGGAGGTCGGTCGGGATTGAAGTTCTCGGAGGGCATAAACAATGGTCGCTGTCAGCGCCCCCACTACCAGTAAACCTAGGGCAATAAATCCTAGGGTTTGAACCTGGTGGCCTGGTCTTGATAACCTTAAGCTTGAGCGGCGTGGGGGTTTGCGGACTCGGGATTGATTGCCGACCTTGCCCCTGATTGGACCCCCGACTGGCTTAGATTTCTGTCCAGATGGTGTTGCAGGACCAGGATGACCTCGCCGGTTCAATCGCCTGGGGGAAGGACTAGACACTGCCATTGTGCTGGCCGGGGCCACCGCTTCAGTCTGAGGCTGTATCAGTCTCTGTGCAGCACCCAAGCCTAATCGCTGCCACCGGGAAGCTAACTGATTATTTCTGTCAAGACTATTAGAGACCAACTCCTCTGTAGAGGATCGAGGGGAAAACTCAGGCCGTAGCGCTGCAGGTTGGGATCGGGCTGGGGTTTCAGCCCGATCCGTAGGAGCCATCTTCGCTGCCGGAGTTTGCACACCCCGGACTGGTTCCCCCGGTCCAGGCTTGAGTGACCTATCTTTAGCTGGTTCTGCCATACCTGCAGCCAAGACAGCTTGTCCTGAGGACACTGCCGAGGTTGTTTCGGCCATGAGGGTTTCTAGGTAACTCTGGACTTGCTTGTCAGCAAAATAGGCTTTTAAGTCTACTGTCTGATCGGCCAAATCTCGAAAATAGGGAAAAACTTCATCCTGTAACCACCGTTCGGTGTAAAGGTATAACCCTGGAATCAAGTCGGGCGAATCTACCGAATGCTCACGGATGAATGCAAGGGAATCGTATTCATGACTGAGTTCTAGGATTTGATTGGCAGCTTCCGGTTGACCGAGCAGTAAGGTACAAACGGCCTGCTCTAGGTACACATCTTGATGGGTGCTCAAGCGCAACAGCATTGCCTTGGCCCGGCGAATTAAAGCAGGTTGTCTTTGCTCATAACCTTGGGCCACTAGGGCATAGACAGCCAAGTAAGTTGCTACGGCAGAAGGACGACGAGCTTCACGCTCAAATAATTCCTGTTGCTCTGTAACACTCAAGTAACTCCGAAGCTGCTGGATAAACCTCAAGAACTCATGGACGCTGAGGCCGGAATGGTCGTTACCGCTACCATCAATGCCACCCCGTTCTTCCAGCATGTCCTTCAGCAGCAATAGACCTTGACGCCGCTTCGCCTGGTTGTCTGTAGGGGCTAGAAGTTCTAAGACTCGGTAAGGACGCAGTTTATCCAGATCGGTCCGGATCTCACTTTGAACACTAGAAAATAAGCCTTCTCGTAAAAGCAATTCCAACCCCGCCTGCAAAGACTGGGCCGCCTTTTCATACTGGCCTTGCTGCCATTGCTCCCGGCCCAACTCTAGATCACACAACGCAACGCTGAGTACAATGTCTGCCTCTGACAGCACACTGCCTGAACGCTGATGCTTAAGGTCTAAAATACCGCTTCTTAGATAAGGGCATCCTAACTGAAGTACGAGTTCGTATTCCCCCAGTTCTTGGAGAAGCAGTAAAGCACCCGTTAACTGATCATCTTGGATTTCAATTCCAGTTGGTTTAACACCTGCCACCTCTGCGGATAAGGTCCCGCCTAAGTCCTCTTTTAGCGGATCAAAAGCTTGAGATTCAGACGGGTCAGTTTTGGCCAAAAATGTGGCATTGTATGCCTGACGCTGCTCCAAGTCAGAGAGCCTGTTGTAGGCAGTTTCTAGCAGTTGTTTGCGCGCGGCGATCGCCGCCTCTGAGTAATGATACTGGGGTAGCTGCTGAGCGCGATCGCAGTAAGCCTGCTGCAACTGTTCAGCCGTTGCTTGAATCGGCACACCAAGAATTCGATAATAATCGAGGGGAATCTGCACAATCCACGTCCTCGGCAATGAGCATCTAAATGTATCTAAAAGCGGTTGAATCTGCAAAGCGGTGACATTATAGTAACCCGTTGCACAAGAGCACAGTGGTCTAAGTGACAGAAAAAGTTAATCGGCAAGCCTGAATCCTCAAGCCGCTGACACTAAGAAATTACTTTGTCTAGCCGTTTGATTTAGCTCAGGAGTTACACACTTGCCCCGATGGCGGCCCCCCAAACTTGGGGGGTTGAGGGGCCAGATCAGGTACCAGACGGGTAAATTAGCACTAAACTGCAAGCTATTTGGTCTAGGTCACCCCAGCAGGGCATTTTGACCCCAGCGGCAGTATCATGAGCGAATGTGCAGGTTAAGCAAGAATAGCCTAGCCATCTGTCTGTTCATCTTGATACGCTTCGACTTGAAACCCTAGGTTATCTTGATAGAAGGCAGTTTGAATACTACTGCAAGGGCATAATCTAACCAATGGTTCAAGAACGGACACTACCCACTTTCCAGGCAGACTCTACGGCAACAACGCGAGAGGAGGGTTTGCTGCTTTACAAGGATATGGTCTTAGGACGCTTGTTTGAGGACAAGTGTGCGGAGATGTACTATCGCGGCAAGATGTTCGGTTTCGTCCATCTCTACAACGGCCAAGAAGCAGTGGCAACGGGCGTGATTAAGGCTATGCGCCCTGGTGAAGATTATGTCTGTAGCTCCTACCGGGACCATGTTCATGCCCTCAGTACTGGTGTCCCTGCGCGTGAGGTCATGGCTGAATTATTTGGTAAGTCAACCGGGTGTAGTAAAGGTCGAGGCGGCTCTATGCACCTGTTTTCTGCTGAGCACAACCTACTGGGCGGGTATGCTTTTGTGGCTGAAGGAATTCCGGTTGCCACGGGTGCTGCCCTGCAAACAAAGTATCGGCGAGAAGCTCTGGGAGAAGACACCGCCGATCAGGTGACCGCCTGCTTTATTGGGGATGGGGCAACTAACAACGGCCAGTTCTTTGAGTGTCTCAATATGGCGGTCCTGTGGAACCTGCCCATCCTCTTCGTGGTAGAGAATAACCAGTGGGCTATTGGCATGTCCCACGAGCGAGCCACCTCCCAGCCTGAAATTTATAAAAAAGCCAGTGTCTTCGGCATGCCAGGGGTAGAAGTGGATGGTATGGACGTGTTGGCAGTCCGAACCGCAGCACAAACCGCGATCGCCCGGGCTCGGGCTGGGGAAGGTCCAACCTTGATTGAAGCCCTCACCTACCGCTTCCGGGGGCACTCCCTGGCTGATCCCGACGAATTGCGCTCGAAGTCGGAGAAGGAAGCCTGGTTGGTCCATGACCCAATTAAGAAATTTACCACCTACCTCAGAGAACAAAACCTAGCTACCTTGGAGGAACTGAAGAACATCCAACACCAGATTCAAGCGGTGGTCGACGACGCTGTTCAGTTTGCCCATGACAGCCCTGAGCCGAGTCCTAATGAGCTTTATCACTACATTTTTGCTGAAAGTGACTCATCCCCCTAAATTCCAAAATACGGTCATCCGGCTTCACTCTGTCACTCTTCAGGGGCTACAAGCTTGAGTTGTAAAGTCCCCGGTTAGAGGAGCTAGCCTTTGAGCAGAAAAAGTCTAGCCGTTGGGGGTTCGAGTTCCAGGTTCTGAAAGCAGGTAGATCCACAACATAGAATACAGCGTGATGTTAGCGTCATAGCCTCAAAGGTTATCGCAAAGATTGTGAAACCTATCCAAATTCAAGTTCCCGTTGCAGTCCCATCTCGGCTTGCCCCACATTGTTGCTTCTACTGCTGTTGCTAGGGTGCTTAGGATTTATGAGCCATGCATAACCTCATATAAGGTATGAACAACCTTGATGCAATTAATGCAAATTTGTAGCATAAAAATACTTGATATTACGATAGATACTTCGTGCTAGTTTACAAATTTAGCTTCTCCCTCTGAACAGAATGCTAAATAGCTACTCAGCTGCAAGTCAGCGAACTTTATAAAGACTTTATAAAAATTGCTAAACTAAAGTTACTAAAACTTAAAGTTCCAATTAAATTCTCTGCCAAAGACTTTAGTCTCAAATTTCTATGCATTGTTCGTTAAGTCGTTTCTCCATTTTTGTTGATGGGAACAATATGTTCTACGCTCAGCAAAAAAATGGTTGGTTTTTTGATCCGCGACGAGTATTAGATTATTTCATGGCTAAACCAGACACTATGCTGGTTAACGCTTTCTGGTACACCGGGCTAAAAGACCCCCAAGATCAGCGAGGTTTTAGGGACGCACTGATCAGCCTAGGTTATACAGTTCGGACTAAAATTTTGAAGGAGTACTACGATGACAATTCGGGTCGTTTTTCCCAAAAGGCAAACTTAGACATTGAAATTGTTGTAGACATGTTTAATACCGTCGAACAGTACGATCGCGTCATCCTGTTCAGCGGTGATGGCGACTTTGAGCGAGCAATTGAACTACTGCGGTGTAAAAATACTCACATCACTGTGGTATCAACTGAAGGAATGATTGCCAGAGAGTTGCGCAATGCAACTGATCACTACATTGATTTGAATCTAATTCGTAACCAAATTGAAAAAGTTGACTTCTAACTGAGATTAAGCAACTTCACGGATCTTTAACCTGTCTATAACCTGACAGCGCAAAGTTTTGCTGCAAGCGACTTCATCCTGCTCAACAGAGACTAAGATAGATCAGTGACAGATTCAGTGTCGCTACACCACGCTCAGCCAGTTCAGTCCACCCACTATGAAAACCCAAACCAAGCCCGATCAGTCAGACCGAATCATTATTTTTGATACAACCCTGCGGGATGGTGAGCAGTCCCCAGGCGCAACACTGGATGTGAACGAGAAACTGATGATTGCCCGTCAACTAGCCCGGTTGGGGGTTGACGTGATTGAGGCTGGGTTTGCTTTTGCCAGTCCAGGCGACTTTGAAGCTATCAAAAAGATTGCCCAGACTGTTGGGGTAGAGTCAGGACCCGTGATCTGTAGTTTAGCTAGAGCAATCCGCCACGACATTCAAGCTGCAGCAGAAGCTTTGAAGCCTGCTGTTCACGCCAGGATTCATACCTTTATTTCGACCTCAGACATTCACCTGCAATACCAGCTGAAGAAATCTAGGCAGGAAGTGCTAGCGATCGCAGCAGAGATGGTTGCCTATGCCAAAACCTTTATGCCTGACGTTGAGTTCTCACCGATGGATGCGGTTCGCTCTGACCCAGAATTCCTCTATCAGGTACTGGAGGGGGCGATCGCAGCCGGAGCTACCACAATTAACATCCCAGATACCGTCGGCTACACCACCCCCAGCGAATTTGGGGACTTGATCCGGGGGATTCAGGCACACGTTCCCAACATTGACCAGGCCGTGCTCTCCGTTCACGGTCACAACGACTTGGGCTTAGCTGTCGCTAACTTCCTGGAAGCCGTCAAGAACGGGGCTCGCCAACTGGAATGCACAATCAACGGCATCGGTGAGCGAGCAGGCAACGCCGCTCTGGAAGAACTGGTGATGGCCCTGCATGTACGGCGGCGGTACTTCAACCCTTACCTGGGTCGCCCCGTCGATTCTGAAACACCTTTGACCAATATTGATACCCGCGAGATCTATAAGACCTCCCGCTTGGTCTCAAATTTGACCGGGATGCTGATCCAGCCTAACAAAGCCATTGTCGGCTCTAATGCCTTTGCTCACGAATCGGGGATTCACCAGGATGGTGTCTTGAAGCACAAGCTCACCTACGAGATCATGGATGCTGAGTCGATTGGCATTAGTAAGAACCAGATCGTTTTAGGAAAACACTCCGGTCGTAACGCCTTTCGGACTCGGTTGAAGGAACTGGGGTTTGACCTCTCAGAGCAGGATTTGAACAAAGCCTTCCTGCGCTTCAAAGACTTGGCCGATAAGAAAAAGGAAATTTCTGACCGCGACCTGGAAGCGATCGTCAAGGATGAAACCCAAACTCAAGTGGTGGATGGCTTCCGGCTAGAACGGGTTCAGGTTTCCTGCGGCGACCATGCCTGCCCAACGGCAACCGTAACCCTGCGAACTCCTGCTGGTGAGGAGCTAACCGACGCCGCCATTGGCACCGGCCCAGTTGACGCTGTCTATCGCGCTATCAACCGGGTGGTGGACGTACCCAACCAACTGATTGAGTTCTCCGTTCAATCGGTTACGGCTGGCATTGACGCGATCGGGGAAGTCACCATTCGCTTGCAGCAGGGAGAGCGAATTTTTTCTGGTCATGCTGCCAACACAGATATTATTGTGGCTTCAGCTCAGGCTTATACTAACGCCCTGAACCGTCTTCACAGCCTCCAATACCAAGATGCTCGTCGTCCACAAGTTAAAGCTCAACCAGCTTCTCTAGAAGCTCTGAGAGCCGTCGAGCGTTAGTTAGAGCAACAAAGCCTCCCAATAATGCTATTTAAGGGATGGACTGCGCCTGAGTTAAAACCCAAGGACGCGAGCGACTTCGGTCAGCTCAGGTTTGATACCCTGGATGAACTGTCCGTCTGGCTGTTGAATTGCAGTTTCTGGGTCCTTGAGGCCATTGCCAGTCAGGACACAAACTACGGTTGCTCCCGTCGGGATTTGTGCTTTGAGTTTAAGCATTCCCGCCACCGAGGCGGCACTGGCAGGCTCGCAGAAAATGCCCTCGTGGGCAGCCAGCATCCGGTAAGCGGCTAGGATTTCTGCGTCTGTAACAGCATGGTAGCTGCCACGACTGGCCTCTTTTACCGCGATCGCTCGGTTCCAGCTAGCTGGGTTGCCGATCCGAATTGCTGTTGCCACGGTGTCAGGGTGTGCTACCGTTTGCCCGGTGACAATTGGAGCTGCTCCTGCGGCTTGAAACCCCATCATCTGCGGCAGGCGATCGCACTTGCCCTCCTGGTGATATTGACAGAAGCCCATCCAATAAGCTGTGACATTTCCGGCATTCCCCACAGGAATACAGAGCCAGTCGGGCGCGTTGCCCAAAGCATCAACCAACTCAAAGGCGGCAGTTTTCTGTCCCTCCAAACGGAACGGGTTGACTGAGTTGACCAGGGTGAGCGGATAGGTGTCTGCCATCTGCTGAACAACCTGCAAAGCTTGGTCAAAATTACCCTGAATTGCCAGGACTTCTGCCCCGTAGAGTAGGGCCTGGGCCAGCTTACCCAGGGCGACATAGCCGTCTGGAATCAGCACAAACACACGCAGGCCCCCCCGCCGGGCATAGGCTGCCGCCGAAGCAGAGGTGTTCCCAGTACTGGCACAAATGACGGCTTCCGCTCCCGCTTGCTTGGCTTTAGAAATTGCCAAAGTCATCCCTCGGTCTTTAAAGCTACCCGTCGGGTTGAGGCCATCGTATTTCAGCAAGACTTGCACGTGCCGGCCCACCTGGGCTGAGAGGTAAGGGGCCGGGATCAGTGGTGTGTTCCCCTCCTGCAAGGTGACCACGGGGGTTTGCTCAGTTACAGGCAGGTAAGGACGATAGGCTTCAATCAAACCGGGCCAGGTTTTCAGTCCAGGTCTAGCAAAGGGTGGACTCAAAGTCACAGGGGGTAACCACTTTTGATTTAGCAGGGGTGTATTCTAATGTCTCAGTTTAACCCGAACCGCTAGCTCGAATTCTCAACTCATTTCCAGATCGGCAGGAATACTTGCTTGACGAGCGCTTACACTGGGATTTAGAACAGTAACATTCCAGTCGCACAATATCGAATACCTGTTTCAGCAAGCTGAAAGTGTACGATCCGAAGGTGATTAATCTGCCCTTTCTGCGCTTACACTTTGGTTTTTATTAGTGCGCGATCGCGTAATTCTGCTTAAAATGCAACCTTTAAGTCCTCGTGGTTCTACAGGATACTCAGAGACCAATACTAGCCTCAGTTACCAAGAAACCTATATTTGTCCAGTCTGCCGTCATGGTCAAATTGAAACCCTGACCCTAATGGATGCCTTCGCCTGTAACTTTTGTCGTCATATTTTTACGACAAACCTGCAAGAACAATCAATTCGGGTAGAAGATAGCGCTCAGCCTTTCGCCTGGCGTTGGACAGGGCATACCTGGCAGCCAGTTCAACAGGATGATTTTGATTTGACTTTGGTCATCTGGCTAGTCGGCGTAGCGTTGGTTGCACTACCTCCAGCCTTGATCTGGCTACCTTACCATACGTTTCCACCCTTACCGAATAGCCCCTGGCACTGGTTTCCCACCCTCTGGACGGCCCTGGCCTTCATCCTACATTTTCTTTTGGTCCTCTGGTTACTGTTAGAGCATTACCAGCTTCCTAGCTATGTGGCCTTAAGAATTAAACTGCAACGGTGGCTAGGGCAACGGTAGTGCTTGGCTGGGTAACTGAATGGTAAAGGTGGTCTGCCCTCGAGTACTTTCGACTTGAATGGTACCTCGCAGTTGCTCAACTAGCTTCTGGACTAGGTTTAAGCCTAAGCCTGTCCCCCCTTGCTTCCAGGGGTCAGCAGTGGGAATTCGATAAAATTTTTCAAAGACGCGTGATAACTCATCCGCTGGGATTTCTGCTTCATTGCTCAAGGTAAACGTAACCACTGGTCGGGGTAGGTTTCCAGGGATCGTGCGGACAATTGAGCCGGACGACCTGACCCCAACATCAAGGGACAAGGCCCTGTTGTGGCGAACACAGAGACTGATTTTACCGCCAGAAGGCGTGTACTTGCAGGCATTGTTCATCAGTTCCGCTAGAATTCGGCCCAGGTTGACGGGATCTGTTGTTATCAAGGGGGAGGAAGACGGTAGCTCAATGTCTAAAACCTGCTGGCAGGTTGAGGTCCGTAACTGAAATGGCTTGATGATGCTAGGGAGCCACTGGCGCAGGTCTATTGTTCTGAACTGGATTGGATAAGCGTCAGCCTCTAGTCGTTGCAAATCTAGTAGATTATTGATCAGCTCAGTTTCGCGGGCACACTCTGCTTGCAGGATGTCTATATAGTATTCCCGTCTCTCTGTCACGGGAGTGCCGGGGGTTGTCTCTGAGCTGGTGCTGCGTCGGTACCTTCCCGGCGAAAGGGTACCCTGTGAGTTGCGATCGAGCTCGGACGGGTCCAGAGTCCCCCCACCGATGGAGAGTCTCAGCATGTGAATCGCCATTTTGATGTTGGACATAGGAGTCCGTAACTCGTGGGAAACAGTACTGAGGAAGTCATCTTTAAGTCGATGCAGTTTTTCTAGTTCTGCAACTTGAGTTTGGGCTGCTTGATAGAGCCTGGCTTGGCGGATGGCGATCGCGCACTGGTTGGCCACCTGCTGCACCAAGCGAATTTCTAACGGTTTGAAAATATAGTCCTGTTGATTCACCAACCACAGGTCACCCAGCACTCCTTGGTCGTCCAAAATCGGGCAGGCGAACATTGCGGTTCGACCCCGAACAGGATTGGCAAGCGTTGAACAAAACTGAAAATACTGGCCCCGCAAAAGCTGCCGGTAAATTTCAGGAAAGTCTGCCATTTGGGCCACCCGTCCCTGAGACGCCGGGATTGCGGTGGCATGCTCGTAACAAATGGTAGACGTACCTTGCTCAAGTTCGTACAACGCCGCGTTACAACTGTTTATCCCCAGCACCAGGGCGAGTTCCTGGACTGCGGACTGCAAAATTTGGTTGTTATCCAGGCTGTCGCGTACTTTATCTGTAACGCGCTTTAACACGGCTTCAAAGTCAAGGGCTTGTTGCAACTGAATTGCCTGCTGCCGATAGCGTTCCTCATTCTCCCGGAGTACCTGCTCAACCTGCTGGCACTCATCCAGTACCCGGACAAATTGGTTTAAGTTACGGCGTAGCTCCAACTGAGTCACAACTTGACGCGCCAGGGCTCGCAATGCCTCAGTCTGCTCTGATTGCAATTGCCGCGATACCTGGTCGATTACACATAGGGTGCCAATCGGGTAGCCCTCCGGAGTAATCAGGGGGACACCCGCATAGAATCGGATGTTTGGCGCTGAGGTTACTAAAGGGTTGTCCGCAAAGCGACGATCCAACTTAGCGTTCTCAACTACAAATATGTCCGGCTGCAGGATGGCATGGGTACAGAAGGAAACATCCAAAGAAATTTCTATTGCTTCTATGCCCACCTTTGACTTGAACCACTGCCGGGTATCATCGATCAAACTGATCAAGGCGATCGGTGTATCACAAATCTGTGCAGCCAAGCAGCTCAGATCATCAAACGCCTGCTCTGGAAGGGTGTCGAGAATATTATACTGGTCCAGATTCTCCAGCCTGGCCGCTGCAGGAATGGGCTGTTGAGCACTCATAGATTCTTCCTCACAGGAAGATTACACTGCCTGAGCAACAGGCAGTGTAGAGCCTTGCAGGGTCGAAGTTTCATAAATTGGCGACTCAGGATGAAGGTTGAATTCAGACCTTGCTAAGAGTATGCCCAGGATCCAGTCCAGGATTTTATCCGTAGCAACAATTCAGTAATTCCTTGCTAAGGGATGGGCCGATGGAATAATAGGCTGTTGCTCAACGCCCTAACGCTAGACTAGCGCCCTAGACAGAGAAGTCCTCAGGTTGCTCTCAAGGGAGTCAGCTTGAGACCTTATACTCAACAGCATTTTAGATTTAAGCCGGTTCTCAATGGGCTCAACTGCAGCCCTGCCGTAGTTGCCTATAATCGAAGAGTACCCAAATATAAAGTTTTATAAACCTATGAATCATGCCAACCTAGCAGAAATTTCTGCCCAACTCGACAGTCAAAACTCTCGCGATCGCATGCTGGCTTTAGCTGCCCTACGGCAGGTTCCAGCCGACGATGCAGTGCCGCTGATCAAAAAGGTTTTAGATGATGAGAGTCTCCAGATTCGCTCCATGGCGGTTTTTGCCCTAGGACTAAAACCAACGCCAGAGTGTTATCCCATCCTGGTAAGGTTACTGGAAACCGATCAGGACTACGGAATTCGTGCCGACGCCGCAGGTGCTTTAGGCTACCTCGAAGATCCGAGAGCCTTTGAAGCCCTGGTCCGCGCCTTTTACGAAGATACCGACTGGCTGGTACAATTTAGTGCGGCGGTCGCCTTGGGTAACCTCAAAGATCTGCGAGCCCACGATGTTTTGGTTCAAGCCCTGGATAGTGAAGCTGTCGTGGTGCAGCAAGCGGCGATCGCGGCCTTGGGAGAGATTAAGGACCTGGAGGCGATCGATGACATTCTCCGCTTTGCCCAGTCCGAGGATTGGCTGGTCCGGCAAAGATTGGCAGAAGCCCTGGGTCATCTTCCCAGTGAGAAAAGCCTGTCTGCCCTGAACTACCTACAAAAGGATGGCCACTCTCAAGTGGCTCAAGCTGCTGTTATTTCGCGTCAGCGCCTGATGGAGCAGATGAATCCTCCCCTGAACTAACTACCTTGGCACCAGCCTTGCTGGTACTGGTCGGTTCAGTGGGGTGGCAGCGAATGCCGATGAAACTGTCGTAGAGGAAACTCCAAAAGTTTTGGTGGTTAAACAGATCCAAGGTTTGATAGCAGCCCTTTGCGGTTAGGAGTGGTTGAGTCTCTCGGTAAGCCTGCTGCCAGGCGTACCAGGGAACTGTCGGCCAGAGATGGTGGACGAGATGGTAGTTTTGTCCCAGAATCAGCACATTTAATAGGGAGCTAGGGTAGACTCTGGCATTTTTCCAGCGATCGCGTTCCTTAAAAGGGCGGTGGGGTAAGTAGTCAAAAGTCAAGCCGTAAATCAACCCGACAACCAGAGCTGGGGAAAACCAGTAGTTAATCACAAACCCCACGAGGGTGTGCTGCAAGGCAAGGCAAACTATTGTCAGGGTGACCCCCCGATTCACGGCCCATTCCAGCAAGTCATAGTCTCGCCATAAACGATGTTTGAAGAAAAAGACTTCGTGGTGCAAAAAGCGAAAGCTGATCAACCAGAGCGGTCCCCCGGTCGAGACAAAATAGTCCGGGTCTTTTTCTGGATCGTTCACGTGGGCGTGATGCTGCCTGTGGACCCGTGTAAACACAGAGAAGGGAAACCCCTGTAACAAGGCACTGACCTGGCCCAACGCCGCATTAATGAGCTGGTTCCGATCAGCCACATTGTGAGAAGCGTCGTGGATGACTGGACCTAGGAGGTGGAGGGCCAGTACGTTGGTGCTAAAACAACACCAGTCCGGCCAGTCCCAGGACCAGTACCCTAAGGTGGAGACCACCAGTAGCATGACCGCCGTCAAGAACAGGAGGACTGTCGGGTTGATGTCTCTAGCCGGAGGACCGAGTAACGTGTGGGGAACGGTCTTTAAGGGCTGCTGAGGCGCTGACTGAATTGTCTTTGCTACTACCAATGGGCCTCCAGGCGGGTAGAATCAGGCTACTGTAACCTTTTATGAAAGTAACCTATTTCGCTCTAGCTGGGAACATTCTGGAAACTTGCCACGCCTATACTTACGTAAGCCTGAGTTCCAGGTTCAGCCTCTAGGCAAAATCTTGCAGCATTCTACAGCAGGCACTCCCGTTACTCTAAAATTGTTAACTACGATCCATTGAATTGTTTGAGGAGTTTTGCACTATGCCACAGCCATTCCAACCAACCCTTGGGTTGTTATCCTCAGTCTTAAACGGTGTTCGTTTAAGTGCGATCGCCGCGATCGCTCTGGGTGGTCCCCTTAGCTTTGTCGGTTTTGCCGAGACAGGGGTGTTGAACCAACCTGATCTGATTGCCCAAACGACCGCAGCAAGTAGCGAAGATCAACCTCGATTCAGTTGCCAGTTCATCAACAGCCAGTACACGGTCATGTACTACCCCAAGAGTCGCCCGACTGAGCCTTTTGCCTGGGCTACTCCCGGTACGCTTGGAGGTGGCTGGACCCCGGAGCGGCGCTGTACCGAAATTGCTCGCCGGTTTGAGGAGTACCGGCTCGATGGCTTGGTTGAACTACAAAACTCTCAGCTCAACGGCTACAACGTTGTTTGCGTCACAACGCGGGAAAACGAAAGCTGCCGTCTCGTCTTTACGGTTCCACCGGGCCAAGATCCGATTGCCACTCGTAATCGGGTGTTTGACAATGTTGTGGTAGCAGACCGGGGTGAGCAAACCCAAGGCGTAAACACTTTTGCGGGATCAGACAGCAGTCAAGATTTGCTAGGTCAGCTCATGCAGTTAGGCCGCTCGACTGTGGAAGGAAAGCCTGCCAATACTTCTAATTACAGTGGCCCAATTAACTTGCTCCCCTTCTTAGACCCTGCCGATGGTGGAACTGGCAAAGCCTTACAGTAAAGGTCTAGATGACTCCTCTAGATTGTCCCCACTCCAGGTATGCTGAATTGAGAGTGTTAGTTCGCCTACTCAGCTCTGCCGGAGTAGCCCGTTCCAGTTTCGAGCAGTGCTAGCATCTCCTCAGGATTATCCCGAATTCGAGAGATCATCATCGGGAAGCGGATTTCTCTTAGAGTCCTTGGGGTAAACTGAGTCTCTGGCAAGGCGGTCAGCCATTTGACGGGATAGAGATTTGGATAGGATTCACTCAAGCTGGGGTCGTACCTGTAAGGTCCCTTGATTTGACCCAGGTAGATCTTTCGGTCAAATGCAGCCGGGAAGACCACAACATCCGCGATCGCAATCCGATGGACAAACTGAAAAAGCTCACTGGCATAGATGGGAATCAGTCGAGTATGCATCTCTAAGTAGCAGGCCGCTATCTTGATCCTAAAAGCATCACGACTTGCCTCTATCTGACTTAGATTCCCCATCTTTGGCCAGCCTACGGCGATATGTCTGGTATTGATAAAGAGGGACTCTGCCTCGATTATGCCTTCAGACTGAATACTCCAGACAGCGGGCTGCTTAGCGCTCATCTCTCAGTAATCTTTAAGTAGGAGTGGAGGTAACCTGACACCCTTGAGAATTCTGGAGGCTACAGGGGTGAGAAATGGCTGTAGGTATACAAGTTAACTTTAACCTGCACAAAGGACGAGTATCCTTGCCATTACTGCCTCATTCCGTGCAGGCAAATTATGGATTGGATTGGGTATTTGGCGGTGACCGTGAGCGGCACCTTGAGAGTCATAGCAGGGACCTTAAGTGTAGCAGCAGGGCTTGAGATTATCTGTCCGTCTGAGGCGGTTGCACCAGCCTCGCCCTATGCAATGAGCATAATCCCTGCTCCTGAAGTGTCCGACTTGCTGCCTGCTCAGACCTTAGCTGAACTTTACCAAGTGCGCGATCGCCTTGAGGCCAAAATCAAGCAGCTTTCCTCTGGGCTAGGATTGCCCTTGGGAGACACGACTCATCATCAGCGGCGACTAGAGACCTTGCAAGCCGTCAATGCCAGAATTCAGTTAGAAGAAACGGCCCAGGCTCACTGGGAAAAAGCGCAGAGGTTTGCATTACAAGCAGAAAAGATGGGACGCTTACCCCAGCGGTCTGCTGCAACCTGGCAGCAAGCTCAAACCTATTGGCAACAGGCGCTCAACTCCCTTGCTCTAATTCCCTCCGACTCATTTGTGGCTGATCGTAAAATCAAAACAATTAAATTGTACAAGGCCGATTTAGCAACGGCTGTACATCAGGCAAAACTAGCTGAATCAGCTTATTTAAGTGCGATCGCCGAACGAAGCGGCTTATCGGCTCAAGCCATGATTACGGTTTGCCATAACTCTGGCGTCTGCCATCACCTCCGAGGCAATCAGCCACCAGACAGCCCTGCTAGCCTAGCTAAAGTCCCCCTTGCTATAGCACTGCTGCAAAAAACCTCCGCAGAGAAGATCACGCTTGACACACCTATTTATGTCGTGCCCGGAAACTTTACTGAAGATGCTTCGGATATTCAAGCCGGACGACGCTATCCCTTGCGGACAGTCCTAATGCAAATGATTGATCACAGCAGCAACATTGCTGCCAACCAACTGATTGATTATCTGGGCCAGGACTATATCAATCAGGTTTTGCACAACCGTGGCTACCGGAGCACCCGGATCAATCATAAATTTATGGGTGAACAAACAATGCCCGCAAACCCTGGCCGGAGCCGGAACCGCCTGACCAGCAACGAACTGACAAAAATGATGGTGCAAATTTATCAGCATGAATACCCAGGGGGTGGTGTGTTGAGACAGGCATTAAAACAGCAAGATGATCGAGTGTTGGGATTTGCCGCCTTGCAAGGATCAACCGCTCAATGGTTAGGTGAAAAAACCGGGCAGAACTCACAGGTTTTAGGCACAACTCTAGCACTCAGAATTTCAGGCGAACAGTACTTTGTCACGGTGATTGATAACCGTCCTAATGCCCTGAACATTCGTCGCTGTATTACTCAAATTGCAGACCATCTTGAGCAAAACTATTAAACTTGTTCAGTAACGAATCCGCGGATCGACGTAGGCACTCAAAATATCGATCGCGATGCTGGCAATTACTACAATCACAGCCAGGAAAATAACAACGCCCTGGACTGTCGGATAGTCCCGAAGCGAGATGGCTTCATAAAGACGATTCGCCAGCCCCGGCCAAGAAAAGGTGACTTCAGTGAGAATCGCTCCTCCTAGCAGAGACGCCAAGGTGAGACCCAAAATTGTAATCACCGGGATCAGGGCGTTTTTAAGGGCATGGACAACCAGCACACGGGACTCCTGAATACCTCTGGCGCGAGCTGCTTCTACATAGTCAGCTTTCAAGGTCTGCTTAAGATTCACTCGCACAATCCGCTCAAAAATTCCACTCAGGACCAGCCCTAAGGTTAGACAAGGTAAAGTCAAGTAGTGTAAGGCGGTGAGAAATTGTCCCAGATTACCCCTGAGCAGACTATCGACGCTGTAAAGTCCCGTCAACCCATTTGGAGCCACTTGGTTCAGGGGAAAGCGAGTTCCCAAGGGGAACCAACCGAGCTGCACGGACAGGATCAATTGCAGGAGCATCCCTAGCCAGAACAGGGGAATGGAGTAAGTGATAATGCCAAATAATCTCCCCCCCACATCTATGGGAGTACCGGGTCTAGAGGCCGAGATCACGCCAATGGAAATACCAACAACCAAAGCCACGGCCATGCTGAAGATCGCCAGCTCCAAGGTTGCCGGAAAAAATGTTCGAATGATTTCCCAGACGGGCTGGCCGCGACTGGTCAAGGATGTCCCTAGATCTAAGCGGAGCAAATCTCCCATGTAGTCGAGGTATTGCACAAGTAGGTTACCGTTTAACCCAAGCTGCTCTCGCAGGGCTGCTTTTGCTGCGGCTGGAGCTCGCGGTCCTAAAATTGCATCAACCGGGTCCCCCGGCGTTGCCCGTAGCAACAGAAAGACAACCGTGGTAATGGTCCACAGCATCAGGGGAGCCAGAAGCAGGCGAGCCAGAACGTAATACTGTAGGGCACGGGAACGAGACATAGCTACGAAGATTTGTTGAGGGTCCAGAAGGGAAATTGCTGGGTTGGTTCTAGGCGAGTGCCGTTCACACCTGTTTGGGCAAAGGCAAAGTCCTTGGCTTGCCAGAGCGGCACGTAGGGGACATCCTCAGCTAGGAGATCCTGGATCTGGCCAAAGATCTGCTGGCGTTTGGCTGGGTCTTGTTCTTGACGTTCCTGATCGATCAATTGATTGACGCGATCGCTGTAATAAAAGGAGCCTCGACCCTGGCTGTCTCCTTCCTGGCAGCCAGTGGCTGGTGACCCCTTCGCACAGGCGAGAAAGGGTTGCAGGTAGCTATCTGGATCAAAGAAATCTCCGTACCAGTCGGACATGAAGACGGGGTAAACTCCTTTTTCCAGGTTTTGATACGCGGTTGCTGACTCAACGCTACTAAGTTCAATTTGGACTAGGCCTCCTAGTTTTTGCTGGGCAAACCCCTTCAGGGTCGTCGCGGCGGAGACATTGTTGGGCACGTTAGAGCGATACCAGAGATTAAGATTCAAGGGTTTGGCGGCAGAGTAGCCCGCTTGGGCCAGGAGTTCCTGCACCTTGGGCAGATTGCCGTCCCCGTACTGGTTTTGAAAAACAGGCTTGTTGGCTTCAAAGACCGTGGGCACCAGGCTATAGAGAGGATCGACCTTACCCTGAAAAATACGATTCTGCAACAGGGGACGATCTACCATCGCCGCGATCGCCTGCCGCACAATCCGGTTGTTTAAGGGCTGATCCTGGGTATTCAGAGACAAGAAGGTGATATTACTCCCCGGCCCCGCGATCGCCTGCCACTTACCCTGCTCAGCACCCTGCTCTAGCGTTCTAATTTGATTGGGGTCAAGATTCTGGTAGGCAACATCTACCGCGCCCGTTCTAAAAGCGTTAAATAGGTTGGCACTGCTGGAATAAACCTGAACATCAATGCCAAGGTTTGCCGGTTTCTCACCCCAGTACTGGTCAAAGGTATCCAAGCGGAGTGAATCACTGCCAAACTGAGCCAAGCGATAAGGTCCTGTCCCCACAAAAGTTGACGGCTTAAATTTGCCTGCACCAATTTCGTAGGCTTGGGGGGAGACGGCACAGGCTCCAGAAAAGGCCAGGAGCGAGGGGAAGGCCGCAAAGGGCTTATGGAGCCGGATTGTCAGCTCGGAGTCCCCGCTAGCCTCAACCGACTCGATTGTATTGCTGAGGAGAAAGGCTGGTCGCCCGCCATTTTGGATAAAGCGCTGGAGGGAAAAGGCCATCGCCTTGGCATTAAAGGGAGTGCCATCATGAAACACCACTCCCTGTCGCAGGGGAATCGTGTACACCAAACCGTCAGCGCTGACTTTAGGTAGGGCCGTAGCAAGTTGCGGCTTTAGATCTGTAGTTCCAGAGGCGTAGGTGTAGAGACGATCGCCCAGGTTATAGAGCAAGTTACCGGAAGAGATCTCGTAGGCATCCGCCGGATCGAGGCTCTGAATTTTAGCGGTAGTCCCCAAGCTAATCCGGCTATCGCTAGCTGGGGGAGTGGGGGAAGGGCTGCTCTGGTTTCCTGGCCGACCACAGGCGATCGCCAGCAAGCAACAGAGGCAGGATAAACCTAAGAACTTACCTAGACGCTGCCAGCGCCAAGCCGATAATCTCCAGCAGGTCCCAGCAATGGCAGTAAAAAATGTTTTAAGTTGAAAAAAACTAAAGAAAGACGACAAGGTCACAACTCTCGACCACAAAAACGGCACTGAGCACCAGGGGCCGCTCTGCTTGAGCAGGTGTTTCCCTGTTGAACAGTCATTTTATAGTGCCAGTGCATTTATCGCTATCTAACGGCCATCTATGCAGTCGAGCCTATTGTTGCTTTACTTGCCGTACCACAGAGCTGGAACTGCTGGTAGGCCCCTGGCATCTGTAGCTGCAGAAGCAAGTTGAATGGGTGCTTTGCCAACTCCGACAGCAACTTCAGTTCCATACTGCTCCAGGATCACAACTGGTTCATCTGGATTACTGGTGTCAATTCGCTTGACCAAAATCTGCCCATGGGACAAGCGATCGCCAGAACCAACAGAGCGGCTAACCGTCTCATTAGGTGCCTTGATAATTGCTCTAGGAATACTACCAACGAAGGCAATACCCGTGACTTGAACCTGTTTTGCTAGGTCAGGCTGAGGGAGAGGGGGTAGGGTCGCCGGGGGTTGCAGTCCTAAAGGGTGACTGCCGGATGGAGATAGCTCAGGCAGTGGGAGCGACGGTGCTCTAACCACAGTTGGTCTTGAAGCTGCGGAAGCACCAGAGCCACCTCTAGAGCTGGTTGCTCCCCCAGAACTGGTTGAACTGGTTGAACTGCCAGTACCAGAGCCGTTTTGAGAGTTGGTTGAGCCAGCGGAACCGGTAGCTCCAGACTCACCACTAGCACCAGCAGCGCTAGGAGATTGACGGGGTGACACCAGGGCAGCAAAGGGATCAGTCCGTCCGCTGCGGATAGTTCGCAGGCGCTGATCAGGGTTTGTTGGTGGAATCAGAGCCGCTGCAATACGCGTTGAGCGGGGCTTGGAGCTTATAACTGTTTCAGAAGGCTGAATCTCACTAGGCTGAACAGGTGTGGCTATGTCCTCTTCATCACCAGCAAAAAAGCTGCACCCGCCTGTCAACAGCAACACGACTACCGCAGAGGCAACCCCCGAAAAGTGACCCATAAACAATTTCCCCCCAAAACTTAATCAAAGGTAGCCTTAGTCGTGCCCCGGCGTCGATTTTTGTTTTGATCACTTCTGACTGTTCCGTACCAAATTCAAAAAAACTTTAGAGCACACTAGATGAAAGTACAGTCGCGGTAACTGTTCTTTAGGAAGACTACGGTTAATTTGACAACTGCATTCTCAAGTCAGAGTAAACTTTTATCAGAACGGCTCTGCGTATTCAGGAAGCAGGAAAGTTACAGCTACTGTTAGTAGTAAGTCTGATTAGTTTCTACAAATTTCTCTGTTTTATATTTATTCCAAGGACAATAGTTGTAGAAACCAGTAACATTTACTGTTGCAAAGTAGTCAATAAAGATATCTTGAGACACATCATCAGCCATGATGCCTGCGTTGATTATTGAACTCATTTCAACTTCCACAACCTGGCCTATTGAAGCTCCAATATCAAGACTTTGGCAGACTGACTTGGCAAGTCCGACTATTGTCTCTGGACCTACGTTTGCAGCTACAGCTCTTACTGGTAGCTCAGCATGAGTAAAGAAATCATCCAAAAACTTTGCGTCTTGCTCAGTTAAAGCCCTTACTGGTGAGCCCGTTGCTGTGACAACTACTGATTAGGATTAAACCTGTTGTAAGTTTCTTAATCATTGGTATTCAAAGCCTTCTTATCAATAGAAGCTGGTAGCAGTTAGTGTTCCCGCCTGCCTTCGACTAAAAACACGTATTTTTACTGCTCTTGAATACTTTTGAGTGCTATTAATTTGGTACTTTTACTTTATAAAAACCAGTTCAAGCCAAACGGGAGTTTACTGTATACATTGACCCAACCTTTAGGAGATATCAATAGACCTGGCGCGACTTTAGTAGACTAGATCTACAAGTTCAAAACTGGACTGAGTGTAGCAACCATGCCAGAGGAGCAGGGTAAGGTTTATCTCGTTGGCGCAGGACCAGGAGATCTTAACTACTTGACCGTACAGGCTCAACGCTTGCTGGCTCAAGCTGAAGTTGTTGTCTACGATGCCCTAGTGGATACTCAGCTATTGGAGCTTGCCCCTGAGGGTTGTTTGCCCCTAGATGTTGGCAAGCGCGGGGGGCGTCCCAGTCTAGACCAAGCCAGCATTGACCGTTTGCTGGTAGAGCACTGTCAGAATGGCAAGCAGGTAGTGCGACTTAAGAGTGGTGACCCCTTTATTTTTGGTCGTTGTCTGGCGGAGATTCAAGCGTTAAGCATTGCTGGCTGCAAATTTGAAGTTGTACCTGGACTGTCATCAGCTCTGGCAGCCCCATTACTGGCAGGAATTCCCCTAACAGACTCGGATCTCAGCCAGTGCTTTGTGGTCTTAAGCGCTCACAATCCCACTACTCTAAACTGGCAAGTCTTAGCTCAAGTTGACACTTTAGTAATTTTAATGGGGGGACGACACCTGCCGGAGATTGTGGACCAACTCCAGCACCAAGGGCGATCGCCCCTAACCCCTGTAGCCGTGATTCGCTGGGGCGGTCATGCCAATCAGCAGATCTGGCGCGGCAGCTTGGAGGATATTACCCAGCAAACAGCAGGGGCTACCCTCTCTCCAGCCGTGATTGTCATTGGTGAAGTGGCGCAGTTCCAACTTCAGGGCAATCCAGTGCATCCTTTAGCAGGCAAAACTATTGTGGTTACGCGGGCTGCCGGATCAGCTACCGCCTTTGGTAGACTCCAGCAGGCAGGAGCTAAGGTAATTGAAATGCCCGCGCTTGAGATTGGCCCGCCATCCAGTTGGTCAGCCCTAGACCAGGCGATCGCCCAGTTAAAGACGTTTGACTGGCTAATCTTAACCTCTACTAATGGCGTTGATTATTTCTTTGAGCGATTGCACGATCAGGGTCAAGATGCCCGCAGTCTGGCAGGTCTTCGGATTGCGGTCGTGGGCAAAAAAACTGCGCTCAGCCTTAAGCAACAGGGCTTAAAGCCTGATTTCATTCCCCCAGATTTCGTTGCGGATTCACTCGTTGCCCACTTCCCGGATAGTGCGAACCTAGCCAACACCAAGATTCTCTTCCCACGGGTAGAAACGGGAGGTCGAGATACTCTGGTTACTGAACTGGCTGCCAAGGGAGCAGCGGTTGTCGAAGTGCCAGCCTACAAATCTGGTTGCCCAGCCACAGTATCGCCTGCGGCTCTGGAGGCGTTACAGAATCAGGCCGTCGATGTAGTCACATTTGCTAGTTCCAAAACTGTACGGAACTTTTGCCAGCTTCTCGATCAAGCAGCCTCCGGCCTCACTAATCTTGAAGGTGAACCTGCAAGCAATCAATGGCAAGCCTGGTTGGCAAAGGTCTGTGTGGCCTCAATTGGTCCGCAAACTTCTAAAGCTTGTAAAGCCTTACTGGGGCGTGTTGATGTCGAGGCAGCAGAATATACTCTGGAGGGGTTAACCCAGGCAATTCTCGATTATTACTCCCCCTGAGTTGAGCTACGCCAAACCTAACAACTTGGCGATCGCAGGTAGTAACTCACTACAAGCTTTAACCAAGGTGGCCGTACTGGGTAGGACAGTGACTGTCCCTTTCAGAATTTTGATTGCCGTCCCTGCCAGCTTTTGCATTTTCCCCTCTCTGGGATTTTGCCCTGCTTCTGCTAGAACTTTCACCTGCTCCAACGCCTCGGCTTTGTCCTCCAGTTTCAATTCAGGCTCTGCCTCAATTGACTTTTGCAGTTGGACCAATAACTCTTTAAATCCAGGCTGCTCAGGTTGAGGAGAATCTGGTAGCTGGTTGATGGTATTGGTAACCGTGCCACTGATTTCACCTAAATTCAACGCTGCGCCACTGGCATGAAAATCTCTCCCCACATCACCAATTTGAAGTTTGCGGCTTTGATCAGTGCTTTCATTCATAGATTTACTCTCTGCGGTGGCTTTAACTTCAACGTTGACAGGTCTGGCAGCTAGCTGGTTAGCAATCAACATCATGTCAGCACTTTGCTGACGATAAATTATTATCTGTTCGTCTTTGGCTTCTAGCTGGGCCTGATATTTTGCTGCTTGCACTTTGAGTTCAACTTGATAGGTTTGGTTGAACTCATAATGAATTTTGGCCTTGTCTGCCTCAGGGGGAGCATTGACCCTGACGACAACCACGCCATCGCCTTTGTTTTCAATGCTCTGGATTGAGAGTTCAGTGCCTTCGTTGTCCAGGATTAGTTTGTTGAATGAGTAAGTAAACGCCTTCCAGTCAATGCCACTACGGAAGATTAAATCAACGGTGTTCAAAACCTCTTGAAACAGCTTGCTAAATTCTCCGGGGGCAAATTCGCCGCTACTGGGACGCCGTTCTCGTTGATTGCTCAGCAGGTAAACGTATTCACAAATGGCTCCCTCCAGTTGGGTGGTGCTGTCAATATTCCAGGATTCTAAGCAAGCACCCGTCAAAATCGTCTGATGGAAGTTAGCTCCCAGAGCTTGGATTTTAGTCAGGTTTGCCCGTTCCAGGCAAGCGCTCTCTAACGTGGCTCCACTAATATCGGCTTCGGTTAAATTGGCATCAGCCAAGTCTGCACCCGCCAGATTTGCCCCTTTGAGATTGCGTCCACCGTAGCGCTTGTTTCGGCCCTGACCCGTTACGAGTAAATCTCGCACGATGGGATCAATCAAGATGGTGTCCCCCGTTCTAGCTCGATCCAGCAGTTCGACCTTTGACCAGCAAGTCTGGGTTGTGGTTGCCCTTCTCAAATCAGTACTTTTGAGCCTGGCTTGGGTGAAATTAGCATTAGTTAAATTAGCTCCCCGGAAGCTTGTACCTCCGATAGCAGCAAATGCAACAGCAGGCTTACGAATCGAGGCACTATTTTTATCTCCAGCCAAGGCACGCCAAGCAATGTATCCACTTGATAAATTGATAGCGACAGAGAAAAGGAAATCTCCAAGGTCAGCGCTCTCGTAAGCACCAGCGACAACGACAGCACCAGCGACAATGACAGGGACAACGACAGCGAAAAGGAAAGCGACAGCACCAGCAACAGCACTCTGGTGAAGGAAACCGCTAGCGATAACGACAGCACTAGGGATAGTGACAATCCTTAAAGTTTCCTCTTTGCTTTGGCGGATAAGTACAGCTAAGAGGACTGCCAGCATTACCAAGACATTAATGCTGGCAGTGATGTATTTAGGAACGAGGGGATCCATATAATCAATATCTGAGGCTCCCATAACCACAGAGACAAATCCTGAGATTGCCGATAGGATAAACGAGACTATTAATAAGCCAATTACCCAGAGACGTTGCAGTCCTGCTTGAGTATGGCTGAAGTTGGCACCAATGAGCCTGGCATTCGTGAAGTTTGCGCCTTGGATGTCAGCGCGACTAAAGTTTGCCCCTGTGAGGTCTTGGCCTTTAAAGGAGCGGCCTCTGAGATTTTGACCGGAGAAGTCCTGAGGCATGAGTCAGGAGATGGAGAGTGAGGCAATTTTATCTAGGCATACCATGAAAACTATGGGAATGGTTAGATATCTCTTATCACTCCAACCCAACTATGGAAACATCTAAGTGAGTCGTTGATGAATTGTCATTCTTGAGGACCCCTCCCCCAACCCCTCCCCGCAACGGAGAGGGGAGCTTTCTATCCGGTTCCCCCTTCCCTTGTAGGGAAGGGGGCTAGGGGGTTAGGTTCCTTCACAACACGCTGTAGCAATACGTATCAAGACACTGTCAAGCTCCTGCATCACTGCTTTATTTTTAATTCGCAGTAGACGTAACCCCCGTGATGCAAGAATTTGGTCACGTTCTGTATCGTATTCGGCTTGTTGTTGATGAATTGCCCCATCTACTTCAATCACTAATCTGGCAGCGTGACAATAGAAGTCCACAATAAATCCATCAATCACTTGTTGGCGGCGGAAATGTGAGCCATTCAGCCGATTAGCACGAAGACACTGCCACAGAATCTTTTCTTCCTCAGTCATCTGCTGACGGAGTTCTTTGGCGCGCTGTACTTTGGCAGAGGCTACCTTTTGACCAATGACAATATTGCAAGACTCAACTTTTATTAGCGCAGAGAATTTCCGAGGTTTAGGGTCGTTCATCGACTTTTTTGGAAACAAGGCTTTCCCATGCCGAATTACTGTTGAAGTGCCTAGAGCAGTTTCGCCAGCCATCTTGATCAATCTGCTCAAACTCTTGATCAATTACAGACTGCAACTCTGCTGCTTCCTGATCACTAAGGATGCCAGCAAACTGCAACAGCGGATGGGTCAGTGTCTCTTGGTACTCAATGGTAATCTTTACTTTGCTATGTTCTGCCAAACCTACCAAGGTCTGGAGGGGTCGCAGAACACCATTTTCATAAACTGCTTCAATAGTTTGAGGCTCAGCCATGTTCCCAATTTTTCTCAAATTTAGTAAAAACTAGCAAATTTGACCTTTGTAAGGAGCAGCCTCGAAGATTTTGACTGGACAGGACAGTGAAACCCTCGCTAGTCTCCGTTCACTTGCTCTCCTGCAAAAATTGTTAGATCGCGATCGCAGTTTTCTCAGGAGAGCTTACCGCCAGGAATTCCCAGTTTTGTGTTTCCTTCACCTACCCTTCACCTGCTGAAACCTACCTGACATAGCTACTTATGAAATCAGGAATAGTTCTCGAATTCCGGCACTACCAATCTCGATAGCTAGCGCCGCTAGAAGAAAACCCAGGAGTTGAGTGATAATTAGTCCACCTTCAGCGCCAATCCAATGGTCAATTCGGGCTGCCTGACGCACAATGAACCAGGTTACAATCATTGCCGCAACAATTCCAACCACCACGCTCAGTTGAGATGTTGACGATTCAGACATCAACAGCATCACGGTGGTCAGCGTTCCCGGTCCGGCTAAAAGGGGTAAGGCCAGAGGGGTAATTGCCACATCCCGCTCCTGCTCAACCAGTGGTGTATCGACCTCCCCCTCTAACATCCGCAACGCGATCAAGAGCAGCAGCAGTCCACCAGCGACCCGGAGGGAGCCAATACTGATGTGCAAGTAGTCCAGCAGAACTTGACCTGCAAAGGCAAATCCAAGCATTACTCCGGTTGCGACAATACTGGCCCGGTCTACCACCCGGTTTCTTTGATCTGGTTCTAGGCCCTTAGTTAAGACTAAAAAAATTGGCGCATTGCCTAGGGCATCGGCGATGACAAACACAGCAACAAAGGTTTTGACCAGGACAGGAATATCCACAGCAAGAGGGTAGTGCAGCTTCCTTTCAACCGTAGCGTGAAGACCATCAAGTTTCTATGGATGTTTTATGACATCATCGCTGTCTAACCCACACGGCTAGACGATCCAAGCTTTAATCTCAACCAGTTTCAAGTCATTGCTGCGATCGCCGCCTGTAGGCTACAGACATCGAGACTACCGCATGGCGTGGATCAACCGAGGAAAAATGTTAATAAAGCCAGCAACTATTGTGGTACCACGGATCACATTCATTTAATCGTATCTGTCAAAAGGTGAATCTTAGAGTCCTATAATGCATGGTATTCCTGATTAAAGTGAAGGCCCCTATTACGGAGTACTTAATGCATGTACTGTTGCTTTACCCTCTATTTCCCAAGTCTTTTTGGTCTTTTGACAAAGCCCTAGACTTAATCGGACGCAAGGCCTCGCTCCCGCCTCTAGGCATGATTACAGTTGCGGCCATCTTGCCCCAGACTTGGGAGTTCCGCCTGGTAGACCGCAACGTCCAGTTTGAGACTGAAGCAGACTGGGCCTGGGCAGATCTCGTGATCATCTCCGGCATGATTGTTCAGAAACCCGATATGCTGCACCTGATCCGAGAGAGCAAGCGGCGTGGCAAACGGGTGGCAGTGGGTGGCCCCTACGTCACGTCTGTTCCTGAGGCAGCGCAGTCAGCGGGGGTAGACTTTCTGGTCTTGGATGAAGGTGAGATTACCCTGCCACTTTTGGTCAAGGCATTAGAGCGAGGAGAAACCTCAGGGGTCTTCCGGTCCGGGGGCGAAAGACCTGATGTTACCGGCACCCCAATTCCAAGATTTGACCTGCTAGATTTGGGAGCCTACAGCGACATGTCGGTGCAGTTCTCGCGGGGCTGCCCGTTCCAGTGCGAGTTCTGCGACATTATTGTGCTCTACGGTCGTAAGCCGCGCACTAAAGCACCCGCACAGATGCTAGCTGAGTTGCAGGCCCTTTATGACCTGGGCTGGCGACGCTCCATCTTCATGGTGGATGACAACTTCATTGGCAACAAGCGCAATGTCAAGCTCCTGCTGCGTGAACTGGGTCCCTGGATGGCAGCCCACGGCTACCCCTTCCGCTTCTCGACTGAAGCTTCAGTAGACTTGGCTCAGGACCAGGACCTACTGGATCTGATGATTGCTGCCAACTTTAGTGCAGTCTTTTTAGGCATCGAGACACCGGACACTGATAGCCTAGCGTTAACTCAAAAGTTCCAAAACACCCGTAACTCTCTCATGGAGTCAGTCCAGACCATTAATCGGACAGGTCTGCGCGTCATGGCTGGCTTCATCATTGGCTTCGATGGAGAGCGGGCAGGGGCAGGTAGGCGCATCATCGACTTTGTCGAAGCAACTGCGATTCCTCAGGCCCTATTCAGTATGCTTCAGGCTCTACCTAACACGGCTTTGTGGCACCGTCTCCAGAAGGAAGGTCGCCTGCAAGCAGGGGGCGAAGAAGCAAATATCCACCAGACAACGCTGATCAACTTTATCCCTACCCGTCCCCTAGAAGAACTGGCCCGCGAGTACGTTAGCTGTTTTTGGGAACTGTATGAGCCAGAACGCTACCTGGCGCGAGTCTATCGTCACTTTAGGGTCATGAGGCCGACCCCTCATTCTAAAAAATTTCAGATGCCTGAATGGAGAGATATCTGGGGACTGCTGATCGTCTGTTGGCGACAGGGGCTGAAACGCAATACCCGTTTCCAATTTTGGCATCAGCTTTTCTCAATTATCCGGCACAATCCGGGTGTGTTCGAGCACTATTTGATTAACTGTGCCCACATTGAGCACTTTATTGAATATCGCGAGATTGTGCGTGATGAAATTGAAGTGCAACTTGCTCAAAGCCTAGCTGTTCAGGCGTTGCCGCCTGAAAAAGAAGCTCTAAGTCTCGGTAGAGTGAGCCTTCAGTAAGATGCGAACGGAAATACTACACTTACCGTCATAAGTAGATCAACTTAGTTAAACCCAAAATGTACAAACTATGAAAGCCACTCTACACAACGACTTCTGTTGATTAGTATCTTGAGTTTGTTTAGGTGTACCTACTTAGTTATTTATTGAATTTAAGATTTTGAATTCCGGCTCGATTATAAAGTAGTCTGGAGTTTCGGTAAGGATGGTACAAAACAAGGACCGAGCGCCTCGGAATAGGACATTAGTTCTAAGTGATGAAGAGCAAGCTGAGTATAAGAAAAAGCTACTTCAGTTAAACAAACCAGCTAAACTGGAAGATCTTGTTGATAAAACAATCAATCAGAACTTCTTTAAAGCTTTTGATCTACTACCCAAGCAGTTTGTTGATTTACTTTTTATTGATCCACCCTATAACCTAAATAAAACCTTTAACTCTAGTAGTTTCAAGAGGAAAGATCTAGACACTTATATAGATTGGTTAGATACATGTCTGGCTGGACTTGAGCCAACTTTAAAGTCTACTGCTTCAATCTATATCTGCTCAGACTGGCAATCTTCACCTGCTGTTTTTGAGGCGATTAAGAATCGCTTTCAGGTTCGCAATCGGATTACATGGGAACGAGAAAAGGGGCGTGGGGCGAGTCGAAATTGGAAAAATTCATCAGAAGATATTTGGTTTTGCACGGTTTCTGACACTTATACCTTCAATCTAGATGCAGTAAAACTCAAGCGAAAGGTAGTTGCTCCTTATACCGTGGATGGTAATCCCAAAGATTGGGACATGACAGAGAAGGGAAACTTTCGTCTAACTCACCCTTCTAACCTATGGACAGACTTGACTGTTCCCTTCTGGTCAATGCCAGAAAATACAGATCACCCAACCCAGAAACCAGAAAAGCTTGTAGCAAAAGTTATTCTTGCCAGCTCTAATCCTGGAGATGTTGTTTTTGATCCTTTCCTTGGGTCAGGAACAACTTCTGTCGTTGCCAAAAAACTAGGTAGGAGGTACGTTGGCGTTGAAATTGATCAGATGTATTGCTGTTTAGCTGAGAAACGCCTTGAAATTGCTGACACTGAGTTTTCAATTCAGGGTTACTCGGAAGCAGTATTTTGGGAGAGAAATACGCTGAATGAGCAAGTACGCTCTTCTGACCAGAAGCCAGATTCTTAAAAAGTGCTTTAGTAAGGCGGTTCTGCCGGACCGTCATAGCCGCACATCCCTAATCGAGGAGAATTAACAAGCGGAATTGGTTCGCCGTAATCTTCATGGGGATGAGTCTGAGCATGTTCATCACACAATGTACCCCATCTATCTTCTTCAACTAGACATTCGATACAGAGATGGGTTGCTTGTTGTCCACACTCAATACACAGGTTGTCTGGCATGCTGTTGCGTGCCATGAGTGCAATGGGTCGAGATGTGGTTGGTTTGCCTTCTCGTGTACCAACCCGCTTGACTAGGGTTTCTGATGAGGTGCCAAAATCATAGATGTGGGTGAGTTCACCTTCATTCTGGAAAACTTCGCTAATTTTACGTCGCATACCAATTTGTCTTGCCAATTCGCTTCCCAGAGAAAACTGGCTCAAATGACCGCAGCACTCTAACCAAATTGCCCGCAAGTAACCATCAAGATCTTGTAATGTTTTGGAGCCGCGTATCTCCAGATCTAACCAAAACTCTCTCTGGAAAGCATCTTGAACTCGAAGGTGGTAGAGCGTTTCGCTAGTCGCTTTTCTTTGCTCAGCTTTGGCATTGGCGCTAGCTTGTGCGGCAGCACGTATCACTTCTTGGCGTTGCGAGCAGGTGGAGAGATGTTTAGTGACTCCACCCTTAGCCATTTCTTTACCACAGTAGGTACAGATTCCTTTTGATTGCTTCCGTTGAGGCAAAATGACCTCCTTCTCCTGAACTAGTTAGTAGCTATTGGGAACATCCTTCCCTACCAAATACAATACTTTCTTGCAGGAGTTCAATAGGGCACCCTAAATCTGATGGCCTCAATTCCTGAACTAGGCGAGTGGCAATCCAAGCGCTATACCAGGCATTGCCCTAGACTGAGCGAAAGCTGCCTTTATTCACCAAGTACAACTGACAGGGAATCAGCGATCGCATCTCCATATCACCTACTAGCAAGAGGGCAGATATGATTTAAGGAAAGATCTCTAGGATCTAGTTGAAACTGACCCGATGATTAAAATGCCTGCCCAAAATCTACCGCTGTCAGTTCCACGCCTTGAGAGTGGCGATCGCCTCACTAGCAACTTTAAGGTAGCTCAATCTTGAACACTGACAGATAAGCTTCAAGTACTCTCCCCACCAAGGACTCGCGGCATAACGGTCCCAATCACCCGCCGTAGATAACCTCGAACTCCAACCAATAACCTCTCGGCGGTCGGTGTGCATTGGGGTTATTATGCGGCTCCATGCAGTCCACTCAATGCGTCTGCTTTTGGACAGTTGCAGCTTGTTGCCAGTGTCAGGTTTGGGCGGTTCTAGGGTTCGTTCTCGACCTCAGCCTGCCATCAGCTTCGCGAGCGCCGGACGCTCGCTACAGCGCTGTAGCCACCCCGTGACGTTGGGGAACGGCGTCAGATCGACTCCCATCGTCCCGATCCAGGCAACGAAGCCTTGCAGATGCGTGTCCGCGAGGGTGTAGTCGCCGAGCAAGAACGATTTCCCCTCCAGTCCGCCGTCGAGAATTCTGAGTCAGACGGCGAGGTCCGCCCTTGCCTTCTCCACTGCGCTCGCGCTGCGTTGCTCGGAGGGCACCCAATCCAACGAGTTAGACTGGACTGCTCCTTCACTGCTAGTCGGCAGCGACGCGGACAATCGTCCGCCTGCTTCGGCGAGCGTGACGTTACTCCAAGCGATCCACTTCATCGCTTCGCCGCGCTTCGGTCCCAGCTCGGGGTAAAGCTTCGACTCCACGCCGAAGATCTCACCGAGGTACATCGTGATGGCGGATGACTCCCAGATCGGCGTTCCCTCATGCACGATCGCGGGAACCCTTCCGTTCGGGTTAACCTTGAGGAACTCCGGCTTTCTAGGGAGTGTTTTAAAACTTCTTGAACGAGATGGGAATCCTAAAGCTAAGGTATTGAAAAGCTCCTATGATTCTTCCTCCTCAGCGTCGAGGTGACTTGACAAATTCCCAGTGGCAATGCCTGGCACCTCTACTCCCCC
>JBGTDT010000062.1:0-14939 GCA_041748155.1 Thermosynechococcaceae cyanobacterium | reverse complement strand
GGGGGAGTAGAGGTGCCAGGGATTGCCACTGGGAATTTGTCAAGTCACCTCGACGCTGAGGAGGAAGAATCATAGGAGCTTTTCAATACCTTAGCTTTAGGATTCCCATCTCGTTCAAGAAGTTTTAAAACACTCCCTAGTGCATTAGGAGCAACATAGGTGTAGTTGTTTATTCCCTGGAGACGCTGAGGAAAAAGGCTCTAAATCTAAAATTAGACTTAGCAACAATACAATTAAGGTGCAAGTAAACACGCTAAGTTCTTGGCATCTGCCCTCTAGACCGGTTGTATCCTATGCTGCTTTCCCTGCGAATCGAGAACTTTGCCCTGATTGATCGCTTAGATCTAGATGTTACGGCTGGACTAAACGTTTTGACTGGCGAAACAGGGGCAGGAAAGTCAATCATTCTCGATGCCATCGACATTGTGCTTGGGGGCAAGACAACTAGCCGGGTGATTCGTACCGGGGAGGAACGGGCTTTACTGGAGGCCAGTTTTAGTTTGGAGCCACGCTTAGCCGCTTGGCTGGTTGCCCAAGAGATTGAACCCCTGGAGGGAGGACTCTTAGTTTGCACGCGCGAGATTGTCAGCGCTCAGGGCAACTTTCGCAGTCGTTCCCGCTTGAATGGAGTCTTGGTTAATCGGCAACAAATCGAGAGCCTACGAGCCTACCTGGTAGAAATCACAGCCCAGGGTCAAGCCCTGCAACTGGGTCACGCTGCCACGCAGCGTGAGTGGCTAGATGACTTCGGTGGGCAGAATTTGCTTGAGCAGCGATCGCACGTATTCAATACTTTCACGAACTGGCAAGAGGCTCGGCAGGAGCTGGAGCAGTACCGCCAGTTGGAACGCCAGCGGCTACAGCAGCAGGACTTGCTGGAATACCAGGTGCAGGAGCTGGAACAAGCTAACCTGATGGACGCTAGTGAGCTGGAGCAACTAGAGCAGGAACGGCAGCGCCTTAGCCACAGTGTGGAACTCCAGCAGCAGAGCTACCAAGTCTATCAAGCCCTATACCAAAACGATGCAGGGGAACCCGCCTGTGCAGACCTACTCGGCCAAGCGATCACGACCCTCTCTGCCATGAGCGGCTACGACAATCAAGCACAGCCAATTCTAGACCTGGTCAATGATGCCCTGGCCCAGGTTGAAGAAGCCGGACGGCAAAGCAGATCCTACGGCGAAGCCCTGGAGACAGACCCGCTGCGCCTGCAAGTGGTGGAAGAACGCCTGGTAGAACTCAAGCAAATCTGTCGCAAGTACGGTCCTGGCCTAATTGATGCGATCGCCTATTACCAGCGAATTGAGGCTGAACTGACGGAACTAAGAGAGGATGGGCAATCCCTAGAAGACTTAGAAAAAAGCTACGAAAGATACAAAACCAGGCTGATCCACGACTGTAGCCAGTTAACGCAATTCCGCCAGATCACAGCACGGGAGTTAGAAGCCCAGTTGATTGCCGAGCTAAAGCCTTTGGCCATGGAAAAGGTCCAGTTCCAGGTTGAGATTCGGGCCGCTGCTCCAGCAGTTCACGGGGCTGATGTCGTCTGCTTTCTGTTTAGTCCTAACCCCGGTGAACCCCTCAAACCCCTAGGGGAAACTGCTTCTGGTGGAGAAATGAGCCGGTTTCTGCTGGCTTTGAAAGCCTGCTTTTCTCAAGTTGATCCAGTGGGTAGCCTGGTATTTGATGAAATTGATGTCGGGGTTTCCGGGCGGGTGGCCCAAGCGATCGCCGAAAAATTGCACCAGTTAAGTCAACACCACCAGGTCCTTTGTGTGACGCACCAGCCCATTGTGGCAGCTCTAGCAAACAGCCATTTTCGAGTTGAGAAGATCCTCTCTCAACCGGGGACTGACCGGTCAGCACGAACAGTTATCCGGGTCACAGCCCTGGATGAGCAGCAACGCCGAGAAGAGTTGGCCCAACTGGCTGGGGGACGATCTGCCCAAGATGCCATGGCCTTTGTGGACTCCCTCCTCAGTCAAACCGTCAACCTGCGTCAAGGCCAGTCTGGCTCCATTGCTCAGCCTCAAAGCTCAAAAGTTGCCGCTAGACAGACCAAGCTCAAACCCGCGAAACGTTCTTGAGTCAGGCGTATTTTTTCAGCCAACAGTTGTAGAGTAGAAAACGCTCAAGTCTGACTTTAAGATGCACCCGTCTGAGCCCACGACTCACCTGAACCAGGGTTTAATAAATATTGAAGCAGTCCAAAAAGCCTTGCACCACTCCAGAGCGTCAATTTACCGCTACACTAACACTGACCCGCAGAATCTTAACCCACCCTATAACCCCAAGCTCCTAAACCCAGAGTTAAGGCTGAATAAAACAGACTCGCTGCTTCACCCCAACGAAGTGGCTCGCTTTGCTAAGGATGTTTTAGCAATTCACCAGGTCACGATTGAAGTGCAAGAACCCGCCCCAGATGTCACCCAAGATCTATTGAGGGCAATTTTGGCAGAGTTACAAGCCATTCATACGCTGGTGGAATCCCGGAACTAGTGCTTTATCTCCACTAGCAGCGTGACATCTAGGACACTTTATTCCTTCAGTATGTAATACCTAATAGGAATACCCAGAGGTAGCCCTATTAGGTATTACGATTCACCATACCGCCCATAGGGTTCAAGTTAAAGAGTAGCTGTAAGGCTTGCATAGCCTTTCGCCTAGCTTCAATATCTTGCTGGGCCCGAAGTTGGACCATTGGATCATGGAGAATCTTGTTCACAATTCCTCGGGTCAGGGCTTCAATCACTTCTTGATGCTTGTCGGCAAACTCAGTTCCAAGGCGAGATAATGCCTTCTCTAGCTCTTGCTCCCGGATAATTTCGACTTTTTCGCGCAGACTACTAATTGTTGGTACGGTTTCTAGCGATCGCCACCAGAGATCAAAAGCCTCTAATTCTTCCTCTAAAAGCGCTTCTGCTGCTATTGCCAACTGTCTACGGCTTTCTTGATTTTGAGCAACCACTGCTTTCAAATCGTCTACATTGAAGACCTGCACCTGGGACAGCTGATTCACATCCGGATGAACGTTGCGAGGCACAGAAATGTCAAACAGCATCAGAGACTGCTGGGCCGCTAGAGTGATTTCTAGTTTGGAGCGGTCTAGAAGCGGTTCCGCCGAAGCTGTACTGGTAAAGACCAGGTCTGAAGCTGCAATTACTGGTAGCAACTCCGAAAAGGGAAAGAGGTGAAGACTGGCTCCGTTAAACTGGTTGACCAGTTCTTCGGCCCGTTGCGGTGAACGGTTGAGAATTGTGATCTGACTGGCACCTTTACTAAGCAGGTGTTGCACCAGCAGCCGGGACATCTTACCAGCACCCACAATTGTCACACGAGAGGCAGCCAGGTTTGGCGCTTTGAGCTGAGCTAACTCTACTGCCGCAGAACTAATCGAGACTGCACCGGTCCCAATACTAGTTTCTGCTCGAACTCGCTTGCCAGCAGAGATCGCCTGCTTAAACAGCCGGTTTAAAACCAGGCCGATCCCTTTGTGCTGTTGCCCCAGTTTGTAAGTATGTTTAACCTGAGCCAGGATCTGACCTTCACCAACCACTAAACTATCTAAACCAGAGGCCACTCGCATCAGATGCATTACAGCGTCTTGATGCAGAAGGATAAATAGGTGTGGTCGCAGGGAGTGAAGGGAAAGACCACTGTGCTCTGAGAGAAACTGAGTTGCCTCCCGGATACCGTTTTCAGTTTCGCTGGTAACCAGGTAAATCTCTAAACGATTACAGGTACTGAGAACAGCAGCCTCATTGATATGGGGGTAACTACAAAGCTGAGCGATCGCTGTTGCTTTAGCATCCTCTGGAATACTAAGCTTTTCGCGAACTTCAACCGGAGCTGTCTTGTGGCTCAAGCCCACGACTGCAATATTCATGTTTCCTCCGTAGCTTTCATGTCCTCCATCTCCAGCAAGTGCTAGTGTTAGACCAGCACCTGCTACCGGCCATCCATTCCTCTTTCAGTGTGACCTATCTTGCCACCAAGGTTGAGGCTATCTCAAGTACAGGGCTTTTGGTTTTCGAGGCGTTTCAAACATGTGAATAGTGTCCACAAACCGCACTGTCTTAGACTGAGTAGAAATGATCAGCGACTCGGTCCTGGCTCCTCCCGCAAAGAAACGAACTCCTTCCATCAGGGTTCCCGGTGTAATGCCGCAAGCTGCAAACAGAACTGTTTCGCCAGAAGCAAGTTCCTCAGCGTTATAGGTCCGGTCTGGATCTTCAATACCCATTTCCTTGAGCCGAGCCATGTTGCCCTCTTTGCTTTCCCCAATTAAACCCGTTTGCACGACTTCTGGATCGTAGATCAACTGTCCTTGAAAGTGTCCACCCAAAGCTCGCATTGCCGCGGCGGAGATTACCCCTTCTGGGGCGGCACCAATCCCCATCAGGGCATGAATGTTTGTCCCAGAAAAGGCACAGGAGATTGCTGCTGAAACATCGCCGTCGCTGATTAGCCGCACCCGTGCTCCAGCATCGCGAATCTCCTGAATTAAATCCTTGTGACGGGAACGATCCATCACCACCACCACCATTTCTTCAATCGAACGCTCCAAGCATTCTGATAAAATTTTCAGGTTTTCTGTTGCTGATTTTGTGATATCAACTTTGCCGCAAGCGGCGGGTGGGGCAGCCAACTTTTTCATGTAGAAGTCGGGGGCGGAAAACAAACCGCCTTTTTCAGAAATGGCGAGGACAGCCATGGACCCATTCTGTCCGTAGGCAACCAGGTTGGTGCCTTCGCAGGGGTCAACGGCAATGTCAATTTCAACGAGTTCGTCTGGATTGCAGAAGGTATGAGCATCCTCTTGGGTACAAACTCCCACTTCTTCGCCAACGTAGAGCATCGGGGCCTCATCTCGCTCACCTTCACCAATGACAATCCGGCCTCGCATGTGGATCTTATTCATCCGCTCCCGCATAGCTTCCACCGCTACCTGGTCAGCAGTATTTTTTTCGCCCTTACCCATCCACCGGGCCGAAGCGATCGCTGCTTGCTCGACCACCTCAATAATCTCTAACCCGATTACATTGTCCACGTCTGCTCTCCTCCTAACTGCTGACTTAGCGCCGTTTTAGTCCCATTACCTCAGATTACAAGTCTATCAGAAGGTGGAGACACCCTTGCAGGGAGTTCTAGAGCTTGTCATCAGTTTTACTGCTGGAGGTCCACTAAACTGTTGGTAGACAATCAGACTCAACCTCAGCAATTAAAATGGTCTATCCTTCTGCGCCTTGGACACTTTATGGCCGTGCCCTGCAAACCCTACAGCTCGTAGAGATTGAACAAGCACGTCCATTGATTCCACCAGAGTTGCAAATCATCTCAGTCTGGCCCGGTAAAACTATAGGCGGCGTTTACCTGGCTAGCTACGGTCCAGGCTCAGTGCTGGAATATAACGAACTGATTGTTGTCCCTGCTCTAGTAAATTACTCCGGCAAAATAGGTTTCTGGATCTCTCACATTTACGTAGATAATCCTGACTCTGTAGCAGGTGGCCGCGAGATCTGGGGATTGCCAAAGGAATTGGCTGAGTTTGACTGGAAGCAGGGTAAGCAGGGCCAGATCGTCGTTCGTCAATCGGCTCGACAACTGTGTAGCTTCTACTATGCTCAGCAAACCTGGGGATGGAGGCAGCAGTTTACAGTGCCTAGCTTTAGCGCCCTGGGAACTGACTTACTTTCCTTTCAGGGCAGGGTTAAATCTCGTGTTGGACTGACCAGTGCTAGGTTAAAAGTCCCTGTAGAGAGTCCTTTTGCTGGCTTGATTGGTCAGCCCTGGTTAACCATTAGCTGCCAAGCATTAACCATGACCGCTCATGCGCCAGAAAGGGTAGGTCAGTGCGATCGCCCTCGGTCTTCAGTGAAGGTAAGTAGGTAAAAGACCAGCTTTACCAGTAAGTCTAGATGGTTGGAGGGGTTTGCTTGTGGAAAATATGGAACCTATTCGTGATCTGCCTTCTCAGCAGAGATGCCTCGGTCTAACTCAGCTCACAGCTATCAATATAGCTAAAGTGATCACCATTCTTTGCCTTGTCGCCTGTGCCGCTATTTTCGGTGTGTCAGACCTGCGTCAGGTCCTGTATCTTTGTCTGCATATCAGTTACTGCCTATGGTGGTTCTTAGAACAGTGGTTCTATCCCCAACGACGAGAGCTATTTAGTCAGCCTGCTAGCCTAGCAGGATTTAGCTTCACCCTTCTATTCGTCGGGATTTTCTATGCCCTGCCTGGTTATTTTGCCTTTACAACCCCCCTACCACTGTCACTAATAACGGCTGCTGTAGCACTGCTACTCTACATTTTTGGTAGCTTAATCAATGCAAGTGCTGATGTCCAGAAGATGACAGCTAAGCAGTTAGGCGTAGCTCTGGTCCAGGATGGAGTTTGGAGGTTTTCCCGCAGTGTGAATTACTTTGGGGACCTATTGCGTTACCTGAGTTTTAGTGTTGTAGCTGGATCAGCTTGGGCCTATCTAGTGCCAGGCGCGATCGCCCTGCTCTATCTCCAGCGAGTGAGCCAAAAAGAGCAAACAATGGCGGAAAAGTATCCAGACTTTTCCGCCTACCAGCAGTCAAGCGCCCGTCTGATTCCCTTCATTTGGTAAGACAGTTTTGCGTCAGTTCAATTGCAGCAGACCTACACAGACCTACTCAACATTTTTAGCGACTAGAACCTCACCGTTGAGCAGGCGCTTGGCTGCATTTAGCATTGCTTCCTCTAGATAGGGCTTGGCGAAGTAACCCCTTGCTCCTAGGTCAATGGCAATCTGTCGGTGTGGATTACCAGCTCGGGAAGTCAGCATTGCAATAGGTAAATGATTCAAAGTTGGATCTTTTTGAATCCGGGAGAGCAACTCCAATCCATCCATCTTAGGCATTTCGATGTCACAGAACATCAAGTCACAAGGCATCCCAGCCCGGAGTTTCTCCCAAGCTTCTTGACCGTCACGGGCCTGCTCAACTCGATAGCCAACCTTGGTGAAGGTCATAGAGAGAAGTTCACGTACCGTAATAGAGTCATCTACAATTAGGACCAAGGGTGCTGTCTTAATTGCTGGTTCCTCTGGTGCCATCCTATTATTCCAGAGTGCGCCTCCCACTTCCAGCTTTCCGAGGGAGAGATCAACCAGCTCTAACACATCAGCAATGGCCATCAGCCTACCATCCCCAAGTACTGTAACCCCAGTCACACCGGTCGGTTTTGGAACTGGTCCCTCTAATTGCTTAATCACAATTTCTTGCTCACCTAAAACCTGGTCAACTTGAAGTGCAGCAACACTGTCCGCGCTACGGAGCACCACAATAGGGATAATACTGTCATCTTGGTTGCCGCCATAAACAATTCCGCGACCAAGGTAACGGCTGTAAGTGAGCAACTCAGATAGTGGTCGGAAAGGCACAAGGGACTCCCGCCAGCGAACAACTGATTGATCGTCTGCATCTACTTGAATTTGGTCTTTAGGTACGTCGAGGACATCCTCAACGCCATCAATTGGAAAAGCAATCTGGCAGTGCTCATTTACACAGCAGAGGGCCTTTGTAATACTTAAGGTTAAGGGCAAGCGAATTGTGAATGTTGTCCCCTTGCCCAAGCTTGAATCAGTAATGATAGCGCCGCGAATTTCGTCGAGGCTGGCCCGCACAACATCCATACCAACGCCACGGCCAGCTAAGTCATCCGCCTGATCTTTAGTACTGAAACCAGCCCGGAACAGAAGGCTATAGGTCTCAAGCTGAGACATACTGTCAGCTTCATCTGGGCTAATTAAACCCTTTTCAATCGCTTTAGCCTTAACTCGCTCTGCATCAATCCCCGCTCCATCATCAGAAACGGAAATAATAGTTTGATTTCCCTGGTAAAAAGCTCGGACTACAATGCGACCTACCTCCGGTTTACCGGCTGCTTGCCGAACCTCAGGCAGTTCAATTCCATGCGCTATCGTATTATTGACCAGGTGGGTCATTGGGTCATAAAGTTTCTCTAACAGCCCCTTATCAACTAGAGTTTCCCCACCCTCAATTTCTAGAGTGGCACGTTTGCCACACTTCAGGGTAAGGTCACGCACTGCCCGCGGTAGGCGGTCAGCAATTTGGGAAAAGGGAACCATCCGGGATTGAGTCAGCCCTTCTTGTATCTGAGTTGTTGCCTGCCGCAGCGTTCGCGTAACTTGGTCGGTCTCATCAATGACAAACTCAATGTCAGCGCCAGCCTCGCGTAATCGAACAATTCTCTCGATAATAGCTTGGGAAAGGCTATGAAAGCCGGTAAAGCGATCCATTTGCAAGGCATCGAACTGAATACCTGCTGAGGATCTGGACTCCTCTAACAAAACTCCACGACTACTTGAGGCGTTCAAGACCATAGATGTCTGAGGACTAGAGGTGGTTGTTAGCAGAGAACCCTCAAGCAGCGATCGCTCGTACAGCTCTTGCATCTGTTGACTAACATCACCAAGTTGCTGCACTTGATAGAGTAGATTGTCCAAAAATTGCCGCAGCCGCTCTTGATTCTGTTCCAAGCCGTTGCGATTGACCACTAGTTCCCCAACCAAATTACTGAGGCTATCGAGATGTTTAACAGGAACGCGCATGGTCTGCTCACCAAGGCCTCCACTCATGCGAGGGTTCACCCGTGGCTTAACTTGGGGAGGAATCTGAACTTGACTGGTAGTTGCGAGGGTGGGGCTCGCCATCCCTTTGTCATTGTCCTCAAGTAGCTTCTCCAGATCCTCAAACTCGCTGTCAACTCCCTTTTGCCCAGCGGTTAGGGGAGTCAGTGGTTGCGCCGCCGTAACCAAATCATCCTCCGCTAACAGCGCATCTAGATCTGCAAAATCACTCAAAGCGTCATCTGGTGCTATCTTGCTAAGGTTGCGTGCTTCAGTCGTCAAATCAACCGCTGGCAAAGGCGACGGAGTAGCTGTCTCTTCTTCTAGGAGAGCCTCCAGCTCGGCAAAATCAATATCTTGGGGCTCGGAACCGTCTTGCTCTAGCTCTGGCATAGCTTCCTCTCCTCTGAGGCAGATGTAAGATGTCTTCAGAATCTTTGGACAGCAACTTAATGCACTAGCTTGAAGGATATTCTCCAGGTCTGGGTTCAGCAGGCTCTGTACTCGTTACATCCAAGTTCTCTACCGGGAACTCCAACGCCTTTGCAGCCTCTACTTGATTACCACCTTCCTGGCCTTGGGGCTCAGAACTGTTCTGCTCTAGATCCAGTACCAGTTCTCCTTCCACCTCAGTTGACGGAGTCGTTTGCTCAAATCTTGTCGAGTCTGCTGCTTCGGATGACGCTGGGGGTTGTGACGCTCTAGAGAGTTGAAAAGCTTGAGAAGATTCTGTTTCTACTTCACTGACAGAAAAGGGCAGAAAGTTTTCAGTCTCTTTGGTTTCTTGAGTTTTGTTGTCCGGCTCACCATCAAATAAACTAGCAAAATCTGTTTCTTGAGCTGCATTAGAAGTATCGTCTAGTGAAATTGCTGCCCCAAAAAGCTCAGACAAGTCTTGGCTAGATATTTCAACATCTGCATCGTTGTTACTTGTAAAAGTTACAGCATTTGAGTTATCAACTATTTCTGCAGAGTCTGGTTCTAGCTCAGGCAGAACTTCTTCAAAAAGCTCAGCGGAACTTTGGGAGCCAGCCATTCCTCCTTTCAGACTAGTTGCCGGAGTAGAAGTTGATGGCGTTGAAGCTTGAGACAGGCTCAAGTCAGGTGCTACGGAATAAGCAGAGGTCTTATCTGGTCCTGGACTTTGCCAGGTTTCAGCTTGGCGAGAATCTGCGGTTTGGGATAGAGCTTGATGACCTACATTTGCCTCTGCTAAGCGGTGGACATCAGGTTGTATCTCAACTCCAGTAGGAATTACTTGTTGATCTTCTGGCTCAGCTTCAGGATCTGGAGTTAATGCTTGGGGAACCAATGCTGTTAGCTGCTGGCTGGGAATGATCTTAGCTGGATCACCAGCTAAGACTAAATCTCGGCCTGCCTTAATTTCTTTAATTAAGATAGGTGCCAGGATAGCATAGGAGTTCTCACGATTAGTGATCGCTAACTGTGCTATTTCAGTTAACTTACTCCAATTGGGTAGATTAAATTGCTTTCCAACTTGAGCTAGGCTCTGACAAATTTCTTGTAACTTTTGACGACTAGCGAGGTTGTCAGCCTGCTTGAACAACTGCAACATTTCCCGCAGCTTAGCCGGTACGTCATTTTGAAAAACTAGGATAGTAGTATCATCTTCAGGTTTTGGTGAAGGTGTTTCAATTTTGGGCTCAACGGAACGTTCAAGTTTACCAGTAGTAGCTCCTTCACTTGCGTGGCTCACCAGGGCTGCTAAGTGAGTATTAAGCTCTGCCGAGATCAGTTGAAATTCTTCTGTAACATTCTCTGCTACATCATCAGTGAGACCAAGAGGGCTTTGAAGCTCTTCCAAAAGCTCCTGCAAAGTGTCGAAGCCTTGAAAAAACAAAGATTCTAGTTTCTGGTCAACCTTAACTCGATGCTCCTTGAGTACTTTGAAGTAATCTTCCAAGCAGTGAGCAGTTTGCTGGATGCTGTAGAGTCCTAGCATTGCAGCTCCTCCCTTAACAGAATGAGCTGCGCGAAAAACCTCGTTGAGCATTTCGGGCTCTTCAGCAATACTTTGCAGATTGAGCAAACCCTGCTCAATAGTATTGAGGTGCTCCTTCGCCTCCTCAATGAAGTAGCCCATAACGCGTTGTTGTTCTGGCTGCATAGTAATTCCCCCTGAAATGCTCTCTTAACTTGCGATAACCTTCAGTAATAGCAACCCTGTATAGCTCGCTTAAGGTTCAAGCCTTCAAGGTATCTCTGCACTGGTACTAATTTTTAACGTAATGTACCCAATCAACTCATAAATTAATCAGCGTAAGTTTCAAAGTCTTAAGACAGACAACGCTCCCATAGCTTCTAACCGAACTCTTCAATCAGCCAGCCAAGTTATACCTCAACCAACCTCTGTAGTCTCCAACTTGAATCGCTCTACAGACGCCTGAAGGCTTTGGGCAACCTCGACTAAGTGTTGTAGAGAGTCCGACACCTGCTGGGATTCCTGAGAAGTTTCCTGAGCCGCCAACTCAACGGACTGCATCACCTGTGCCATTGCGCGTGAAGTTTCGGTCTGCTCTACAGTTGCAGTAGTTATTGAACTTACAAGGGTATCAATTTGACTAGATACTTGAATGATGTCTTCCAGGGATTGTTTAGCCTGTTCTGCTCGGCGAGTTCCTTCAATCACCTGTTGGGTTCCTTCTTCCATTGCTGTCATGACTGAACCTGTCTCACCCTGAATCTGTAGAACAAGCTGTTCTATTTCTCTTGAAGCCTTTGCTGCTCGGTCAGCAAGCTGTCGTACTTCATCTGCTACAATCGCAAAGCCTCGACCTGCCTCCCCTGCACGAGCAGCCTCAATACTTGCATTAAGCGCTAGCAAATTAGTCCGAGAGGCAATCTGAGAAATTAGCGCTACAATTTTGGAGATCTCTTGAGAAGATTCTGCTAAACGCTTTACCTTCCGCGTAGTCTCTGCCACTGTTCCTCGAATTTGAAGAATACCAGCAACTGTTCGTTCTACAGCCTCACCTCCTTTGAGCGCGGCTGTAGAAGCAGACCGGGCTACTTTATCTGCCTCCCTTGCACTTTCTGCAACTTCCTGGATTGAGCTAGTTAGTAACTGGACAGAATTTAAGGTTACGGCTAACTCTTCTGCTTGCCGTAGAGCATCAGCAGACAAACCCCGAGCAAAGGTTTCATTTTCAGCCGCCCCCTTACCAACTTGACGAGCAGCAACTTTGACCTGTTGTACAATTTTTTGGAGGTTTTGAATAGTAAGGTTGAACGAATCCGCTACTGCTCCAAGTACGTCCGCTGTTACTTCCGCCTGTACTGTCAAGTCCCCGCGGGCTGCACCTTCTACATCGTCGAGCAGCCGAATGACTTGACGCTGTAACTCCTCTTTGGCCTTTTCTTGACCTTCAGCCCTCCGTTGGGCTTCGCTGGTCATTGTATAGACTGTGCGGATCATTTGATTAAAGCTAGTTGCAAGTTGGCCAAGCTCGTCTCGAGAGTAGACCGTAGCCTTGACTTCTAGATTGCCTACAGCAACTGCATCAAACTGAGCTTGGAGATCAGCGGCAGTATGCTTAATTTGCTTAGTTGTCAACTGACTCAGGCTGAAAGTGGTTGCACTACTAATAACCCCTGCAACCATTGCGACTAAACCTACCTTCGTAAGTTGAGATAGTGCAGTGCTATCTTGCCGGAGGGTGCTACCGAAAGAGAGCTGGCTTGAAGTAACTACTGCTCCGGCTGAGATCAGGCCAGCTACGCTAGCTATGATCAAGTGCTTGATGCTAAGGGGCGCATTTTCAAAAAAAGCAAACAATCCTTGGTTAGCTTTATGCCTAGAGTCGGTATTGCTCGGCTTGAGCGGAGAACTAGCCGCCTCTAAGCTCTTTTGTTCTTCCCAATGATTTTGAGTCGTAGAGCGATCGCTTTTGTCAAAGCTCAGGGAAGGGTCGTACTCCCAATCTGAAGCCATGGAGTCAGTTCCTGACTCTCCTTCGGGACTGGAGTAGCTAGCATTTTCAGTGAAATTAAACTCAGACGAACTGCTCAGATTCTCTGAAAAATCAAGGTTGTGCTGTGTAGAAGTTGCTGGAGTCACCTGGGCAGAACCTTGGTCAAAATTACGGACAAAGGTATCTTCGGCCAGATCGTTCATACTCAAGTCATCTTTTGCTTTTGTTTCTGCTGAAACCGACTCAAGCACGAAAGGCTCAGTCTCAAAGTTGGGGGATAACTCTTCATCTTGTGGCAACGCCTCAGCCTCACTGCTGAAAGGGTTGACAAACTCTGACTCGATTTCTGGCTTTCTAGGCTTGTTATCGGTATCAAGCCTAGCTTGGTCAAGATTGCCTGAACTAAAACCTCTTTCTGAGTCTTCTGCTCTTAAAGTGTGTGAGTCGGTATTAGTTGTATCTTCTAAAGAGCCAGCAGCAATAAAAGTTTCATCAAGACTAGGGCTAGGTGTCTTCAAACTCTCAGCTTTTTGAGAAAAGGCAAGCTGGTCAGTCTCTGTCAAGCTGTTATTGGCAAATTCTAGTAACTCTGGATCAGAGGTTAGTTCTATGACCATTTGATATTGTTCGCGAGCTAAATCATACTCTTGTAAGTAACGGTAGATGTGTCCACGCAAAAGGCGAAGGTTAGGATCGCTGGGATAACCTTCGACAAGTTGGTCAGTGATGGCTGCAGCTTCGTTGTAACCTCCTTTCATGTAAGCACTGACAGCTTGTTGATACTCTTGTGCATATTGGGTACTTGATGCCATCTACCTGCTCCTCTAGTGCGTTTTTCCCGTTACTTAATGAGAAGTTTATTTCTCAATTAATTCTCAGGGTATGGTCAATAATTAACAGACACTTTGTTCTGTAAAAGAGCTGACTACGTTGCCCATCGTGCTGATCGAAGAATAGTTACTTGATCCAGTAAACCCAGCGTCCGACTGGATTCTTCATCTACTGACCACTCACCTTTGAGAAATGGAGCTATATTATCTTGCACAGTGGAGACCATTTGAGCTTTGTCAAGTTCAAGCCAATTTGTACCGACAACTCGGTCAACTGCCAGTCCTACCATAGCCTCATGATCTTCAATGACGATGACTGGAATCTCTGAGCGATCTGTACTTAAAGGAGCTGAGTTATCCAAGAAATGACCTAGATCAGCAACCCAAACTGGTTGCCCTCGAAAGTTGAGAATACCTAATAGAATCGGAGATGTATTCGGAACTGGGGTAATTCGCTCTGGCGAGGGAGAGATTACTTCTCGAATTCCAGCCGCAGATATAGCAAACTCACGTCCTGAAGCTACGTAGAAGCGAAGATATAACTCTCCTGCTGGGTTTTGCAGTTCCTGAAATTCTGGAGCGCGATCTTGGTACTCTTCTGTTAGATAGTCAGGATTCCCTACTCTACTCATAACCCTTTTCCCGTTAAGTTGTAGCTAAGCTGTCAGCAGACTAAGGACGTTCCTACTCACCTTTTAACTCTGTTGACTTAGAGTACCCTTCACAGCTTTAAAAATTGCACTACACACAACTTGGGAAACTTTACAAGCCTGGCGTCTGAAACGATTATGAAGCTTGAGCTTGTAGCTGCGTCAGCCGAGATGAGTTCTGATAGAGTATTCTTGAGCCATTGAGAGTACGTTGGCTGGAAGTGCTTAAGCTACCACTAGTTAATATTTGACGGGAATGAAAATACAGTTCCGGGAATTTGACCCCTTTGACCTGTGGGTTTGGCTAGAGTTTTTCACAATTCCGTCTGAGCGAGAAAAGCAGTATTTGGAAGAGGTATTTGATTCCTGGTTTTTCCTGGGCAAGCTGGGCGGGTTTAATGCTGAAAACCTGCAAGTTCAGGAAGTCGGCCTGGAGATTAGCTACCTCCAGTACGACGAAGACGTGGGTGACCAGTCTTTGATGGCCCTGATGCATAATATGGGAGATATTGAGTATGAGGGAACTTGGGCCCGCTGCTGGTTCGACTTGGGCACGAGTGATGCGATCGCCCTAGATGTTCTAATTAACGCCCTGAGGCAATTTAGCCAGGATTACGTCAGCATTGAAAAGCTGATTATCGGCGGTCAAAATGAAGACTGGCTGGTTGTAGATAGCAGGAGTCGGTATAATCCTTACCACGATCAGTCAAACTAGTCAGATGGATGACTTTGGATGGAGAATCATGGGCTTTATCCACCGTAAGTGCAATAGAGCTCTTGCAGGAATGGAGATGAGATGCAAAAAGTAGGTCATAGGAGGACAAACAATGACTTACGAACGCATCAAACATCTCAAAGCAACAGAATTCAAGCGATTGTGTGGTGTCCGGCCTGAGACCTTTGCCAA
>JBGTDT010000061.1:0-11556 GCA_041748155.1 Thermosynechococcaceae cyanobacterium | reverse complement strand
AGGTGGCAGCAGCAAGCAGGGTAGGAATCATCAAAACGCCGAACCAACCAATGTATAGGCGGTTGTCGGTGCTTGTGATCCAGTTGCAAAACTGCTCCCAAACGCTGGCGCTCTCGCGTCTTTGTAGGGTACTTGTCATAGTTTCGAAATGATTACTGGTATACAACAGGCGAAACAGAGCAGACAGGAATCTGTTTGTTGTTTCATGTGTCTAAATATTAACTCCTATGTTGCAGTTTGTAAAGTTTTTTATCGAAATTCTTACTTAAAACAGAGTTTAGCCGGGTGGCCACTGCATCTGCCGCCCTCCCAGGATGTGCAGGTGTAAGTGAGATACGGTTTGACCGCCATCAGGGCCATCATTGATGACGACTCGATAACCGTTGCTGAGGCCAACCTGAGCTGCAACCCGCTTGGCAGTTAACAGCAAGTGACCCATTAGAGCGTGATTCTCTGATTCAGCCTGGGAAAGCTGAACAATTGGCTCTTTAGGAATTACAAGAATATGAACGGGAGCCTTGGGTGCAATATCTCGAAAAGCGATCGCCAAGTCGTCTTCATAAATAATGTCGGCTGGAATCTCGCGGCGGATGATTTTGCTGAAGATTGTTTCTGTCGGTTGATTCATGTTCTTTACTTGCTAATGTGAGCAGTGGATTGTCTAATAAGGATAAATCTTGTCTGAATATTAAGTTGACAATTCTTCAAAATTTCCCATTGGTCCAAGACGAATCGTAATGATTTCCACATCTGTAACAGCTTTATGGGGTCCATTTTCTGCATTTGCAGGTGTGAACCAGAATGTCCCTTGTTTACATTCACGTCCGCCAGTTTCAAGGGTTCCATTGAGTACATAGACATACTCATTAGATGGATGGGAATGAGTTGGAATTATAGTTCCAGCAACCATTCGCAGTCGATGAATCGAGCCTTGGGATACGGGTTCAGCTAGCGATAGAAGTTGAGTACCTGGAAATTGCTCTAGCTCAAGCCACTGTTCTATGTCAGTTTCAATGAAAGTTTGCTCGGTCATGTTCGACTCCCTCTACTTCTACTCCAAGATGTTACTAAAATGAGCCATGTACTTTTGCGCGCTTAGGAAGTAACGATGACCATTTATGCCGCCCTACAGGAGCCCTTCGCCCAAAAACGTGCCCTCAAGATTATTAGTGGTTTAAGTAACTTTGATGTTGAGCGAGTGGCAGCAACCGTGAAAGCTGCTGAGCGGGGAGGGGCAACGTTCGTCGATATTGCCGCTGAGCCAGCTCTGGTAAAGACTGCTCGTGGCTTAACCCGGCTGCCAATTTGTGTTTCTGCGGTAGAACCCGAACGCTTTGTCGCCGCAGTAGAGGCCGGGGCAGATCTGATCGAAATTGGCAACTTCGATAGCTTCTACGCTCAAGGAAGGTACTTTGGGGCTGAGGAAGTTCTGGCGTTGACCCATCAGACGCGATCGCTGCTCCCTGAAATCACCTTGTCCGTAACCGTGCCTCATATCCTAGAGCTAGATCAGCAAGTACAACTGGCCGAAGAACTCGTGACAGCCGGGGCAGACTTAATTCAAACCGAAGGTGGAACCAGCAGCACCCCAACTCATCCCGGTACCTGGGGATTAATTGAGAAAGCAGCCCCAACCCTGGCGGCAACCTATGAAATCGCCCGCGTTGTAACCGTGCCAGTCCTGTGTGCCTCTGGTCTGTCTAATGTAACTGCACCAATGGCGATCGCAGCAGGCGCAGCAGGCGTTGGCGTTGGCTCAGCGATCAATCAGTTGAATAGTGAAGTTGCTATGGTCGCGGCAATCCGCAGCATTGTAGAAGCACTATTCCCAGTCAGCCATCTCCGCCCTACACCAAGACTTTAGAGCTACGACCTTGAGTCAAGGCTTTAACCATAGCTAGTAGGAAGCCTTGGGAAGAAAGAACACGCTTGTGGGCAGCAGGATTGGCAGGCTATTGCTGCTGTTTGATCGAGTTTATTTGTCTGGTGCAGGTACAACTGCACTATTTTTCATCCGCACAAGCTGGGTAAGGGTAGTGACGGCAGTAAGTACTTGAGGACATGAAGCCCTGGGAATATACATTTAATCCTCCAACGTAGGAGACTAGAGAGTAGCGCGGAAATGCAAACGATTTAGGAGGGCTTATGCGAGCAGTGCTAATGGCGGGTGGATCGGGAACACGGCTGAGACCCCTGACCTGTGATCTTCCCAAGCCAATGGTGCCTATCCTTAACCGGCCAATTGCTGAGCACATTATTAACTTGCTAAAGCGACACCGGATCACAGAAGTGATTGCAACGCTGTACTACTTACCTGACATCATGCGAGATTACTTTCGAGATGGTAAGGACTTCGGCATCCAGATGACCTACGCCGTTGAGGAAGATCAACCCCTGGGGACGGCAGGTTGCGTCAAGAATGTTGCAGCGCTCCTTGACTCCACTTTCATTGTCATCAGTGGTGACAGCGTGACTGATTTTGATTTAACCGCCGCGATCGCGTTTCACCGAGAGAAAAAGTCGAAAGCCACCCTCGTTTTGACCCGGATTGCCAATCCAATGGAATTTGGTGTCGTGATCACCGATGAGGCTCAGCGCATTTGTCGGTTTTTAGAAAAGCCTTCCCCTAGTGAAATTTTCTCTGACACAATCAACACTGGCATTTACATTTTGGAGCCAGAAGTTCTGGAATACCTGCCGGAAGGCGAAGAGTCCGACTTTTCCAACGACCTTTTTCCGCTGCTGTTAGAAAAAGGGGAACCGATGTACGGCTACATTGCTGAGGGCTACTGGTGTGATATCGGCAGCTTAGACTCCTATCGCCAAGCTCAGTATGACGCCCTTGAGCACAAAGTCAAACTTGACTTTGCCTACAAAGAGGATACGACTGACCGCTGGCTGGGGCAGAATTCTTACATCGATCCGACTGCTCAGGTAGACGCCCCTGTGCTGATCGGGAATAATTGCCGAATTGGTCCGCGAGCCCGGATTGAGGCTGGAACTGTAATCGGGGACAACGTCACCATCGGAGCTGATACTGACATTAAGCGTCCAATTATCTGGAATGGTGCAATTATTGGCGAGGAGGTCCACCTGCGGGCCTGCACAATCGCTCGTGGCGCTCGTGTGGACCGCCGGGCCCAGATTTTAGAGGGTGCTGCTGTGGGTTCGCTTTCAACCGTCGGCGAGGAGGCACAGATCAGCCCCAGTGTGCGGGTTTGGCCGAGTAAAAAGATTGAACCTGGAGCAACCTTAAACATCAACCTGATCTGGGGCAGCATTGCCCCCCGTAACCTGTTTGGTCAGCGAGGTGTATCAGGACTGGCTAATGTAGATATCACCCCGGAGTTTGCGGTTAAGCTGGGTGCTGCCTATGCTTCAACCCTGAAGCCCGGTGCTCAGGTGATGGTTTCGCGAGATCAACGCAGTGTGGCTCGGATGGTGTCTCGCTCAATCATTTCTGGCCTGATGTCAGTCGGTGTGAATGTCCAAAATTTGGAGGCAACAGCACTGCCGCTATCTCGATTTATTGCCCCAACCTTATCTGTTGCCGGGGGAATTCACGTGCGAATTCACCCTGATCGCTCTGACCACTTGCTGATTGAGTTTTTTGATGATAAAGGCATTAACTTACCAAAGTCCAAAGAAAAGAAAATTGAAGGCGCCTACTTTAAGGAAGATTTTCGCCGGGCTCGCATCGACGAAATTGGTAGCATTACCTACCCTAGCCGCGTAATTGAAACCTATGCCACAGGCTTTGAAAAGAATCTGAATACCGAAGCAGTCCAGCAGAGTAATTCCAAAGTCGTAATCGACTACGCCTACGCGGTTTCCGGTGCTGTACTGCCCCAGTTACTGAACAAATTTGGCTGTGATGCTGTAGTACTAAATGCCAGCCTGAGCCAGATCATTCCTACCGCAGAAGACCGGGAAGGCCTGCTAAACCAGCTAGGCCATGTTGTTGAGGCCCTGAAGGCAAGTCTAGGGGTACAAGTCTTAGGCAACGGGGAACAACTCATTTTAGTAGATGAGTCAGGTAGCCCAATTCGAGGGGAAGTGTTGACGGCGCTGATGATTGATATGATCCTCAGAGCCCATCCCAGGGGAACGGTGGTGGTGCCCGTGCATACTTCTAGTGCTGTTGAGCACATTGCCCGGCGTCATGATGGCAAAGTGATCCGGACCAAAGCGAATCCGACAGCTTTGATGGAAGCCTGTCACCAAAACCCTGGTGTGGTGATTGGCGGCAGTGCTGAGACAGGGTTTATTTTTCCGCAACTCCATCCGGGATTTGATGCTATGTTTTGTATTGCCAAGCTGATCGAAATGCTGACGCTGCAAGAGCAATCCCTGGCCCAGATTCGGACTGACCTGCCCCGAATTTATCACCGGGGTCAGGTGGTTCGCTGTCCCTGGACGATGAAGGGGGCGCTGATGCGGCACCTGGTCGAAACCCACCCCGCCGAAAATCTGGATTTGATTGATGGAGTTAAGATTGTCAATCATCAGCATCAGAGCTGGGTCTTGGTGTTGCCCGATGCTGGAGAACCTTTAGTCCATATTTTTGCCAACAGTGGCGATCGCACTTGGGTAGATGAGACCTTGCAAGAGTACCGGAATCGCGTTCAAGACTTTGCAGACCAAGAACGGGAGGTTGAAGTAGATCTGGCTGGGTAATGAGGAACAGACCGCTGCTCAAGCCTGAGTACAAATTGGTTCCAGTGCGGTCAGGAGAAGTTGCTTCCCTTTTGCCAGGACCACCGTTGCTGGTAGCAAATTTGCTCATAACGCGAGGGTTTGGGTCAGAAAGGTATGGCTAACGGTGTCAGGAGTGAAGCTTCGTCTGGTATCTAGTAGTAGTTGCGGGCCAGGATACCGGGTGGTTGATTGTTTAGCTAAAGGCTAAATTAGGGTTGAATAAATTAACAGTCTTATCTATAGCTAGGAGCGATCGCGGTATGAATACCTGCGTTTTGATGGTAGAAGTCATCAAAGATCCAGAACTCCGGTACACTCAAGACGGTCAAACGCCAATCGCGGAAATGCTGGTTCAGTTTCCCGGCCTTCGAGCAGAAGACTCTAGCGAAACCTTAAAGGTAGTTGGCTGGGGCAACCTAGCCCAGCAAATCCAGGAGAAATTTCATCCCGGCGATCGCGTCGTGATTGAAGGTCGGCTGAATATGAACACGATTGACCGTCCAGAGGGCTTTAAAGAAAAGCGAGCAGAACTCACGGCTTCTCGAATTCACCGCGCCGAAACCACTGAAAGCCTCGGGGGAACTACTGGTAGCACCGAGCGCTCCGCCGCCGCTCCCCAGCCCTCAGCTCCCTCTGATGAAAGTACGGCTGCCTATCGGGTCGAAAAGCAACAAGAGGCAACGAAATCTGCTGGAGCCTTTGAAGCCAACTATGACGATATTCCGTTCTGAAATACTAGCCTATCTCCACTTTGGCCTAGTCATTCACTAGAAATCTAGAATGAACAGGTCAATTGAAAAAAAGTTGCTCCACTTAGATTTCCTGTCTTTGCTCGCGCTGCTGAGTACCTGGTGATCGGATAGTTGATGCGGTGAAATATTCTCACCTACAAAGCACCACCGTGCAACGAAGGGTATGACTTGATCGCTATTCATCTAGATCCCCGAATGTCTGATAAACAGATTTGGATACAAGTCAAAAGCCGTTGTTAACCTGAGGTTGCCCTAGAAGTTTCCGAAGTTTGGCGAGGGGATTGGTGTTCCCTCAATAGTGGCCGGGTGATATCCCCTATGGTAGAAACTTGGAAGATTTTGGACGCGGGTATCACCACACTACAATGCAGGTAGACCTTCTGCTATCCGAACAGCGGCGGATGACTACCGAGATGGCAACGACACTTCACACAATCACCTTAGAAGAGTTTCTTAAGCTGCCAGAGACAGAGCCTGCCAGTGAGTTTATCAACGGTTGCGTTTACCAGAAACCCATGCCCCAAGGTAAACACTCACGACTCCAGTTGAAGCTTTGTGAAGTAGTCAATCAAGTTGCTGAGGGTCAGCAGGTTGCCCTAGCGTTTCCAGAACTGCGCTGTACTTTTGGGAGGCGGTCAATTGTACCAGACGTAACAGTATTCTTGTGGGGACGAATTCCTTTTGACAAGGACAACGAAGTTGACAACGTGTTTGAGCTTCATCCGGATTGGACAACTGAAATTCTCTCGCCTGACCAGAATGCAACAAAGGTGATCAGCAACATCCTGCACTGCCTCAGACATGGTACTCAGTTAGGGTGGTTAATTGACCCAAAGGAACGACTAGTGCTTGCATTTCGCTCAGGGCAGCAGCCAGTGGAGTTGACTGGAGATGCTCCATTGCCCACGCCAGAGTTTTTAGAACTCAATCTGACCGTTGCCCAAGTCTTTGGTTGGTTAAAGGCAGGAAAGTAAAATTCTAAACCAGCTCTACTCAGGGATAGAAGACTGAAGAACTTCTGGACGCAGAGCTTTAGAAATTTCCTGAAGTGTATGAGTGGCAACTTGCTCAGCAGTTTCGTTGGCAGCAACCGCGACTCTAGCATCGGCTTGGGCATAAAACGACTGTCGTTGCTCCAGAAGTTCCTCAAGTTTGGCAGATAGCTCACTGTCCGATAGTAGGGGTCGGGTAGTGTCGCTTTTTAAACGAATGTAGAGCTGTTCAACGGGAACATCTAGCCAGACAACAATTCCATGTTGCAGGTAGCTCCAGTTCATTCGCTCTAGGACAATGCCTCCTCCAGTGGCGATCGCCAGGTTTTTGTAAGCAGACAACTCAGCTAGAACTTGGCTTTCTAACCGTCGAAATGCTGGTTCTCCCGCTCCAGAGAAAATCTGATTGACTGATTGCCCTGCTAGTTGTTCGATCAAGCTATCCGTATCAAAAAAGCGATAGTTCAGTTTCTGCGCCAGTAAACGGCCTATTGTGGTTTTACCGGCCCCCATCATGCCGACGAGATACAGGTTGACGCCCTTTAAGTTCAAAGCTTGCTCTGCCAACGTGGTAAAAGCTTGTTTATCTAGCTTACAAGTTGCCGTCGATTAAAAAGCTTTGCGTTTTTAAGTGTTGAGTTGTGAAGGAATCTAATTCATAACTCAACACTCAAAACTCATCACTCCACAGAGCGGCGGACTAGGTTTCTCTGCTCAGCGAAGCTTCTACTTGACGAAACTCCTGGTTCAACCGGCTTTTCAGCTTCTCAGGTAAAGGTCGGTTGGGATAAGAGCTATAGTGACCCGCTAGAGAGTTTAGGGCCGTCCGCATGGTTGTGTAGGAACTCAGACTCTGAATCGAGTCGTTACGGCGATAGAACGAGATAAATTCATTGATTCGCTTGCGTGCCTCTGCTTGGGCATCTGTTTTGTTGGAGGCATCCTCTGGAAGTTCAATTGCTGTCTTGAGGCTGTTGATCACAGCTAGGGTGTCTTGGCGATAATCACCCGACAGGTTGGTGGCGGTTGAACAACCTCCCAGACCAATCGCGACAGCTAAAACCAGGGCAAACAACCGAGATAGAAATTGCTTCATTATCTTGCAAGCTCACGACAAAAAGGGTAGAAGCCTGGACAGCTATGCTCCTAAACCATGCTTAGGGTGGCAAAGTCAATCCTAACGCTCCTAGAATAAAACATTCTGAAAGTTTTTCCTAAAAATGTCACCTCGGTCTGGATATACACTGCCCGTTTTTGCCTGTGCTGCCGCGATCGCGGCGCTGCGCTGCTTACGCCAACCTCAGGATCTAACAGCGGTCAGGGTTGACTTAATTGAGCCCGCTAAAACCGTTGAGATCCCAGTGGAGCAAGTTGCCGAACTCAAGTCCGGCATGGCCTTAGCAATCACCCGTAGCGACCCCGGTGATAATCTGGACCTGACGCGCAATACCCCAATCTGGGCCTTAGTGGAGTGGGGCAGCGAGGATCAATCAGAGCCAATCCGGTTGCAAGGGGGTGAGGGAATTGGTAAGCATCGACGTGATACGCCTGGGCCAGCAATTTACGCCTACGCTCGACGGCTATTACAGGAGAACCTGCTCCGCTGGCTACAACCAGCAGAGAAAATCCAGGTCACAATAATTCTGCCAGAGGGGCGATCGCTGGCCCAACGCACCTCGAATGAAGCATTTGACGTGGTTGAAGGACTCTCTTTGCTCGGCACCAGCGGGATTTCCCATCCTTTGAGTGCGCCAGAGCAACTAGAGGCTTTCCGGGCAGAACTGCGAGCCAAAGCCGCACATGCAAACAACCTGGTTTTTTGTCTGGGCGAAAATGGGCTGGACTTAGGGGACAAACTGGGAATTAATCTGGCTCAACGGGTGAAAACCGCCAACTGGGTTGGGCCGATGCTGGTTGAGGCTGGCTTCTGCGGCATCCAGTCAATCTTACTGCTGGGCTACCACGGCAAACTGATTAAACTTGCCGGAGGAATTTTTCACACCCATCACCATGTCGCAGATGGCAGGCAAGAAATTTTCGCCGCCTACAGTGCCAGTTTGGGACTGCCTCTGCCTGTCTTGCAGGATGTTTTCCGCAGCCCGACGACGGAAGCTGCTCTGGAGCGGCTGCGCGACTTAGATAGCAATACAGCCAGCCACTGGGTAGAGAAGGTCTACCAGTCCCTGACTGAGCAGATTGACCGGCGATCGCAAGCCTACATCTTCAATCACTGCAACCGTCGGGTTACGGTTGGCTCAGTCTTGTTTGATCGGCGTCGCGCCATCATTGCCGCCAGTGAAATCGGGTCTAGTTTGTTACGCCAAGTCCAGAATTGACTCTGCATATTCTTGCAAAGAAATAGGTAATCCAGTCAAATTCCGATAAACTTAATAAAAATAAAGACTTGATTGTGATCTTGCCATACTATAAATTCTTGAAATTCTTGCTTTTAAGCGTCATTTAAGAGCAGCTCTTTGTCCACCCAATTCTTGCCTAGGCGGACCAGTGACGTTTCAAACTGTACAACTACCCCAAACCGCTGCTGAGGCTACTGGTGCATCCCCGGAAGGATTGAACCGCGAGATGATCGCGATTCTGGACTTTGGCTCTCAGTACTCCGAGTTAATCGCCCGACGCATCCGGGAAACCCAGGTTTATTCAGAAGTGCTCTCCTGCCGCACCAGTGCCGATCAACTGAGAAAATTGAACCTAAAAGGAATCATCCTGTCGGGAGGTCCCAGCTCAGTCTATGCTGCTCACGCTCCCTCGTGTGATCGCAATATCTGGGAATTGGGAATTCCAGTCTTGGGGGTTTGTTATGGCATGCAGTTGATGGTACAGCAACTGGGGGGCGAGGTAGAGCGATCGCTGCGGGGAGAGTACGGCAAAGCTGCCTTGACGATAGACGATCCCACAGATTTGCTCACCAACGTGGAGAACGACACGACAATGTGGATGAGCCACGCCGATTCTGTGGTTCGTTTACCGGATGGGTTTGAAGTTTTGGCCCACACCGCAAATACTCCCTGCGCGGTGATCGCCAATCACGAGCGAAAACTCTACGGTGTGCAGTTCCATCCAGAAGTGGTGCATTCGGTCGGGGGTTTGGCCCTGATTCGTAACTTTGTCTATCACATCTGCGAGTGTGAGCCCACCTGGACAACAGAGGCGTTTATTGAAGAAGCAATCCGGGAAATTCGGGCCAAAGTCGGTGACAGGCGGGTTCTGCTGGCGCTCTCCGGCGGCGTTGATTCTTCTACCCTGGCCTTCTTGCTACACCGGGTGATTGGTAATCAACTTACCTGTATGTTCATCGACCAGGGGTTTATGCGTAAAAAAGAGCCGGAACGACTGGTAAAGCTGTTCCGGGAGCAGTTTCATATTCCGGTGGTCTACGTCAATGCCCGCGATCGCTTTCTGGCTCAGCTTGTCGGTGTCACAGACCCCGAAGTAAAACGCAAGCGGGTTGGGCATGAATTTATCAAAGTGTTTGAAGAAGAATCTAGGCGGCTGGGTCCGTTTGATTATCTCGCTCAAGGGACACTCTACCCTGATGTGATTGAATCGGCGGATACCAACGTTGACCCCCAGACGGGGGAGCGAGTGGCTGTGAAAATTAAAAGCCATCACAATGTTGGCGGACTCCCCAAAGATCTGCGGTTCAAGCTGGTCGAACCCCTGCGTAAACTCTTCAAAGATGAGGTTCGTAAACTGGGCCGTTCGCTAAAGTTGCCAGAAGAAATTGTTCAACGTCATCCGTTTCCCGGACCAGGGCTAGCAATTCGGATTCTCGGCGAGGTCACGGCTGAGCGTCTCAACATCCTGCGGGATGCAGATTATATTGTCCGCCAGGAAATTAACCGGGCCGGGCGCTACGCAGAGTTTTGGCAGGCCTTTGCAGTTCTGTTACCCATTCGTAGTGTTGGTGTCATGGGAGATCAACGCACCTATGCCTATCCCATCGTCTTGCGGCTGGTTTCGAGCGAAGACGGCATGACCGCCGACTGGTCTCGTGCCCCCTACGAACTGCTGGAACAAATTTCCAGCCGAATAGTGAACGAGGTTCAAGGCGTCAACCGCGTTGTCTACGATATTACCTCTAAGCCCCCTGGCACGATTGAGTGGGAGTAAACGGGTTAAGAGAATCTTTTTCTTTTAGGCCGCTGAGCAGTTCAGCAAATACCTTCTACAATTAGTAAGTAGATCTACGGGGTCAAAGTTACTCATGATCGGCGGCGACTCACAAGTAAACCATCCTCTCTCTGAGCGAGAACTACAAGTAATTGAACTTGTGGCCTCCGGCTTGACCAATCAGGACATTGCCGAGAAGCTTGAAATTAGTAAGCGAACGGTTGACAATCACATTAGTAACATTTTGGCGAAGACCGCAACGGGTAACCGGGTAGCCTTGGTGCGCTGGGCTTTGCAGTGGGGTAAAGTCTGCCTGGATGAAGTAAATTGCTGCATCCTGCCAACTTCCCCTCCCGGAGCGGCTGCTTCCTGAGAGAAGCTAAGTTTTTATGTACCCTAAGACCCAAACCCTGCTCAAGCGATACAGGCTGCGCTCTACCGGGTTGCCTCTGGCTGTCTACCGAGAAGTTGTAGCCCATCTCTGTCAAGTCGAGGGTATTGAGACTGGACTGGTGCCTCAATCCTCTCAGTGCTTTGACTACAGCCAAAGTCAAGTTGACAGTCTTTCGATTCAGCATGCGGCAGATGTAGACCCAGCTGCTCAACAGCAGGTAGAAGAAATTCTGGCCTACTACGGCGATCGCTTTGCTCCTTGGGAAACCGTAGAGTCTTAATTCACGACTCAATCCAGTAGGCCAATAGGTTGGCGGGCGATCGCTATGGATCTTGTGGTGCTTCCCGTTCTAGTAATTGCTCTAGCTGGGGCAGGCCACTGTGAATAGTTTTCCAAACTCTCTCCAGGTTTACCTAGACAGGACTTGCGTAGTTGATTGACTGTTACTTCTATTGCAGTTGAAGAGATAGTTAGGACAGAGTAGCTTGTATACCCAGAGTGCCGAAGAGAATATCAATGCCCGCCCCTTATAGTGACGACCTCCGCCAAAAAGTGCTCGATGCGGTGGATCGCGGCGAACGCAAAAGCC
>JBGTDT010000060.1:0-25236 GCA_041748155.1 Thermosynechococcaceae cyanobacterium | reverse complement strand
CTGACTCTAGCCTCTATCTTGTTGTGGTTGTAGTTTTAAAACACTCCCTAGCAATCTCGACGGCTGATACTTTCTGCTCGAGGGTAAATTGTCTACGTTTTCTAGGTGACATTAGGACATTCTCCTTCTCTATACATCTTTACGGAGTTGTCCACTTTTTCGGGGTAAGGCCACTGATGTTGGATTTGGCTGGGTGGAGAATGTCTTTATCAAGGCGATCGCCCATTTACTTAGCTTTATCAGCCATCTAGAGCCGAAGCAGTTGATCGATGATTGACGAAATCTGATTTGCCCAACTGCCAAACTGGGGCAAACGAAGTTCTGATCCTCATCCACGAGGCTTTGTTACTCGCTGACGGAGCTCCAATACTCTCTGGCGAGGTTCAAAGAGTCGTTAACGAGGCTCAACTACTCTCCAACGAGGTTCCAATACTCGCTCACGAGGTTCTGATTCTCGCTGACGAGGCTCAACTACTCGCTGGCGGAGTTCTGATCCTTGTTGACGAGTGTTTATGACTCACGGGCGGGTCTTTAACAGTCGTCAACCAAGTCATCAAGCCTGCAAAGCAGCAGTAACCTTTGCCTTCAATCAAGTCAGGGTTTGGTTCAGGGTTGCCTCCACCAGTAGTCCTGCCGTCCCCGCCGTGTAGCGGTTGTATTCGATACCACCCAGAGTAGTTGTGCCACCCAGCAGCCATCCCTGTTCCGTGGAGGTCACCTTGTCGCCTCTGTTGCCACTGACAATTAACGGGTTGCCTGTACCGGATAGATCCTGCACAGCCAGGGCCAGAGTGTTATTGCCAGTTCCTGTGAGGTCAATCTGGTCAAACCCACTCTGCTTACCCAAGAGGTTAGCTAAGTCGAGATTGAGACCACCGCCATCTACTTGAAACGTCTTAGTGCCACCGCTGATCAGAGGGTCGTCAGCAACGTCGCTAAGAATGCCATTCTCAGCCGCGCCCGTGAGCACATCGCTGCTCAGCCTACCAGCACTAGACACCTGAGCCGTGAAGTCGCGGCGACCAAACACCACATAGCTCTCGCCAGCATCAGATTGACCATTGGGATCAGCAAAAACAGCCCCAACGATTAGGTCATCGAAGCCATCGTCGTTGACGTCCCCCGCACTGCTGACTGAAAAGCCTGAGCGGTCACCCGCGTCAATGCCCTGGAGGACAAAGCCATTACTACCATCCAGGTCAGCCAGGTCAAAGCTGGTCCTAAAGCCCCCGGCTTTGCCGAACACCACATAGCTCTCTCCGGCACCAGATTGACCATTGGGATCAGCCTCCTCAGCGCCAATCAGGAGGTCATCAAAGCCATCGCCATTCACATCCCCGGCACTGCTGACTGAACTACCTGAGCGGTCACCCGCGTCAATACCCTGAAGGACAAAGCCATTGCTGCCATTGAGGTTAGCAAGGTCAAAGCTGGTCCTAAAGCCCCCAGCTTTGCCAAACACCACATAGCTCTCTCCGGCACCAGATTGACCATTGGGACTGGCGCCAGAAGCCCCAATCAACAGGTCATTAAAGCAATCGCCATTCACATCCCCGGCACTGCTGGCTGAGAGACCTGAGCTGTCACCCTCGTCAATGCCGTTGATCACAAAGCCGTTGCCACCACTCAGGTCAGTCAGGTCAAAGCTGGCTCCAAAGCTCCCGGCCTTGCCAAACACCACATAGCTCTCTCCAGCAGCAGGTTGACCACCCCCAAAAGCTCCAATCAACAAGTCACCAAAGCCATCGCCGTTGACATCCCCGGCACTGCTGACGGAACGTCCTAAGACACCACCCGCATCAATACCCTGAAGGACAAAGCCATTGCGGCCATTCAGCTCAGAGAGGTTGATGGCAAATCTAAACCTGAAGTAGTCCCTATCAAGACTGAGACCCGTACTGCCCTGGATAATGCCAATCAGTTCATCGGGCCTGCCAGCAGGCTGGTTCAGATAGATGGCTGTCCCCTGCGGTAACCCACTGGGAGAGACTCCCAGGCGATAGTCGCGCCTTGAACCCGTAAGCTGGATGACATCCTCGCTGCTGTTGAAGTCGGTAATCAGGGCATAGTCGCTGGTGCCAGCCGTGTTCGGGTTGCCATCGTCATAGAAGACCTGAGTGCCATCTCCGACACTGAACTGGTCTCTACCTGTGCCGCCCGTCAGGGTATCTGCATTCCCAACTGTCCAGAAGCCTACCTCAAGGATGTCATTACCCGCTCCTCCCCTGAGGGTGTCAGAACCAAAACCGCCAAATAGCGCGTCATTGCCTATACCCCCATCAAGGGTGTCATTGCCCTTTTTAGCAAAGAGGCGATCATCTCCACCGAACCCAAAGATTGAGCCCTGCTTGGGGTTCCAACTAAAAAGTTGTCACCAGAGTTCCCTTCAATGCGTGCCACGGTCATTACCTCTTTTAGGGGACACTGTGGGTGCAGACCAAGCTCGTCCCCCCTGAATGAAGTCTTGGCCGACTTTCAGTAATCTAGGGCCAGCAAAGAGATCCCTGCTGTTTGAAGTCAAGACGGGCTCACACTGGCCTGCTGCTTGCCAACTCGAATCATACAAACAAACTGCTTCGAGGGGAAGGTATTAATTTATGCAGGCTCGAACATTGTCACAGGTTCGAAAGCCGCGATCGTCCCATCCTATTGTTCGGCGAGTTCATTTAGCTCATTTAGCTCGTCTAGCAACTCCTCCGCTTCAGTGTCGCCCTCATCAGCTTGGCGCAGGAGGTAGCTCAAGACTTTATTGGCAAGTTCGTTAGGGATTTCCATGACAAATTTTTAGTCAAAAAATGCTACTGACCCTGCTTGAGCGCTAGGGTCAAGCCGTCACCGATCGGAACTAAGCTGAGCGAAATTCGTGGATCGTGATGGAGTTTTTGGTTAAAGGCCCGAATCGCCTTTGTACTTTCGTCTTGGACCTGGGGCTCGGCAACCTGACCCGCCCAGAGAACGTTATCGATCGCGATTAATCCTCCCGGACGCAGAAGTTGCAGCGATCGCTCGTAGTAGTGCAGGTAGTTTCCTTTGTCGGCATCAATGAAGGCAAAATCAAAGCTGCCAGCCTGACCCGTGGCTAGCAGCTTGTCCAAGGTCTCCAGCGCCGGGGCCAGGTGTAAGTCAACTTTATCCATCACCCCGGCCTGTTGCCAATACCGCCGCGCCACCGATGTCCACTCTTCACTGACATCACAGGCAGTCACTTTGCCGTTGGCTGGTAGGGCGAGAGCAACCCAGAGGGAGCTATACCCGGTGAAAACGCCAATTTCCAACGTTTTTGTCGCTCCCAGGAGTTGAATCAAGAGAGCCATAAACTGGCCCTGCTCCGGTGAAACTTGCATGGCAGCCATTGAGTGATGAGCAGTTTCCTGCCGCAGTTGCCGGAGAATATCAGGCTCACGGGAGGAAACCGACAGACAGTAATCGTAGAGGCGATCGCTGAGGGTAAAGGTTTTCGTGGACATGGTTGCCTTTAAAGGTACTGGTCCAATTTTTCCGCTAGGGTAGTTTTTGGCACCGCACCGACAACCATATCTACTCGCTCACCACCCTTGAAAATCATCAGGGTCGGTATGCTACGAATCCCATACTCACTAGCAACACTGGGATTGTCGTCGGTGTTCAACTTCACAACCTTGACCTGGCCGTTGTATTGTTCTGCTAATTCCTCCACAACAGGTGTGACCATTCGGCAGGGACCACACCAGGGAGCCCAAAAATCAACTAAAACCGGGCTTGTACTTTCCAGGACTTCTTGCTTAAAAGTAGAGTCTGTAACTTCTGTCAGGGATGCCATAACTTTAATCCTTACTAAAGTGTTCGTTAAAGCGTTAAAAAACTTGGTCGCTCTGATCGTGTATTACCAGTCTATGGGTTGACGATCACGGAAGAAACTGCCTCTAGGTCCATTATCTGGGAGAGTTGCCAGCCAGACAATGGTATCAGCTCCCTGCTCTGGCGATCGAGACGCGTTTGCACCGCCCATGTCGGTTCTGACCCAGCCGGGACAGACAGAATTTACCAGAATATTCGTGCTATCTAGCTGATCTGCCAGAATCCGAGTCAGAGCATTGAGGGCAGTTTTAGAGATCCGGTAGCTCGGATAGCCGTTATGCATATCCGACAGTTCCCCTGCCCCAGAGGAGACGTTGACAACCCGTCCATAGTTGTGCCGCTGCATCAGGGGTACTAAAGCTTGGCAGAGCCTCAAAGGACCATAGAGATTAGTCTCCATCGTTTCCCGCAAGGTCTCTAGCTTGAGATTGAATACACTTCCATCTGAATCTCTATAGTCCAGCAAAACACCTGCATTGTTTACTAACACATCTAAGCGGCCAAATTTTGCTTGGACAAACTGAGCCACCTGCTCGACACTTTCCAGGCTGGTGACATCTAATGGATAGTTAATCACTGCTAGTTCCTCTGCTCGTAGCTGCTCAGCGGCTGCTTTGCCCTTTGCTTCATCCCGGCTAGTCAGGACAACCTGGAACTGCTTTTTCGCCAGTTGCCGACAGGTTTCAAAACCAATACCACGGTTGCCACCCGTCACGACGGCAATTTTTGGCTGGGTACTCATTTCGCGTCTCCTCGGGGTCGTCAAGTTGCGCCGACTTCGACAATGGCGTTACCAATTATCCTGCCGCTCTCGACCGCCTCATGGGCTGTAGCGATCTCCACCAGCGAAAAATGCTGGGCGATAGAGTGATTTAAGCTGCCTGCTTCCAAGCAGGTCGTGATATCCATTATCGCGGTCTGGTGAGCTGCCTGAGACATGACATAAACCAGCACAAAGTGGACCGTGATGTTCTTCGTCAACAGGGCCAGGAAAGGAAGCTGGGGCTGATTCTCGTTTTCCGAGGAGTAGGTGGCGATCACACCGCTGCGCTTGAGAACTGCGACATCCAGACTTAGATTAGTAGCAAAGGCGACCTCGACAATTCGATCAACTCCTTGTCCGCCGGTAATCTCCTTAATCCGTGCTGCTACATCCTCGGTTTTGTAGTTGATCACCTGATCAGCACCGGCAGCACTAGCCACCTTTGCCTTTTCGGTTGAACTCGCGGTAGTAATGACGGTTGCGCCACCCCACTTAGCGAGTTGAATCGCGTAGGAACCGACCGCACCGGCCCCTCCAGCCACAAGGATCGTCTGACCTGCGACCGGACCATCGGCAAACACACAGCGGTGGGCCGTCATGGCCGGAACCCCCAGGCAAGCTCCGGCGGCAAAGTCTGTTCCATCTGGGAGATGGATTGCCTGCTGACTGGGCAGCACGACAAACTCGGCTGCGGTGCCGAAGGGTCGGCCCAGTTGGGCTTCATAGACCCAGACCCGCTCACCTATCCGTGAGGAGGAAACACCCTCACCAACGGCCTCAATCACACCCGCTCCATCTTGGTGGGGGATAACTTGAGGAAACCTGAGTGACAAACCCTCCCAGCCACTGCGACTCTTGGTATCTGAAGGATTGACGCCGGAGGCATGAACTCGTACCCAGACTTCGCCTTTACCGATAGTGGGTTCTGGTAAATCTCCAATCTGCAAGACCTCCCGTGCTCTTCCCTGTTCTTCGTACCATGCTGCTTTCATATATCTGTGCCTATCGATTCACTGTGCTCATGTCTGGGTAGCGGTCGCCCGCTGCAATTCCTGGCGGTAGCATTTCACTAATTTGGTCGAGAACTACTGGGCTGAGGCTGATCTCCGCTGCCGCAATGTTCTCCTCCAGATAGATACGGCGTTTGGTGCCAGGGATCGGCACGATGTCTTCTCCCTGGGCCGAGACCCAGGCCAGGGCTAGTTGCCCAGGTTTGAACCCCTTCTCGGCTGCCATTGCCTCAATCCGCTGTACCAGGTCCAGATTCCGCTGCAAGTTCTCGGCCCGAAAGCGCGGGTAGCGACTGGCCCGGTAGTCCCCTGCCAATAGATCATCTATACTGCGAATTTTGCCAGTCAAGAAGCCCCGGCCTAGAGGGCTGTAGGGGACAAAGCCAATCTCCAACTCTCGGCAGGTAGGCAAAATCTCCGCTTCCGGCTCCCGGCTCCAGAGAGAATACTCGGTCTGAAGCGCAGAAATGGGATGCACCGCAGCAGCCCGGCGAATGGTTGATGGAGCTGCCTCAGACAGGCCCAGGTAGCGGACCTTCCCTTGCTGGACTAGCTCCGCCATCGCTCCGACTGTTTCTTCGATCGGGGTATTGGGGTCAACCCGGTGCTGGTAATACAGGTCAATCACTTCAACTCTCAGACGTTTGAGGCTGGCCTCACAGGCAGAGCGCACGTAGTCAGGCTTGCCGTTCACCCCTTGAAAACTACCATCATTACCGCGCACATTGCCAAACTTGGTGGCTAGAATTACCTGATCTCGACGGTCTTGAATCGCCTTGCTGAGTAACTCTTCGTTATGACCCACTCCGTACATATCGGCGGTATCAAGGAAGGTAACGCCCAGCTCCAAGGCGCGGTGAATCGTAGCGATCGCCTCTTGTTCGTCTGGGGTGCCGTAGAATTCTGACATGCCCATGCAACCTAGCCCCAACGCTGAGACTGTTAATCCTTGATTACCCAGTTTTCGCTGTTTCACTTGCTTATTCTCCTTGATAGCTTGGTTAAGGCCGCACCATCACCTTGATGGCTGCACGACTATCCATGGCGGCGTAGCCGGAGGGGACTCCGTTCAGGTCTACCGTCTGATCAAGGACAGGGGAGGGATCAAGCTTGCCAGCAATCACGTCTGGCAGCAGCTCCGGCAGGTAGGCCCGCACCGGGGCAAGGCCACCCCTAAGTGCGATGTTGGACGCAAACAGGCGCGGCAGGTTGAGCGTCTCACTGCCGTGGGGTACTCCCACGTAGCCGATCGCGCCTCCCGGTCTGGCAATGCCAATCGCCATTTCCATTGAGGACTCATTCCCCACACATTCAAGTACCGACTCCGCTCCTCCCTGAGTCAGCTCCTGCATCTCGCCAATTGCCTCTTCTCCTCTACTGGTAACCACATCGGTGGCCCCAAACCGCCGTGCTAGTTCCAGCCGCTGCTTGTGGCGACCCAGGATAATGATCCGTTCCGCCCCCAAGCGGTGGGCGGCCAGCACCCCACATAGACCCACGGCCCCATCGCCCACCACAGCGACGATAGTGCCAGGTTTGACTGCGGCAGAGACTGCCGCGTGGTGGCCCGTTCCCATTACATCCGTCAGGGGCAAGATTGCCTTCAGCATCGCTTCATCGTTTTCAACCGCAGAAGGTATTACCACCAGCGTGCCGTCAGCCCAGGGTGCGCGGACAGCCTCGGCTTGACCCCCGTCGTTGTGCTCACCTCCCCAAAAGCCGCCGTGCAAGCAGGAGGTTTGCAGGCCCTTGTCACAGAACTCACAGGTCCCATCGGAAAATGCGAAGGGGGCGAGAACGCGATCGCCGGGCTTGAGCGTCTCGACCTCTGAACCAACCGCCTCAACAATCCCCATCCACTCATGGCCGGTGCGCCAGCCCGGCTGCCAGTTATCCAGGCCGCGATGAAACCACAGATCTGAACCACAGATACAGGCGTGGGTAATCCGAACCACCGCATCGCTAGACTGCTGAATGGCTGGATCGGGAACGTTTTCAACTCGCACATCACCGGGCGCGTGATAAACTGTTGCTCGCATTAAATAATTCTCCTCTAGTTAACTAGCAATACGGTTCTGTGCTGGTGTATCTGAGTGATTAGGCCCAATCTCCTTGCTCAGGTTGTTGTCAATAGCGAAGTTAAAGATCTGCCTTAAGTCGGAAGCTCTAAAGTGGAGTAGCCAGTATCGCCTCCACCATCGTAGGAAAGGCAATCCCAGGAATCCAGAATTGGTATCAACAGAGCCGTACCGACAAAGGCTAAGAGAGGTTTTGTGCGATCGCGGCTTATCTAGCTTGCACGACTTGGGATGCTCGATAGGTAGGGAAATCGGTATAGCCTTCTTTGTCAAACGAATACCAGATACTTTGATCCGGGGGTGGATTTAGGGGCCAGCGATTGGCAAAGCGCTCCACTAAATCGGGGTTACTAATGATTGGTCGCCCAAAGGCAATTAAGTCAGCATTACCCTCCTTGATTGCGGCTTCGGCAGTTTCTTGGGTATAGCCGCAGTTGCCGATCAATAGTCCTGTAAACACAGGGCGAAATTCTGCTAAAGCCATTGGCTCTCCTAGCTCGTGAAAGCCAAAGGCCAGTCCATCTAGGACGTGCATGTACCCTAGACCGTAAGTATTCAACTGCTGGGCAACATAGAGAAAAGTTTCCCGGAAATCCGGCGAACCCATGTCATTGTAAATGCCATTTGGAGACAGCCGAACGCCTACTTGTTGAGCCGGCCAAACCGTCAAGATAGCCTCCACAACTTCTTTGAGGAAGCGGCAGCGATTCTCAAGGTTGCCCCCATACTGGTCTGTCCGCTGGTTGGTTTTAGATTGGAGAAACTGATCGATTAAATAGCCGTTAGCGGCATGAATTTCTACTCCATCAAAACCCGCATCTTTGGCTCGCTGGGCAGCCCGACGATAATCCTCCACCACTAGGGGGATCTCGCTTGTCTCTAGGGCTCTGGGGGTTTCGTAGGGTTGTTTGCCCACCGGCGTGTGAATGTACTCTCCATTCAGCTTCAGAGCAGAAGCGGAAACCGGCAGTTGACCGTTTTCCTGAAAACTACTGTGACTCGCTCGCCCCATATGCCAAAGCTGGAGAAAGAATGGCGTTCCTTTCGCATGGACTGCATCTACAACCTGCTTCCAGGCTTGCGCTTGTTCGTCTGAATAAATACCAGGGCTGTTTACCCAACCATTAGCTTGTGGCGAGATCACGGTAGCTTCCGTAATCATCAAACCGACTGAAGCCCGCTGGGCGTAGTACTCCGCCATCAAAGCGTTAGGCATCCGCTCCTGGCCGGCGCGGGCGCGTGTCAAGGGAGCCATGACCACGCGGTTAGATAATTGATCGGGACCCAACTTAATTGATGAAAGTAGATCGGTATCAGTATTCATGTGTTCAATCTCGTAGAAATTATCCTTGGGGTTTAGTGATCGGTACTTGCTTGTGACTCAGGGGTTGTCACGGTCGCAGTTTTGACTCAAAAACCAGGTTGGCTTTATAATTAACTCAAACACTCAAGCAACCCTTTAACTAAAATATTAGACAAAAACTTGTCAAATAGTCAAGTAGCTATTTAACTATTTATTTAGAACTTCTTGACACTTTAATCTTGCGATCGCTCTACTGCACCATGACTGAAAACAATCCTCAACAACCCCTGACTCTGCCCAGGCTAGAGCCTAATGAGAGTGAACGCCGCGCCAAAGTCTTTGCTGCCCTGGCTGACCCGACCCGACTTCAAATTGTGGAATTATTGGCAGCGCACAGGGAGATGAGTGGTTCAGAGATTGCCAATCAGTTGGATATCAGCCTGGCCCTGTTTTGCCACCACTCTAAAACTCTCGTTGAAGCGGGGCTGATCCAGCAGCGCAGAGAGGGACAGACGAAGTATAACTCCCTGAAGCGAGACCTACTCAATGCTTGTCTTAAAAGCATTCCAGGGCTGGGTTAGAGGAGGCGGGAACGGGACTTGTCTGACGATTGTGCCAGGTGTTTATCCAGTCCAAAATAGCTTGGTTGGCCTGCTCTGGGCATTCATCGTGAGGGCAGTGACCAGCGTTGTCCAGCTCCAGGAGTTGCAAGTTGGGATTGTACCCAAGGAACTGCTGGGCAAGACCACGAGGGATCATGCGGTCCTGTCGTCCCCAGATCAGCAGCAGGGGAATCTCTAAAGTTGGCAGTACTGACTGAACACTGGGACCGAAATCAGGACTGATCATCGCCTTGAGGATGGCACAAAAGGCCTGGGCAGAACCCCGATCTTGAGCCGGTCCAATCAGAATCTCTAGCAGTTCTTCGGTGACTGCGGCAGGATTGGCATAGGCGATCGCAGCCCAGGGACGTACAATTGCAGGTCTACGGACAATAGAGAACAGCGATCGTAAAAGCAGTGGAGAAGCAAAAATCTGCTCAATTGCCCTCACAGCGGGTCTAAAGAATTGGGGTATAGCTGTCTCTCGCACCGAAGGATCGGGCAAGCTGATCATGACAACGCCCTGGACCATGTCTGGATGGGCAGCCGCCGCAGCTAAGCAGACCAAAGCGCCAATCGAGTTACCAATCAACACCACAGGCTGCTGGATGAAGGTGCGCCAAAAATCGTAAACTTGCTCAACCCAAAGTGCTACGTTGTAGTCGGCTACTACCTTTTCTGAAGCTCCAAACCCTAGCATATCTAGAGCGTAGACCGTGTGATACTGGCCTAGTTCAGTTAAATTGTGCCGCCAATGTCCAATCGAGGCACCAAATCCGTGCAGGAGCATCAGAGGAACAGATCTCTGGGAATTTGAACCGTTCTGGGCACGGACATAGGTGTAGCGCGTTTGCCAGCCTCGCCATACCCAATCCCGTTGACGACCGATCCGTTGCTGCCAAGGCTGAATTGTCACACTGACCTCAAGTTAAAAGTTTGAGCCTACCTCAATTCTAAGCATTTCCTGCCAGAAGCTTGTTCCATGCCCTGAATTAACCATCACTGAGGGCATCTGAAAGAATCTAGCTGTTTCCTGCGAGGCGGTTTGAGCTGACATCCTGGACAACAGCTAGATCGAACTGAGTACAATTGAAGCTAAAGAGGTCAGACTTATTCCAGTAAGCAGTCGTAATCGTGAGATCCCAAAAAAGTAGCTATGTGAACGTTTCTTGCTCTAGCCAAGTTGACTGAAAACTTTTTTGGTTTCTCTTATAGACTTATAGTAAAGGCTCCACCTGAAGCTCGATTTTTAACAAACCTGTAATTTTCTGACCCTAAATCTCAACAAAATTGTCAACCAATTAACTCCTACAACTGCTAATGCCTGCGCCTGAAATAAAGAAACGCAATCAAGATTTACCTTTTATTAACGATCGCATTCGATTTCCTGAGATCCGGGTCATTGACACCGATGGTACTCAGCTAGGCATCCTACCTCCGCGAAAGGCACAACGCATGGCTGAGGAAAAGGAACTGGACCTGGTTCTCGTCTCTGACAAGGCTGACCCGCCCGTCTGCCGGATCATGGACTACGGCAAGTACAAATTTGAGCAAGAAAAGAAAGCGCGGGAGGCTCGCAAGAAGCAGCACACTGCTGACGTCAAAGAAGTTAAAATGCGCTACAAGATTGACGATCACGACTATAACGTCCGGGTTAACCAAGCAGAGCGCTTCTTAAAATCAGGGGATAAAGTCAAGGCAACTATTACATTTCGGGGCCGAGAAATTCAGCATGCTAACTTGGCAGAAGACTTATTGAAGCGCATGGCAACAGACTTGCAAGAACTTGCTGAAGTGCAGCAGGCTCCTAAGCGAGAGGGGCGCAACATGATGATGCTGTTCTCCCCTAAAAAGCAAGCATAGACAGCGAGTAATCAGCGTATAGAGCTACGAAACCGTGAGCAGGCAAATTATTCCTCACGGTTTTTTACGTAACTTTCGTCAAAGTTGATGTAAGCATGAACGCAACCTGTCGCTCAGCTTTCACAACCTGACTGTTAGTTAAAGCTGAAACTCGTACTGACAAGAGTTAGCATTATGACCTGATTAGAACCTAAAGCACAGTAAAACGGCTCAATTGAAGTAGTGAAGTAGCAAAATCCCAGCCGGGGCTGAAGCTTGACCTTTCTGAGTGAAGTTATGAAGAAGTTTGGAGTTGTACTGTTATGCACAGCCGCTGGTGTTTTCTCACTATTGTATTACTGCTGGACTCAGGCTACAGAGCTACCTGAATGGTACACGAGTCAAGGCAGGTCAGGCCAAAATCTTCAGAACCCTGGTCATCAGGATGAAGTAAAGACAAAAGTATTAAAAGAGAAAATCGACCAAGAAATTAAAACAAACTTAAGAAAAAATCAGAATCTAGGGGGTGGCAAGAATGTAGAAGTAAAACTGAATGAAGATGATGTTAATTATCTTCTCACTTCAGAGATTGCAAAAAATTCTGAGCGAAGCAAGATACTCAAGGCTGTTAAAGGTGCTAATACAACAATAGAGAGCGGCAAGGTAAAAAGTGGGATTGTTGCGAACCTTGAAAACATCCCAACCAATGAGCTGGTAGAAAGTGAAAAGTTAGTTCTGATGAAATTAATAGAGGCATTTCCTTATCTTAAAAACAAAGAAGTTTACATTGGGATTGTAGGTAAGCCTGAGCTGGAAAGCAACAAACTCAAACTTGATCAAAATACTGAGATTACGGTAGGTAATCTTACGTTTCCGCTTTCAGAGCTGTCAAAAAAACTAAACATTCCTCAGTCAGAACTTGAGAAAAGTATAAGCCTTGAATTTGGAAAGTTAAAGGTAAATCACGTCGAGTTTGTAGGGAATACTGCCTTGGTTAAGGGATCAGTCAAAGAAAAGCTCTAGACTTTGAATCTTACTTAATAAATGTAGCGAAGGATAATTTTTAAGCTTATTTATCTGCTACAGTACCAATTAAATTTACGCTTAGGGTTACTAAAGTTTCTAAAGAACTCTCCGGCTCTAGATGAAGGAGACTTTCGCCAGTATTAAGGGCGTTGCGAGGAGCACTCCAGGGTTCTAAGCAATAAAAGTTTTTTCCTTTAATCGTCCAAAAAACTAAGGTGGAATAGGACGAATCGTAAGTCAGTGTAATTGCCAAATTTCTGCCTTGATCGGTAATGGTAGCCGACTGATTATTGAGGGGACGGAGTGCTGTATCAATTTCGTCTCGGTCTAGATCAAATCTGCCTCTGAAGGGAGTGGTTTCTTGGCTGATCCGATCCCAGGCGTGGTCTGCCGGAACCTCAAATAAGAGTTGGGTTTTGTCTTCTACCAAAAAATAGGGGTGAAGGCCCGTAGAGAATGGCATAGGTGCTTGGGAGTGGTTAGTGTAGCGCTGGTGAACTTCAAGAGTATTGCCCACAAGCTGGTAGGTGAAGACTACGTGAAAGTCAAAGGGATAGTGTTCGCGGGTTACTTCATTGCTAGTGAGCCTAACAGCAAGTCTGGTCGGCGTTTGCTCCTCAACCTCCCAAGCAAGATCCCGGGCAAAACCGTGCTGCTTGAGCTGAAACGTCTGAGTGTTGTGAATGTAGGTATCATCAGGCAGATTGCCGCAGATGGGGAACAGGATGGGCATTCCACCCCGCACACTCAGCGATGGATTGGCAAACCTTGACTGATCTAAATAGAAGATTTCCTGACCTTTGATCTGCCAACTTGTCACGATTCCTCCCCGTTTTGGCACCACCTCAAGCCGTGACGGGGTAGTGGGATCAAATAAGACGTAGGTTTCGTAGGGTGATTGGGCTGGCATTGAGCAAGAATCAGGGTGAGGGTTTCATTAATCCTCTTTGGGAGACTAGGTAGGTGTCAAGTGCTAAGCGTCAATTCAGTTGACTGTCAGCTTAGCCTGATGAACAGCTTGCCTCGGTGGACTCCGGCCTCTCTGCCATAGCTGCCTAGGGCCAGCGATCGCAGATGGCGGAAAAAGGGTTGTCCGGCAACTTCCACCGCTTGGAGCAACGGAAACTGTTGTTCTACCAGCAGGCGACTGGCAGGCCAGTCCAGGTAGAGATAGCCCTCGCTAGGGGTTGGTAGGGGCGCGATCGCAGCTTTAAAGGTGCCACTCGTACTCAGGGCATGGTCGGGTGCCTTGAGAACTTGATCCACGGCTTCCAGGGAAGTCGCCATCACCTGGTAGTTGTCTACCGTCCCATGCGCCCCGATTACCCGCGCCTGCAAAATTCCTGGGTTTACCTGCCCCTGAGGTTGGGGCGTTGTCGCCATAAGTTGTGTCCAGGCTGAAATTTTCCCTTCCGCCACCCCCAGCGGTCCTACCCCCAGTCCTTGCTGCTCTGCTACAGCATCTAAATGTTGCATAGCTTGTTGCACCTGCTCAGTATCCGTGGTCTCGGCCACAAACAGCCAGTCCGGTCGAGGCTCTCTGCCTGGATTGGGGTGAGGCAGCATCCCCAGGGCGTATTCCCCTTTCACCCAGGCAAAAATATCCTGGGGCAGGTCGAGTCCCCGGCCAGTTCTAAGATCCCGCAAGGATGGGTTGACCAGATTGGCAATCCGGTTGTAGCTCAGCAATCTCGTCGAAATCTCTGACCAGAGTTGATCCAACCCAATCCCAGAAACCGCGAGGGGACTGCTGGCCGGAACGTACTGTAGTGCCTGTCCAGCGTGGGAAGGTCTAGAATCAACTACCTTGTCGTTGCCAGCCGCCGCAACTAAAGCTGTTTCTGCCAGAATTCCCTGACGATTCAGCCCAAAGGCGATCGCCAGGCTGTCATCGGCTTGGGCCACTGTCACCGCAGTATTTTCAGCAGCCAGTTGGGGCAGATTCAGGAAGCTAAGTCCAATCCAGCCTTGCTGAAAGCTCGCTAGGGCGCGTCGATAGTCGGTCGCCTGCTCTAACCCTAAGTCTGGGACTTGGACATTGTTGATCGCGCTCCGCAGCACCTTGGGATGATTGGCAAACAAAACAAAGCGATCGCCCACGATTGCGGTTGCTGTAGGCTTGAGTGGTTCTTGATCCTGACCGTCTGGCTGGACTGGTGTAGCCTCAGGGTTGGCTGAAACCAGCTTCACCCCCTGGTATTGCTCAGAGACTAGCTTTCCACCCCGGTTTTCCCAGAAGCGTTGCAGAAACCGCTGGCTTTGCCCGGTGTCACGCGTCTCTAACACCAGCAGGTAGCCCGGTTGCTGTCCATTAGACGATTGACGATCAATGTCTAGGGTGGTGACGGCCAGGGTGATTTCCTCCCCTAACCAGGGTTGAACATCCTGTTCGTAGTCAAGCCCTGTTGCCAGCAGGTTCTGCTTAAGCTGATTTAGTTCAGCCCGCGATCGCCGTCGGGCTGCCGGCGCAGTAATCACTTGACGCAGTGCTTCTAAGCGATCAGGGTTGACTAGCAGAGATACCATGACCGGAGCCTGACGCGGCACAAACATTGCCGCCGCAGGTGCGGCTTGTTTTCCTGCCAGCAGCGCTAAAGGACTGCGGGCCACCAACCAGGTCCACCCCCCCGCACCTATCAGGAGTAGCACCAGTACACTCGCAATTAAGACAGAGAAAAACGAACGCAGCTTCATGGCGGCAGAAGGACAGACTCAAAACGATTTAGAGGTCAGCAGATCGCTCTTTGTTGACCATACCAAAAAGTACTGCCCCAACCTAAGGTCGCGATGGTCTCCGACCGACCGGAGGTCATCGCAGCCTCAGGACCTGCGGCTTTAAACTGCTCTCGTCGCTAATCAGCGTTAAACTGAGTCATCCCCCAGGAAACCACCCAGCAGCAGCAGAAGCGCCGACAATTTATCTCGGCTCTTGAGGAGTCCTCTCAGAATCTCTATAGGGCTACCGATGTTTACCCGATCTGCCTTTGAATCTATTCCTGAAGTTAGCGTTGAGGTGCTGGCCGAGCGGCTTGCCCAGCCAACATTGCCCCGCCAACTTCTAGATGTCCGCGAACCGCAAGAAGTCGCGATCGCTGCCTTGCAAGAATTTGAGAATTTACCTTTGAGTCAGTTTCCAGCCTGGTCTGAGCTGATTGGCAGTCGCCTCGATCCCCAGGCCGAAACCATTGTCCTCTGCCACCACGGCATTCGCTCAGCTCAGGTCTGCCAGTGGCTACTTCAGCAAGGCTTCACCAATGTCAAGAATGTGTCTGGCGGGATTGACGCTTACTCCCTCAGGATTGATCCTGCTCTTCCCCGCTATTGAGCTGGACTAGCCAGTAGGCGAACGGGCGATTTCAACCTGCTTTGTGTTTTTGCTAACATTAGAGATTCTGGTCTGAGCGTAAATAAATAGTATTCTTCTGAGTTTAGAGGTTTGAATCCGACCAACTCAATGTGTCTAGGGGCTTCCCAGGGCAGTATGTTTAGGGGGGACGAGTCCAGAATTTAATTCAACGGCTGGGTGAAACCAACAATGCAACTTAGGTTGACTGATCGGCAACAGCGAGTTTTATGGGCAACTGTCCGTCACTACATTGCCACTGCTGAACCTGTGGGCTCGAAGGCACTCGTGGCCGAGTATAATCTCAGTGCCAGCTCAGCAACCGTCCGCAATGTCATGGGCGTGCTGGAGAAAGTAGGACTGTTGTACCAGCCCCATACCTCCGCTGGCCGAGTGCCCTCCGACTCTGGCTACCGAACTTATGTTGACAAGCTAATTACCCCTTCCACCCTGCTTGTGCGACGGGCAGAACAACTGCTGATAGACCGTCTAGACTCTGATTCAAGCTTCGAGGCTTTGCTCAGAGGAGCTGCCCAACTTTTAGCCACCGTGAGTGGCTACATTACCCTTGTTACCCTTCCCCAAGCCAGCACCGCTGTGATCCGGTGTTTGCAGTTACTTCCGGTTGAGTCGGGCCGGGTCCTGTTGATTGTGGTTACTGATGCTTACGAAACTCAATCCACCTTAATGGAGCTGCCGCATCCTCAGGCTCAGACCTCTACCTCGGAGGAAATGCTGGAGCGGGAACTGCAAATTCTTTCCAACTTCTTGAACCATCATCTGCGCGGGCGATCGCTGAGTGAGCTGATTAGTCTAGATTGGCATGATCTTGATCATGAGTTTAAGCAGTATGCAGACTTTCTGAGAACCTTGGTCACAGATTTGATTCGTCGCAGTCAACTTCCGACTTCGAATCCAATTCTAATCAGTGGGTTGGCCGAGGTACTGCACCAGCCAGAATTCTCAGAGTTGCAGCAGGTCCAAACGATTATTCACTTGCTGGAAGAGGAGCAAGATCAGCTATGGCCGTTAATTTTCGAGTGGCCTCAAGCAACGGACTGGGATAGATCAAACGCTTTGCCCAAAAAGCGAGTCAGGGTCCGGATTGGCTCAGAGAATCCCTTAGAACCGATTCGCACCTGCACCCTTGTTTCCTCTACCTACCAGCGAGGTCCCATACCTGTTGGGAGTGTGGGTGTACTAGGGCCAACCCGAATGGCCTATGAAAAAGTAATTGCTTTGGTTGAGGCTACCGCAGATTATCTGTCGGATACGTTAAGTCAGCCAGCCTAGTACACCACTAAAAAAGTTAGCGTGGCTGACTGCTAGGTAGATGGGTCTGGATTGCTGCTGAAAACTTCGGTCAAGGAGTAATCGCTTTGATTGAAGCCCTCAGGGTAGCGAATTCAGTTGTATCTGTCTTAGTCTGCTAAACTTCCTCAGCCACAAACCTGTTTTGGTCAAAAGTTGTTTCAATAAAAATAGAGAGGCAGACAAAACAGGGATGGGTAACTCAAGTGCCAGTCATGGGATCGAAAACTAGACTCTGTCCCGGAATTCTAGCTGCTCTTATGGGTGGAGTCAGCGCTTTTTTAGTGTCCCAGCTCCAGTTTGGGGTCTGGGTTGAGTCCCCTGAAGCAGAGTCATTTTCCGTTCCTAGCCTGAATCCTAGCTCTCCAGCCGTTGACCCGGGCCAGAGCCAACCTACCCCATCAAAACCAATTCCAGATGCACTGCGGGTTAGCAACCGAACGCCAAATGCTATACGAGTAGTGCTGCTGGCTCTAGATACCAGTCAAGCTGCTTATCTTGAACCTGTCCACTGGGATTTTGCCCCAGCCGAAGGTAGCCAACAGGGACTGATCCTGTCTCTCCCGGAAGGGAATCTCAGGTTGCAGCAAGGGGATATCCTGACCGCTTTCGCCTTGGACGGTTCCAGCCGTTACTGGGGACCGTACGTTGCCGGCAAAACAGCAACTCCGGTCAAGCGAGGCCAGCCCTCTGAATGGCACTTAATTCTCCAACCCTAATCTATAGCTCTAACGTTACAACTAGCTTGACTCAATCCTTGGCAGAAGCCGGGATTTAGCAATTAGCCTGCTGGGAGGTTCAGCGTAAATGTTGCTAAATTGTATTTTTGCTGATGTAGCGCGATCGTCTAGAGTGAAAAGGTAGAAAAATTCAGTTGTGACCCAGAGGTTACGTCGGTATGCAATTGAGCGATATTACTCACCCTAACCAGTTGCACGGCCTGTCCGTTCATCAACTCCAGCGGCTAGCCCGGCAAATTCGGGAAAAACACCTGCAAACTGTAGCCACTAGTGGAGGGCACCTGGGTCCTGGTCTTGGGGTGGTGGAGCTGACCCTTGCTCTTTATCAGACACTGGATCTTGACCGCGATAAGGTCATTTGGGATGTTGGTCATCAAGCCTACCCGCATAAGTTATTAACTGGACGCTACAACCGCTTCGCAACGCTGCGCCAAAAAGATGGGATCGCCGGGTATCTCAACCGTAAGGAGAGTAAGTTCGACCACTTTGGAGCCGGTCATGCCTCCACCAGTATCTCCGCTGCCTTGGGGATGGCCCTGGCTCGGGATATAAAAGGTGAAACGTTTAGAGTCGTAGCCGTGATCGGGGATGGAGCCTTGACTGGTGGTATGGCTCTAGAAGCAATCAATCACGCCGGTCATCTGCCCCAAACCAGCTTGATGGTCGTGCTGAACGACAACGAGATGTCGATCTCACCCAACGTCGGGGCTCTGTCTCGCTATCTCAACAAAATTCGACTGAGTCCCCCGTTACAATTTCTCTCGGACAACTTGGGAGAACAAGTAAAACAGTTGCCGTTTGGGGAGTCAATTTCCCCAGAGTTAACTCGTCTCAAAGGCGGTATGAAGCGTCTAGCCGTACCTAAGGTCGGTGCAGTCTTTGAGGAACTGGGCTTCACTTACATGGGACCTATTGATGGTCACAACTTGCAAGAATTGCTGGCAACCTTCCGAGAAGCCCACGAGCACCCCGGCCCAGTTTTAGTGCATGTCGCAACCACTAAAGGCAAAGGATACGAGATCGCCGAAAAAGACCGGGTAGGCTATCATGCCCAGACGCCCTTCGACCTGGCAACAGGCAAAGTTCCACCTTCCAGGCAGCCGAACAAACCTAAGCCACCCAGCTACTCAAAGGTGTTTGCGGAAACCTTGATCAAACTGGCGGAAAAGGATTCCCGCATCATTGGAATCACGGCGGCAATGGCAACCGGTACTGGACTGGATAAGCTTCAAGCCAAATTACCGGATCAGTATATTGATGTTGGAATTGCGGAGCAACATGCCACAACCCTAGCGGCAGGGCTAGCCTGTGAAGGAATGCGACCCGTCGTTGCCATTTATTCTACCTTTCTGCAACGGGCCTACGATCAGATCGTTCATGATATCTGTATCCAGAACCTACCCGTTTTCTTTTGTTTGGACCGAGCCGGTATTGTGGGGGCAGATGGCCCCACCCACCAGGGCATGTACGACGTTGCCTACTTGCGCTGTCTACCCAACATGGTGCTGATGGCACCCAAGGACGAGGCAGAGTTTCAACGAATGATTGTGACTGGGATCAACCATGCCGGTGGCCCTATCGCCCTGCGCTACCCTCGCGGTAGTGGTCAGGGGATGGCCCTGAAACCAGAAGGCTGGGAGCCGCTGGCAATTGGTCAAGGGGAAGTCTTACGACGCGGAGATCAGGTGTTGATGGTTGCCTACGGCTCAATGGTTTACCCGGCGATGCAGGCAGCAGAAATCCTCAGTGAACACAGCATTGAAGCGACTGTGATCAATGCCCGGTTTGCCAAACCCCTGGACACCGAATTGATTTTGCCTCTGGCTCGCAAGATTGGTCAGGTAGTCACCCTAGAAGAAGGCTGCTTGATGGGCGGCTTTGGTTCAGGTGTTGCCGAGAAGTTGCTAGACCACGGTGTAACGATTCCGATCACTCGGATTGGCATCCCTGATCAGTTAGTTGAGCATGCTAGCCCCGACCAATCGAAGGCGGCGTTAGGTCTGACTAGTTCGCAGATTGCTGAGCGGGTACGGTGGTTTTTAAACCAGGAGGGTGTCGCTATCCCTGCCGGTCCGGAAAACTTTGCCTAGCAATGCCGCTTCTGACTTGGCCAGAGATGAGAAGGAGCCTGAAAGTCTTAAGGGTTCTTTTGTCTTGGTGTACTCGAAGGGGTTGGATCGTACTAAACTGGACCTAACGCCTCTTCTTTGTTTCTCCCAAGGTCAATGCTCTAGTGTCTATGGTGTCCTCTAATCCGGTTTATCCAGTTGTCTGGAACGGCGATCGCGTCTTACTGATTGACCAAACCCGCTTGCCAGATGAGTATACGCTGGTAGAAATCCATCGTTGGGAAGATATGGCCCTGGCGATTCACACCATGATTGTCCGAGGTGCACCGGCAATTGGAGTAGCAGCAGCCTACGGCATGTATCTGGGGGCTCTTGACATTCAAACGACAGAGCGCAGAGCGTTCTTAGAGCAGCTTGAAGCGGTGGCCCAGCAATTAAGAGCGACGCGCCCAACTGCTGTGAACCTGTTCTGGGCGATTGACCGGATGCTGAAAACAGCTCGGCAAACCGTTGGCTCTGTCGGACAGCTTCAGAGCATCCTGCTAGAACAGGCCCAGGCGATCGCGGCAGAAGACCTGCAAACCTGTCACGCGATCGGGTCTCACGGGCTCAAAGCACTGCCCTCTCACCCTCACCAGCTACGACTTCTAACTCACTGCAATGCTGGAGCACTGGCAACGGCAGGCTACGGTACTGCTCTGGGTGTCGTGCGTTCAGCCTGGCAAGCAGATCGCTTAGATCGCCTCTACGCCGATGAAACCCGACCTCGGCTGCAAGGTGCCAAATTAACCAGCTGGGAATGTGTCCAAGAAGGAATTCCAATCACACTGATTACTGATGGCATGGCAGCCCACTGTATGCAGCGTGGCTTAATTGATGCAGTCGTTGTCGGTGCAGACCGGATCGCCGCAAATGGCGATGCTGCCAATAAAATTGGCACCTACAGTGTGGCCCTGAGTGCCAAGGCCCACGACATTCCCTTCTTTGTAGCTGCGCCCCTCTCTACGATTGATTTTCAACTACCCGATGGCAGCAAGATCCCGATTGAAGAACGTGATCCAGCAGAAATTTACCAGGCTGTCAGTACAACCCTCTGTCCCCTCGGTGTCGATTTCTACAACCCGGCGTTTGATGTCACCCCCGCAGCCCTAATCTCGGCAATTATCACTGAGCATGGAGCCTTTGCACCTAGCCAGTTACAAGAACATTTGTACTCTTTGAAAGCGCTCTGAGGATCGAGATAAGCCTAGATTTATGCAACGAATATCCGCTACCCCCTTTCGTTACCAACTCCCTCGACGCAGTCTTATCGCTGATATTATCCTGGCAGCGCTAGTCTTCGGGCCTCTAGCTGCACCCTACCTGGCCGCCTCAGACTTGCCCCTGTTTTCCAGCATTGCCAGCATCGTCTACTGGATGGGAGGGCATGCCTGCCCACAGCCGCAGCTAGGTCTAGTATTAGCGTCCCCTTTCGCTATGGCAGTATGCATGCGCTGCTATGGTACGCTCTTGGGGTTAACCGCCACACGCCTACTCTACGCAGTCAAGGGTGCAACAGGTTCCTACTGGTTGAAGCAGTACGGATGGCAAGGTATGTTGCTCACAGGTCTGCTGATCCTGGCTTATCCAGTTGAATTAGCAGCGCAGATCTTTGGCTTGTGGAGTTTCGATCAGACTGTAATGACGCTGTTTGGGTTAGTTGCAGGCATAGGGCTGGGACTATTCTTGATACCAGTTTTGTACAGTTACACTCAGCCCATCAGGCAGGAAACACCCTAGAGTGTTGCGGTATTGGTCAGCTTTAAGAAACCCTCAACTCAAGACTTGCAAACTGTCTGCCGACTTTTGCTCTCCACTCTCGGGTAGCGAAGGCCGCAGGCATAGGTAGGCCAGGGGGCCGAACAGGGGGACCAGAGCAACTAGCCAAAAGATGCGCCGGTCTGACAGACCCCGGCGAGCCATGTCATCCCCCAGGAGAGTAGGGAATAGCAGAGACAATAGGCAAAAATCTAAGCTCATGACGTGGATAAAGCGACTTGTCCGCCAGTGCTGAACAAAGTTTCCCCAATCGGCGCCCCTTAGGCCGTAAGCAACCAGCCCAACCGAACCTAAGCTTAGCAAAGCACCTGTCCAGCGCGAGTCTAGAAGTTTCATAAATAGAGTTTTCTGCTCAGAGAATTTGACCTGAGATTCACGTAGCGCAAGATACGGCAACAAAGCAAAGGCCCCTACCCCCAGAGATAATAAGGCAAAAGGCCAAGCCGGGATCTTTTGCCCCTTGCCATCGACGAATAGCAAACACCAGTAAACAATCGGCCAGATACCCATTAGGTTGAATAACGTCACCACAACTGGGTTAAGGCCTGCCCACTGACCCGTTGAAAGATCTTGAATCAGGGTGAAGGTATCAGGTTGATCAGGCGGTGCAGCAAAAAAGGCGTAGGTAACAAAACCGAGCCACAGCAGCCAAAGTATACTTTTCTTAGCCATGATTGTGGCGTTGAGCTTGCTTAGAACTGAACAATCGTATTGTAAACATGGCTATTGGGTTTCTACTAGGAGGAATAAAGATTTGGACTCGCTTCACTACGGCGTTATTTTAGTCACGGCTCCCTCTAGAGCTGAAGCTGGGGCGATCGCCAAGACGTTGATCCAGGAAAAATTAGCAGCTTGTATCAACCTCATACCAGTGCACTCAATCTACACATGGCAAAACGAAATCCACTCCAGTGATGAGTGGCAGCTTGTGATCAAGTCTGACTTGAGGCAGTTCCAAACCCTAGCAGCAAGGGTGCGTGAGATCCATTCCTATGAAGTACCTGAAATCGTTGCACTTCCAGTTGTTGAAGGTTCCCAGCCATACCTAGCGTGGATCTCGGACCAGACAACCTCAAGGCCAGTGGACCACTGATGATAGAAGACGCAGCTATTGCAAGGCTATGACAAGTCAGGTGACCAAAAAACGCTGTCTGTCTTCGCAGCTTTTTGAGTAAATTTTATGCAGAATACCCGGCTAAGCAGTCTCCTCGGTAATATTGTCAATCAAGCTGATCAGTTTCGGCGTAATCCTTGGCGGCGACTGTCTCTGCTGGCGATCGCCCTGCTGTTTGGGATCTATTTAGGTACTGCGATCGCCTCCACAGCTGGGCAGACTGCATCATTAGACGTGGTTGTTGCTGCCCTTGTCCTGCTCTTCACCGAAGCCCTCAGTTTGGCGTTTTACAGCGGCAGGTGGAACTTCAGGCAGTCAATCCTAGGAGAGAGCCTCAATACTCTAAAGTTTGGTCTGATCTATGGTCTATTAATCATTGCTTTTATCCTGGGCAGCTAAGCTTAATATTGCGGCCTTTGTTTAGGGTTGCTAAGGCTGGGTAAGTTTGTTAGCCTGATGAAGCACAAAAAATTTGAGCTTGCCGGGATAGCTCAGTTGGTAGAGCAGAGGACTGAAAATCCTCGTGTCCGCAGTTCAATTCTGCGTCCTGGCATTCAATAAAACCAAGCATTCGACGTATTATCAAGGAGTTTCAACCCATCACAAGTCTGCTGATGCGTAGTATTTCTGTACTATAGTTGGGGCTTTTTAGGGATGTTTGGGTAGAAAACTGGTGTAAAGATGGTGTAAATGGTGTAGAGCAGAGGAGTATTACACCAGCTTTCTCCCTGATGCACTCCAAAGCACTGAAAACTCCCACAGGTAAAGCATTCAAGGGTTCTGTGTCACTCCTGGGTTCTAATGGGCGGTTGCAGCTCCGATTCAGTTTTGGCGGCAAGCGTCACTACATTTCCACGGGATTAGCTGATACCTCACACAACCGCAAAGTACCAGAGTTAAGGGCTGCTGAGATTGAAAAGGATATTCTTTATGAGCGTTTCGATTCAACACTGGAGAGGTACAAGCCAAAAACTGCTCTCAGTACCGTTACACCAGTTACACCAATTCAGAAGCCTAAACTTCAACTGGATGAGCTATGGGAGAAATACAGTGAGTTCAAGAAACCTCAAGTTAGCCCCAGCACTTATGTCAAGGACTTCGCTAAGCACCGAAACCACATCAGCAAGTTACCTACCCGATCGCTATCTGAAGCCAGTGCTATTCGTGACTACTTACTAGCCTATCTGTCTCTCGATGCTGCTAGGCGGTGTTTGACTCAGCTCAAAGCTTGCGGCAACTGGGCAGTTGATGAGGGGCTGATTGACAGCAATCCCTTCGGGTCAATGAGGATTAAGTCCCCTAAGGGACTAGCCGAGAATTGTGATGTCAATCCCTTCAGCAAGGCAGAGCGGGATCTAATTATCGCCACCTTTGCAAGCGATCACTTCTATTCGCACTACACCAACTATGTCCGCTTTCTATTCTTCACCGGGCGCAGGCCCTCAGAAGCGATCGCACTTAAGTGGAAGTACGTTACCAGTAGTAGCATCCAGTTCCGGGAATCAGTTGTCGTTTCAGAAGATGGATTAGTCCTTAAGAAAGGGCTGAAAACTCAAAGGAAACGAGACTTCCCCCTCACTCCAGAAGTCCAGACAATCTTGGACGATGTTAGACGTGAAGCGGTTAGCTCTGAAGCTTTGATTTTTGCCAGCCCTAAAGGTAAGTTTGTAAGTTTATCGATCAGCACAACTTTTCTAGTCGCGCATGGAAGTCAATCTTAGAAAAGTGCAGCATCGTCCAGCAATGCATCTGTCAACCAACTGCACTCATCAACAGCCGAGAGTTTTCTTTCGAGCCCGCACCCGGATTCTGACCTGGTACACTCTGCTGCTCGCCTCTTCTACGCTGGTCGCCCTCCTGGCAGTCCGTCCGCTCCTGTTTATCAGTGTGGAAAAGCGAGTAGAAGGCTCCCTCGTTCAGGAGCGAGAGGAGTTTCGACGCCTTGCTAAAGGACTGAATCCAGCCACTGGTCAACCCTTTGGGGAGAATGTCACTGCTATCTTCGATGTTTTTCTGTCCCGCAACATTCCAGACGACGATGAGTTTCTGCTGACGCTGATAGAGGGTCAATTCTATAAGTCTAGTCCGACAGCCCTTCCAGACGGTTTAAACCGGGATTCGGATCTGGTCAACCACTTGGCGCAACTGACGCAGCCTGAGCAAGGGAAGAAGGTACTTCCAGATGATACTATCCTCTATCTCGCTGAACCCTTAAGGATCGGGGGTGAAGTTCGAGGCATGTTTGTGGTCGCCCACTTGACGACGGGTGAGCGGGAGGAGGTGGATGAAGCCTTTGTAACGATTCTCCAGGCAACGATAGCTGGTTGGGTTATGGCCTCGGTATTGGCCTGGTTTGCCGCTGGAAACGTGCTAGCACCCC
>JBGTDT010000059.1:0-23622 GCA_041748155.1 Thermosynechococcaceae cyanobacterium | reverse complement strand
GAATTCGCGTCTATGCCGTGTAAACTTGAGGGTGTAGGCACAGCAACACGGTATGCATCAAGCCAAGGATGAGCAGGGGCGATTTACCAGCCCTAATCCTGAGCCCCTAGCCGACAAGGCACTGTCAGTCAGAGTGCCAGTGAGCATTGATCAAGTAGTGCGATCGCTGCCCAATCGACCTGAATGGTTGCGGGATGCGGTGATTGAGAAGGCTGAGCGCGAAGGCTTGATTCAGCAAAGGGGCGACACGGCTGAGGTGACCTTAGAGGACCGAGCTTGGCTGGACGCTGACCTCTCTCGGTTGGGAAAGTTTGAACCCTACGACTGGGGGGACATTGACCCACTTTCGCTTGGTGAACCTGTACATTATGAAGCTGGTAGGGGCTTGGTAGTCGGGGACTGCCAGGAAGAGTGAGTGACAAGCTAGCGCTGGGCGATGTGATTATTACTGCCTTTCCTGAGCACACCCCGCCGGGACGTGAACAGCAGGGGTATCGGCCCGCTGTAGTCGTGGGTTTACCGGAAGCTCTAGGAACCCCTCGTTACTCAGTGTTGTTCGTGGTTCCGATGACCACCGACCGAGGACAAGGATGGGCAACCGCTAGTCCTGACCTGTACCCTCGTCTTGAAGCTGGCGTTGGCAATCTGCCTAAAGCTTCCATCCTTTTACTAGATCAGGCGTGCTCTTTAGATTATCAACGGGTACGGAGGCGACTCGGAACGCTTTCCTCCAAGGAGTACCAGCCGATTAGTGAGGGTCTAAAAAAGATGCTGAGCTTGTGAGCTAGATTTGGAAACTTTGCAAGCGGATCACCCCGATTGAAGGAACTGCTCACCCAATTTATTAAGTTTTGATAAATTAGACTACGACAGTAGATAATGAGGGAAACTTTAGGGAAGTCAAGATTGAGAGGCTGTGGGATCAGCTTACAGCAAGCTTCACGGGAAGTTGATATTTCGCCTTCTAAGCGGTCGGTCACAAGTTCGAATCTTGTCGGGCGCGTTATGGTTTCCAGGCTCCAGAGATGATTATTCTCGTCATGGGCGTCACGGGTTCGGGTAAATCCACGATTGGGAAAATGCTAGCAGGTTCATTGCAGTGGGAGTTTAGTGATGCTGACACCTTTCATCCTCCGGCCAATATTGAAAAGATGAGCCAGGGAATTCCCCTGAATGACGCAGACCGGGCTCCTTGGCTAGAGAAGCTCCAGCAGGCGATCGCGGACTGGCTTCTGCAAGAGAAAAACGTGGTTCTGGCCTGTTCTGCCCTCAAAGCTGCCTACCGTCAAAGGTTCTGCCGCGACAGATCACGGGTGCGGTTGGTCTATCTAAAGGGGTCTTTTGAGCTGCTGGCGTCACGGCTGGCCCAGCGTCAAGATCACTTTATGCAGAAAACGCTGCTGCTAAGCCAGCTTCAGACCCTTGAGGAACCAGAGGAGGGAATTTGGGTAAATATTTCACAGCCAGCAGAGGTGATTGTGCAGCAGATCAGAACGAGGCTTGGGCTCTAGCTCTAACAGGAGTTAAATTCTGCGGCGCGATCGCGTTTGGGCGTCCAAACTGAGGGGACCTGAGCCGTAGTCAGCTATCATCAGTAGGCCACCGATAATCGCCAGGTTCTTTAGAAACTGAGTAACCTGGGTTGAGTCGGCAAAGTCAGTGTGAAAGATCAAGGTTGTGGGGATCATGAACAGGATCAAGGCGATCGCACCCCAGCGCGCTTGATAACCTAACAGCACCAACAAAGCCCCTCCCAGCTCAAACACAATCGCCCCAACCAGAAATAGCGGTGCCAGAGGGATGCCAGCACTGGCGATGAACTGCTGAGTTGCGGCAGGGTTTAGGAGCTTGCCAAAACCGGACTGGAGAAAAATTGCGGCTAAACAGATCCGGGCAATCAAGGGGAAGTAGTTCATAGGTCAATTGAATCTGATTGGGTGGATTGGGCTGAGAGGTCAGGCCTGGTATTTTTCCCAGCTAATAATAACGCTTGCCAGCGGGAATCGTTACGGGTGACTGTAAAACAAGTTTCAGCCAGCCCTTGGCGTTTTGTCGGTTTAGAAAGCGCTTTCCAGGTTTGACGCAGCAGGTTGAAACTGGACCCAACCAACTTCAGAGGCAGCTTAGATACCGTCCACCTGGCCCAGGATTGGCGACCAATCCCGAAGAAACCACTAATCACCCCTTCGACCAGGTGGCGAGTCCAGGTCAGCTCTGCGGGTCGATAGCCGTAGTCCGGGACGGGTTGCCCCTGCCGCTGTTGCGCTTCCAGCCGAATAAATGCCCCCCGCTTCTTAAAGTCCAGCATGTGACCATGCATGGCCAAGGCCTGCTCGATAGGAATAGGTTCAAGCGTCAAGTCACCAGACTGTTGGAGTTCTGATAGGATGGCCGTTGCCTTGCTGCTGCGGGCCACCACGACGGAGTGACCCCCCCCGGCCTTCTCCAAGGTGGGGGACCAGGCATCGCCGACAGATAGATCCGTAGCCTCGTTAGTAAAGTCAGGCGTGATCTGGCAATTACGGGAGATGTAAAAGGGAATTAGGTAGTTGTAGTAAAATTTTTGGGCTTTGAAGATGCGCCCATCCTCGGTTTCTACCCGCAGGTAGCCGGGCCATTCCCCAGCCCGCCACTGTAAGGAAGTGATTGCTACTGCATCGGGTACACCTTGCGATCGCAAAAAAGCTCGCACTGCCCCAAAGTACATGTTGGTCCCGGTGTAGGGTCCGGCCACAAACGCAATCTTCTTCGCAACCGGATGGCCCGCAGCCTGTAGCATCCGTAGAGTTGCTACTTGCTCTGGTAGACCAACAAAAGCTAGGCGACCGGGGAACTTGGCAATTTCTGGCAGGATCGTCAGCATCGGTGTAACGGCGTAAACACTCTGGGCTGCAGCTAGGACCTGCTCTCGGTTGGTGGCAATCACTGGCATTGCTTGCTCCGGCGTGGGCAATCCTTGACGCAGGACAATTGCTCCCTCCACCTGGTGAGTTTCCAGCAAATGGATTAGAACGCGGCTGATCACTCCACCAGAGGCTCCCCGGCGCCGAATAGCCGGATCACTGGCAAAACCGATAAAAACCTGACGGTAAGGACCCGTCAACCAGTTCTCTGGTGGGTGGTTGAGATAGGCAAATAGTTCTGGATAAGGAACACCTCGGCCAGAACACACTGCCCAGGCCAGGGCCAAGGACTTGTCCTCAGCGAGTGTTAAAGGGCGACGCAGGTGGGGCAGGGGACCGTGGGATGTGTGGCGAAATTCCAACAGTGCAGGATGCAACCCCACACAAGCGCCACAGTGGGTGCAGTTTCCAGGTTGAATAACCTCATTTTGGAAGTGATGCCAGAAATTCATCAAAGACTGCCGCACCAATTAAAAGCGTTAGGGTAAGTCTTTAACCTAGGCTACAGTATGCATCAGCTTTTGATGCACTTTGTCCCATCGCCACAGGTTGTTGAGGCCACCCAAGTAGGCTGCCCCTGGTCAAAAGTCTGTTCTATTCAGAATTGTTCTAAGTTGATGTGGAGAGGTTCGCCAGATGGGATGCGTTACCTTAGCTCCTGCCGATTGTGGGTTGCAGAAACACTATCTTGGCTGTGCTAAGATTACGTGGCTTCGCCTCATCCAACTGGCCTAGGCAACAGACCGAAGACTCTATCAGCTTACGTGAAGGCAGTTGTCAGATTACCTGATTCAGCAACTCAAAAGACCCCCTACTGTAACCCCTACCTAAGTCGTGAGGGCTAGGCCGCTAAGTGGCAGTCAATAAAGTATTAAGCAAAGCAGGGATTCTGCCCTCGGTTAATGTGAGTGAAAGTTTTGGCATGCCTAAGTCCAAACGCCAAATCGAAACCGTCTATCCTAAAGACCGCAGCGAGTGGCGCAGGTGGCTTCAAGACAACCATGCCGCTCCCTCCAGTACGTGGCTGATTTATGACAAGAAGGGTAGCGGCAAGCAGAACCTGACTTATGATCAGGCGGTGGAAGAAGCGCTTTGCTTTGGCTGGATCGACAGCCGGCCCAACACGCTTGATGATCAACGCTGGATGCAGCTCTTCTCCCCCCGAAAACGCAAAAGCCCGTGGTCGAGGCTCAACAAGCAACGAGTCGAGAAGCTGATCAAGCAAGGGCTAATGACACCCGCTGGACTTGAGAAGATCGAAACGGCAAAGCAAGACGGCTCTTGGACCTTGCTCGACGCCATTGAAGATTTAAAGATCCCCCCTGACCTGGAAGCGGCTTTAGCTGCAAGCGATGCCGCTCAGCAGTATTTCATGGCATTTAGTCCTTCATCAAGAAAGGGTATCCTTTGGTGGATCGAAAGCGCTAAGCGCCCTGAAACGCGAGCAAAGCGGATTCAAGAAACCGTAACGTTGGCGGCTGAAAATATCAAGGCAAATTACCCCCGCCAGTGAGCGTTACGTTTCTCTAGACTATCTCCGCCAAGCAGCACAGTACTGCAGGAATCGCTGCGGGATCTCCGGGCGATCGCCCCAGTGTAGATGTACGTAGGAGGCATGAAGCTGGTAGCGCTGCCAGCCTTCAGGAACGCCCTGTTCCACCGGAGCGGCGTCAAACTTCCAGGTTTGGAATAGGGCAACTTCCGGCTCTGTTGTCAGGCGGGATCGATGGAACTCGTGGCCCCAAACCCTGGTTCCTGCCGGGATCAGGGGGCTGTCTTGGACCGCGATCGCCTGGCGATAACTCAAGGTCAGCCGAGGAGCCATTACGGTTGTTGTGGGGAGAGTCCCAACCATCGGGAAGCTCCTGCCCTGGAGATCTACTAGGTACTCACACAGGTACATCAGGCCACCACACTCAGCATAGGTAGGCATGCCAGAGCAAATTGCAGTTTTGACAGCATGACGGCCTGAGGCATTCTCCGCTAGGATTTGGCCAAACTGCTCTGGGAAACCGCCACCGAAATAGAGTCCTTGGACTCTCTCTGGCAAGGCTGGATCAGCGAGTGGACTCCAAGGTATTAGCTCTGCTCCAAGCTGGCGTAGCAGCTCCAGGTTATCGACGTAGTAGAAATTGAAGGCAGGATCTTGAGCAACAGCAATTCGCAGCGGGGTTTTGCTAAAAGCCACCCTGGGGATCGAGGTTGAGCGGGAGCTTGTCAAATTGGCAGCTGATTCACGTTCTGCTCCACTTCTCCCCATTGGCGGGGAGGTCAGCAACTCTGGGCTGATTAAGTTCTCTGTCCTCAGGAGCGGTAGCAAGTGGACCCAGTCAAAGCAGGTATCTCCAATCTTGGCTAAGTGGTTGAAGAGACCCTTCAGGTTAGGCAGCTCGTCCGTAGGTACCAGACCAAGGTGGCGATCCGGAATGGTGATTCCATCCTGGCGGCGTAATACTCCCAGAATTGGCAGGGGTGAGGGGGCAAGAGCAGTCTTTAGCAGTTCTAGGTGACGATCGCTGCCCACTCGGTTAAGCACCCACCCAGCAATTTTAAGGCGGGAATCAAAAGACTGGTAGCCGTGGGCGATCGCCGCAACTGAGCGCGCCAATCGACTACAGTCCAACACTAACAAAACCGGCAGATTCAACAGCCGGGCCACGTGAGCAGTACTAGCCCAGTCGTCTCCACCCGTTGCCCCATCAAACAGTCCCATCACCCCTTCAATCAGGGCATAGTCTACAGTTTGAGTCTGTTGTACAAAGCAGTGCTGAACATAGGCTTCAGATGTCAGTACAGGGTCCAGGTTACGGCAAGGTCTGCCGCTGACACGCCCATGAAACATCGGATCAATGTAGTCAGGGCCAACCTTAAACGACTGAACTTGAAAATTTCGCTCAGCTAAAGATGCCAGTAACGCCAGCGCGATCGTCGTCTTACCAACTCCACTCCGCTCTCCGGCAATAACCAGGGCCATCTAAGTTATTTTCAACCCAGCTGACATTGGTCCGCCTACCCGTCTGTGAGCGTTATTTAATCGAGCTTGCACTTAGCTATCTGATAATTTCAGAATGAAGGATCTGAGCGGTAACAGCTAAACTTTCTTCGTACAGCATGTCACGGCTCCAGCGCTGCAATTGCTGGCTCAACAAATCCTCTGCTTTTTGGTCAGATAGGGATGTAACTTGTTGAACTCGGCAGGACTGGGCTCCACCCCCGGCTTCCATCCGCATACAGCCTGTCGTCTCAGAACAGAGCACAGTACAGCAGTCAGCATCCGGGTTTGTGGAGGTCAAGCGCAGGTCGACCAGATCTCCCGTGATTTCACCGGAACTCGCGATCGGCAATGCAGCCAGCTCAGCTTCTACAGGGCGCTGGTCTTCAGTCATGAACTTGATTCGCTTCAGGTCGTAGTCTCCCCCTTCCGCTTGCTGAGCTACCGGGCGCCATTTTAACCGGCTAGCCAACCAGCCTAGAAACATCAAAGCCTGAGCAGAATTGCCCTTTTCATAGTCAATTGTCACCTGGTCCACTTCCAGTAGTCCACTTCGACGCTCCGGGGGGTCAAATGCCTCCGCCGTTAACTCTTGCCAAGCAGAAAGCCGCCGCCAGTTCAGATCTGCCAGGTTGGTTCCTTGTTCGATCAAGCTCTGTAGCTTGAGCAGATCCGCCTCCGGCTCACCGAAGCGGCTGGAGTCAACAACTACACAGTTGGCAGATTTTGCCAATTGGTCGAATAGACCCCGGTTCTGGTCAGGGGTTGCCTTCCACCAGAGAAATTTGGGCAGTCCACCAATTAGCAGGGATGAGATCAGAGTACCGACTCGCTCTAGAGCTGCTGCTGTGCCCTTAAGCGTGATGTATTCACAGCAGATCAGCGTACTACTGCGACTTTGCTTCTGGATCGGGCAGTAGGCTGATACCTGAACCGTTACTCCCTCGTCGTCTCCAGTTGCGGGACATAGGGCAATCACACGGCAGGGGTTTTGACTAGCAATGGCATCAGCAACTCCAGCACCTCTGACATCCAGTGCATATCGGGGCGTAGATCCGACAGGTTCTAGCTGTGTGTCCTTGCCTCGCTGTTTGTTAAACTCCTGCCACAGCCGGGAGAGGATCTCAGGATTAGCCTTGTAATCAACAGCCAGCCCAAAAGCTTTCTGAGCCGCTCCCAGGGCAGCAGCCATGCGAGGACCCTGAATGCCATCTGTAGGACCGCTGTAGAATCCTAAGGTTGCCAGCAGTTGTTGGGTTTCCTCAGGCTCGTAGACCACCAGACTAAATGTCGTCGCCCGAGTTGCAGCGGGAGAAGAACTGTTACCGCTGGCACTGTAACCTTGCCAAACCTTACTGAGTTCTACCTCAATTTCACCGAGGGAAACATCCTTAGGCTGCTGCAGGGAAATAAGGGAAGCAGATTGGGTAGTCATAAGAATCTTAAGAACAACGGAAGTATAAGGAATGAATCAGAGTAGCTTGGCTTTGTATAATTCTATAAGCTGTCGCTATAGCCTGCGCCAACGATGACCCCCTTGGTTAATAAGCAGTTCCGCTTCCGCTGGCTCCCAGGTTCCTGCTTCATACAGAGGAATAGCGGCCGGATCGGTGGGGGCCTCCCAAACTGAGAGGGCTGGGGTAACCACTCGCCAGGCAGCTTCTACTTCGTCAGCGCGGGTGAACAAGGTTTGGTCTCCGATCATGCAGTCTAGCAATAAGCGATCATAAGCATCACCGGTAGAAGTTCCAAAGAAGGAGCCGTAGCGAAAGTCCATATCCACGGAGCGAGTTCGCAGGGTGGGGCCGGGCATTTTTGCTTCAAAGCGCAAGGAGATTCCTTCGTTGGGCTGAATTCGCATCGCTAGCACGTTAGGGCTGGTTTGCTGCGTTGCGGATTGAAAGATCAAGAAAGGTACGCTCCGAAACTGAATGGCGATTTCCGAGACCTTTTTCGGAAGCCGCTTGCCCGTTCGCAGGTAAAATGGGACTCCCTGCCAACGCCAGTTATCAATGAGTAGTTTCATCGCCACATAGGTTGGTGTGGTGGAGTTGGGGTCAACCCCTGGCTCCTGTCGATAGCCAGGGACTGCCTTCCCCTTCATCCAACCTTCTGTGTACTGGCCTCGAATTGCTGATAACTCCAGATTGTTGATGTCGGCCAGCCGGGTCGCTTGAACAACCTTAAGCTTCTCGGTGCGGATACTATCGGCATCAAGGGCATTGGGCGGTTCCATCGCTGTGAGGCAAAGCAACTGCATGATGTGATTTTGCACCATGTCCCGCAAGGCCCCTGAGGTTTCGTAATACCCGGCTCGGTCCTCGACTCCGACGGTTTCAGCTACCGTAATCTGGACATGGTCAACAAATTGACGGTTCCACAAGGGTTCAAAGATGGCATTGGCAAAGCGGAAGACAAGCAGGTTTTGAACCGTTTCTTTGCCTAAGTAGTGGTCAATCCGGTAAACCTGTTCTTCCCGACAAACTTGGCGGACAACCTCGTTGAGAGACTGGGCCGAACTCAAGTCGCGACCAAAGGGTTTTTCAATCACTAGGCGACTCTTCAGGGGATCGGTCAGCATTTCGGCTGCTCCGAGCTGCTGAATGGCCTCAGTAAAGAACTTCGGTGCAACCGCTAGGTAGAACACACGGTTACCCAGGGTGCCTCGCTTGCCATCCAGCTCACTCAGGAATTCCTTTAGCTTCTGGTAACTCTCAGGCTCATCCATGTTGCCTGAACAGTAGAATAAGCCTTGGGCAAAATCTTGCCAGGTTTCGTCTGAGCCAAGGCCGTCAGAGAATTGTTCAATACCCTCCCGCATCTGCTCCCGGAAGTAGTCGTGGCTCCAGTCTCGCCGGGCAACACCAACAATCGTGATCTCTGGGGGAAGTCGCCGCTGGCGTCGCAGGTGATAGATAGCTGGGACTAGTTTGCGTTGCGTCAGATCTCCTGAAGCGCCAAAGATGACCATGACCAAGGGTTCAGGTATCCGTTCCTGCTGCAACCCAACCCGTAAAGGATTTTCAAGCAGAGTAACCATAGATGTTTTTAACGGTAGGTTTGACTGACCTTAAGCCTGCGCCCGAAAAAAAGCTGTAATTCCTGATTTTCAACTCCTTTGCCATGTTAGCGAATTGTCTGGGTACCCAGTGGTAACACTGGATACCCAACTTTTTTGTTTACCCAAACTAGGCCGGAGACAAGTGATTGACCTTTTCTTCCAGGGACGTAATCAGGGAGTCAAAGGGCTGGACAAATTTTTCAATTGCCTCAACCAGCAGTTCATCCATAACTTGATCAAGGTTGATGTTAATATCTGGGTCTTTGAGACTTTCGATCAACTGGTAGGCTTTATCAACATCGTTCTCAATGCGGTTGGCAATATCGCAATGGTCGGCACAGGCTTCAATGGTTGCGGGGGGTAGGGTATTGACGGTGTTGGGTCCAACCAGTTCATTCACGTACATGACGTCGTTATAGTTAGGGTTCTTGGTGCTGGTGCTGGCCCACAGGAGCCGTTGAGAATTGGCCCCTTTGGCCGAAAGTGCTTTCCAGCGATCGCTTTGAATAATTTCTTTGTACTTCTGGTAGGCAACCTTGGCATTGGCGATCGCCACTTTGCCCTTGACCTGTTGCAGGCGAGCTTCCTCGCCGAGGTCGTCGCTGCCGATCGTCTCTAGCCGTTGGTCAATTTTGTCGTCAATTTTCGTATCTATGCGGCTGAGGAAGAAGCTGGCAACTGACGCCAGCTTGCTGATGTCCTCACCCTTTGCAGCTCGTGCTTCCAGCCCCCGAATGTAGGCCCAGGCAGTCTCTATGTAGCTGTCAATTGAGAACAGCAGGGTGATATTCACATTGATCCCCTCACTGATCACTTGTTCTACAGCCCTTAAGCCCTCGACCGTTCCAGGAATTTTAATCATCACGTTTTCCCGGCCAATCTCGCGGTAGTACCGCCGGGCTTCATCAATGCTGATTTGAGTGTCGTGGGCTGCTGCTGGCGGGACTTCAATGCTGACGTAGCCATCCAAACCATCTGTCTCTTCGTAAATAGGTTTGAAAATATCGCAGGCATTGCGAATGTCCTCAAAGATTAAAGACTCGTAGATGTCCTGGACTGACTTGCCAGCTCTGATCCCAGCTTCAATATCGGCGTCGTAGATCTTGTTGCCCGCGATCGCTTTTTCAAAAATTGCCGGATTAGAGGTCAGCCCGCGTATACCATGAGTTTCAATCATCTCCTTGAGTTCGCCTGACTGGATCAAGTCGCGCTTGAGATTATCCATCCAGATACTCTGACCAAAGTCTTTAATTGTAAGCAGCGGATTATTTGCCATAATTTTTAAGTCTCATCTATCAACAATATTTCAGAATACTTAAGCTCGACTCACCAGCTTATCCTCTTGCTGTCGGGTTCGCTCCTGAATAAAAGATTCCACCATCGCCACATTCTCTTTACTGCCAATAATGATTGGGGTGCGGGCATGGAGCTTCTCTGGCACCACATCCATCAGATCTTGCATACCGGTGCTTGCCCGTCCGCCAGCTTGCTCAGTTAAAAAGGCTATGGGGACAGACTCGTACAGCAGACGAATTTTGCCCTCAGATTTCTTCAGCGTCCCCGGATAGAGGAACACGCCTCCCTGCAGCAGAATCCGGTGAAAATCACCCACAAGCGCACCACTATAGCGAGCACTGTAGCCTTCATGCCGATGAACATAACGAATAAAATCTCGAATTGCTTCCTCCCATTGCCAGAAGTTGCCCTCATTCACACTATAGACAGGGCCATGATCGGGTATCCGCACATTCTCGGTTGAGAGGATGAACTCCCCTAAGCTGGGGTCAAGGGTAAAGGCATGGACTCCTGTGCCAATAGAATAGATCAGCATTGTGCTAGGCCCGTACAGCACATAACCGGCTGCTAGCTGCTTGTGGCCATTTTGCATCAGATCGCGAGCAGATCCGTCTGAATCAGTTCCTTCCTGCTGGCGAATTGAGAAGATCGAGCCAACATTTAAGTTAATGTCAATGTTGGAGGAACCATCAATGGGGTCATAGAGTAGGGTATAGCGGCTGGTTGGACAGTTCTCAGAAATGTAATAAGGGTGCTCCATCTCTTCTGAGGCTAGGCGACAGACCAGGCCACTTTGCTCAAAAACTGAGATGAAGACCTCATTCGCGTAGGTGTCCATCTTTTTGACAGATTCACCCTGGACATTGACATTTTCAGTAAATCCTAGAGCTCCCTCCATCAAACCTGCCCGACTGAGCCGGCGAGCAATTAACTTTGCCGCTAGAGCAATCCGGTTCATGATCACACTTAGATCCTGAGCCTCTGGTGAGAAGCTCTGAAGCTGCTGCAGAACATGACGAGACAGTGTTGTACAGTCGCGATCTAAAGCATACTCCCGAGCAAACTGAAGGTGGGTATCGTCTATGGTATTCATCAGTATTTGTCTCCCCTAAGTATGCTGCCCTCTGAGCTGAACCAACCCTAGCTAAGCTAGCATTTTTTAGACTGTCTCTAATTTCTATTCTAGAGAACCATTTTGTTGAAAGCAGTAGCCTCTGAACCAACTACAGTGATCCCTGACATCTATCCAGAACTGAGCCAGCACTGTCTCTTGCGCTCCATGCCATACAGGTAGTTAGGGGTAAGTGTCCGGGCTGTCTAAATCTTGGCCTTAGGTAAGATAATTCGATTTAGGTACAGCAAAATGACGACTGCTCCCCCGACACTCAGGGCCAGGGCTAACCAGAAGGCATCGGCGAAAGGTCGGGACTGATCGAGGGCAAAGCCTCCCAAGGGAGGACCGATCAAGTACCCCACTGCCCAGCAGAGGGAGTTGACCGAGAGGTAAACCCCCCGCAGCGATTCTGGTGCTAAATCTACCACTAGGGAAGAGGCGGCAGGAGTATAGGCCACTGTGGCGATCGCCAGGACGCCCAGTCCCAAGATGGCCCAGACTAGCTGCCCCGCAGCAGCAATACCCGTGAGCCAAATCAGTCCAAAGCCCCCGGCCCAGAATAAGGCGGAAAGCATGAGTGCCTGGGGCCGACTGAAACGATTCAGGATGCGGGCGACGGGTAACTGCAAGAGTACCGCAGCAACAATATGCCAGGTAAATAAGGCACTGATCAGGCCGGCATCAAAGCCCTTGCCGGCTTGAACAAAGTTCTTGAAGTACAGCGGCATAGTGCTGTTGATTTGAGCCAGGTAGGTTGTGAACAGAATATTTACCAGGGCATAAACCAGTAGCCCCCGGTCCCGCAGAGCGATCGCCCACCCTTGCAGAAAAGACGGCTGCTGTTGGGTAGACTGGCGGGTTTCCTGAATGGCAGCATAAATCACGCCAAAAAAGATACCAAAGGAGACGGCATCGATCACAAAAAGGGCCCGGTACGCTCCTGTCGCTTGAATCAGCACGCCACCGAGCACCACTCCGAGTCCTAGCCCCACATTATCGGCCAGCCGCGTCACGGCATAGGCTTCGTTGCGCTGGTGAGCTTGGGTCAGATCGGCCACCACAGCCTCGTTGGCTGGCCAGTAAAGCCCAATCCCCAAGCCGAGGATTAAGTTGCCCACCACAAACACCGGAAAGTTATCTGCCACTGCCAGTACCAGGCAAGCGATGGCGCTAATCACGGCTGAAAGTAACAGGGTGCGCCGCCGACCCCACGCCTGAGCGTCTGCCAGAGACCCACCCACGACTCGCCCCAGGATGCCTGAAACCGAGGTACTACCTAGACCAATTCCCACGGCGGTAGCAGACAAGCCCACCTGATTGACAAAAAAGATCGGGGCATAGAACAGCGTAAATCCACTACCAACTTGGGATAACAAACGGCCAACAGCCAGAATCCAAACCTGGTAATCTAGTTGAGGAAACCAAGGATACTTGGGCTTCATCCAAATAGGCTTAAGCTGTTGAGATTGCTCTCTCAGCTTAGACTGGATTAACGTGGGTGCTGGTCCTTAAAGGTGGTCATGGCAAAATTTCTCCTGGTAACAGATTTAGACAATACCTTGGTGGGTGATGACCGGGCACTGAGCCACCTGAATCAGCAGCTTAGTCAGCATCGCCAAGCAGAGGGAACAATTATTGTTTACTCGACTGGGCGATCGCGGGTTTCCTACCAACACCTCAAGGCAGAAAAGCAGCTTCTAGAACCTGACGCCCTGATTACGGCGGTGGGCACCGAGATTTACCGTCAAAGCAGTGAAACCCCCGATCCGGCCTGGTCCAGTAAACTTTCCCAGGACTGGAACCGCGATTCCGTCGTGGCAACAGCAACCCATTTTGCCGATCTCGTGCCTCAACCAGACTCAGAACAGCGTCCGTTTAAGGTGAGCTACTACCTGACTCCAGAGGCTGCTGTGGAAGCCTTACCCCAGCTAGAAGCGGCCCTACAAGAGCGAGGATTGGATATCAAACTTATTTACAGCAGTGATAAAGATCTCGATATCCTGCCTCGTCAGGCCGACAAAGGGGAAGCGATGAGTTTTATCCGGCAGACCTTAAATATGCCTGCGGCGCGGACCGTTGCCTGCGGAGACTCTGGTAATGACCGGGCTCTCTTCAGTGGCAGAGACGAGCGGGGAATTGTTGTGGGCAATGCCAAACAGGAACTCTTAAAGTGGCACTACGCCAACCCCTCACCCAGTCGTTACTTGGCCAAAGCGCACTGTGCCGGCGGAATTTTAGAGGGTTTAACCCACTTTGGTTTTCTTTAGGCCATGATTGCCTACTTGAACGGAACGGTGATGGGGCTGCTCAAGGCTAGTGGTAACCGCACGATCCTGATCCTGGAAGTTAACCAGATTGGCTATAGCCTCCAAGTACCCCCGCGACTGGTTCAACAGTTGCCTCCAGAGGGGGAGACGCTCCAGGTTTTTACGCACTTACAAATTCGTGATGACCAGATGGTCCTATTTGGGTTTGCCACTGCTGCCGAGCGAGATCTGTTTCGGCAACTGGTCAGCGTCAGCGGCATTGGGCCTCAACTTGCCTTGGCCCTCCTGGATACTCTGGGTCTACAGAACTTGGTTCAGGCTATTGTTGCTAGCAACACCCGCCTGCTGGCTAAGACCCCTGGGGTTGGCAGTAAAACCGCAGAGCGAATTGCCTTGGAGTTGAAAACCAAGCTAGCTGAGTGGCGGCAACAGGCTGGCCTCTCCAGTGCTCCCGCTGCTGGACCTGCGCCGGAGATTCAGGAAGATGTAGAAATGACGCTGCTGGCCCTAGGATATACCAGTCGCGAGGTGATGGAAGCACTTCAAACCGTCGGTCAAAGTACGGCGCTGTCCAAGCGAGGTGATGCTGAAGCATGGATTCGGGCTGCGATCGCCTGGCTCAGTCAGTAGTCCCTCAATCATTTCAGTAAAAAAGGGACACTCTACAGAGTATCCCTTTAGACACCAATGACGGAAAGTGCAACGATAAAAGTCTATAGCTGGGGGACGTAGCGCTCCTTTTCGGGAACAGCCGTATACTCAGCAACAATTTGCCGGAATTCCTCTCCATCAATGGTTTCTTTCTCAACCAGGAGATCGACCAGCCGATCAATTACAGCCCGGTTTTCCCGGATCAACTGAATTGCTGTTTCGTAGCTGTGCTGGATCAGAGCGCGCACTTGAGCATCTATCTGGGTAGCAATTTCATCAGAGTACTCTGACCGCGACATCAAGTCTCGCCCCAGAAACACTTCACTCTGCTGACCTTCTAAAGACAACGGCCCCAAATCAGACATGCCAAACCGAGTCACCATTTGGCGCGCCATGTTGGTAACCTGCTGCAAGTCGTTACCTGCGCCGGTGGTAATTTCCGAGTCACCAAAAATAACCTGCTCGGCAGCACGACCGCCTAATGCCCCCGCCATCCGGGCCATAATTTGAGCCCGAGAAATTAGGCTTTGATCATCGTCTGGGATAAACCAGGTGAGGCCACGGGCTTGTCCCCGGGGGATGAGCGTCACTTTCTGAACCGGATCATGACCCTTGAGTAAGGTGCCAACGATCGCGTGACCAATTTCGTGGTAGCCGATCAGGCGCTTGCTCTTGCTATCCACGAGGGGAGTTCCTTCCATCCCAGCCACGACCCGGTCAACGGCATCGTCAATTTCAGTCATGGTGACCGCTTCTTTGCGTCGCCGGGCGGTGAGAATCGCCGCTTCATTGAGCAAGTTAGCCAAATCTGCACCCGTAAAGCCAGGCGTCCGGCGGGCGATCGCGGCCAAAGAGACTTGCGGCGCTAACTTCTTGTTGCGGGCATGAACATCTAAAATTTCCTGACGACCCTTGATATCGGGCGCGTCTACTTCAATCTGACGGTCAAAGCGACCGGGCCGCAGTAGGGCTGAGTCTAGAACATCGGGCCGGTTGGTCGCGGCAATAATGATGATGCCCGTGTTGCCTTCAAACCCATCCATCTCTGTGAGTAACTGGTTCAGGGTCTGCTCTCGCTCGTCGTTGCCACCGCCGATCCCGGCACCACGCTGGCGTCCGACTGCGTCAATCTCGTCAATAAAAATAATGCAGGGGGCGTTTTCCTTGGCTTTCTTAAACAGATCCCGGACCCGCGAAGCACCCACACCGACAAACATTTCGACAAATTCCGATCCAGAGATACTGAAGAAGGGCACTCCCGCTTCTCCCGCGATCGCCTTAGCAAGCAAGGTTTTACCCGTTCCCGGCGCTCCAACTAGCAGCACCCCCTTAGGAATCCGGGCTCCAACTGCTGTAAAGCGGTCTGGCTTCTTCAAGAAGGTCACCACTTCTTGCAACTCCTCTTTGGCCTCCTCAATCCCGGCAACATCATCAAATTTGACCTCGGTTTTGGCTTCCATCTGGAACCGAGCCTTGGATTTACCAAAGTTTAGGGCCTGCCCCGGACCCCCTGGCACATTGTTGGAGCGGCGAAACAGGAAGAATAGACCACCAATCAGGAGGAAGGGAAAGATCAGATTGCTGAGAACTCCCCAGATTGCGCCGTCGTTGCGGACAGGATGAACATCCAGATCAACCCTGTGCTCTCTCAGCTTAGAAATTAATGCTGGAGAGGAGCCCGGCAGATCAACGCGGATTCGCTGGATTCTGTCGTCTAGCTGCGGGTCGGTTGCTTCAACAATGGCTGTTCTACCTCCTTCAAACAGATCAACTTTTTCAACTCGACCCTCATCTAGGTACTCTAAAAAGCGGCCATAGTTCACCCGAGAACTGGCAGTATTTCTGGACATATCTGCCGGGGCAGTTGAAAACGCCCCTTGCCAGAAAAAGAAGCCAATCAGTAAGGCAGGCAGCATCCAGAGTAGTACTGTTTTCCAGGAATATTTCATAGATAAGTGGCCTCTAGGTTACAGACAAGTCAGTAGCAAGTTGTAAAAGAAGGTCTTTAAGCTAGTTGACCTTAATTCGCTAAAAATATGTTATGGAGCTGCCAGACCTGAAAAGTTAATCTTTATGACGGGCTAGCAAAGCTAAATCTTAATTAAATTTAACTTGATTTTCAGAATTTAAGCAACTGAAGCCCGTTGCCGTTCGTTTACTGGCACTGCTAGGACTCAGGCTAGAGCGAACTATGCAAGACTGGAAAGATTTGCTTTGGTGTAGAGACCGTATCAAAGAGTTAGCCTCAAGCGATCGCGGTTGGAGTCACTAACTCAAATCGTATAAAACGACAAAGGAACCCGGCTGATAAAAAGCATCAAGCTGGCGGCCAATCTGATCAAGATGAAATTTAACGAGCTGAGTTTCCTCTGGCACATGAGAGATATGAGACAGAATCAGCCAAACTCTTGGGTGACCGCGCAGCTTATCTAAATCTGCCTTGTATCTGCGCGACTCTTCCTCGGAAACGCCATTGCCATCGTAGGCATCTAAATCATCAACTCCAACAATGTAGTCCCCGTCGCGGTAGCCATATTGGTTGGCGTAATACTTAAACTGGTATTCTCCGCGCTGGTAGATATATAAGAGATCCCCCTGCTGCTGGTGCTGTTTAACGTACTGAATCACGGGTTTAATTTCCTCTCGATAGTCTGGCTTGACCAATAGGTAGCCAGCGCTGGCGACAGGTTGAGCTAATAGCAACAGTGCCAGCAAAATTCCCAACGAAGGAGCACGCGGTCGAGCACTACTGCGAATTTGCGCTACGCCTGCGGCCAGCAAAAGGATCGCAAAAGGCGTGAGGAATAGAACCAAGCGTTCATGAAAGGGATATTTCTGAAGTACAGCAGCAAAAAGCGTAGCCAGTGCTGGTGACAGTAAAAATAGAAGTGCTTGCCTGTTTTTAGCAGCCAAGGAAATACAGCCAGCTACAAAGGCAACAATGCCAAAAAGGGCAAAAACGATAGGAAACCCCAAAGGGTTGTGGAAAAATTTAATTGATGCGTACAGAAGCCAAGGAACAGCTAGATATGGTGAGGGGGGAAAAGCCCCATGACCTTGAAAGGATTCCACCAGATCAGATCGACTACTTAGGTTGTTCAAAAAAATCAAATAAAAGGCGCAGAAGCTCAAAGCCCAGAGCAGATAAGTTATCAGCAGTCTCCAGGTTCTTTCGATTTTCTTGCTGGCAAAAGAGAACCATAAAGCAACGGTTCCGGGTCCGGCTAGCGCAAAAACAACCGGGTGAGAAAACCAGACTAGGACCGAGCCGATACTGCCAAAAAAGATAATCTGAAGGATGGAGAGTCTTTGACTGCTGATCTGAAGCACAATCAAGCAGGCACCCAAGGCGATCGCAACATCACTGGAATACTGTTTAACTTCGGAGGCGTAGTAAACCAGCGGCTGCAGGGTAGCAAAAAGTACCAGAGCTAGGGGAACAGCTTTGGCCTGAACGCATCGCTTGGCTAGGGCGTAGAAGAGAAATAACGCAACAATGCCGGCCAGGAGGGGAAACAATCTCAGGGCATACTCGTTGTTCCCTAATAGTTGAACTGCCAGCTTCTCAACCATCAAAAAGCCGATCGGGGCAGCCTGTTGGTAGTCTAAAGGTTGTGACAGTTCCGAAAATGAGCGCTCGACAATATTTAAGGCCAGCGTTGACTCATCTGCCCACAGCGATCGGTTGGATAAGTATTGAACAACTCGAAACAGGATACCGAAGCCAACAATAATGAACGGCAATCTGCTTGAAGACTGTAAGGCAGTGAAACGCTGGTATTTGGACTGAGCGAAGTGTTGGAGCTGTTGATGCATTACTTCCTGGTTTGATTGCCCTAGAGAAGGTAGATCACGGCTCAAGGAGATAGTGCGGCCAACCCAGTCCTTGAGTGGCCGGAGTCAACAGGTCTGGGTTGATCAGAGCGCCTTCTGCAAGCGAGGTCGATCTAGTCCTCGTTGATTCAAGAGTAGCCAGGACTGTATCAGGTCAGGGCCATTCATTCCTCCCATTAAAGCGGCCCGCAGCGATCGCAGCACTAACCCTTTCTTCAGTTTGTGCACCTTGACTAGCTGTTTGATAATATCCTGAGCCTTTTCTTCAGTCAGAGGCTGGTTATCAAGGGCAGTTAAGGTTTGCTGAAGGGCAGTGACAGCACCGGGCTGTTCTAACTGGGCAGTTGCTTCTGGGTCAAGCTGAATCGTTGCTGTGAAGCAGAAGTCACTCATTTCCACTGCATCCTTGAGCCGGGTCAGGCTGGGGCCAATTAAACTAGTAAGCTGCTCCAGCCAGGTCCGCTCGCCCACCGGATCAAGTTCGTAGCCTGCCTGCTGCCAGTAGGGAATCAACAGATCTGTCAACTTCGCTACAGGCATCTCGTGCAAATACTGGCTATTCAGCCAATCCAGCTTTGCCCAGTCGAACTTAGCTCCTGCTTTATTCACCCGGTCAAAGCCAAACTCCTGAGCCGCTTCTGCTAGAGTAAAGCGCTCCTTCTCAGGCTCTGGGGACGACCAACCCAGCAGCGTCATATAGTTCACTAACGCTTCTGGGACGTAACCTAGCTGGCGGAAGTCTGAGATTGAGGTGACTCCCTCTCGCTTAGAGAGCTTCCGTCCGGCCATGTTCAAGATCAAGGGCGTGTGGGCAAACTCCGGTACGACTGCACCTAACGCTTCATAGAGCAAAATTTGTTTTGCTGTGTTGGCGATATGGTCTTCTCCGCGAACGACGTGGGTAATCCCCATATCAATGTCATCGACAACGACCGCCAAATTATAGAGGGGTTGACCCACTTGATTGTTCGTCGAGTTGCGGGCAATCACCATGTCTCCGCCCAGATCACTGGCTTGCCAGGTAACTTCTTCCCGGACCAAGTCATGCCAGCAGAGTTCCCGGGCGTCATCAATTTTGAAACGAATCACGGAGGAGCGACCCTCGGCTGCAAAGGCTGCCTGCTGCTCTGGAGTCAAGTTCCGGTGACGGTTGTCGTACCGGGGGGCTTCACATTTGGCCTTCTGTGCTTCCCGCATTTCTTCCAATTCTGCTTCGCTGGTATAGCAGCGATAGGCCAGTCCTCGCTCCAGTAGCGTTTGGGTGGCCTGACGATACAGATCAAGCCGCTTGGACTGCAAAACTGGTCCTTCATCCCAAGTTAGGCCCAGCCAGGCAAGGCCATCTGTAATGTTTCGAGTGTACTCAGGCCGCGATCGCTCTAAATCGGTATCTTCAATCCGGAGGATAAACTGTCCGGCGTGATGACGAGCAAACAGCCAGTTAAACACCGCTGTTCTGGCCGTACCAATGTGTAAATTTCCTGTCGGACTTGGGGCAATGCGAACTCGAACAGTCACAAGGTTTCTCTTGAAATTTCTCTAAGGTTAGCTAGTTCTATCTTAGAGCCGCCGCAGGCTCTACAGACTTCTATTCCAGCTTGTTAGCCACCCAAAGTTCACACTACACCTTGGGCAATGTTCGTTACGGTATAAATGCTGCGCTATAAATTAAAAACTGTACGGGACTGACGGGGCTCGAACCCGCAACTTCCGCCGTGACAGGGCGGTGCTCTAACCAATTGAACTACAGTCCCTTATTCAGGGCAATCTCTATGTTTGCAGATATCCTAGAAGTTTGTCAAACAGCTAATTTTGAACTTTTGATAGATTTGGGCTATTGGGGCCTTTGAGCTAACAACTGTTCTTCTAGGGCAGCAATCCGATGATAGGCTACCGTCAGTTGAGCAGTAAGGCGTTGAATTTGGACTTCTGGTGCTAGAAGTTTTTGGTCCCTTTGAGGCGTTGCAAGCCAGTAGTTTTCATCAGCTAGCACATGCTTGTGGTTCATTGCTCCTGCTGAATCGTTGTTGCCTGCACCACGACTCTCAACCTCAGCCTGAGCATGGGCACAGGTAGCAGGCACAGGATCGGCGAGGACTTCAGTAAGTCTATGACTCATCTCCTCGACCATCTGGGTCAGGCTATCGACTTTAGCACTTAAGGCTGTAACCTGCTGGTGCAGTAAATCCATTTGGCCCTCTGTTTAAGTTAGTTTTATTTAGTTTTTTCTATGCTAAGGAATCACAAGAAAAAGCAGCAGATGATTTGAATATACTTACAATCTTTAATATCTAACTAGCAAGCCATGAACCGCCGCTCTTTTTTGTCAGGTATCAGTACGTTAGCGCTCAGCCAGATACTGCTGGGGTGTGGTGGTGGCAACAAAGCGAAGCTCAACATCCATGTTTTGAAGAACTCGCTTCCAGCTCAGCTCGTGGGTCAGCTTCGCCAAACCCTAGGACAGTCCCTAGTGCTGGATCTCAGTCTAGAGTCACAGATAGCTGACCTGTTTACTGGGCTACAAGCTTTGAAGCGCCCAGCCAAAACCAGCCATCCTACCTGGCTGCCCGGCTTGTCAGGCTCAACAGAAGATCGCTCTAGTCCACCCACCCAGCAGAGCCTCTTCAGTCTTGGCAACTACTGGCTGGCCCTGGCAATCCAGCAAGAATTAATCCAGCCCCTCCAACCAAGGCGGCTAGCTCACTGGAATCAGTTGCCGGAGCGGTGGCAGGCACTGGTGACCCGCAACAGTCAGGGAGATCTTGCCCAAGGACAAGTTTGGGGCGCACCCTACCGCTGGGGAACTACCATGATTGCCTACCGCCAAGACCAGTTTGAGCGTTTGGGCTGGACACCTTCTAATTGGGGCGATCTGTGGCGACCAGAATTACGCCGCCAAATTAGTTTGCTGGATCAGCCACGAGAAGTGATTGGCCTCACCCTTAAAAAGCTGGGTGAGTCCTACAACAGCCAGGATATTGCCGCGATTCCCCGCCTGGAAGCAGGGCTGCGATCGCTGCACCAGCAGGTCAAACTCTACAGCTCAGATGCCTATCTCCAGCCTCTAACCTTGGGGGATACCTGGCTAGCCGTGGGCTGGTCTACCGATATCCTGCCCCTTGTCCAGCGCGATCGCCAAATTCGGGCAGTGATCCCCCAGTCTGGGACCGCGCTCTGGGCCGATGTTTGGGTTCATCCGGCAGGCAGATCTGCTCAAGGCCCGATCAACCAGTGGATTGATTTCTGGTGGCAGCCCGAAATTGCCGACCAACTATCTCGGCTTAGCGACGGCGGTTCGCCGCTGTTGACTGGCTCCAGCCTCGATCAGTTGGCCCAAGACCTCCTTTTACCCAGCCAGGAAGTCTTCAATCGGAGTGAGTTTCTCATGCCCCTACCAAACGCTGCCATTGAGCAGTACCGCTCCCTGTGGCTCAAGATCCGACAGGCAGGCTAGGACTGTTCTGAAAAGATTACAAGATGAAAGGATCTAGCCGCACCCGGCAGGCAAGCGGATCTGAATTTTGACGAGGAACATAGTCTGGAACGGGTCGCCCCCGAAAATCTCTCACACCTGCTAAGTATTGCGGACTTGCTCCCCTGAAGTTACAGGTATAGGTTGCCAAGCGATCTTGTTCTTGATCAACAATCCTGAGGTTGTAGCCGTAGTCACGGGCGACAGTGCCAAAGTGGTTGACAAAGGCATAGCGATCAACGTAGCCGAGCGGTCTCCAGGCTTCCCGGCGGACAACTAGTTCAATACGCCTTGAGGTATTTCCTTCCTCTGCATAGGCTAGCCAGTTCACTAAGAGGTTGCCGCCAAACTGCTCGGCTGTCCACCAGAGGCTGGGAACCGTCAGTCCAGTTTGGGATGGGCTACTGGCAGTTGCTACAGGAGCAGGTTGAGTCCATCCCGGTTGAGCAAGAGAAAGGAAGGATGGCAGGGCGATCGCAATTAACGCCAGCGTCGTACTTAACCCACTCCAAGCTAAATACTTCAAGAACAGAACTGACTGATCAAAACTTAACTTCATGCAACTTATCGGGTTGAGGAAGAATCTGCTATCATAGCAACTCGCAAGGGTGACTAGCTCAATGGTAGAGCATCGGACTCTTAATCCGTTGGTTCAGGGTTCGAGCCCCTGGTCACCCATTCACCGCTCTTGATTAACTCAATGTCTTAATTTGGAGATTGTTTCCCACTCCCTAGCAGTAACTAGCTGGACTGAGAGACGGCAGCCCTTCTGGAGAAGCATCATCCCTGACAACGCTTTTGTCTGCTTCAGTTCATCTAGGCTAATGGGTGGGTCAAAGTCTTCAACGTACTGAATATCAACCATCAACCAGCGAGGAGCAGCCGGTGAACTCTTAAGGTCGTAGTATTTGCTGGCAGAATCAAAGGCAAAGTGATCAGGATAAGCTGACCGGGCAACCTTAGCAGTGCCCATAATCGCCTGAGATTTGACCACGCTGTGGTAGAACAAGACCAAATCACCCACCTGCATCTGGTCCCGCATGAAATTCCGAGCCTGATAATTCCGTACCCCTTCCCAATGGGTCGTTTCATCTGGTGACTGCTTCAGGTCATACCAGGAAAACACTCTCGGTTCTGTTTTAATCAACCAATACTTCATTGAATAAGGATGAACTTTTGAGGTTCAATTGCGGAGTTTTGAGGATGAACAACTTATATTAAACCTTAGACAAAACAATCTAGCCCAGCCCTTTTTGATGGAAGTGGCAATGAGGTTAACTCTACAAAAACCTTACCCTTGGTTAATCGTGCTCTTGCTTAGCAGCAGTGTGCTGGGCTGGTATCTAGCTATGAATCATCAGCATCAATACTGGTTAGGTTTTGCTGGAGCATGGGCTGGAGTTTCAGTTGGAGTTCTAGCTGTGCCTTTAGCTAGGCTCTTGTATCAGCCGCTTACTAATCTTGCTTCTTGGATTAGAGCTTTTGGCACATTTCTTGCTTTGTTTGCTTTGTTGCTAGTAGTAAAGTTATTGCTGAGTCTTGCTATACCCGGTACCGTAGGTGAGGCTATAGGGAGCATTACTCTCTTTGCTTTTGGAGTGAGTTCTATCTTTGTACTCTTGGAGTCCGGTCAGTTCACTAACCAAACAACTGTCTCACTTATTTTCGGCCTGACTGTTATCCATGGACTTCAGACTCTAGGTATTTTTAGAGCTAGTAGCGGAATTGTTGGATTTATTTTTGAAATTGCTTTACTGGTTTTTATAAATGCTGTAACTTATGAATTTCTTATGAGTACCTAGGACAGCTACTGACTATAAGCGCTTTCTATCTCTCCAGACTTTAGCGGTGATTTTTGGTATCGGTTTAGGGTTGGGTTGGGTGACAAGTGCGGTAATGGACTAGACCTGTGGAAGTGAAGGATAATCCAAGGGTCGTTCGCTCTGGAGTTTTGGCATGGTTCTTGAACCCGTTCTTTGTCCAACGTGTCAGAGTAGCGATGTCGTGAAGCATGGTCAATCTGATGAGGGCA
>JBGTDT010000058.1:0-5208 GCA_041748155.1 Thermosynechococcaceae cyanobacterium | reverse complement strand
GCGTAGGAGTATCCTTGCTGACGCATTTGAACGACCATAGCACGCTTGAGTTCGCGGGCATCGGTTGTGGTTTCGATAAACTGATTGAGCGAATCCATTGCTATCTAAACAGTTGACGAGAGATTGTCTTAGCCTACAGTACATTATCTGTCCTTGCTACCTATTTAGGATCGCTATAGTTCTTAGTGCGCCCTTTGCAACAAAGTATCTAACGCTTATACCACTAACTTGACCAGTGGCAATGCTAAAGTAGCGGATGGCATTTGCCACGGTGGTGGTAACAACTGCAATAGACTTCTTGCATAAATGCCCAAACAGGGGCTGAGAGTATTGAGATTACGTATCTTAAACCGACTTATGCAAGAAGTCTAATGTAAGTAGCAACAATGCCAATGTAGCGGGTGACATTCGTTATGCAGGCGATCGCATTAATAACGTTCCCGTTCAGCGATCGCCAGTAGCCTTAGCAGTACCACCAGCGGCTTTCGTTCGTCCGCTGCAAGCGAATTGTTAGGCCAGATCAGCGCGACGCCCAAGATGGCAATCCACTTGCGGTTCGAGCAGTTCCTGGGAAAGTACGTCTACAACTGCCATATCCTTACCCACGAAGATGGCGGCATGATGGGAGTCCTCGCAGTCATCCCCTAAGGGTTAACGGTTTCCTTTGGTCTGCAACAGCCATAAACTACGTAAGAGAAGATTGACTAAACAATGCGGCCAGTCTCGCTAAAGTAAAAAAAAACGCTTGATGGACTGCGGCTAGACAGGTTGATTGTCCAGCTCTGTGACGTGTAGGTGCTGCCAGGAGTGTAGCGACTAATGGAATAGCTTTGGGGCTTCAGACTGACCAGATTCGGTAGCTAATTACCCTCGATATGGCAAATGCCCGAACTGACCTCTGATAACGAACTACCCCGTCCGCTTGCAGCGGGGTAGTTCATTTTCGCTTTGCGATCGCGATTGTATTCACCAAAAGTGATAAGTTGGGCTAATCAAATTCCGGGTATTTTTTCGGCTATTTTTAGGAGGCAGATACGTAGTTGATCAAAAATCTTTACGGTATAACCTGAGGAGCAGATTGTCATGAACTTCGTTAGCTGGCGTCTTTGGGCGGCACCTCTCCTGCTGTCCCTGCTTGCGGGCACAGCCCAGGCGCAACCGGAACTGAAAGTGATTCCCCCGGTAGTCAAGGTGGCCCAGGCGGAACCAGCAGTGACTGATCAGATCAAGGCAGCCCTTCCCCAACTGGAGAAGCTTGCAGAAGACACCTTGAAAAAGACGGGCGTACCCGGCATGGCGATCGCCGTCGTCTACAAAGACCAAGTGGTTTATCTCAAGGGCTTTGGCGTCCGCGAAACAGGTAAGAGTAATCCCGTTGATCCAGACACCGTCTTTCAGCTTGCGTCTGTGTCTAAGCCAATTGCCTCAACGATCGTAGCAGGCGTGGTTGGGGATGGATTGGTCAAGTGGGATGACCCGGTTATTAAGCACGATCCAGGCTTTCAAATGGACAACCCCTATGTGACTCGTGAAGTCACCCTCCGCGACCTGTTCGCCCACCGCAGCGGCTTGCCGGACCATGCAGGTGACGAGTTAGAAGACCTGGGCTTTGATCGGGCCACGATTCTGCAACGCCTGCGTTACCTGCCAACGGGTGATAACTTTCGCTCGCAGTACGCCTACACCAACTTCGGGCTCACCGCCGCCGCAGTCGCAGCGGCAAAGACAACGGGGAAATCCTGGGAAGACCTTGCCGCCGAAAAGCTGTATCAACCACTGGGGATGAAGAACACGAGTTCACGCTATGCGGACTTTGTAGCTGCCCAGAATCGCGCCCTTGGGCACGTTCCGGTAAACGGCAAGTGGGTTGCCAAATACAAACGGGACGCCGATACCGAGTCCCCCGCCGGTGGAGTGAGTTCAACGGTGCGCGACTTGGCAGAGTGGGTGCGGTTGCAACTGGGAAGCGGCAAGTTTGAGGGCAAGCAAGTCATTGATGCCGACGCGCTGGCAGAGACCCATCGGCCCCAGATGGTCAGTGATCCTCCTCAGAATCCGGCGACAAATCGTGCCGGCTTTTACGGGCTGGGTTGGAATGTGGGGTATACCAATCAGGGTCTTGTCCAGTTGAGCCATTCCGGTGCCTTTAATCTTGGTGCCGCCACCACGGTTTATTTGCTTCCGAGTCAAGAGCTTGGCATCGTCGTTCTCACCAACTCCCGCCCAATCGGTGTGCCAGAAACGATCGCCTTGAGTTTCCTGGATCTGGTCCAAACCGGCAAGATCCAAAGAGACTATGCCGAATTACTCAAGCAAGCTTTCGTGGCGCTCGACAAACCACCCTACGGAACTCTGGTTGACTACTCCAAGGCACCCACAAAACCGTTACCGGCCCTGCCTCTTAGTACCTACGCTGGCACCTATGGCAACAATTATTTTGGCGAGGTTGCGATCGTTCCTAGAGCGGGCCAACTGGTGCTGCTCCAAGGACCCAATAAAAAAGCGTTTCCCTTGCAGCACTATAACCACGATGTGTTCACTTACCAGCCGGAGGGAGAGAATGCTTACGGCTTGAGTGCCGTGACCTTCACAGTCGGAGCGGATCGCAAAGGGATGAACGTGGTTATCGAAGATCTCAACATCGGTGGTCAAGGGACGTTCACGCGTGTATTGTCTGAAAGTAATATCCCAAATTAACCCAGAAATTCAATCAAGCAGATTTTCACTAAGTGAAGGTTGTCTTGAAGGCGCACTGACCGGAAGCGCGTACTATAAGTTCAGGTAACTAGCCACTTAGGTTGTAGCTATCCACCAATTTTTAGCACCAGAGAATTTTGATGGTTCGACTTCACAAGTTGTTTGCCTACTTCATTTGTGGAATAAGTGCCTGCTTTGTGTTTATTAATTCTCCAGTGTTTGTCCAGGCTAAAGCTCCATTAGCAGAGCCAACGCCTGTCCTGGCCCAAGCACAGCCCCCGTCTGCTACTTCATCTTCTGCTACCAGACAGGTAACGACCTCAGATAACAGCTTGCAAAAACTTCCTCCTAACCAAGGCAAGCCAGTTGAAGTGGCGATCGGGGTGTACATCTTTAACCTGGCCAGGATCGATCAAACAACAGAAACCTACAACCTGAGTGGATATTTGTCTGCCAAATGGACAGACTCCCGTTTGACCTTCAATCCCAAAGAAGCAGGAGTGGATTATAGGGTTTACGAGCCAGAAGAGATCTGGAATCCCTATCTAACGAAGCTTAATATAGCCGATGACAGCGAGCCGATTGATATCGAGTTATATGTTGAACCAGACGGAACTGTTCAATATTCAGAGCGCTTTGATACGACGCTTTCAGGCAAATTTGACTTTTCACTGTTTCCATTTGACTCTCAAACACTACAAATAGTTATTGAATCTTTTGAATATGATAAAAACCAAGTCATCTTTCTAGCTAATCAGCAGCAGAGCGGTTGGGGACAGGAGGAATTTTTAAGTTTATCAGAATGGCAGATCCTTGGATTTGATATCTCTACATCTTTGAGGGAGTACGTGCCTGACAAGACTGAATATTCTCGTGCGGCTTTTGGATTAAAAGTTAAGCGCAATCCTGGTTTTTATATTTGGAAAGTTATACTGCCACTGCTGTTGATCAACATCATTTCTTGTTCAGTACTTTGGATTGATACTAAAAAAGATTTTGGGAGTCAGATTGGTCTTGGGATTACTAGTCTGCTTACCGCGATCGCCTACCAATTCACAATTAGCAGTACTTTACCGAGAGTTGCCTACCTGACGCTGATAGATTCCTTCATTCTCTTGAGCTATATATTCATTTTCTCGTTAATTTGTCTTGTAGTCCTCCTGCACTACTTCTTAGCATTTAAAAATCAGCCTGGTACAGTACTGATTATTCAAAAGAAATGTCGTTGGATTTTCCCCCTTTGTTTTATCCTGGCAAATGTAGTGATGGTTACTGTCTTGTTTCTCAGCCCATAACATCAGTCAGTTTGTAGATTGATCAAATGTGCTCGCTCCTGACCAGCAGCTTTCCTATTTAATGCCCCCAAGACACTACTATCGACTGGAGCCATCTATCCCCTATTCTGAAGCGAGTTTGGATGGGACCGACGCAGAGGATTTGCTGGATACTGTAAAGACCTACATTAGTCCATCTGGAGAAGGTTACTCTCTTTATCAGGCTGTCGTTCAGGCACTCAGCTAATCAGATGGCGTTAAGCCAGGATAGCGTTGAGATATCCTAGCGGTTATCTAATTCATTCTAAGTGCAAGAGATCTTCAGCAAAACCTTTGTAGGATGCGTCAGACTACCCCGCCCGTAATTCCACTCCTCAAACTCACTTTCTATGCAGCTTGCCTCGGTGTTGGTATCGGTTTCCTCTCAACTGCTTACTACTTTGCCCTACAGCTAGGGCTGCGAGTTGTCGGATTGGTAATACCGAGCGCTAGCAACCCTACCACTCTTAATGCCGGACGCTATGTCTGGATCGTCACAACGATTGGTGGCTTCTTAGTCGGACTTGCAGTGCAATAGACTTCTTGCATAAATGCCCAAACACGGGCTGAGAGTATTGAGATTACGTATCTTAAACCGACTTATGCAAGAAGTCTAATACATCGGCGCACCGGGTGGCATGGATGCTGCTGTCGATCAGATCCACCGCAAGGGTCGGATTGATTTTCGCCAGACTCCAGGGATGGTGGTCGCATCTCTGCTTTCCTTGAGCTTTGGCAGTAGCGCGGGACCGGAGTCTCCCTTGGTCGATATCAACGGCAGTGTGGGTAGTTGGCTGGGAGATCAGCTCAACTTACCAAAGGACAAAATCCGAATCCTGACATTTTGTGGGATGAGTGCTGCATTGGGAGCATTCTTTGGGTCACCCCTTGGTAGCGCCCTCCTAGCGCTGGAGTTGCCCCATCGTCTCGGCTTGGAATACTATGAGGCATTGATTCCAGTAATTGTGTCGGCAGTTGTGGGGTTCGCAGTCTTTCGAATTAACACTGGGTTAACCCTTGCTTGAGAGCGGCAATCCAACTGACTCGCTCGGTACGCTTGCCCGACCTCGCAGTAGCCATAGGCGTAGTCCGCTCGATTATCGATGCCTGCTTCATCGACGTACACAATCTGACCAGCAGATTTGCTCTTCAATCGCTCTTGAAACGCCTGGCGTCTGGGGTCATCGCGTTCTCGATA
>JBGTDT010000057.1:0-9872 GCA_041748155.1 Thermosynechococcaceae cyanobacterium | reverse complement strand
CCCCCGCTTTGCCAAACACCACATAGCTCTCGCCAGCACTATTTTGACCATTAGGATCAGCCCCAGAAGCTCCAATAATCAGGTCATCGAAGCCATCGCCGTTCACATCCCCGGCACTGCTGACTGAACCACCTGAGTAGTCATACGTGTCAATGCCCTGAAGGACAAAACCATTGCCGCCGTTGAGGGCAGAGAGGTTGAGGCTGGCCCCAAAGCCCCCGGCTTTGCCTAACACTACATAGCTCTCGCCAGCCGTATATTGATCATTGGGATCAGCATCAGTAGCCCCAATAATCAGGTCATCAAAGCCATCGCCATTCACATCCCCGGCACTGCTGACTGAAGTACCTGAGCGGTCACCCCCATCAATGCCCTGAAGGACAAAGCCATTGTTGCCATCAAGCTCAGAGAGGTTGAGGCTGGCCCCAAAGCCCCCAGCTTTGCCAAACACCACATAGCTCTCTCCACGATCGCCATACCTAGCCTCAGTAGCCCCAATCAGGAGGTCATCAAAGCCATCGCCGTTCACATCCCCGGCACTGCTGACTGAACCACCTGAGTCGTCATACGCGTCAATACCTTGGAGGACAAAGCCATTGCTGCCATTCAGGGTGGAAAGGTTGAGGCTGGCCCCAAAGCCCCCGGCTTTGCCAAACACCACATAGCTCTCTCCAGCTCTATATAGACCATTAGGATCAGCACTAGGAGCCCCAACAATCAGGTCATCGAAGCCATCGCCATTCACATCCCCAGCACTGCTGACTGAACCACCTGAGTCGTCATACGCATCAAGGCCCTTGAGTACAAAACCATTGCTGCCATTGAGGTCAGCCAGGTTGATGGCAAATCTAAACCTGAAGTAGTCCCTGTCAAGACTCAGGCCCGCACTGCCCTGGACAATGCCAATCAACTCATCCGGCTGACCACTGGGCTTTTGCCGATAGATGGCTGTCCCTGCTGGTAACCCACTTGGTGATGCACCCAAGCGATAGTTGCGCCTTGGACCCGTGAGCTGGATTACATCCTGGCTAGTGTTGAAGTCGGTAATCAGGGCATAGCCACTGGTGCCAGCCGTGGCCGAGTTGCCGTCATCATAGAAGACTTGAGTGCCATTCCCCAAAAGGAACACGTCTCTGCCGATGCCACCCGTCAGGGTATCTATCTTCCTAGCAGACCCGAAACCAGCTCCAAGGACGTCATTGCCTGCTCCTCCCCTGAGGGTGTCGGAACCAAAGCTGCCAAAGAGCCTGTCATTGTCCGCTCCCCCGTTGAGGGTGTCATCACCTTTTCTACCAAAAAGGCGATCATCTCCACCAAACCCAAAGATCGAGTCCCTGTCTGGCGTGCCAATCAGAGTGTCGTCGAAGCAATTCCCTTCAATCCGTGCCATGTAAGTTACTACTTCCAAGGAGGACTATGGGTGCAGACCAAGCTCGTCCCCCCTGAATAAAGGCTTGGTCCACTTTTAGTAATCAAGTGCCAGCGAAAAGATGCCTGCTGTTCTAAGTCGGAAGCATCTATAGCTGCCTGCTGCTTGCCAGTTCGAATCATACAATTAGCTTTGAGCGACAGATCATAAGTTTATAGATTTTGTCTTCAAACTTTAGGCAGGTATACTAGGCTACTCTCTAGCTCAAGGTGTAAAGTAGATTAGTCCACAAGCTGGAAGCCTATCCAACCCACTTCATGACTTAGCTAGGATTGCTATAGAAGCTTGGAACCTCTCTATGACAACCAGCGGTTCTGTGATTAAGCTTGACCAGTTTCTCAAGATTGTTGGAATTGTTCAGACTGGCGGTCAAGCTAAACTGATAATTCAAGCCGGCAATGTCAGAGTCAATGGCAGGGTTGAGACCCGTCGAGGCCGGAAGCTGCTGGCTGGCGATCGCGTCACAGTTGAGGCAAAGACCTTTACTGTAGAACCAAACAGTTTCTAAGTTCTGGCAAGTGGCAACCAGCGGCCAGCAAACACTAGAGAAATTTAGCAGGACTTTGAATTCAATACTGTGCATAAGCAACCGAGCCTAGAGAGTAGTGGAATCAAAGCACAGTTTGTTCAACTCCAGCAATTGATAGTTCAATATACACTACGGTTTTCGAGGAATTTATAGCATGGTTGAGGCGAAAGCCAAGCGAGCTCTGATTACAGGTGTAACCGGGCAAGATGGTTCTTATCTCACAGAACTGTTGCTCAGCAATAGCTACGAAGTTCACGGCATCATCCGGCGAACTTCAACGTTTAATACTGACCGGATTGACCACGTTTATGAAGACCCCCACAGTAAAGGCGCACGGCTATTTTTGCATTACGGTGACCTCACAGATGGCACCACCCTTGGCCGCATCCTAGAAGAAGTCCAGCCAGCCGAAATCTACAACCTGGGGGCTCAGTCTCATGTGCGCGTCAGCTTTGATTCACCGGAGTACACCGTTGACACCGTAGCGATGGGAACCTTGCGAATCCTAGAAGCGGTGCGAGACTATCAACAGCGCACCGGCATTGAAGTGCGCTTTTACCAAGCAGGTTCGTCCGAGATGTTTGGTCTGGTGCAGGAGATCCCCCAGAAGGAAACAACCCCCTTCTATCCCCGTAGTCCTTACGCCTGTGCCAAAGTCTATGCCCACTGGCAAACGATCAATTACCGGGAATCGTACAATCTGTTCGCTTGCAACGGCATCTTGTTCAACCACGAATCCCCCCGGCGCGGGGAGACGTTTGTCACGCGCAAAATCACCCGGGCAATCGCCCGCATCGTCGCGGGCCAGCAGAAAAAGCTTTACCTAGGCAACCTAGATGCCAAGCGAGACTGGGGTTACGCCAAGGACTACGTCAAAGCCATGTGGCTGATGCTGCAACAGGACAAACCAGACGATTACGTCGTCGCTACAGGGCAAACCCATTCTGTTCAAGAATTTCTTAACCTTGCCTTTGGTCACGTCAACCTCAACTGGCAGGACTATGTGGAATTTGACCAGCGCTACCTGCGCCCGGCAGAAGTAGAGTTGTTAATGGGGGACGCAACCAAAGCTTGCCAGCAACTGAAGTGGCAGCCCTCGGTCACTTTTGAGCAGTTGGTTCACTTGATGGTGGAGGCGGATTTACAAGCCCTCGGTCAAGGTTCCCAGAACGGCAAGCTAGCAGAACCCACTCAGGATACGGCGTTTATTCGGCACGTTCTGGGTAGTCGCCTTGCTTGACCCTCAATCAAGCAGACAATTAGAGGGCTACTCTTTCCTATTTGTACACTCAGGTACAGTGCAAAGTGGCTTCCTACGGTAGCATAAATGGCGATAGGCAATTCTAACCGCTTCTAAGGTAGCAAAAGCTTCAGTCATGCCTCTCAATTCAGTCTTAATTCACTCAGTCTCAATCTAAGACATGTCAGTGCCTAGCCTGGAGAGTAAAAGAATTCTTGTCACGGGTGGCGCTGGCTTTTTAGGTCGCCAGGTTGTGGCCCAGTTGCTCAAGGCAGGGGCCGACCGAGAGAAGATTACGGTTACCCGCTCTCAAAGCTGTGACCTGCGATCGCTGAATAACTGCCAGCAAGCTGTGGACCAGCAGGACATTGTCGTCCACCTGGCAGCTCACGTCGGCGGGATTGGCCTGAACCGGGAAAAGCCAGCAGAGTTGTTCTATGACAACCTGATCATGGGCACTCAACTCATTCATGCTGCCTACCAAGCCGGAGTGAGTAAGTTTGTCTGTGTCGGCACCATTTGTGCCTACCCGAAGTTCACGCCCGTCCCCTTTCAAGAAGATAACCTCTGGGATGGGTACCCTGAGGAAACAAATGCCCCCTACGGAATTGCCAAGAAAGCCTTGCTGGTTCAACTGCAAGCCTATCGCCAGCAGTACGGCTTTGACGGGATTTACTTGCTGCCAGTGAATTTATACGGTCCAGAAGACAACTTTGACCCCCAAAGCTCCCACGTGATTCCGGCCTTGATCCACAAAGTCTGGCAAGCGCAGAACCAGCAGAAACACCAATTACTTGTTTGGGGAGATGGTAGCCCGACGCGAGAGTTTCTCTACTCAGAAGATGCAGCGCGGGGAATTGTCATGGGCAGCCAGTTTTACAGCGGTCCTGAGCCTGTGAACTTGGGAACGGGAAAGGAGATCTCGATTCGCCAGTTGGTCGAACTTGTCTGTGAGCTGATGGAGTTTCAAGGGGAGATCATCTGGGAAACAGACAAGCCCAACGGTCAACCTCGCCGCTGCCTGGATACGCAACGGGCCAAGCAGCGCTTTGGGTTTACCGCCCAGGTTGACTTCAAGCAGGGATTGCACAACACGATTGACTGGTATCGTCAACAGGCTGCTTAGGCAGTCTTGGTTGGAACTGTGGCTAATCTCCGTACCCTCTACAGCCTTCTGTTTGCTCTTAGTTTGGTCTTGATCAATCCCTGGGGATTTGAGCGGGGTGACATTTGGACCCAGCCCAAGCTGGTGGCAATCTGCCTAATCACCCTCTGCAATAGCGGGGTGATCCTGAAGCGGCATCGTCTGGCTCTATCCTTGAACTGGAAAGTTGGTCTAGGCCTGTGGACTCTGTTTCTGGGAGTGGGCCTGACTGCAACCTTGCTCAGCCCCTTTCCCCTCCGCTCCCTCTGGGGTCAGTTGACGCTAGGGGATGGTTGGCTTTACTGGCTGCTCCTGGCCTTGTTTACCTTGAGCAACGCCCTAGTGCTCCAGATTGCACCTATGCTGCTGCAACCCCAACTCTACGGACTACTGATCGGCGGTATCCTGGTTGCTTTCAGCATCTTTCCCCAAGTATATGACTGGCGGATCGACTACACAGCCACCTCAGGTCTTGTGAGTCTGTCTAGCCCTCAGATGCTAGAGAGCACCGTTTGGCAAAGCCAAATGCCTATCTGTCTTTACTCAAATCGCGGGCACGCAGCCTTTGTCTTGGCCGTACTGGGGGTACTACCGCTCCTGGGATGGCACTGGGGCTGGATAAGTCTCTTTCCCGCGATCGCCGTTTGTCTGCTAGCAAGCATCAGCCTTGGCTACGCCCAGGTTCGAAGTGGGAGCTTGGCCTTGCTCGTCAGCGGCACCTACTTGCTCTGGCCCTACTGCCCTGAAGCTCTGAAACGGTGGGTTCGCCAGCCTTGGACTAAGCTGTGCTTAACGAGCTGCCTCTTGTTTGGGCTAGCGGTTTTATGCCTGGGAAACCCGGAGCAATTCTCCTCTGGTCGTCTCCACCTCTGGCAACTTTCCCTAAGTGGAATTGCGGCCCGACCTCTGTGGGGCTGGGGCTTTGACGGTTTTGGGATTGCCTACCCCTTCATTGCTGACTGGACTGGAACTCACCAAGGATACCTGCTCGAAAAAGTAGCGGTGGCTCAGGTCATGGGGCTAAACGAGTTCACCTTTGACTACCAAGGAACGGACGGTTACCTGCACACGGGCATTCTAATTTCCAATAAGGCTCACAACCTGCTTCTCGACACAACCCTTTCGGTTGGGTTGCCAGGGTTGCTGTGCTATGTCTTGTTGTGGGGGTTCTTTCTGAGGTGTACTGCCAGCGCTGCCCGACCGGGGATTGAGGCCGTGGCGATCGCCTACCTGGTCTACACTTTTACCTGGTACGAATCGGCCCAGTTTAGCCACCTTCCCTGGTGGGCGCTCAGTGTTGGACTAGGTTGCCCCAGCAGGCTAAGTCTTGCTTCTCAAAGCAGGGACTACGAGCCGGAGGTCTGATGGTGCACCTGCGACTTCAAGCGACAATGCCAAGATCCAATATCGTTGAAGTCTCCCATTCCGGGCCGGGCAAAGAGTCCATACTGCCTGCTACAGGCGTCTTCAAAGGAGATGTCCTGAGTCTGGCTGCTGACTAGACACTTCCATCCTAAGGCGTTGTTCTCTCGCAACGTCACAGCAGCGGTAGGACCGTACCGTTGTTTGCAGTAGGACGGCAAATCTAGACCCAGACCCCACTGGTTACGATGATTGTATGTTGGGAGCTTGCTGACGGTATAGGTGGGCTCAGCGACTCCCTGACACAGGCTGCTCAGATCGACGCGAAAGCCATCTGCGGTTTGCATGTGGCAGGACTGCCCCAGGGCAATCTTGGCAAAGGGAAGCAGAGCAATTGTGGCAGTAGAAAGGGCGGCAGTTAAACAAAAGGTTTTTAGCATCACAGGGGAGAGATAGGGTGACCTCAACTCGCCGGGAACCTTTCAGAGCTAGGGGGTAACCAAAAACCTGATCCCTGCTCATTTGTAAAATCCTGGATAGATGCTACTAAAAGGTAAGGTATCGGGTCTGTATCCCCTATCACTGGTAGTGATCTTATTTCCTAACTAGATTTGCTTCATCAAGGTCGCTTGAACGTGCAGTCAGAGTTTTATCGCGAAACTACCCAGAGTAAAGCGGCACTGCGCCGCAAGCTTCTCAAGGCGCGGCAGTCGATGCCTCTTGATGTTTGGCGGCAAAAGAGCGATCGCCTCTGTACCCACCTGCAAACCTGGCCCCTGTTTGCTCACTCCCGGACGATCCTGGCTTACCTGAGCTTTCGTCAGGAGCCAGACCTGAGCCTCCTCTTCAATCCAAGCTTAGGAAAACGGTGGGGATTTCCGCGCTGTGAGGGAAACTCGTTAATCTGGCACGCCTGCTCACCAAGGGATGAAAACACTCTTCAACTGGGAGCTTACGGCATTCCTGAACCTAAACCCGATCTACCCGTGTTAATGGCTGAACAGGTCGATTTAATTTTAGTGCCTGCGATCGCCTGTGATGCTCAAGGCCATCGCTTGGGCTATGGGGGTGGCTTTTACGATCGCTGGCTCAGTTCCCCCGGCTGGTGCTCAAAGCCAACGGTTGGGATTGTATTTGAATCTGCCCGACTAGCCGCTTTACCGACCGACCCTTGGGATTGCTCAGTCCAAGTAGTTTGTACAGAAGCAGGCTTGTTTAAGTCTGTGTGTTCTGGTTCAAAATTTTTTTAATTCAGCTCCGCAGAGTTTGCAAAACTGAGCATCCGTATCGTGGAAAGAGAAGCCGCACTCCAGGCAACAGGTTTCAACCTGGTTAGCAGACTTAACCACCCGTCTAATCAAGTCACCTAACTGCCAGGGTATCAGGCCAATACCCGTCAAAATCATCAATACGGTCAGGAAGCGACCCGTTTCTGAACTTGGGGTTACGTCGCCAAAACCGACTGTCGTCATGGTAACCACAGAGAAGTAAACGGCGTCCAAAAAAGTGCCAAAAACATTGGGATTGATCGGGTGCTCAACCCGGTAAATTAACCCTGAAAAAATAAAAATGATGGCGAATAACGTAAATAGGATCCGGGCATAAATCACCCCATCTTCGGTGCTGACGCTGCCAAACAGCATTTTTTTATTCAGGAACCGAATCAACTTTAAAATTCGAAACCAGCGCAGCAACCGGACAAAACTGATATCTACTAGTCCCAAAAAGAACGGCAAAATTGCAACCAAATCAACAATGGAGTAAAGGCTAAAAAAGTACTTGACTTTATGCTCGGCACACCAGAACCGCAGTCCGTATTCCAGCGCGAAGATGAGGATAATTGCTACGTCTAAAGTATTCAGCCACTCATGAGCCACAGCAGGAAGGGCGTAGGTTTGGGCGACAAAAATCGCTGAGGATAGGAGAACTAGTCCGGCAATAATCAGGTTAACCGCCCGACCTACAGGTGTTTCAATATCTTCTAGATAAAATGCAGCCTTTTCTCGCAGTAACATAGAATGGCAATGCCGGATTACGAGTCGCTAAAGTTACTTTGAAATTACTCTTTAAACGCTTGGATCAAAAGTAGGAGTAAGCTGAAAGTAACTCATACAATCTACACCACCTTAAGACCTTCGAAAGCCCCCCCAGCCACTACACTATTCCTAACCTAAGCTAGGTCTGAGGCGTTCAGTGGTCCCGCTCTCAGGGATTGGGTCTAACTCCCGTCTAGCTGTTCCCCAAACAAGGCTGGCCATCGATTCTTTTGGCGATACACTGATAAAGGCAGCTAAAGGCAGCGAGGCTTAGGCGACAACGACTCATGCAAGTCTATTTAGATCACAGCGCCACCACGCCTACCCGCCCAGAGGCGATCGCGGCTCTACAAGCCGTTTTAAGCAACCAGTGGGGCAACCCCTCCAGCCTGCACGAGTGGGGCCAAAGGGCGGCAACGCTGGTAGAGCAGGCTCGGATGCAGGTTGCCACTCTACTGCACGCCCCGGCTGAGACCGTTCTGTTTACCTCAGGTGGAACTGAAGCAGATAACCTGGCAATCATGGGGGTGGCTCAACAGTACTCAACCCCGCAGCATTTAATTATCTCCAGTGTGGAACACTCAGCGGTGGCAGAGCCGGCTCTGTTTCTAGAACAGCAGGGCTGGCAGGTGACCCGACTACCAGTCAATCGTCAGGGATGGGTTAACCCGCTGGACTTGCAGACTGCCCTTCAGTCCAACACAGTTCTGGTTTCTGTGATTTACGGCCAGAGCGAGGTTGGGACGCTACAACCGATCCAAGCCATAGGGGCGATCGCTCGTTCCCACGGTGTTCTGTTCCATACTGATGCCGTTCAGGTGGCAGGCCGGTTGCCCTTGAATGTCCAAAACTTACCTATTGACCTGCTGTCGCTGTCCAGTCATAAGCTCTATGGCCCTCAGGGAGTTGGTGCTCTCTATATTCGACCTGGCGTTCGTCTCCTACCGCTGCTGCGAGGAGGTGGTCAAGAGTTTAGACTCCGGTCTGGCACGCAAGCAGTGCCGATGATCGCTGGGTTTGGGGTGGCGGCGGAACTGGCTGCTGAGGAAATGGCTCAGGAAACCCCCCGCTTAATTTACTTGCGCGATCGCCTGTTTGATCAGCTTGCCGACTTTCCCGGTCTGGTTCCAACCGGCGATCGCTGGAACCGACTGCCCCATCACGTCAGCTTCTGCATCCAGCCGCTTGGTCACGGGGAGACTCCTAGCGGTAAAACCCTTGTCCGGCAGATGAACCTGGCCGGGATCGCGATCAGCTCTGGTGCTGCCTGTCACAGTGGCAAACTCACCCCTAGTCCAGTTCTGCAAGCAATGGGATACCCCGAACAGGAGGCTCAGGGAGCCATTCGCCTCACCCTAGGCAGAGAAACCACGGCTGGTGACATTGACTGGACTGCATTGGTTCTCAGGCAAGTTCTAGAGCGACTGATGCCTGAATATGCCCTAGCTGGGTCTTGAACAGTAGCAGGGTTGGCAGTGCTAATACTTCTGACCTTTTAATCACCAGGGCGTTGCACAATAGAAAGTGATGTTATGGGTTATGGCAATGGACTGTCCTCACTGTCAGAGTAGCAAAGTAGTCAAAAATGGGCACCGTCAGGGTAAACAGAGCTACCTTTGTCGAGGCTGTAATCGCCAATTTCGGGAAAATTCACATCCTCATGCCTACAGTGCGGATGTCAAAGACCTTTGTATCAAAATGTCGCTCAACGGCATGGGGTTTCGAGGCATCGAACGAGTCACAGGTATCTGCCACAACAGCAGCATCAACTGGGTTCGGCAAGCTGAAGCAGCAATTCCTGATGAGGATTATGAGATTCCTGAAACCGCTCAAATTGATGAAGTGCAAACTTTTGCCAGCTCAAAAGAAACAAGTTCTGGTTGTGGACAGTGGTGAATAGTAAGACTTCTGGGATGCTCAAATTTGTTGTGGGAGACCGCTCTTTAGCGACGTTTGTTTTGTTGTGGAAGATGATTCAGGGTTGGGCTTGTTTTTTGGGCGTTGCTGAAAGTAGGTATGAATCACTGAGGGACTGGAACATCCCAGAATTTGAGATAGTGCAGTAGCAATCGAATCGAATGTTTGAGCATTTCGGCTGACTTGGAATAACACAGAGTCTTGCGATGCAGTCG
>JBGTDT010000056.1:0-36392 GCA_041748155.1 Thermosynechococcaceae cyanobacterium | reverse complement strand
CAAAGGTCAGATCGAAAATGTAGAGAAAGGAGATGTCATAGGACAAATATCTTTCATTAACAAAATCTTTGGAGTAACTGTATAGTCCCCTATATTATTACAGGGGCAGGGTCGCTAAAGTCATTATTTGCGACACAGCCGATTTTACTCACCAACCTGTAATCATGGAGTACCTGACCGAGCAGTTTGTTGACCGAGCAGTTTGTTGAACAAGCTTATCAGGCGATCGCCACAGAAGACATCTCGTTCTTGACAAAATATGCCCTGATCAAAGCCCAAGCCAGCGACTATATCAGAGCAAGCCAGATCCGCCTCGTTCTAGAGCCAATCGCCAGCAAGCTCCATGCTAGTTTCAAAGCTAAAGCGCTTGAATCGAAGCTCAAGCAAATTTTAATCAAGCTCCGAGCGGAATTTTCTACCTTGCCCGGTTATGCTGCCGGGAACATGATTAACCTGCTGCATCAACTCCAATTTGATTTAACCAGCTACGATTTCTCCCAGCTTAGTGTCTGGCAAGCCTACCTGGTGAATGTGAACCTGCATCGGGTCAACTTCACGGGTGCTGATCTTGCCAAGTCAGTTTTTGCCGAGACGTTTGGCGGGGTTTCCGGTGTGGCATTTAGTCCAGATGACCAATTGCTGGCAACCAGTGACACCAGTGGGGAAGTACAAATCTGGGAGATTGCCAGCGGTAAGCAACTCCAAGCCTTCAAAGCGGATACCGCCTGGACCTGGGCTGTTGCTTTTAGTCCCAACGGTCAGTGGCTAGCGAGTGCCGGGGATGACTATGCCGTCAAACTCTGGGAGGTCAAGACTGGCAAATGCCAGCAACTGCTCAAGGGGCACACCAGTACCGTAAATGCGATCGCCTTTCATCCTGCTGGTCAGGTGCTGGCAAGTTGCGCTCAGGATAGCACGATTCGGCTTGGCAACTCAGCAATATTGAAGACCCGCTGCTACAAGTGTTAGAGGGGCATCAGGGGCGGGTTTGGTCTGTGGCGTTCAGTTCCAACAGCGACATCTTGGTGAGCGGTTCAGAGGATCAAACCCTGAAACTATGGGCCTTAGACACAGGGGAGTGTCGTCAAACCCTTACCGGGCACGGCCAGTGGGTGAAGGCTGTTGCGGTAAGTCCAAATGGACAAACCATTGCTAGCGGCAGCTTTGACGGCATGATCAAATTGTGGGCAATGTCCACCGGGCAATGCCTGCAAACCTGGCCAGGACACCAGTCAACCGTGACCGCTGTTGCCTTCAGCCCGGACGGTCGATTGCTGGCTAGCGCTAGTTACGATCAAACCGTAAAGGTGTGGGATGTTAACTCCCAACAGTGCCTCAAGTTGTTAAAAGAGCACAACAATCGCGTCTGGTCAGTGGCATTTAACTCTGATGGTCACTACCTCGCTAGTGGTGGCGACGACCATGCAGCCCGACTATGGCATCTCAAGACCGGGCAGTGTGCAAAAGTTTGGACAGGCCATAACAACAGTATTCTGTCTGTCGCGCTACGGGTGGACCAGCAACTGTTAGCGACTGGACATGAAGACCAGACAGTAAAGCTTTGGAATCCCCAAACGGGACAAGTTTCAAAAACCTTGCGGGGGCACACGAACCGGGTCTGGTCAGTGGTGTTTGCCCCTCAGCAGGCAGAGAAAAAGGATGAGCTGATGGCAAGTGCCAGCGCTGATACCACCATCAAGCTCTGGAATACTCAGACTGGACAATGCTTAAAAACGCTACGGGGTCACACCAGTTGGGTCTGGTCGGTAGCATTCAGCCCCAGGGGACATCAATTAGCCAGTGGCAGTTACGACCAACGCATCAAACTATGGATGGAATGTTTACAGCGGTGAGTGCCTCAAAACGCTAGAGGAGCATACGGCTCCAGTTGTCAGTGTCACCTTTAGCCCAGATAATCAATGGCTTGCCAGCGGTAGCTTTGATACCACCATTAAACTCTGGGCCGTTGAGACAGGCGAATGTCATCAGACGTTTCAGGGTCATGGCAATAGTGTCTGGGCAGTTGCCTTTAGTCCAGACAGCAACTATTTGGCAAGTTGCAGTTATGACCAGATGGTGAAACTCTGGGATACCTACACCGGTACATGTCTACACACCTTTAAGGGGCACCAGGGTCCAGTGGTGTCGCTTGCCTTTAACGCCAGGGGTCAGCACTTAGCCAGCGGCAGCTTCGACCGAACGGTGAAGCTGTGGAACATTCAAACCGGGCAGTGCCTTCGCACCCTCTACGGCCACACCAACTTAGTGTCTGCCCTAGCCTTCCAGTCCCCTGATTCTGCGCTAGACCACCCTGATCAAGCAAACATTGCTTTAGCTCGTGAAAACCTGCTCAGTGGCAGTTTTGATGAAACCCTCCGGTTTTGGAACCTGCAGACGGGTGAGTGCCTACAAACCCTGAGAGCTGAAAGGCCCTATGAGGGCATGAACATCACAGGTATTACAGGCTTAACGGTAGCTCAAAGAGCCACACTAGAAGCTCTAGGAGCAGTGAAGTTTGAATAATGTGCTCTACCTGCCAGCTACTTCTAGGGCTTGAGAGCATTACGCTTCCTCTTCAGTATCTTCGACCGCCGCAACAGAATTGGCCGACACAACTGCGCCCATCTCTAGCTTTTGGCGCACCTGCTGCTCAATGTTCTGGGCAAACTCAGGGTTGTCTTTAAGATGGCTAATCGTGTTGTCCCGGCCTTGGCCAATATTATCACCGTTGTAGCTATACCAGGCACCTCGACGGATGATGACACCCGTTTCTTCCGCCATATCAACAACACAGCCTAAGCTAGAGATGCCTTTGCCAAAGATAATGTCAAATTCAGCAATCCGAAACGGTGGGGCAACTTTATTCTTCGCCACTTTGACCTTGGCTCGATTACCATACTCTTCTGTTCCTCTTTTTAGAGTTTGAATGCGTCGGATATCCAGACGCACAGAGGCATAGAACTTCAGCGCATTTCCACCCGTTGTAGTCTCGGGATTCCCGTAGGTAACCCCAATCTTCAGGCGCAACTGGTTGAGGAAAATGACAGTACAGCCAGATCTGCCAATATTGCCAGTAATCTTCCGTAAAGCTTGGCTCATCAAGCGGGCCTGGAGGCCGACATGGATATCTCCCATCTCCCCTTCAATCTCAGCCCGGGGCACCAAGGCGGCAACCGAGTCGATCACCACAATGTCAACAGCAGCAGAGCGCACGAGTTGGTCAACAATTTCTAGGGCAGCTTCACCTGTGTCAGGTTGGGAAACCAGCAGGTTTGCAATATCCACACCTAGGGCAGCGGCATAGGTTGGGTCCAGGGCATGCTCTGCATCCACAAAGGCCGCCACACCTCCAGCTTTTTGTACCTCAGCAACGGCATGGAGGGCCAGGGTTGTTTTACCGGAGCTTTCTGGACCGTAGATCTCAATCACCCGTCCTTTGGGCAGTCCACCACCCAGGGCTAGGTCTAAGGTCAGGGCTCCAGAGGGAATCGTCTCCACCCTCATTCGGGTAGCATCTCCCAGGCGCATGATCGTTCCCTTGCCAAAGTTGCGCTCGATTTGGCCCAGAACTAGGCTCAGAGCTTTCTGCTTTTCAGGGCTGTTGGTGATTTCAGTACTAGTCATTAGCGCCTCAAGATTGAACGGTACTGCGAGTGTGGAGTGGCTGGAGAACAAACATACTAGTTAGGTTCCATTCTAAACTTTATCCTTTGAGAACGTCAGGTTGATTGACCTTGCTCATCTTTGAGTCGTTGATCTAGCGAATGTCTTGATAGAACTGCTTTAGGTAGGTCGCCGAGATACCTAGTCCCCAAAGAACACCAATGTAGAGGTACAGGGCTGTGGCCTTAAGGGTACCCCAACGAGCCACCCGGCGATCGCTAGACTGAACAATGCGATTGACCTGATAGATCCGCCCTCGACGCAGCAGCCGCAGGCAGAGGTCAGCATCTTCTAGAATCGGCAGGTCCGGGTCAAAGCCGCCGCAGGTCCAGAAGTCAGCCCGACGACAAAACATCACCTGGTCCCCAAACAGCAGGCGCAGCCCCTTGAAAAAGAGATGGGGCCGAAACAGTAAAGGAGCGTAGTAGGTCTTGAGATAGTTGTGCAGGGACACCCCCCAGCGAGTGGTCTGGCCCGCCATCAGGGAGACAAACCCGCCACAGGCTACCGTCTGATCAGCTAGCGTTTCCTCGATCAGGGTTACCAGATCATCGGGAACTAGGGTGTCTGCGTGCAGAAAGCAGAGGATTTCTCCCGTCGCAGCTTGGGCTCCCCAGTTCATCTGGACAGCGCGCCCCCGCTTCTGGCAGGAGAGAATACGTACTTTAAACTGGGCCAGCGTCTGACAAGCCTGCTCTGCTAGGGCGACCGTCTTGTCTTCGCTTCCCCCGTCCACAACCAAAATCTCCCAGGCAGTGGGTTCTAGCAGGCTCAAGTGACGCAGGGTTCGTCCCAACCATTCCGCCTCATTCAGGGTTGGAACAATAATAGAGACACGAGCCATTTTCCTTACCCCAGGGGAGGCACAATAACGTTTAGACCAGACCAGCGCTCCCGTAGCACACCAGCCAGGGCCCGGAGTCCCCACTCTTCACTGCGACGATGCCCGACGGCAATAACCCCAATCCCGGTCTCTGTTACTGCTTGCTGGGCGGGCTGTCTCAACTGTCCTGTGATGTATAGTTCTGCACCCCGTGCGGCAGCCTCATGGACCAGTTGATCCGTCATGGCACCAACCAGAGCCACCTGGGAAAGGTGACTAGCTCTACCCGCGATCGCGTGATCGTATCCCCCAAATACTTCTTGCACCCAGGTACAATAGCTGGCACCTTGGATCGGAATTTTCCCAAGCATGCCAATCGGTCGCCCTGCTTTTTTCCCCAATACTGTTAAGGCTGACATTCCTAGCACAACTGCTAACCGGGGATTAAAGCCCAGCGTCATGCCCTCATCAAAGGCCAGGTGGTAGGACAGAATACCAACATCTTGTTCAAGCTGCTCTGATTGAAGCTTCCAGGGACGATGCAGGAAAAGGGCATCTAGAGCTTCCGCCCTGACCCACTCAGATAACTGGGGCCAAGGCTCCAAGGCTAGTCCCAGCCGATGGACGGGACGAACTGAAGGCCGGTATATCCCGCCCTGGTCATCTCCAAAGCGCTCAATGGCAAGAAGCTGGTCCAAAAAGTCAGCTAGAGCGTCTAGGCGGATCATAACTTAGAGTCCAGAACGAACTCCTCAAGGGCTGGCTGACCGTAGATCAGGTTGCGATCAACCGCCAAGAGGACTTTATTACTAGCGCGCCCAGCAGTGAGACATTGACAGATCAGTTGGGCGACCTCCACCGTGTTCGATCCGCAATGTGATTTGCACAGCTCAAATGTAATCTTAATTCACCTCTTTTCCTAGCTTCCTTAATTCGTTCCGATCGCAGAAGAGAATACTGGTCTAAAGTAATTCTTCAGCGTCCGACCTTTTTGCTTTGAGGGTGAAGCTTTTTTCTCGGTGTTCCCAGCTTTGCTCTCTAAAGTTCAAGCTTTTTTCTCGACGATTTGAGCTTTAAACTGAAAACTTCCTGCCCAAAGGTCGAAGGTTTGACTGCTGAGGTAAAAGTCCCAAGTATTACTGTGCAACGTTGTGCAGACAGCGATCGCACTAGATAAATTCGATCTGCCTGAGCATAGATTTTGGGGTCTGCAACTCCCATAAGCGGATCAGCAATCACAAGATTTCACCAATTGAACGATACCCCTGGCGAGAGTAAACAATACCTGCATATTCAACCCCTTGTCGGTGAAGCCGTAGAAAATCAGCATCGTGAGTAAAGATGACCCGGCCCTGGGCAATGGCAAAAACTACCTGCTCCTGATTCCGATGCACTCAAAAGCCCCACTCCTAGAGTAGTCGTTACATCAATACCTCGCCTTCGCAAACCCTCAGCAATTGCACCATCAACATTTTCATCTAAGTGGAACCTGATCGGTTCAGAAATCTTGGTGATCTAACTTCGCTGCGGCAGCTTAGAAGGGATTTCCGCTCGCATTCCGGCTTCTAGGGCATTATCCTCTACAATTTGTTGTCTGATTTCCGCCAAATGATCGTGATAGTAAGCTAACGCAGCATAGACATCAGACAAAGTAATGGTCGGGTATCGCGAAACAATCTCACGGGAACAGTCCCATCCGTTCGTGCCAGATCACCACATCCTGAACTTTAATCCGATGTCCAGCAATACGCGGCTGAACGCCCGGAGTGATTTCAATATGTTCTGAGATCACCGACTCCATAGGTGTCACCCTCTATCAGTCAAAGCACACGGCTCGATCAAGGTGATCCTAACCCAGTTATGGGGCGATCGCCGGAGTTGCGCTCAACATCACCCACAGCCAGGCCAGACCTAGCACTAGAAGCCAGCTTAGGAGAAGTGACCGTAGGGTTTTGTAGCAAGTCAATTTCATCAGCTCAGTATTCTGGCGGAGTAGCTCTTTCCACTCAATGATCGCAGCATTAGGGCCTTTCTATTAGCCGCTCAATCATGGCTGATTGTCTCTCTGTGACTGCCACTAAACGGTCGATGTTACGTTCTTGACGCTTGGCGGTTTCACCTTGCTCTTTGGCAGTCTCACCTTGCGCTTGAATCATGACCTTGATCTCTGTCAAGCCCTCGGTCAGCTTACCTACCTGGTCAATCAGCGTTTCAAGCTTGCTGTCGAGACTGTTTCGATTTGTCATTCATCAACCTTCTCTCACGCTTAAACAAGAGGCGGGCTAGACGGTCGTGATATCTTTCTCTTTTTCGGCTAACAGGCCATCAACTTTAGCAATGTACTTGTCCGTCAACTTCTGAACTTGGTCCTGCAAGTCGCGGGTTTCATCTTCAGGGATCTCGCCGCTTTTGCCCTGCTTGCGAATGTCGTCTACAGCATCCCGGCGAATGTTGCGAACGGAAACCTTGCCTTCTTCTGCTAACTTGCCTGCTGTTTTCACCAATTCTTTACGGCGATCGCTGGTCAGAGGCGGAATATTCAACCGGATCAGGGAGCCGTCGTTATTGGGCGTTAAGCCAAGATCGGACATTGAGATTGCTTTTTCAACCGTATTGAGGCTGCTGCGGTCAAAAGGTTGAATTGTGATCGTACTCGCATCGGGGGTACTGATGTTGGCTAGGGATCTCAACGGCGTTTCAGTGCCGTAGTACTCCACCGTTACCCGGTCCAGCAGGGAAGCATTGGCCCGGCCAGTGCGGATGGTGTTAAAGGACCGTTGCGTGGCCTCAATCGCCTTTTGCATCGAAGCTTCAGTTTCAGCTAATTTCACAAGAACCTCTCACAATTGTTCCAATCGGTTCTCCCATCAGTGCCCGGCGAATATTACCAGAAACCGAGAGGTCAAACACAATAATGGGAATGCTGTTATCTTTACACAGGGCGATCGCCGTACTGTCCATCACCGCTAAATCATGGGCTAAAACATAGCTATAGGTGAGGGTTCGAAAGCGCCGGGCCTGGGGGTTAAGGTGAGGGTCTGCATCGTAGACGCCATCCACCTTTGTTGCCTTAAAAATTACCTCTGCGTCAATCTCTGCCGCTCGCAGGGCAGCGGTGGTATCCGTCGTGAAGAAGGGATTGCCTGAGCCTCCCCCAAAGATCACAACCCGCCGCTTTTCCAGGTGACGCATCGCTCGCCGCCGGATGTAAGGCTCGGCCAACTCCTGCATGGCGATCGCGGTCTGGACTCGCGTCGGTACACCAATTCGCTCTAGGCAATCCTGGAGAGTGAGGGAATTCATCACCGTGGCAATCATGCCGATATAGTCGGCAGTGGCGCGATCCATTCCGGCGGCAGAACCCTTCACCCCGCGAAAGATATTGCCCCCACCCACGACAACTGCCACCTGCACCCCGCTGTTCGCAACGGTAGCGATTTCCTCAGCAAACCCTTGAACAATAACTGGATCGATACCGTAGGGTAAGTTGCCCATCAGGGCCTCACCACTCAGTTTTAACAAGACCCGCTGATACGTTGTCCCCATCCAGTGTCTCTGCTCTTAGCTCGAACTGCCTCCAACTGTAGGATAACAAGGCTGGAACGTCAATTTATGCCCATCACATTAATGGAGAGAATTTAATGTCTGGCAGGCGAAGTAGGGTTAAAAAAGTTTTGCTTTCGTTCTGAGCGACTCGAGTGAACCCTTCGGGCCGAGCCTCAGTGTCGAGACCTTCGCCGAACTCTCAAGCCGAAGGGAGTTTTGAATTAAGTCTCCGTCATCATTGATTTCGCCCTTTGGGTCTGAAAGCCAGGGGTACGACGGCCAATTTCTTTAACTCATAGCTCTATAAAGCGGTCATAGCATGATAACCAATTAGTTTGTAAACTAATTTGGCAGCCGTGAACTCGGACACGACTGAATCGTTCACGGGGGCTAACTCCATCACATCACACCCAATCACCTGGTGAGCTGCAAATAACTGCCGTAAAAAGCTGAGCAACGCAAACCAGGAGAGCCCGCCGGGCTCAGGTGTACCTACTCCTGGCAGAAGTCCAGGGTCAATTCCATCTAAATCAATCGTGAGAAAAACCCGTCCTGTGGAGATACTTGCCAAGGCTCGTTTGATCCAGTCGGGTTGGGTGGCAATTTCCTGAGCCCGGAAGACTTTTAGCTGCTTGGCTTTAATCAGGTCTGCCTCTGCTTGACAAAGGCTGCGGATGCCAATTTGAACCGTAGGCAGGCCCAAATCGACAATTCGCCGCATCACACAGGCGTGATTGTGGATTGAGCCTTCGTATTCCTGGCGCAAGTCCCCGTGGGCATCGATTTGAACGACTGTGAAAGTTTGATCAGGGCTGGCTTGTCGGTAGGCGGCAACAATTCCAGCCGTAATACTGTGTTCTCCCCCCAGAGCAATGACAAATTTGCCGTCCTGAATCAGGCGCTGCACTGTTTCTTGCGTGACCTGGAGCATTGCTTCAGCCGCTATGGGCCTACCGTTCTGAGTGTCGGCGATCGCCGGATGAGTATAAAGCCCAATTGGCCAAACCTCTTGGTCAAGTTCATCGTCGTAGTACTCCACCTGCTGGGAGGCAGCTAGAATCGCGGCTGGACCCTGCTTACAGCCTTGACGGTACGTGGTTGTTGCCTCGTAGGGAATCGGCAGAATCACCGCCTGAGCTTTATCGTAGGGTGCAGCTACTTCAGATCCCAAAAAAGGCACACTGGCAGTAGGAGTTTGAGCTGACACGGCAAGGCAACGCCAAGAGGAGCTTCGCTGATCTTAACCAAAATCTAAAATACTGAGCACCGCAGCTTATTCCCCTGGGAGTTCAGCTTAGCTTTTGCTGAACGATCGCGCTCAGTTGGGCTACTGTCTGTTTTAGCTGATTGACTTCTGACTGGATCTGGCCAATCTTGGCGTTCAAGCCGGCAATCTCGCGCTGGTTCACGACTGGTGTCGGGGATTGCCTCCGAGGACTCTTTGACTTGATCATGGCAGCTTTGATCGCGGCGACAAGCTGCTTGGTTTCAAAGGGCTTTTCAATAAATTCAAAATGCTCAAAGGGCTCCTGCATCTTGTCAGTCACCTCTTCCTTGCGACCCGACATGATCACTAGGGGAATGGTTTGCAGCTCTGGCGATCGCTGCAGTTCCTGAAAGACCTCCCAGCCACTCAGACGCGGGAGAAGAAAATCCAGCATGATCAGGTTAGGACGTTCCTGGCGAATTAAATTTAAGCCTTCGATGCCATCCTTAGCTTCTAAAAGTTCGAAGTTTCCTGCCGGTAACATGTCTCGGACACGCATCCGAATGACTCTACTATCGTCAATCACAAGGATCTTATGACTTGCCACAAATAACTCCTGAGCGTGCTGGGATGAAGGGTTGAGTATACTGAGATAGCATCTAGTTAATATCTACTGAAGCAGAGATAGTGTTAGCCATCCAGGTTTTTAGGGCTGGAGGAAACCCCCAACTCTGAATCTACTCAACTTCAGTCTTCTGGGTTGCATTAACTAACACGAACTTCATAGAGTGTTCCCTCATTTACTTACAAAAATTCCACCTTAAATCTCTAGGTCTTTGGGACTGGAGCCGGAGCTAAGATATTATCCTTTCACCCCTAGGGCTGCTGAAATGAATCAGGTTTCTGCGACTCAACCTGTCCAGGAGAGACTGCCGGAATGGTTGCGGCGACCGATGGGTAAGGCGAGTGAGCTGTCTACTGTGCAGCAGATTATTAAACGGCACCAGATCCACACTATTTGCGAGGAGGGACGCTGTCCGAACCGGGGCGAGTGCTATGCCCAAAAAACAGCCACATTTCTCCTGATGGGAGCCATTTGTACGCGGGCCTGTGGTTTTTGCCAGGTCCATAAAGGGCAGGCACCCCAGGTTCTAGACCCGCAGGAACCTGAAAAGATTGCTGAATCCGTGCGGCTGTTGGGCTTAAACTACGTGGTTTTGACTTCGGTCGCCCGCGATGACTTACCCGATCATGGGGCGGGTTGGTTTGCGGTAACAATGGGCGCAGTCCGGCGGGTAAATCCTCAGACTCAGATTGAGGTGCTTACCCCTGACTTTTGGGCAGATCCGCAGCGAATTGCCACGGTAGTCAGGGCTGAACCAGCCTGTTACAACCACAACCTGGAAACAGTCCGCCGCCTTCAGGGTCCGGTGCGGCGAGGAGCAAAGTATGAGCGATCGCTGCAAGTTCTGCAAGTGGTCAAGGAACTCAATCCTACGCTTCCAACTAAATCTGGGCTAATGCTGGGTTTAGGGGAAACCGAAGCCGAGTTGGTTGAAACTATGACCGATTTGCGGGCCGTGGGGTGCGATCGCCTCACCTTAGGGCAATACCTCCGGCCATCCTTAGACCGGCTACCCGTGCAAAAGTACTGGACCCCTGAGGAGTTCGACCGTCTGGGAATAATTGCCAGAAACATGGGCTTCAGCCACGTCCGCTCAGGACCCCTGGTGCGGAGTTCCTACCATGCCGGAGACAACTAAAAATTGACGCCAAAGACTAACGCTGCTGATCTGATTTGTAAAAAACCGTCTCTTGACGGTGGCGAGTGTAGCCTTTGTTTGGTATCTCTAAGTAAGTTGTTTAGTAGTTTTAAGGGAACCTATGGCAGCCCAATCCCAAAGAACCACTCCCATGCGTCCAGAAGAGGCTGTGGTCAATACGAGTAAACCACCCTACCCATTCCGGACCATTGTGGGACTGTTGCTTCTAGCGGGTAACGTTTTAGTTGCGGCAATTTACTTCGGCACCTTCAACCCGTAGCTTGCTTCTCGTGCAGGTAGAGCGTGCTGCTTCAATCGTCTCCTCAGCGCTCAGCGTGGACGTACAAGCAGCACAATCTTTTATCAGCGCTTTTATTAGAGGCAATCAGCCTGATTCTCTCCCTAGGAAAATAAGGTCTGGCTGAGGGGCCGGGTCGCCGGAGCATGTTCAAGCAGGCAGTAAGGACGGCTGTAGGATAACGGCATTTCTAGGGCGTGTTGCTCTAAGAACTCAGGATCACTCATGACTTGCTGGGTGGGGCCATCGTAGACGACTTGGCCCCGGCTCAAGACCACGGTGCGATCGCACAGCTCCAGAGCTAGATCCAGATCGTGGGTGGCGATCAGTTGGGTTTCGGGTAAGGTCTGCAGCAACTGGATTAACTGGCGGCGAGAGCGGGGATCTAACTGAGCTGAAGGTTCATCAAACACCAAGACCTGCGGTTGCATGGCCAAGACCCCGGCGATCGCAATCCGCTTCTTTTCTCCCCCTGATAAATTATCAGTACTTCGTTGTCCATAAAACTCTGGATCGGTGCCCACTGCGTTCATAGCCTGCTGAACTCGTGCAGTCAGTTCTGCATCCCGTAAGCCTAAATTCATCGGGCCAAAGGCTACATCCTCCCAAACCGTCGGCATAAACAATTGGTTATCAGGATTTTGAAATACTAGCCCGACAAAATTCCGGATCTGGCGTAAATGCTCACAGGTCACAGGAAACTCGCCAATCATCACCTGTCCTGACTGGGGCATCAGAATGCCATTCAGGTGTAACTGCAACGTTGATTTCCCAGAGCCATTGGCTCCGATTAGGGCTACCCGTTCCGTGGCCCGAATCGATAGATTAACATCTTTCAGGGCCTGGGTCCCATCCGGGTAGACGTAGCTCAGGTTTTCAATAAAAATAGGGTTGTGATGCATGCGGGCAAGTGGCTTAAAAGGAGCGGGGCCAGTAGATGATCTGCCCCAGCAGGGCCACAATTACAGTCATCGTCAGGGCCACAACGTCGCGTCGGCCCCCCTGGGGGATTTGCTCCATCGGCAGCGTGCCGGTGTAACCCCGCGACAGCATGGCCTGAGAGATTCGCTCCCCTCGCTCGTAGGTGCGGATAAATAGTGAGCCGATCATGTTGCCGATCACCAAGCGCTGCCAGTGGTTGCTACCGGACAGGTTGCGAGAGGCTGCGGCCCGGCGCATAGCACTGAACTCATCAATTAAAACACCAATGTAGCGATACATTGAAGCCAGGATTGCCACCAGCAGGGGCGGGGTTTGCAAAACTGTCAGGGCATGCAGCAACGCCGGAACCGAAGTCGTTATGGTTAACAGATTGAGGGTGATCAGTGATAGCAAGGACTTAAGGGTGACGCTACCTAGGACCGTTAACCCGCCGGTGGTAATTTGCAGCCAGCCCCAAGACCAGAGCACCTCACCTTGTCGCTGAAACAATGTACCTAGTAGAACAGTGCCAATAAAGGCAAATTCGATCACGACTCGCCTGAGCAGAACTGACAGGGTGACTTGACTCAGGCAGAGAACGCCTACCAGCCCCACGCCGTAGATTGCCCAAGACCACCAGTGACCGTTTGGGGTCAGGGCGATCGCGAATACACTCAACAGAGCACAAAGTAATCGAGTCCGGGGAGCAAGATCATGCCACAGACTCCTGCGCTTGCTGTCGATATCTAGATGAAAAGCCCCGACATGCAGCATCCGCCGAAGTTCCTATTTAATTCCTGTTTATTAGAGAGGCCGATCAGGGGGCTGCTCTGAATCCTCAATGTAGGAGGATGAGTCACGCTCAGTTGCTGGACCAGATCCACGCACGACTAACTTGCCAAAGCCCCAGGCAAGGCCAAAAGCAACCAATGTGCCCACTAAACCTGCTAGGGGAGTGGCTACCCCTTCCGGCACACCCTTGAGGGCATACCCATCAAAAATATTTGCAAAAGGTAACTTCTGAGCTGGGGGTTCCTCAACCTCCCGATCTGCAAAATTTAGATCTTCCGAAACCCGGTTCAGGCCATCCGGGTCTGGGCTAGCTAAGGGAGACAGGAAAATTGCTACTAGCAGTGCAACCCCTAGACCAGCGATGACAAAGGCGCGGTTGCGCGACTGAGAGGTTCTACTCATCAGGGTTCGATTCCTAGTCAAAAAGCTACAAACTATCTAGCACGGGAGTAGCGGGATGTTCCTGCCAAAACCTTGCGAGGCGGATCGTAAAAGAGGTCTGGCCGGGTTCGCCAAACAAAACTCACAGCCACCACTGTAATGAGAGCTTCACCAATTCCAATCAGGATGTGCCAGAAAACCATTGCTGCTAGCGCAACTCCTAAAGGGACCGTTCCTGATAAGGCAAGTTGAAATGCCACCACGATTGAGGAAACTACTACGCTAGTCCAGGCTGCAACTGCTATACCCACCAACATGCCCCGCCAGGTGTCGCGACCGAGGCCAAAGCGAATTGCTTTATAGAGGTAGTACCCTCCAAACGTGCCAATTAGACCCATATTTAAAATATTGGCACCGAGGACGGTAATGCCACCATCCTGGAACAAGACGGCCTGGACAATGAACACCACGGCAACGACCAGTGAGCCAGCCCACGGTCCTAATAGCGCTCCAGCAAGGGTTCCTCCCACCAGGTGACCGGACGTTCCACCAGGAATGGGAAAATTGATCATCTGAGCCGCAAAAATAAAGGCAGCGCAAACGCCCATTAGCGGTACGGCCCGCTCCTGGTAGTCTGACTGCACCTGAGTTAGGGACAGGCCAATCAACCCAATAGCAACGATCCAGCAAACCAGGCTAATCGGCAGACTCAAAAAACCATCAGGGATATGCAAGGCCAGATGTACTGGAGCTGTCCAGTACAACACGCTTGCGGACAGGGTGCTAGGCAACGCAACTTCAGCCATAACCGATCAGGGTCCTCTGCTACTAGAGGATTGGATAGAGGTAACTTTACTAATAAAACCTGCTTAGCTTTAAAAGTGCAATCCTCTGGGGGGGCATTAGTCTTTGATTTCCTCTAACCAAATTGAGGCTGAAGTGGGCTTCCACAGAACCTAGGAGTCGCCGTTGTTAAAACCCTAAAACCTAACCAAAACATGAACATGTCCATAACGATAACAAGGCTTAGTTCAAATTAAAGCTTGTAAGGGTTGGCTAACATAATCCCCTACCGGAGCATTGTATCTTTTGTCCTAAAAAGGTTTTCTATTAGACAGCTAGTACCAAGGCCAGAGCAGACAGGTTCTAGCTTTTTCACCAAGTTTCAAGTTTAAGGGTCACTGGTATGACAAATCAAAGGTCGCTGAGACTTTTTCCAAAACTCTCAAAAAAGTCCCAATGATAATGATAACGATTCTCACTCGTGGCTGTATAATCTTGGAAAAGCAATTTTCAATCCTAGGGCTTCAGCTAAGGATGCAGCGATCGCAGATTTGCAAGAATTTTGATGTAAGTGTTGACAAATATTCCCATTGATAACTGTATAATCTTGCTCGACAACTAGCTAACTTCAATCCTAAAGCTTCAGCTAAGGATGCAGCGATCGCAGGTGTCTAAGAATCTTGATCCAGGTGTGAGGAAAACAGACTATGGCTCGAATCGTACCGAAATCACTTTTAATTTCCCCAGTTCTTGTCGGAATAACTTCTATTCTCTCTGCTTTAGCCGTTGCTACTGAAGTGCAAGCAACAGCAATCAAGGCTGTGTCTTCAGCAAATAATTCTCAATTAGCTGACGCTAGAAGCGCCGAAGTTGTCAGTAGAACAGGGACGGTCCTGCAGCCGCAGGTCGTTGCTGCTCAGGCAGCTAGGTCAGCCCCTTTAGCGCAACCTATTGCTGCTGGAAACAACTTGATTGCCCAAGCGGCACCCGTCACTTCTGTGTCTCAACTGTCTGATGTCCAACCGAGTGATTGGGCTTTTCAGGCCCTGCAATCCCTGATTGAGCGGTATGGTTGTATCGCAGGTTACCCTGATGGCACCTTTCGAGGCGATCGCGCCCTGACCCGCTACGAGTTCGCTGCTGGCACCTACGCCTGCTTGAACAGCCTAGCAGAGCGGATTGGGGCTCTGTCTCCTGAAGACCTAGTAACCATCCGACGATTACAAGATGAGTTTGCCGCCGAGCTTGCCACACTCCGGGGTCGAGTTGATGCCTTGGAAGCTCGCACCACTGAACTGGAAGAGAACCAGTTCTCCACGACAACCCAGCTAGAAGGTGAAGTCATCATTGCCCCCCAGTACGGCGAATTTAATGGCGGAGCGGGTAGAGCAACGGCACTTGCCCGCGTCCGCTTGGGCCTCAACACCAGCTTCACCGGGGAGGATCTTCTCTTTACCCAGCTAGAAGTTGGCAATGCAGGAGAAGATGTGATTGGTGCCGCGACAGCAGACTCTCCCTTTGCTGAGTTTGCTGAGCGAACCGGGGGAATTGACTACGCCGGTGTGCCTCAAGAGGTCAGCTTGTTAAAGTTGCACTATACCTTCAAGCCTATTCCTGACTTGGCTATTACGGTTGGTCCCCGGATTGAAGCCAGTGACTTTGTGGATGGCAATAGCTATGCCAACGATGAGGTGGCTGATTTTAGCTCTAATTTCTTGATCAACAACCCGTTGATCATTACCCCAGCGGAGGGAGGAGCTGGAGCCTTTCTTGACTGGAACATTGCCGGAGGTCCGGTTACCCTGCGGGCAGTTTATGTTGCTGCCAGTCCTACCAATGCGATCCCCAATGACTTTGGCGGTGGCCTGTTTGGTGACCCCTATCAGGCTACGGGTGAGCTGGAGTTTGCACCAAGCGACGCCTTCGCTGTTCGGCTCCAGTACACCACTGCAACCATTGCTGACGTCAAGTACTCCAACTATGGTGCCAATGCTGAGTTGAGCCTGGGTCGTTTTGGCATATTTGGCCGCTATGGCAACGGTGATCTAGATGGGTTTGGTTCACGGGCTGAGGTTGACTTGAGTCCTGAGACATTCATGGCTGGTGTGGGGATCAGGGACCTGATTGTACCAGATTCTCTTCTGGCTTTTGCTGCCGGACAACCGTTTATTGAAGACAGCACTGGGGATGCCACTCAGACGAACTACGAAGCTTTCTACAGATTTCCATTGAGTGACAACATTACGATCACCCCTACCTTTTCAGTCATCACCGATGTCAACAACGACAGCAGCAGTGACACCGTTTATCAGGGTGTGCTGCGAACGGTGTTCTTGTTCTAGGGTTGGCTCAGCGCTGGCAACGCGACACTAGGCTTGACTACATCAGTCTGCTGCGGTGGCCAGGAGACCTAGCTATGAGTACTACGGTTGACGTAGCAAAATTAGCTGGTGACGATATCGGCGAAGAATGCCCTCCTGTTCGTACTGCTTGAGCAATCGGGTCACGGTTACACGGGTTGTCCCAACCACCTCAGCCATATCTTGATGGGTTAGCCGGAGTTGAATCAGCCTTCCCTGGTCTATTTCCTGGCCAAATTTCTTGCTCAACCAACCCAAAAGTCTTAGCAAGCGGAGAGAAACTCGTTGACAACGCACAATACTGAGAAGCTCTTCTACCTGTTGAACATGCGAGAGAATTCTATCTAGGGCTTGATGCCAAAGGTGAGTTGGTAAAGCACTGACTTCAACGCCTGTTAAACATTCAATTTGATAGGGGTTGATCCGAGACAAGGGTTGACCAATCAAATCCCCTAATCCCCAAAGTCCCAGGGTAGACGGGGTTCCTTCTTCATCCCAGGTTATTGTTCGAACTACCCCTCGCTCAATTTGCCAAAGATGGTCAGGCTGCGGTGGAATCAGGTCTCCACGTCTGAACGTCTGCTGCCAGAGATGAGGTATTGTGGTTTTCATGCTTTGGAACCACCCTGTTTACACGATTTTGAGCTATTGGGACTTTGATCTGAACTGGCATACTTGTCTTTGATCTACCAGATAACACTGAGTAGTGCCAACGTACCACTAGCAATTGAATCTAGAAATCCAGGTAGGGGGGATAGTGAAAGGGTGAAGCTAGATTCCTATTTGCTGAAACTAGGCAACTGCCTGCTCTCCATAGCTGTCTGTTAGCGCTACTGAATTGAAAGCATGACCCAGCCATTGCTCCGGTAGGGCCAACTAGGGCCAATATTGCCCCCGGAGTAGGTGTCTCAGACCGAAAAAGTGACACAATGACGGTAGGGATTATAGAAGATTATGGCAATGAAGGAGCTTGACCAGAAAAGTACTATCAACCTGTTAAGTTCAATTATGGAATATGAGCTTGCAGGAGTAGTGCGCTACACCCATTACTCCTTGATGGTAACCGGGCCAAACCGGATTCCGATTGTCGATTTCTTTAAATCGCAAGCAACAGAGTCCTTAAACCATGCTCAACAAGTTGGAGAAATTCTTACGGGTCTAGAAGGGCATCCCAGCCTCCGGATTGCACCGATTGAGGAGTCCTTCTGACACTCCATCCACGATATTCTCAAGGAGAGTATTTCCCACGAGAAAAAGGCCCTGGATCTTTACAAGACATTGCTCGACACAGTGAGTAACGCCAGCGTTTATCTGGAGGAGTTTGCCCGGACAATGATTTCTCAAGAGGAATTACATGGACTAGAGATGCGGAAGATGTTGCGTGACTTTGGTGATGTTGCCGTCTATCCAACTGGACTTGGACCTTAGCCGAGGGGGTGCCGATGGATTTTAGCTCTGCCCTGCCAACCTTTGTCATTACTCTGCGGGAAGGGGTTGAAGCAGCCTTGGTCGTTGGAATTGTGCTGGCGTATTTGAAAAAAGCAGACCAAAGTCAACTGAATCCTTGGGTCTTTGGGGGAGTTGGGGCTGGAATTGTCGGGAGTGGTTTGGTTGGCTTTTTATTTACCCAGTCAATTCATGCTTTGCAAGCCTCTAACTCCAGGTACTCGCCCATGATCGAGCCTTTGTTAAAGGGCGTGATTAGTGTCGTTGCGATCGCAATGCTGACCTGGATGCTGGTTTGGATGACACAGCAAGCTCGACGCTTAAAAACTCAACTAGAAGGGGAAATTAGCGCAGCCCTGAATCAATCGAGCCGTGCGGGCTGGGGCATTTTTGGCTTAATCTGCGTTGCCGTTTTGCGCGAAGGCTTTGAAACGGTTCTGTTTATCGCGGCTAACTTGGAACAGGGCTTGATGCCGCTGGTAGGGGCAATCGCGGGTCTTGCAGGAGCTGTTGGGATTGGGGCACTACTCTTCAAGTGGGGGGTCAAAATTAATCTCCGCCTATTCTTTCAAAGCATGGGGGTGTTGTTGCTGCTGATTGTGGCTGGATTGGTAATCTCAGCCCTAAAAAGTTTTGACGCAGCGGTTGGCACTTTAGCCCAGATCGATCCACAGTTTGCCTCTTTGTGTGTTTATGGAGGACGCTCCTGTATCTTGGGACCCTTAGTTTGGGATGCCACCCATATTTTGCCCGACAATCAATTTCCTGGGGTTGTGCTGAAAGCATTGTTTGGCTACCGGCAAGAGTTGTACTTGGTCCAGGCGATCGCCTATTGCCTGTTTTTAAGCGTTACAGGATTTGTATATTTCCAAAGTCTCGCCGGTCAATCTCTCTTGCCTGCCCCTAGGAAGTCTAGCGAAGTATCCTAAACCCTCAAAAAACTTTTAGATCTGTGTTGGACCAGGTTTGCAGCGAGCTGAATGGCCGCTTTTAGACTGGCAGCACTGGCAACCCCCTGACCCACAATATCAAAAGCCGTACCGTGGTCAGGAGAGGTTCGCACAAAGGGAAGACCTATGGTAGTGTTGACGGCTTGATCAAAGGCCAGCAGTTTGACCGGGATCAACCCCTGATCGTGATAAAGCGCTAAGTACGCATCGTGACCCTGGCTAATTTGACCCAACCTGGTTGAAGAGAGCGCTGGACCGTACCAAGCCTGACCCGGTTTGACCCAGAGCGTATCAGGGGGGACTGGCCCCTCAAGTATTGTCTGGGGCCACTGCGATCGCGCCTGCTCTAACCAGGGAATCAGCCAATCTTTTTCCTCGGAGCCGAGTTGCCCTTGCTCACCACTGTGAGGGTTTAAGCCCGCGATCGCAATTCGAGGGGTTACCAGGCCAAAATCCTGGTCTAAACACTGCACCAGCAGGTTAAGTTTTGCTGAGAGTAGCTCAGGACTGAGGGTATCAGCAACCTGACGCAGGGGAATGTGAGTTGTTGCCAGCAAAGTCCGCAGGGTCCAACCCGTGTAAGGGGAACGGGCGACAAATAGCATGCCAAACTGGTTGACGTTTGCTCGTTCCGCCAGCAATTCTGTTTGACCAGCATAGTCATGACCAGCGGCTTTCCAAGCTGATTTTGCGATCGGTGCCGTGACAATTCCCTCAAATTTGCCTGCCAAGGTTTGAGTAACAGCCTGATTCAGATAGGCAAAGCTGGCAGCTCCACTGGCGGCATTACCAACACTGGGAATGATAGAAGTGTGCCCGTCTAGATCTAAAATTGACAACTGCTCTGGATCTGCCAGAGTTTCACAAGACCCTCGATTTACAGAGCGACTCGTTCTAGACTGCTGAGACAAGCGAACGTAAGTTTCCTCTAGCAGGCGATGACTACCGATCACGGTCGGCTGACAAGCTTGGTTCAAAATAGGGTCCGACAGGGCCTTTAAAACGACCTCAGGTCCAATTCCCGCCGGATCTCCCAAGGTAATAGCCAAGCGAGGACGGCCTACTGAAGCAGCGGCACTCTGCATATAATTTGTCCTCCGTTCGTAGGAGCCAGCTCAGCCAAGATACTTCCAGCTTGGTATGGATGGGTTTGTACTATTGCCTAGAACTAAACCTGTTTTGAAGCAACAATCTGCACTCTTCTACTCGCCTTGCTTCAAGACTAGGTTAGAGGTAGTGCTACACCACAGCCGAAGGCTGCTCGGCTTCATTTGGCAGTTGTTCTGTCGCCGAGACAGGGTTACTACTCTCCTGTTGTTGAGCTTGCTGAGCCCGCATCTGCTCACGGTACTTCGCTGCCATTTCCTCAGCCTGATTGTAGACATCCTGAGGGTTCCTCACCATGTCCCCCGGCTCAGGCTCTAACTGCTTGGTGGATAGTGAAATGCGACCTCGTTCTGCATCTAAGTCAATGATCATGACCTTGACTTCATCATTGACATTAAACACACTGTGCGGGGTCTCAATGTGATCGTGAGAAATTTCAGAAATATGGAGTAAGCCGCTCACACCGCCGATATCAATGAAAGCACCGTAAGGCTTGATTCCACGGACAGCTCCAATTACAACTTCGCCAACTTCTAGCTTGTTCATCTTGCGCTCAACTAGGGCGCGGCGATGGCTCAAAACAAGACGATTACGGTCTTCATCAACCTCCAAAAACTTCAGAGGCAACTCTTCGCCGACTAAATCTTCCTTAGCAGTTCGGGTACTGATGTGAGAACCCGGAATGAAGCCACGCAGTCCTTCAATTCGGACTAAGGCACCGCCTCGGTTGGTCGCAAAGACGCCAGAGCGAACCGTTGCATCTTCGGTCTGCAACTGGCGGACTCGCTCCCAAGCTCGCATGTACTCAATCCGGCGGATCGATAAGGTAAGCTGCCCGTCTTCGTTTTCGTCCGTCAGAATAAAAAATTCGCGCGTCTCGTTGGACTGCAATACTTCTTCAGGACCATCAATCCGGTTGATCGACATCTCCTGGATTGGGATGTAAGCTGCGGTCTTCGCGCCAATGTCAATCAGAGCACCCCTTGGTTCCAGGCTAAATACAGTCCCAGCTACAATGTCACCGGGATTGAAGTTATAGTCGTACTTGTCAAGTAAGGCAGCGAAGTCTTCGTGAGTAAAGCTGGCAGTTGGGGCAGTCGTTTGTTCCTGATTGACCATGCTGTGCGTTTCCTAGTTGATCTCTCCGTAAGGTTATACTTAATTGTCAATTTGTCTGGCGTGTCTGAAGCTAGCGCATTTGGCATACAGCTTGCACCAGTTAAACAACTACATACTATTTTAGTTATAGCTAGGCCGCGCTGACTAGAATTCTCATCATAGCTTAACCAGGCTAACTGGAACACTTTTCACAAGTTAGGGCAGACTTAACTTTGACCTACCGTCTCTGCTGTGGGTTGTTAGGTGGTGTTAACAATGAAGAAACCAGGAAAATACGGCATAGCACTGTTTGGGTCAGTTTGTTTGCTAGCAATTATCTTCCCTTGGTGCAGCAACGGAGTATGTGCTGCTGTCTTTGCCAACGATAAGGTGAAGGGGTTGATTGCTCAACTCCAGGGTCGATGCTGTCTCTATCAAGCGAACCGTGGTGAGACAGATCCCTCTCTCATCTGTCAGAAATTGTCGGACCCTTGGATATTCATAGCTGCATCCCACCACGACTGTGCCAGTTGGGCCGCCCAGTGCCTGGGTGCAATGGGTAAAGATGCCAGGGAGGCAGTTCCGGCTCTGATTCAAGCCCTGGAGACAGGACCTAACAACTACGATACGGGAGATGGACCTATTCCAACTCGCGATGATATCATGCGCGCTTTAGGCAGTACTGGCGATCCTAGAGCAGTCAAACCACTTATTGCCGCGCTCTACTCGCCCCGGCCTGTTGATGCTGGAACAAATGCTCAAGCCTCACGAAAGCCAGTCGGACGGGATGCAGCGATCGAGGCTCTAGGCTTGTTGGGACCCGTCGCCCAAGAAGCTGTTCCCAATATCATCCCTTTTTTGAAGAAGTCACGTTCCTCTTACTTTCGAACCACTACCAAAGCCCTGGGACAAATCAGAGATCCCAGAGCGATTCCTGCCCTGATTGAAGCTCTCGACGACCCAACCGATGCTGCTTTAGCTGCTGATGCCCTGGGAGAATTTGGTGCACAAGCAAAGCCAGCAGTACCGATTTTGATTGAGATGATAGAAAAGTCGCCCAACATGAACGGCGATCTTCTAGTAATAGGTGCGATTCAAAAAATCAGCGGTAATCAGGATTACTTTCCTGTATACACTCAGAAAGAAGGTGAGGCATGAAGCGAGTTACTTACTATTCTTGTAGACAATAACGTTCAAGAGCAAAAGATACTTCTCAGCATCTTCATCAAGAGAGTGACATATGCCACCTTGGCCAACGGAGAAAAAGTGTATGTAAAGCTCAACCACACTGCCGCTGATACCGATTCGGAAGTAGGAGAAATTTGGCTGAAAAAAAAATGGAGAAAAGACTGCCTGGGAAACTTTTTCCACCTTCGCAGAAATGCGAGAGCTGTTTGAGAAGAAAATAATTACTCGTGCAAACTATAGAACCTAGCGTTGGCTTTCCCTAGGGTTAGCTCGTCAGGTTTGTCACTAGCCGGGATGCGTTCTCTGCGGCGATCGGCTCTTCTTGGCAAGACTGCTCCAGTTCCAATTCTGATAGATTTTCTTTCAGCTTGAGTTGTTTACCATCTTTGAGGTTGTCAAGCTCATCGACAAAATCTCGAATACTCTGAAACTGGCGATAGACCGAAGCGAAGCGAACGTAGGCAACCTCACTAAGAGATTGCAGATTCTTCAACACAACCTCACCTATTTCGTTGCTGGTAACTTCCCGCACAGCCCGCTGCTGAAGTTCGGCTTCAATGTCATCGACTAAAGCGGCCAGCCGGACAGCAGGGACACCTGTTTTTTCACAAGCTCGGACAATGCCCCGCAATAGCTTTGATGGATCGAACGACTCTCGCTGACCATCCCGCTTGATCACAGTAATGGGCACAAACTCGATGCGTTCATAGGTGGTAAAGCGGCGATCGCAGTTCAAGCATTCACGCCGTCGCCGCACACTTCGGCCTGCTTCTGCAGAACGTGACTCCAGAACTCGACTATCGGTGTGCTGGCAAAAAGGGCACTGCATGGCTGAGATCTTCCACAAAAGCTAGCTTTAACAATAGTTCTTTCGATCCTCAAATGCCAAGGTAATTTGGTCAACCAAATCTGATCTGAGGCTTGATCAAAGGTTTGATCAAAAGAGTTTTTCAGCCTACTCCGGTCGTAACTCCTCAACTTTCTCATCCTGGAGTACCCCTAAAGACTTTTGCAAGTAATAGGCCCAGCTAGCTGCCAGGGAAATTTCTGTAAATGGAACGTGCACGAAAGTATTAGATCCGTGAAATTGAAACCTTAATGCTACTGCCCGTCCCCACCTTGGTAGGGCTTCAAGGTCTACTTGTTCACCATCAACTTGTAGGCTAACTGATTCAGCCTGCTGCAAAGAAAACGTTGCTAGGTCTACAGGACCTTTTCGGGTTGGCTTACCCCAAGTTAGAGCAGTACCCCGCTGGCCTAAGACTGCATAGATGTCGTACTTGGCTCGCTCAAATTGTTCAGCCCAAACTCGATAGGCCTCTACTTTTTGATACTCATTCCATCCTGACCATGCTAGCCACATAAACATTGCTAGCAGAGGTAACCAGAGCAAGCCTCTTTGCATGAATATTGCTTGGAAGTTCTATCTTAATGTTACCGCGCAGGTAGCTAACTCTGAGGTTAGGCCATCCTTTTAACTATCTACTTGAGGTACTCACAGCCAGCCCTCTTTGTCTCAAACTCCTTAATCGTCTGCTTGAGACCTATCGTAAGTATCCCCTTCAAAAGGTTGAGTACCAGTTGCAGGATAGTGATCATCGTTAGGACCAAAAATCCGACTAACGGCCTCGGATACATATTGAATAATGTCGCTAAAAACCTGTGAAATTCTCATAAGTCATAGCCTCAATACAGTTAGTTATAACTCAAAACATTTCATAATTTGATCATAGGTGAGTTATCAATTTGCGTGAGAAGTATTGAAGAATTCTTTACACCAGGTACACTAACTTGAGGGCTGACAAAATTCCCTGACTGCTTCTACAAGCTGATTGAGTTCAGACTCAAGCGTAAAGTAGTGTACACAAGCTCGAACACAATTTGGTTTCAGGATCAGCCGGGTCATAATCCGCTGGGCCTCCAAGCACTGAACCAGTTGGGGATGGGATTTTGCGTGAATTTGAAAAGAGACCAGTCCGGACTTGGGTGGGGTTGCGCTCAGGCATTCAACTCCAGGAATTTCTCTCAACTGCTGCCAGAGCTGCTGACTCAAGCGCAGAATTTTCTGGTATCGTGCTTGGGCAGTGCCCCACTGCTGGTGCAGAGCGATCGCCGCCCTGAGGCCAGCGCCTAAGGGAAACGCTGAGGTGGCAATTTCAAACCGGCGACCATCTGGCTGCCAGTCTCCGGGTTGACCAGAGCCATTCATTGTGATGCCGCGCCAGCCGACGTAGGTTGGTTGTAACTGCTCCAGTGCTGCTGGTCGGACATAGAAACCGCCGATACCTTCTGGACCACACCACCACTTATGCCCGGTAAACGCATAAAAATCCGCATCTAATTCACTCAGATTCAGAGGAAGCACCCCGACAGATTGAGCGGCATCAACTAAAATGGCCACAGGAGAGCGGGAAGCGGCGTAGTTGCGGCAGGCGGCAATAATGTCGGTTAGGGGTAAAACCTGGCCGGTATTCCAAAAGATATGGCTGAGAATGACTAGCCGTGTATTGGAACGCAGGTGTTCCACCACTACTGCCGTTGGATTGCCCTGATTCAGCGTTGCTGCCAATGGACAAATGGAGGTCTCCACCCCAAAGCGGCGACTTATTTGCTGAGCTGCGGCGACAATGCCTGGATGCTCACAGTCAGACAGCAACAGGTGATCGCCTGCCTGCCAGTTAATACCCCATAGGGCGATATTACAGCCTGTAGAGACCGCTTCAGTCAGAGTGATAGTTGCCGGGGGTGCCCCCAGCTCCGCTGCGATCGCTTGCCGGGTCTGGTTAACTTCTTGGCTCACCCAAGCATTGGCTTTACCCGAAAAAGGCCCTTCCTGCTGGACGTACTCATAAGCTTGCTGAATTGCCTGTTGAGCAGGTTGGGGTAAAGGCCCTTGCCCACCATAGTTGAAATAAGTTTTGTTAGCTAAGGCAGGGAATTGTTCTCTATGCTCCTTTAGGAGGAACTTAGCAGAGGAAACATCAGTCATGATCTTACTTCAGTAGAAAAACCCTGGCAATTCTAGCAGGCTAATGTTAAGAGGTCTGGTTACTAGAAGAGTTTCTTCCAACCTTGTAGTTTAGCCGGAGGGTTGTGTTTCGATATTTTGTCCCATTTTGCAACGACTTTGAATTAAAACATGACGAGAACTATGACTGTAAAAACCAAATCCCATGTTAAAGCTGGCCGAAACATGAAACTGGCCTCTTGGTTCAGCCTGAGCGGAGCTTTAGCTGTGGTCTTGTTTGGTGGTCCAATAATGGTTGCAGAAGGCAGATCTGAGTCCAACAGCCAAGCTGCACCAACATCAACTATTGCCCAGACCGAAGTTCCTATCCCACCGCCTGGGACTGACACTCAGGGACCCAACAGTGCTCCTACTCTCCCGTCAGATGATCAGTCTCCGGCTCCCATGCCCACTGAGCCAGCTCCTGACCCGGCTGAGCCTTCGACTCCTGACACTAACGTTGATCCTTCAACGCCTGAGGCTGATGACTCTCAGACTCCTTCCCCGACTGATACACCGCCAACCCAGGGACCAAACACTGCTCCTGACGTTCAGCAAATTCCAGATTCTACTTCCGAGTCAGCCCAGCCTCGTGAAGAAAATATCGTTTTTGTTCGTACTGCTGAGGGTGCTTCTACCGGAGAGGTTGTCGATAATCCGGCCCGATTTAATCAGATTGTGGGTAGCGGTCGTTTGATTGTCAACGGTGATGACCAGGTCACAGGCTACTACTTTACAGTCAGTGGGCTACCCCCCAGTCAAGCGCTGCCTTATCACTTCCACAGTGCTCGCAATGGTTCAACCCCTACAAGCTGTGAGGGCGATAAAGGGATTGTTGAGGATGAAGCAGCGGGAGCGGTGATTACGCCCTTAAGTGACGTTGCCCCCCTACAATCGACCGCGACTGGCATAGGAATTGTGGGTACGGCAAGCAGTCCCATTCAACTACCCACTCCAGTTCCCCTAGCTGACATTGGTTACTTGAATATTCATGCTGATCCGAGTGTGACATCTGGCATTGTCTGTGCCAATGTTCCGCTCCAGCCGATCTCGTTTACCCCAACTGAGACGCCTATACCTGAGTCTTCTTCAGCGCCGGCACCAGGTGAGCCCTCAACTGATGTTGATCCTTCAACGCCTGAGGCCGATGACTCTCAGACCCCTCCCTCCACTGATGTTCCCTCTATGGAGCCGCAGAACCCTCCCACCCAGGGACCCAATACTGCACCTCAAACTCCCTAGAGGGTTGGGCTACGCCACCGAGCTTTAATCATCAGTAAAGCTCGGTGGGTACTAGTTTTTTAAGTTTCCTGCTAGCTTGGAGGCATGCTGCTTACTGCTGAACTCCTGCTGAATTTTCAGCGCTGCGATCGCCGTGCCTTTTTAGATGTCTATGGCGATCGCAGCCAAAAAGCACCTCCGAGTGACTTCTTGCAAAAGCTGCGTCAGGATAGTGTGTTCCACCAGCAGAAGGTTTTAGAAAATCAGGTATGGCACCGCCCTGCTTACCCCAAAGAAGACTGGGCAGCGGGAGCCCGTGCCACACTAGAACTAATGCAGCAAGGGGTAGAGCAGATTTACCAGGGTGTCCTCTTAGTTGAGGAGTCCTCAGGGTTGACCCTTGCCAGTACTCCTAATTTATTGAGCAAACAGCCCGGTCACTCCTACTTTGGGGATTGGCTCTATACGCCAGGTGATATCAGGCTGAGCAAACGTCCAAAGTTGGAATACCAAGTTGTAACAGCTTTTCACGTGCAGTTGTTAGCTGCAACCCAAGGAGCCTGGCCGGAAACTGCCTGGCTTTTTTTACGAGGGAAGGGACCTTACCCGGTAGATTTGTGGCAAATGCTGCCGCATATGCAGACGGTTCTTGCCGCCCTAAGTCACCTCCTCCAGCAGCGCCAGGAACCTGAGGTCTTTATTGCCCGGAATCGCTGTAGCCTTTGCCCGTGGTTTAACCAGTGCTATGAAATTGCTCAGTCCCAGCGGCACCTATCGCTTCTACCGGGGGTGACACCCAGCCGCTATCCAGCCCTACAGCAACTTAACTTAACGACGGTAGAAGCCCTGGCGGCTGTCAACCCAGTCCAGCTTGAACCCCTATCAGGATTTGGTGGTGAAGTTGCCGTCAAGTTAGTTCAGCAAGCCCAGGCGATCAGCCAGAATCAGGCGATCGCGCTGATGACCGAGAAGACGGCTGCTGAGGTGTCTTTTCTGGGCTATCTCCCCACGACAACTATTGAGCTTTACTTTGACATTGAGGCTGAACCCGGACTGAATTTAGCCTATTTGCATGGTGTTTTAGTTGTTGATCGCCAAGCTGGCAGCCAAACCTTTCATCCCTTGCTGGCAGAACACCCAAAGGCCGAAGTTGTCGTCTGGCAGCAGTTTCTGGAGTTAGTTCACACCTATCCCACCGCCCCGATTTTCCACTTCTGCGCCTACGAAGTTCAGACCGTGGAGCGGCTCGCCAAACTCTACCAAACCCCGCAGCATTTAGTTAAACCGTTACTCAAACGTTTTGTTGATTTGCACCAGTGGGTCACGCATACGGTAGCACTGCCCGTAGAGAGCTACACCCTCAAGTTAATTGCCCGTTGGTTGGGTTTCCAATGGCGAGATGCTCAGGCCAATGGGGCTCAATCAATCTACTGGTACACCCAGTGGCTGCAAACGGGCGATCGCGCTTTTCTGGAAGTCATTCTCCGCTACAACGAAGACGATTGTCGGGCTACCTATTCTATCAAAGACTGGTTGGCGAGTTTTTTGGTACCAAATTGACTCTGCTGGCAAAGTCGTAATTCCTTCACAGTTCTGGCTTCTGAGGGGACAGTGCCTGAATCTCAGCCCGTAATGCTGCAATCTCAGTCTGAAGAGCTGCAATTGAGTCACCACCCGCAAGCTCAGCTTGCTCATTTTCAGCATCACGGCCAATAAAAAAGGTGGCGATCGCTGCTGTCAGATAGCCAAAGACAGCAAAAGCGTACAGCGCCAGCATAAAGCAAAGCACGCGCCCCTCCGAGGTCTGCGGCCAGTATTCCGAGCCCAAGGTTGTCATCAGCATCGCCGTCCACCACAGCGCAGTACCGTAGTCGGGCAAGCCGCTGCCATCAGAGTTATGACTTTCAAACGCGTACATTCCTGCCGCTCCCACCAGGGTGACTACCGTTGTTAATGTGATGATGTAGCCGAAGCCGCGCCGCCTCAAACTTGCCCGCAGTGCCCGCATACCACGATTTACTGAACTGACAATCCGCACCAGCCGCAGCCCACGGGTGGCGCGTACCAGGCGTAACATACGTGCAATCCGGAAGACACGCAGTGCTGGCAGCAGCAGCGAAACTGCCGTCAGCCAGTTACGTTTGACATAGGCCAGCTTACTGGGAGCTAGCGTGAATTCCACCAGGAAATCTCCAATAAAGAGGATCCAGATCACGGTGGCGACAACTTCAAACAGGGGATTAAGACCCCAGATCAACTCAATTACCAGCAGCACCAGCCACGCGAAGCCAAGCACCAGCATCGGCAGGTCGAGCCAGTCTTCAAGTTGTTGCAGCAGTTCCTGTCGTTCCTGCTGGAGTGCCTGTTTTTCCGGTGGTCCCAGGTGATGCATGGGCAAAGCTTCACAGTACCAAGAGAAGAGTTACGCAGATCCCTGTACCGAGAGCAAATGCCTAAAAGCAAGTTTCTCGCTTAGGAGTTCCTCTTTGAGAACATTGAGGATAACTCTGCCAGCTAGAAAAGCGAAAGCGTCTAGCTCTCTGATTTCTGCTCGTGGTAGCTGGAGATCTGCTCATAGACGTGGTCTGGAAACTCTAAGTCCTTGTAAGACATTGCAAGCATCCGGGTCATCAGGATTGGGGCAAATCGCAAACTCCTGTTGCTTTTGGTACTGTAAAACCTTTTCCCGCCGGGGTGGATTGTAGTCCTTGCCCTGCACCTGCTGGACGAGCGACTGAGCGTCTGGTCGGTTAAAGTCAGTGTCCTTTTGCAGGTAAGTGATCAGGTCGTCTTCGCTGATAAAGTGACGAGCCACCATCGCAAACACCAACCGACCGTAGTGACCAATGTCCTGCCCTGCATCTAGGGCGTCAAGCAGGTGAGCCATCATGTCATTTTTTCGCAAATCTTCAACGGCCATACTGATTTAATCCTTTTCTATACTTGCTTGCAGAATAGCGACCTCACCAGAATCGTAATTCTCAACTTTAGCTAGCCACTCGAGCATCAGGGGGTTGATAACCTCCGGTCGCTCATCGTGAGGACAATGCCCTGCATCAGGAATTGAAGTGAACTGGATATTTGGAACTCCCTGGTTGCGGCGACTTTCCGGCTGGGTTTGGAAAATTCGTCCACCAGAAACGGGTGTCCAAGGGTCTTTCTCTCCCCACAGAACGAGTAGTGGACGCTTGAGTTTTGGTAGTAGCTCTGCCGGGGCTGGTCCTGGTGGGGCGACTAGAACCGAGGCAAAAACTTGCTGGGCCCCGCGATCGCAACTCGGCGCATAAATTAGCTCCACCAGCTCATCGGTGATAGCTTCTGGGTCAAAGTAAACCTGACGCAGCGTCCGCCGCAGACGGGACTTCTGCCGGATCTGGTTAAACAAAAAGGCCCCCAGCCACTTTGAGCCTACCAGCCGGGTAAACATTCCCATCGCGGTTCGTAGCGGCACACTAAGTTCATTGGGACGGTGGTTTAATCCCCCGGCGCAGTTAAGCAGAATTCCTCCTGCTGAAATTTCCGGGTAGTCCACCACTACCATTAAACTCAGTAGAGCACCAATCGAGTTACCAATGAATACGGCGGGTACTTGGATTTGGGTTGCCCAAAATTCCTTTAACAACTCTTCCCATAACTCAAGCGTGTAGTCCAATCCTGGTTTCTCGGAGCCACCAAACCCCAGCAGGTCAAGAGCAAACACCTGGTAACCTGCTGCGGCCAGGACTGGAATGTTTTTACGCCAGTGTCCCAGGGAAGCCCCAAAGCCATGAACCAACACAAGGGGGCGTCCGGTCCCCATCACTGTGTAGCAGATTCGGTAGCCTTTCCAAGTCCAGGTTAGCTTCTTAAGAGTGCTTACCGTTGGCAGTTGTTGAGTCGTCACAGTCGTTCTGTAAAGTTTCTTAAACTTCTTTGATCATAGTGTTTTTTCATGCTGTCCATCCAAGTCAATGGGCAAAGTCAACGGAGGAAATTGCTGGTGTCCCCTCTTGATCAAAGAATCAGCTTGACTCAGTGCCAACAGACCCCAGCCTCCCAGATCTTTTCAGGACGGGCTAAGATAGCAAGGCTTGACTGTAAGTCAAAGCTTGAAGCCTTTCCTAAAATTGATTCGAGTTCAGAATTGTGTTTCGGTTGCCGCTGCATATTTGCTATCTTGACTCAGGAGTAAATGCAAACCACTATGTTTGACTGCATTATTGTTGGTGCCGGACCTGCTGGCGGAACTGCCGCTTACCATCTCGCCAAGCGAGGACGCTCGGTTTTGGTGCTGGAAAAAGAATCGCTACCCCGGTACAAACCCTGTGGAGGTGGGGTTTCGCCCGCAGTTGCTGAGTGGTTTGACTTTGATTTTTCTCCCGCCATCTCCCTCAAGGTCAACACAATTCGCTACACCTGGAAGATGGGAGACCCCGTAGAAGCCAAACTCAAAGTCCCGGAACCAATCTGGATGGTGCGACGGGATGTTTTTGATCACTTTTTGATCCAGCAGGCCCAAAACCAGGGAGCAGAACTACGAGACAACACAGAAGTAACGGGGATTCAATTCAACCGCGATCGCTGGCAGGTTAACACCCCCACTGGACCCGTGGAAGGCCGCTATCTGATTGCCGCCGACGGTGCTAAGGGACCAATGGCAAAATGGCTTGGCTTTAAGGAGCGCAAACGCCGCATGGGGGGAGCCCTAGAGGCAGAAGCCCCAGCGGAGGTGACCAACGGCCACACAGCTCACTTTGAATTTGGCATGGTCAAAAACGGCTACATTTGGAACTTTCCCAAAGCTGACGGCTATTCGATTGGCATTGGCACTTTCCGGGGCGGCGAACCCCAGAATCTGCGGGAAATTGTCACCGAATACTCCAACCTGTTTGGGGTTGACTTCAAGACTACTAAACAGTACGGTCACCCCCTCTGTCTCTGGGACGGCAATCAGAAACTGCACACCCAAAACGCCTTGTTAGCTGGGGAAGCTGCCTGCGTGGTTGACCCCTTCACGGCAGAAGGAATTCGCCCCTCTATGTTTAGTGGTCTTAAAGCTTCAGAAGCGATCAACCGGGCCTTGGCAGGAGATAGCAGTGCCCTGGAAAACTATACTGAAGTCATTGCTGAGGAGTGGGGCTCTGATATGGTCTGGGCTCAGCGCCTAGCAGGTATCTTTTACCGCATCCCTGGGGTTGGTTACAGACTGGGTATCAAGCAACCCGCAGCCACCCAGCGCATGGGTCAAATCCTCTGCGGCAAACTCCGCTACGGCGAAGTGGCTGGCAATGCAATTAAGAAACTGAGCAGTAGCTTGATTCCGGGCCGAGGTAACTAACAGTTTGGCGACTGCTGGTGATCGCTCCACCTTTGTCAGCTAAGATTCTCAAGCACAGCTAAATGTCAGGAAAACTTAGGATTTGGCAATAGTAGCGTAACGCTTTCTGTAGAACTGAAACCTTCCCTGAAATTATCTTTTATGCTGTAGGCATTGGAACTCAGGGGGAAAAGCTCAGTATGAGCCAAGGTGAGTTCACTCGGCGTATACAGGAGATGCGCCAGCGCATAGTTATAATGCAGCATCTTGCCAGCCCCAGACACGACTCTACCCTGCAAGTGAGTTCCCTGCTGCTGGCAGAGGCCTTTGAAAAACTCGACACCGCCCTAGAAGAATTGCAGGTAGTTGAGGAGGACCTGCTCGCGGCCCGTGACTCAGCAGAAGCGGAACGTCAGCGCTACCAAGACTTATTCGAGTTCGCTCCAGACGGCTACCTGGTAACGGGTAGAGAAGGAAAGATTCAGGAAGCTAACTACACGGCTGCCAGGTTGCTGAATATCCCATCACAGCTTCTAGTCGGTAAGCTCCTGATCAACTTCTTTCTTGGGGAAGAGCGTCGAGGCTTTCGCACCCAATTGACCCGGCTCCAAGAGATTAGTCGATTAGAGTGGGAAGCTCATCTAAAGCCTCACTCCACCAAAAACTCCTCCGAGGCCAAGGTATTTGACGCTGCTTTAACAGCCATCGCCATCCACAGCGGTCTAGAGCACTCTCCAGTCGTTGCTTTGCGCTGGTCGATACGCAACATTACTCAGCGCAAACAGCTTGAAGCGCAGCTAGTGCACAACGCCTTTCACGATGCCCTCACAGGTTTACCCAATCGGCACTTGTTCATGGATCGGCTAGGGCAGGCCGTCGAGCACGCAAAACGCCATGGGGCCCCCTCCGGGTCGTACTTATTTGCTGTCCTCTTTTTAGATCTTGACCGCTTCAAGCTGATCAATGACAGCTTGGGACATGCCGCTGGAGATCAACTCCTGATCTCAGTAGCTCGGAGGCTAGAGGCCTGTCTGCGCCCTAGCGACACAGCAGCACGACTTGGAGGAGATGAGTTCGCAATCCTGCTTGAGGATATTACAGACGTCAGCGATGCCATCCGCGTTGCTGAACGAATACAAGCGCAGTTAGCCTTGCCCTTTAATCTCGCTGCCTCTCAAGGAACTCTGGAAGCTCGACCTTGTGAAGTGTTTACCTTCGCTAGTATTGGCATTGCCCTAAATGACGAATCGCATAACCGTCCAGAAGATCTGCTGCGGGATGCTGATACCGCAATGTATCGCGCTAAGGGCAGGAACGGGCCGGGGTTGCAGGCCCGTTGTCAGATATTTAATCCCGAAATGTACACCCATGCAGTCGCAGGTTTGCAGTTGCAGAAAGACCTGCGACGGGCGATTGAGCGCCAGGAGTTTCGGGTTCACTACCAGCCGATCGTGTCACTCTTGAGCGGCAAAATTACAGGTTTTGAAGCGCTGGTGCGTTGGCAGCATCCAAGTCGTGGCCTGCTTGCTCCAGTGGAGTTTATACGGGTAGCCGAAGAAATTGGGCTCAGCCTGCCAATTGATTGGTGGGTGCTGCGTCAGGCTTGTCAGCAATTACGGCAGTGGCAGGCGAGGCATCCCGCAGCGGCGGTTCACTCCGCCGATACCTTACCCTTGGCCATTGGTGTCAATTTTTGCAGTAGACAGTTCGCGCAGTCTCATCTCATTGAGCAGCTAGGAGAAATTCTGCGGGAGACTGGCCTAGATAGTCGGAGTTTGAAGCTGGAGATCACCGAAAGCATACTCATGGAAAATGCTGACTCGATAGCAGCCATCCTCTTGCAATTGCAAGCCCTAGGCGTGCAGGTGCAAATTGATGATTTTGGCACCGGCTACTCATCCTTAAGCTATCTAAATCGCTTTGCCGTCAATGCCCTTAAGATCGATCAGTCCTTAATCAAAATGACAATTCAAAATCAGAATTTGGAGATTGTCCGGACGATCGCGAGTCTGGCTGACAGTTTAGGGATGGATGTGATTGCCGAGGGTGTGGAAACGGCGGAGCAAGTCGCGCAATTGAGAGGACTAAAGTGTAGATATGCCCAGGGCTATTACTTCTCTGAGCCTTTGGATTCTGAAGCGGCAGGAGCACTTGTGAGAGAGCTTGCTCAAAACCCGAACCGAGATAGGATGAGGGCATAGGTATAAAAAATTATTAAATTACAGGAGGCCGTCAATGGTTGTGCTTGCTGACCGGACTCAGAAGCGTTTAACGATGCAGACGACGGAGATTGCCACCGACACCAGCACGATTCGCTCCCTGGATTGGGACCGCGATCGCTTTGATATTGAGTTTGGCCTCCAAAATGGCACCACCTACAACTCCTTTTTAATTCGGGGTGACCAGACAGCCTTAATCGATACCTCCCATGAAAAGTTCCGCCAACTCTACCTGGATACTCTCAGCGGGGTAATTGATCCCCAAGACATTGCCTACCTGGTGATCAGCCATACCGAACCGGATCACAGCGGGTTGGTTAAAGATGTTTTAGCGCTGGTCCCTCAACTGACTGTCGTGGGTTCTAAAGTGGCAATCCAGTTTCTAGAAGATCTGGTGCATCAGCCGTTCGAGCGGCGCGTGGTTAAAAACGGCGATCGCTTGGACTTAGGCCAAGGGCACAATCTGGAATTTATCAGTGCTCCTAACCTGCACTGGCCCGACACCATGTTCACCTACGATCCAAAAACCCAGGTTCTGTTTACCTGTGACGCCTTTGGCCTGCACTATTGCACCGAGCCCACCTTTGACGAAGATTTAGAAGCCATTGAAGCCGACTTCCGGTTTTACTACGATTGCCTGATGGCCCCCAATGCTCGCTCGGTGCTGGCAGCCCTAAAGCGGATGGACAAACTGGAGTCAGTCTCAACGATCGCCACGGGGCATGGTCCTCTCCTAAACCACCACGTCGAGGAACTCACCGAGCGCTACCGCCGCTGGAGCCAGACCAAGGCCAAAGCAGAGACCGCCGTTGCTGTATTTTATGTCTCTGATTACGGCTATAGTGATCGCCTCTCCCAGGCGATTGCCAGGGGCATCAACAAAACAGGTGTTGCCGTGGAGATGATGGATTTGAAATCTGCTGATCCACAACATGTCCAGGAGTTGGTTAGCCGGACGGCGGGGATTGTGCTTAGTACGCCGCCCGTTTCTGGTTCTGGTGCATCGGTAGCTCAAGCGGCAATGGGTACTGTGCTGGCTGCAGTGGACAAGCAGGTGGTTGGCCTGTTTGAATCCTACGGTGGTAATGACGACCCCGTAGACCCGATCCTGACTCAGTTCCGGGAACTCGGTTTAACGGTAGCCTTTCCCCCAATCCGGATAAAAGATACCCCCACAGAAGCTGTCTACCAGCTCTGCGAAGAAGCGGGTACGGATTTAGGCCAGTCCCTGACCCGCAAGCACACTATCAAGAAACAAAAGTCGATGGATAGCGATCTGGACAAGGCCCTGGGCCGGATTTCTGGAGGGCTATACATTATCACAGCTAAAAAAGGGGTACTAAGCGGCGCAATGCTGGCCTCCTGGGTCTCGCAAGCCAGTTTTGAACCCCTGGGGGTAACTATTGCTGTTGCTAAGGACCGGGCAATTGAATCCCTGATGCAAGTGGGCGATCGCTTTGTCCTCAACGTCTTGGAAGAAGGCAACCACCTAGGATTGATGAAGCATTTTCTCAAGCGCTTCCTCCCCGGTGCCGATCGCTTTGCCGGAGTCAAAACCCAACCCGCCAGCAATGGCTCACCGATTCTGACTGATGCCCTAGCCTTTTTAGAGTGTGAAGTGACTAGCCGGATGGAGTGCAGCGATCACTGGGTTGTCTACAGCACAGCTCAGGCCGGACGAGTCTCTAAACAAGATGCCCTGCCTGCGGTGCACCATCGCAAAGTGGGCAATTACTATTAGGGCTAATGGCTAATAAACTCCACCATGGCAAATCACTCTGAAACAAAGCCTGACGCTCAATATTTGGACAGCGCTTAACTAGCCGCCTAGTGCAGGGTAGGTTAGGCGGCTGACACTGCGATCGCGGTTACTCCTCCAGATCCTTCAAGCTAAAGTCCACACCTTCGTAAATGTCTGCGATGCTCATTCTGAGCGGCTCCGCCAACGCCATCTCTACGTTCACCGGAGTAAAGTTAATTTTTTCAGCATCAGACTCATAGGCTCGAAACAGCCACGCGTTTTTGTCAGTCTTCGTATACTGCTCAATTGCAATTCCGTATTGATCGATCAACACATATTCTTGAAGCTCTGTAATTGAGCGATAGTAGCGAAATTTGTCTGTGCGGTCATAACCTTTTGTAGACTTCGACAACACCTCGACAATTAAACAAGGATTGAGGATTGTATAGCAAAGGGCATGAGGGTTAGGACACAATAGAGGGTGGGAAAAGAGAGGTGAGGATAATGGCAGCCCCCTACAGCTACGACTTAAGGCAAAAAGTGATACAGGCAATCGATAAAGGGATGAGAAAGAGCGAAGCG
>JBGTDT010000055.1:0-31392 GCA_041748155.1 Thermosynechococcaceae cyanobacterium | reverse complement strand
TAGAAAACTGGGCGTCGAAGGGCTGGGCATAGGCCTCAAGCGGTTCTGGTGCAGGTGTGACGGGTAGACGCTGACTCATTGGATTACCTCCAACCCCGACTCAACACGCTTACTCCTCCCGTGTCAACAAAGTACCGCTATCAGAACCTTAGCAACAAGTTTCAAAATTTTGATGATGGAGTTTTTGACATTTTCGCCCAGTCAACCCAGGAATCATGCAGACCACCTGCGACCTGCGATCGCCCTAGCCCCTGGTTCGATCTGAGGTAATTCCTGTTCTGGCGGGAACGGCTTGCTAAAGTGAGAAGAATCAGGCTCCCGCCTACCTTAGGAGCCGAATGGACGCACGGTGGATGCTAGTAGGCATGTATCCATTTACGATTAAGGAGCAGGCATGGAAAAGCGAACCCTAGGCACGTCTGAAGTGCAGATCACACCCATCTTTATGGGCACATGGCAGGCTGGTAAAGCGCAGTGGGTTGGGGTTGAAGATGCAGAAACCATCAAAGCAATCCGGGCAGCCTTTGATGCTGGGATTAGCACGATTGACACCGCTGAGGTCTACGGTCAGGGTCACTCAGAGCAAGTGGTCGCCCAAGCCATGTCAGATATCCCTCGCGATCAGGTGGTCTATGCCTCGAAGGTCTTCGCCAACCATCTCAAGCACAATCAGGTGATTGAAGCCTGCGACGGCTCGCTAAAAAACTTGCAGACGGACTATCTTGACCTCTACCAAATTCACTGGCCCTCTGGGGCGTTTGGCAGTGAAGTTGTGCCGATTGAAGAGACTATGAGTGGCCTAAATGCCCTAAAGCAGCAGGGTAAGATCCGGGCGATCGGGGTTTCAAATTTCTCCCGCGCCCAGCTAGAAGAAGCGATGCAGTATGGTCGGATTGATAGTGTACAGCCCCCCTACTCCCTGTTCTGGCGGTGGGTTGAAAGGGACGTGATGCCCTACTGTCAGGAGCACAATATTTCCATCTTGGCTTACTCCTCTTTGGCTCAGGGGTTGTTGACGGGTAAGTTCGGTTCTGAGCATAAGTTTGCTGAGGGTGATAACCGGGGGAAAAACAAACTGTTTCAGGGAGAGACCTACAAACGCGCTCAGCAAGCTCTAGATAAACTGCGCCTGATCGCCGATCGCCACCAGGTCAGTCTCAGCAATCTGGCGATCGCCTGGCTGATTGCCCAGCCCCAAACCAGCGCAATTGTGGGGGCACGTAATACTGAGCAGGCGACTCAAAACGCCAAAGCCGCAGCAGTTCAACTCTCCGAAGCGGACCGGCAAGAGATTGACGCGATCGGGCGCATCGTCACTGATTACCTGGACGAGGACCCGGTGATGTGGAACTGGGGAAAAGCGGCCTAGCCAGTATTATGCAAATTTGGGCGCAACCTTTCACTGTGCATAAGCGCTTCCCTCTGACGATCAGCCGGGGAACCACTGCCAAAACAACCAACCTCTGGGTGCGGGTGGCCCAAGATGGCATTGAGGGATGGGGGGAAGCCTCACCCTTCTCCCTAGGCAACTACCGGCAAAGTAGCGAGGAAACCCTCCAGGAGGTGCAGCAGGTTGCTCCCCTGCTGGCCGGAGTTAGCCCGCTAGAACGACAGCAAGTTGAGCAAATTCTGGCAGCGGCCCAGGTTTCCTCTGCCGCCTGGGCCGCTATAGATATTGCCCTGCACGACTGGGTGGGAAAACGAGCCGGACTTCCCTTGTGGCAACTCTGGGGCTTAGACCGGAACCGGATTGTCCCCACTTCCCTCACGATTGGGATTAGCTCACCGGCAGCAGCCTGCCAGCGAGTGCGGAATTGGCTGCAACTGTTTGGAGCCCACCCTTTGAAAGTCAAACTTGGTAGCCCTGAGGGAGTTGAGGCGGATCAGGCCATGCTGAGAGCAGTTCGGCAGGAGGCACCCCCAAAAACACCACTACGGGTCGATGCCAATGGCGGCTGGAATCTGGAGGAGGCCATTAAGATGAGTGACTGGCTAGCTGAGCAGGATGTAGAGTATGTGGAACAACCCCTACTCCGGGGGCAGGAGGCAGACCTGCCGGAACTCTACCGGCGATCGCCGCTCCCCATCTTTGTGGACGAAAGCTGCCGGACCAGCCGGGATATCCCCCGCCTGGCAGACCGAGTCCACGGCGTCAATATCAAGCTGATCAAAGGCGGGGGTCTAACGGAGGCAATCCGCATGGTCGAGACCGCAAGGGCTTGCGGGTTACAGGTGATGTTTGGCTGCTATTCCGACAGCTCCCTTGCCAATACAGCCGCCGCCCATCTCTCACCGCTGGCAGACCAGCTTGACTTAGACAGTCATTTGAACCTGGTAGACGACCCGTTTAGAGGCGCACTAGTGCAGGATGGACGTGTACAACCCACTGATCAACCTGGCTTAGGAGTGAAGTATTGTGCTCACCCCTGATCATCGAGTCGCCATTCTTCTGCACGAGGGTATCCAGGGTGCCGCTGGCAAAACTGGGCTGGCCCTATTGCGCTACAGCGAAGTCCCCCTCGTCGCCGTGATTGACCGGCAGTGTGCTGGTAGCTCCTTACCTGAGCTGACCGGAATTCCTCGTCCGGTGCCACTTGTGGCTTCGGTAGCAGAGGCACTGCCTTACACTCCAGATGTATTGGTAATTGGCATTGCCCCTTCTGGGGGTGCCCTACCAGAGGCGTGGTTGCCAGAGATTCAACAGGCCCTGACCGCAGGGCTGTCGGTGGTGAATACTTTACACACCTCTCTAGAGAGCCATCCAGCCCTGCGCGGCTTATTAAAGCAGGGCCAATGGATCTGGGATGTCCGCCAGGAACCTGCTGACTTAACTGTGGGCGGTGGTCAGGCACGCCTGCTACCCTGCCTGCGGGTTTTGACTGTCGGCACCGACATGGGTGTGGGCAAGATGGCAACGAGTTTGGAGCTACACCGGGCCTCGCTGCAGCGGGGGTTGCGCTCTAAGTTTTTGGCCTCTGGTCAGGCGGGTCTGGTCCTAAAGGGGGACGGGGTTGCCCTGGACGCGGTCCGGGTAGACTTTGCTGCCGGGGCCGTGGAGCAGATGGTGATGCGCTTTGGCCGCGACTATGATCTCCTGAATATTGAAGGACAAGGCTCCCTGCTTCATCCCGGCTCGACCGCGACCCTGCCGCTGCTGCGAGGGGCTCAGCCCACCCATCTAGTCTTGGTGCACCGGGCCAGACAGACCCACATTCGTAATCATCCCCAGGTTGCAATTCCACCTTTGCGGGAGGTAGTGCGGCTCTACGAGCGGGTGGTGTCTGGAGCAGGAGCTTTTGCTGATACTCCAGTGGTGGCGATCGCCCTCAACACTGCCCAGCTAGATGAACCCTCAGCTCAGCAAGCGATTGAACAGGTCCAGGTAGAAACTGGGTTGCCCTGCACCGACCCGGTGCGCTTTGGTGCTGATCTCCTGCTGGATGCAGTGATGGCATAGTCGCGTCGCACTGCCAGTCTCCTAACTCACAAGACCTTGAGAACTGGAACGTCTTTACCCTTAAGATCTTCAAAGACTAAGGAAAGGACATTGTCCTTGATGTATCCTCGCCAACAAATTATCTTAGCCTTTTAGTACTAACTTGACTTGTTGCCATGCTAATGTAGCGGGTTGCATTCGTAATGTAGGTAGTCACAATGGCAATGTAAGTAGCAAAGATGCCAAGGTCGCAGGTCGCATTTGTAATGCAGGGTGTTGCATTGCTAACGCAGCCCATTGCATTGGTAATGTGAGTCAGTTCATTACTGTCAGTCATAGCGTAGAGTGCACTAACTTGATCAATCGCCTTTCTTCTGCGTAAGTCTTATGCCCGTGCTTTGGAATGCTGCTTGTTGTGAAAAATGACGTAGCGACAGATGGAGCTTTCTTCAGTGCGATAGGGGTAATAGTTGAGGCAAATGGCCTCACGAACTTATTTGCGTAGCGTCTCAGCAGGGGAATTGAGTAGTTTCTTGGGGCGAGGTTTCATCGTCAGGGATAAAAGGTCAGCATTATCAGGTGGTTCCCAAGACGCTGCCAGATCTCATAAGAAAAACTACAGAGCTTTGCGGTCTAATCACTCTGAGAGGAGTAACATACTGACAAGCCGCAGTCTAATCCCCACTTAGGGTAGTTAAACTGCAAACTTTCAGCCTAATCACCCAGATTAGGGTAGATAGACAGACAAAGCCTGTGTAATCAATAGTTCGACAGCTTCTCGAAGGTTGCAAGTTGTGTGTAAAAAAATCATATGAATAAACCATATTGCTCAATTAATATTTACAAGTCGCCCGAAGCGGCGTTTTGGGTGAACTCTTTTATCATCGAAACCGAAAACGGTGTTGTTGTTATTGATACGCAATTTCTCGTTTCCACAGCGCAAGAATTAAAACAAAAAGTTGAAGCAACGGGTAAGCCGATTCTTGCCATTATCATTACGCATCCGCATCCAGACCACTTTAACGGGACAATCGTTTTAAGCCCAGACAAAGATGGTTTTCCCGTTTATGCGACGCAAGCGACTTTTGATGGCATCAAGGCGACGGAAGCCGAGAAACGTGAATTTTGGAAACAAAAATACGCTGATGATTATCCCGATGCGACAGTTTTTCCGAATCGCCTCTTGCAGCCGAAAGACGAGTTGACAATTGATGGCGTACATTTTGTCATTGACGAGTTGGGGGCAGGCGAATCTTTAACCAACACGGTCATTTACCTGCCGAACGAAAAGATTTTGCTGGCTTCGGATTTAGTTTACGAGCGGGCGCATCCGTGGCTGGCGGAAGGACGCTCAACGGCTTGGCTAAAACATCTGGAGTATTTGAAAATCGAATACGGCGCGGCAAAAACCGTTTATGCGGGTCACGGCGGCAAAACAAGTCTCGTCGCCGTGGACGAGCAAGCGGAATACATCCGCGATTTTACTCGCATAGTGCAAGACGAAACAAACGGCAGCAGTAAACTATCCGATGATCAAAAAGCCCACATCAAAACGATTATGCAGGAGCGCTACGCCGGTTATGCGCTGGAATTTTTGATTGACTTAAACACGGATGGATTGATGAACAAGTTTATCGGCGAAAACGAGAAACAAGTATGAGTGAAATTAAAAGCATTGTGTTAGTTCACGGTTTTTGGGCGGATGCATCTAGTTACAACGAAATCATTCCGGCGTTGCTGGCGGAAGGCTACGAAGTTGTGGCGGTTCAAAATCCGCTGACTTCTCTGGCGGATGATGTTGATGCGACAAAACGCGCTTTGGCTCGCATTGAAGGTCAATGTATTCTGGTCGGTCATTCGTGGGGCGGTTTCGTCATCACCGAAGCCGGTAACGACGAACGAGTTTCAGGCTTAGTTTATATTGCCGCGCTTGCTCCCGATGCTGGCGAAACTACCGTAGATATGTTGGGCAAGTACGAACCTGCACCTGCGTCGCAGTATTTCGAGGAACAAAATGGATTTATCTGGCTGTCCAAAGAAGGCGTGCAAAAAACTTTTGCGAACGACCTTCCGGCAGAAAAATCGGCATTACTTTACGCGACTCAAACCGCGCCGTCTCAATCCGTGCTGCAAGCCAAAGTGAGCAGTCCTGCGTGGAAGAACAAACCAACTTGGTATGTTGTATCCAGTAGCGACAAAACTGTTCCACCCAATTTACAGCGTTTTACGGCTGAACGAATAGGCGCAACGACGATTGTTTTGGAATCAAGTCACGTTGCAATGATTTCCCATGCGAAAGAAGTTTTGGACGTTATCAGAGAGGCAGCAGCGAATAGCTGATTGTAACGCGCCGTCGAACAAGTCGTTGGACGTGAGGGCGAAACAGCGTCTTTGTTATCGCGTTGCGTGGTAAATTCAAGCGGGCTTAACGGCGGTTTCGCCCCACGTTAACTCCGCCGTTAAGACAAAAACAAGGACGATCGTTTGGTAACAAGTGGTGCAAGACTAATTTCTTTCTGTGGTGTGCTTCAAACAGGTTGACAAGTTTTGACCAAAGGGGCCCCTTCAGGTTTAGCAGATGAACAGGTTAAGCTGATCCATTGCGATCGCGGGAATCCTTTTAGGAAACAACGTGCAACTCGCAACAACCAGCAACAGTTGTTTATAGAGGTTACTCAAATGTTAACGCTACTTGAAAGAATTACAGTTAACCCCAGACAGTGTGGTGGTCGTCCCTGTATTCGTGGTATGCGAATCCGGGTATCCGATGTCTTGGATCTATTTGCCGCTGGACTTAGTGCCGAGCAAATTTTGGAAGAATTGACTGATTGAGAGATAGACGATTTGAAGGCAGCACTCACCTATGCTGCACGTAAGCTAAATCATTCAGTGTTGGTAGCGTGACGACAATCTGGATTGATGCACACCTATCGCCTGCGATCGCACCTTGGATTACTAACATATTTGGAGTAGCAGCAGCAGCTTTACGCGATATTGGATTGAGAGATGCTGAAGACCCTGAAATCTTTGAGGTGGCAAAAGCTCAAGGAGTCATCTTTATGACAAAAGACAGCGACTTTGTAAATTTGGTTGCTCGTCTTGAAACACCACCGCAAATCATTTGGTTGACGTGTGGAAATACATGGAGCTTCATTTCACCGTAGTCGTAAGGTTCAGCAATATTGGCAGGATTGGCAAGCGCAGGAACTATGCATCTTCTTCATGCGTGACTGGCTACTTCATTGCTTGAGAAAGACGCTTTACTGATGCCCTCTGTTCAGATCAGACTGCGACCGATACTTGCTCCACCGTAAATTAAGGTTTGTCCCGTGATGAACGCTGCATCATCAGAGCAGAAGAAGGAGATCGCGCCAGCAATCTCGGAGGGCTGACCGAACCGACCCATCGGAATCATGCTTAAATAGCGCTGTTTGCCCTCGCTACTGGAGGAAGTCTTTTGATGAAACATTTCAGTTGCAATCGTCCCCGGAGCGATCGCATTGACGGTAATTCCAGTTTTTGCCAGTTCTAACGCCTACCTGCGAGTGAGCTATAGAATCTTAGAAACGCAGAAAGCGATCGCAGAACGTTTCGGTCTACTGAAGCTATTTTGAGGTTGTTGATCAGGTAAACGGCATAGAATAGTTAATGTATTAACTATCTGGCTCAGCCATCCATCAGCCTTGTTCTGAAATGCCTACATCCTCAAACGCTAATTTTCTCCAACAATGGCGCTATGCCTTGGCACCTTACAGTTTAGGGTACAAAGTTAAACTGGCATCCCAATTGATGTATCGGGATTTCCTAGAGCGGCTAGAACCCTATGGACTGACTCCATTTCACTACGTTGTCTTGTGCTGTCTGTGGGAAGAGGATGGTCTTTCAGCGTCTGGCATTGCAGATAAGCTCAAGCAATTAGGTGCAACGCTCACCGGAGTTGTAGATCGGATGGAAGAGCGTAAGCTTGTCTGTCGAGAGCGTGATCCTGATGATCGTCGGATTGTCCGAATCTGGCTCACCGACGAAGGCAGGCGACTCATGAAAATTTTACCGTCTGCAAGTGTAGAGTCCATCAAGAAGGCAACCGAAGGTATCTCAGAGGTAAAACAGGAAGCTGTTTTGAAGCTATTGGATCAAATCGTCCACAACCTTCTTTAAGGATTTCAGCCTTCTGAGGTTGATCTTCTGAAATTTACTTGATACATTGATTATCAGCGTATTAAAGACTAAGCATATCTGATGCTAAAGCATCTGTGACTCATTTTTTGCAACGTAATTCGGTCAGATAACCAACTTACAAGGGAAATAAAAATGGAAAATTCAAATCAAACCATTCTCGTCACTGGTGCAACTGGCAACCAAGGCGGAGCGGTGGCGCGTCATCTTTTACAGCGCGGAAATTTCACGGTTCGTGCCTTCGTGCGCGACCAAAACAAGCCCGTTGCCCAAGCACTCAAACAAGCGGGCGCAGAACTTGTAGAAGGAGATTTCAGCGATCGCGCTTCACTTGACCGCGCTCTGCAAGGTGCCTCTGGCGTTTTTTCGGTGCAAACCTTCCAAGACGGCTTGGAAACTGAAATCCGTCAGGGCAAGGCGATCGCAGACGCAGCGAAAGCGGCGGGCATCCAGCATTTCGTCTACAGTTCGGTGGGCAGCGCAGAACGCAAAACTGGCATTCCACATTTCGACAGCAAGTTTCAAGTTGAAGAATACATTCGAGCCAGTGGTTTGCCATACACGATTATGCGTCCGGTTTTCTTCTTTTACAATTACAACGCGATGCGCCCGATGGTTGAAAACGGCACGCTTCCTCAGCCGCTCAGTCCCGAGACGAAATTGCAGCAACTTTCCGAAGAAGATTACGGGGAAATGGTCGCTGAGGTTTTCGAGCGTCCCGCAGACTTCTTGAACCGCGAAAAGGAAGTCGCCAGTGTGGACATGACAATGACAGAAATTGCTGCCGCGTTCAGCCGCGTTTTGGGAACAAACGTCAAATACCAACAAATTCCGTTTGAAGCGTTTGAGCAGCAAGCCGGAGAGGAAATGACCATCATGTATCGCTGGTTTGAGAACGTCGGCTACGGCGCGGATCTGGCGGAGTTGAAACGCGATTTTCCTGCACCGACCAACCTTGAATCCTATTTGCGCGATCGCGACTGGGCAAAACCAACCGAAAGCGCGTCCGATGTCGAGTCAAAAGGTCTATAGAAGGTTTAAGTTACTGCTAGCCGACTGAGCGTAAGGCTGGTCATGTAAGTAGGCTCGTCAGTCCGGCTGCTGCACGCAGCTTCAAAAACAGCGCAACATTTGAATGTCTAAAATACTGGTTGCCACCTCATTCGCTTTCATGATGAAAAATCAAGAACCTGCTATTGTTTTCGATCAAAAAGCCGCGTCTTCCTACGATAAAAGGTGGGCTAAGTTGGCTCCAATCCGCGACTCCCTTGATTTGTTCATCCGCACCATACTATCGGAACTTCCTACCGATGCACGGATACTCTGCGTCGGCGTAGGAACCGGAGCGGAATTGATTGCTCTTGCTCAAGCATTTCCACAATGGCGATTCACGGCGGTAGAGCCTGCGATTGCAATGCTTGATATTTGTCGCCAGAAGGTTGAAGAAAGTGGCATCACATCCCGTTGCACTTTTCACGAAGGTTATCTCGATTCGCTGCCTGCATCAGACTCGTTTGATGCGGCGACTTGCCTTGTGGTTTCTCACTTTATCCTGCAGAAAGAGGAGAGGCGCAACTTTTTTAATCAAATTGCTTTACGACTTCGCCCTCAAGGATATTTGATCAGTTCCGACATAGCTTGTGATATGTCCACTTCAGCCTATCAGAGCCTTCTTGATGTTTGGCTACGAATGATGAAGTTTTCTACCGAACTAACGGAGGAGGACATTGAAAAGATGCGCGCTGTTTATGGTCGTGATGTAGCTATACTGCCACCCCAAGAAGTCGAATCAATTATTGCATCGGCTGGCTTTGATACACCTGTGCTATTTTTTCAGAATCTTCTTATTCATGCTTGGTATTCAAGGCGAACATTACTGAGCTAGAAGCGATCAATAGCAGCCGAACAAGGCGCTGCCCCGACCGACTACAGCTTCGCTCCCTTCGCTTGTTCCTCGCGTCGGAAGCATAGTGACTGGCGCGGGTGAACTTAGTCGTATGCTGTTGGTTAGTCAGTGAGGGCGCAACCAAAAGATTATTGGTGAGTGTTCAACATGAGTTAGATGAAGATAGTTTTGTACTCGGCAAATGGTGTTGTGTAGCGGAAAGTTGTGCAACCATCTCGGCGCGAGATGAAACCTCAAGTTTACGAAACATTCGCTTTAAAGCTTGTTTTACAGAATTTTCGCTGATCCAAAGTTTTGCACCAATGTCTGCATTTGTTCGCCCCAAAGCAACCAACTCGGCAATTTGCAGTTCACGAGGTGTTAGGCAATCAGGTTTCAGTTGTTGGCGCTGTGAGCGTACCGTTACAACCCAAGTGGACAGATGCAGACAGAGCGCACTCAAATCTGTCAAATTTTGTGTATCAAACGCGGGCATTGTCTGCTCACGGGTAAAGCCTATAACACCCACTAGTTGACCCTTACTCACAATTGGTCCTGCCATAACATGCCAGTGGTCAGCGCGAGGGCAGATCATAGTCCATATTTTGGGCGATACCACCAATGCTTCATGAACAGGTGCATGCCGCTCTACTAAGTAGCGTACAACTGGATTGTGTTCAGTGGATAGCCCAAATTGTAGGGCTTTCAGAAGTTTGCGATCAACAATGGGTATTTGATCGAAGAAAAATAATCCTGATCGTTTGGCAGCAAAATCCTCCCTCACCTCTGGCAAAATCTGTCGTCTCAACGCTTCCTCATCTTTTGCTTGAGCGATCGCTTGAAATATAGGCTGCAACGAATTTGCCATCATTAGTTCCTCAAAGTGTACCCGATCGAGGTCTAGGCGCGGCTGATTGCAATCCATAGTATAGATTTTATTGCAATTACCCATAGGAAACTAACAAATGACTCACTCACAAAAGCACATCATTGGTTTGGTATTTTATCCCGGCATGACGACGCTTGATATTGTGGGACCCCAGCAAGTTTTTAGTGCGCTTCCTAATGTCCAGCTTCATCGAATCTGGAAAACGCTAGACCCGATCAAAACCGATGACGGCATGATGATTCTGCCTGATACCACCTTTAAAGATTGCTCGCCCTTGGACGTGATCTGTGTCGGCGGCGGCTTAGGACAGATGACAGTCGTAGATGATCCAGAGGTGCTTGAATTTTTCCGTAGGCAAGGTAGTATAGCAAAGTTCATCACCTCTGTGTACGGCGGCTCTGAGTTTCTGGCAAAGGCAGGACTGCTCCAAGGGTATCGAGCGGCGACTCATTGGCTGGCCCGTGAACAACTGGCAGGGTTGGGCGTTGAGGTCGGAACGGAGCGAGTTGTGATTGACCGAAATCGCATCACTGGTGGGGGTGTTACAGCAGGCATTGATTTTGGTCTAGTGATTGCTGCAAAGCTTTGTGGAGAGGAAGCCGCCAAGATCGCTCAACTCTTGATGGAGTACGATCCAGCCCCTCCCTTCGATGTCGGTTCACCCGAAAAAGCGGGGGCTGAGTTGGTGAGTAAGGCGATGTTATATGCCACGGGGACATTGGGTTTAGAAGCAAAGTAGGCAAATCTACAGGGAGCGTGGCACCTTTTTCACAGGTGGTCTAGGCGGACAATTTTGTGTCATATGAGCCTGGCTGAAATTAGCGTTTACCTAACATTCTGGGCACTTTCAAAAAAGTGACACGCTCCAATCTACAGGATTCATTTTCAAGAATAATCTTAATCATGACTCACTCCGAGCCCACGCAACCATCTGCAGGCTGGACCCACATTGGCTTTCCTGCGATCGCTATACTATTTAACCTCTGTCTAGTTGCTCAACTACTGACAGTTGGCTTGGCAGTTTTCTTCAGTCCAAATTGGTGGAGTATTCATGTCGGACTTGTGCGTGGATATAGCGGCTTAGCTCTACTCCTACTGGGATGGGTGTTCATCAGCCCATTTCCTCGAAAAATCCAAATGCTGACGGTAGGTTTAACAACACTACTCATTTTGCAATTCATCACGATTCACCTCAACCGCTTTTTACCGTTGAACGTACTCCACCCACTGATTGGATTTGCACTGTTCAACGCCTCGACAACTTTGGTTCATCGGGTATGGCGCATAGTACTTAACAAGTCAAATGATCTTAGATCTGCTGAATCTGACCCCAACATTCTTGTCGAGGAGTAAAGATAATTGTTTGAGTGTTGCGTGGGCTAATAACAATGAGACAATCGCTTAGTTTTTCAAAGAAAGTCCTACAAGCTGTTAGTCCATGCACAGGAGGTTCTCCAATAGGAACTCCTGCATCCGTAGTAGAGTTTGATGGGCGAAACGGAAACAGAACTAGACTGGTCAGACTATCTGTTGCCAAAAGCGGAGACTACGAATTTGAATTGAATCCTGATGGCGTTAAAATCCAACTTTGGGAGATTTTCTCTCGTCGTGATTTCTGCTCACATGGAAGAACAAGGTGCTAATAAAGCAGTAGGGTAGGCAATCGCCCACTTTACTTTGCGGCTTGAAAGTAGAATAGCCCTATGAAGTTTCAGTGGGATTCAGACAAAGCAAGTAGCAATGTCAGGAAGCATAGTGTGTCTTTTGAAGAGGCTGTCACCGTCTTCGGAGATCCATTAGCTATTACAATCTCTGACCCTGACCACTCGGTGGGTGAATTCCGCTTTTTGACAACGGGTCAGTCAAGGTTGCAACGTCTTTTGGTTGTATCCCACATAGAACGAGAAGGTGAGGTGCGTTTAATCAGCGCCCGTTTAGCCACCCGACAGGAGAGAAGAAGCTATGAGTCAGGAACCTGAAGTAACAGTTAATGACGAGATGAGACCTGAATATGACTTTTCAGGGGGTGTTCGTGGTAAGTACTATGAAGCTTATAGGCAATCAAGTAATGTTGTGGTTCTTGATCCAGATGTAGCAGAAATCTTCCGAGATTCAACTTCTGTAAATGAAGCATTGCGGTTGCTGGCAAAGATTGCGAAGTCAGTCGCGGTCTAAAAAAATCGTTGAAGCAAAACCCTTGAAGCCGACCGTCGAAAGGTTATCTGTTGAGCGTTTGAGATCGTCTGCGGCGGCTCAGCTTCACCGTTAGGTTTCCGGACTCCGACTTGAGAGCCTTCCACGCACCAAGGTTTGAGATGACTCACCTGGCATCCATCCCCAACGATTTCACCTCGGTAGTTGCTGTGCGAGAGTTCGACCTCGTCCAGGACGGAGCTACTTCCAAGCTGAGCATCGAAATCGGCTTGCCGATTCAAGACGTAGAAACGGTCAGTGGGATGGATTGGAGGTGCCCGGTGCGATTTGTGAATGGCACTGCCGTGTGGGTGCGAAGAGCCTGCGGAATAGACTCGTTTCAAGCCCTCAGCCTCGCATTTCGCCTGATTCAAAGCGAGATCGAACAACTTGAGGCTCGAAATGGCGTCGAAGTTCATTTCCTCGGCAATCCGTGATGATCCAAGGCAACCCTAACCAGTCGCTCGAGCCGACGTCCCTCGGCAAGCCTTGGTCCAACGTTATGATCCTCAAACCTCAAACATTTGAGGTCAAAACTCGGACCTCCGACCCTGGAACAGGAAACTTCCAGCTTGGAACTTGGACCGTCGAGACAAAAGCTTCATTCTCCAAGCAAAAAGCTCTGGCCTTTGAGATTAAAACTTGGGTCTTGGAGAAAAAAGGTTGACCCTTGAGGCTCGGAACTCGGAGCTTTGACCTGAGAACTGCAAGCTTCGAGATCCAAGCAGTAATTTAGAAGTCAAGACAGGCTCGGTGCTCGTGTCGGCAGATTGGGGGCTGAAACAATTAAAAAAGCCCTGGGTCATCAGGGCTTTGAGGTTTTAGGTCGTGGCAGAAAAGTTAGGCAGTGACCAGTTCCTTTTCCATTTCTTCACTGTACTGACCTTTACTGGCGGCACTGTTGCACTTGGCCCGGTGGTATAGGGCATCCTGAGCGGCCTTGAGGTTAGCTTCCTCACCCTTCCAAATCTCTATGGCGGGGTACTGGATGGCTCGGGCGTAGGAGAAAGTCACCGGCCAAGGGGCTCTAGCGCAGTACTTAGCATTCATGGCGCTCAGGTGGGCGGCAGACCGCTCATTGCTCTGACCACCTGACAGGAAGGCAATCCCCTGCACAGCAGCCGGAACAGTCCTGAGCAGGCAGGTCATGGTCGCTTCGGCAACTTCATCAACGCTGGCTTGCTTAGAGCAACCCTTGCCGGAGATCACCATACTGGGCTTCAAGATCATCTGCTCTAAAACCACATCCTGGAGGTAAAGGTGATTAAAGACAGTATGCAGCGTTTCCTCAGTGACTTCGTAGGATCGCTCAATCGTGTGGTCACCATCGATCAAGACTTCTGGCTCGACAATCGGGACGATGCTAGCTTCTTGAGCCAGGGCTGCATAGCGAGCTAGGCCGTGAGCGTTTGCTTCAATACAGGCGCGGCTAGGGATGCCATCACCAATCGTGATCACAGCCCGCCATTTGGCAAACCGGGCACCCATTTGGTAGTACTCAGCAAAGCGATCGCGCAGGCCGTCTAGTCCTTCCGTCACCTTTTCGCCTGGATGCCCAGCAAAGTCCTTAGCACCCGTATCTACTTTGATGCCAGGAATCATCCCTGCATCACTGATCACCTTGGTGAAGGGAGTGCCATCTTTCATGGACTGACGAATCGTCTCGTCGTACAAAATCGGACCGCTGATAAGCTCGCTGATACCCGGAGTCGTCAAGATTAGCTCCCGGTAAGCCCGCCGAGCGTCTTCAGTGGTGGGGATGCCCACACTCTCAAATCGCTTGTTACAGGTGCCGTTGCTCTCATCCATCGCTAAAACGCCCTTACCCTCAGCAACCATCGCCTGGGCAGTGGCTAAAAGTTCTTGTGCACTCATGAGTGAGGTTTCCTCTCAAAAATTAAACTTTCAACGATAATGCTTAACCGTTAAACCAACCGTTAAGAATTTCCTTGCTACCAGTGTCTATCGCTTTGGGGATGCTTACAAGTCCCTACCCATTCATCTCTATTACTTTTTGGATTGAATTGTCAACTCGAATCAACCTTTTCACCCCGCTTGTGCTGCACATCAAATCCTGAGAACTTCTGGTTTGCAACCGCCGCCTAACCGTACAGTTCAGCACAGCTAACTACTCCGGGGCCAAGTTATCTTGAAAGAAGGGCATCTCCAGGAGGTTGCAGTGGTTGGGCAAATTAAAACCTACGAAGCACAGACTCAGGCGATCGCCCGCCAGCTTCTAGCCGCCTCCCAGGGAAACCGCTCCTTGCTGGCTCAGATCAAAGACCAGATGCGCTGGGACGATAAGTTGCTGGCCTGGACAATGAATAATCCCGGCTTGCGGGTACAACTGTTTCGCCTGATCGACTGTTTGCCTTCCCTGCATAGCAAAGCAGAGGTGGCCCGCCACTTGCAGGCATACCTGGGGCATGACTCGGTGGAGTTGCCTGCTGCCCTGAAAGGGATGCTCAACTTTAGCCAAGCCGATTCAATCCCAGGTCAGGTGGCTGCGACCACAGTTTCTACGGCAGTTGAAACCCTGGCCCACAAATACATTGCCGGAGAAACCATCCCCCAGGCAACCAAAACGATTGAGCGGCTCCGCAAAGGCAAGATGACCTTCACAATGGACCTGTTGGGTGAGGCTGTGATCACGGAGCATGAGGCCCAGGCGTATCTAGATGGCTACTTGGAACTGCTAACGCAGTTGACGACGGCGGCTCAGAACTGGCCTATTGTTGACCAGATTGACCGAGTAGAGGGGGAGCTGTTACCTAAGGTGCAGGTCTCGGTCAAGTTGAGCGCCTTTTATGCTCAATTCGACCCCCTGGATGCTGAGGGCAGTCAACGCCAAGTCAGCGATCGCCTGCGAGTTCTGCTGCGCCGGGCCCAGGAACTGGGAGCGGCCATCCACTTTGACATGGAGCAGTACGTCTATAAAGACCTGACCCTGGCAATTCTCAAGGACTTGTTGATGGAGGCGGAGTTCCGCCAGCGGACAGATGTGGGTATTACGTTGCAAGCCTACTTACGTGAAAGTGAAGCCGATCTAGAAAATCTAATTGCCTGGGCCAAACGCCGGGGCCACCCCTTGACGGTGCGGCTGGTGAAGGGAGCCTACTGGGACCAGGAAACGATTAAAGCGGTGCAAAAAGGCTGGGTGCCTCCTGTTTACCGTCAGAAAGCCTCCACCGATGCCAACTTTGAACGCTTGACCCAATTACTGCTGGAAAGTCATTCAGTCCTGTATGCTGCCATTGGCAGTCACAATGTGCGTTCCCTCGCCAAGGCGATCGCGATCGCGGCAGATTTGCAGATTCCGCGTCGTGGCTTTGAGCTACAGGTCCTCTACGGCATGGCGGATCGACTGGCAAAAGCCCTGGTTGAGCAAGGCCACCGGGTCCGAGTCTACTCTCCCTACGGCAAACTAATTCCCGGTATGTCCTACCTGATCCGCCGATTGCTCGAGAACACGGCTAATAGTTCTTTTCTGCGCCAGAGTGCCTCAGCTCAACCCGTCGAGACGTTACTGGCTGTGCCTGAGATGGAGCAGGGTGCGTTTAGGCCAGCTCCCCAGAATGCCCCAGATACAGACTATGCCAATATTACCAGCCGGGAGCAAGCGATGCAGGCAGTTGAAACCGTACGGCAGCACCTGGGTAAAACCTACTCGCCGCTAATTAATGGTGCATGGGTCTCTACCTCGGAGACTTTTGATTCCCTCAACCCAGCCAATCCCACTCAGGTTGTCGGTCAGGTGGGGGCAATTACAATAGAGCAGGCTGAGCAGGCGCTCCAAGCTGCCAAAGCGGCCTTCCCCGGATGGAAACAATTGCCAGCCAAACAGCGCGGTAATGTACTCCGCCGCGCTGCCGATTTGATTGAACAACGCCGGGCTGAGCTGGCTGCCTGGATGATGTTTGAGGTCGGTAAGGTTCTGCGCGAGTGTGATGCAGAAGTGTCTGAAGCGATCGACTTCTGCCGCTACTACGCCGATGAGATCGAACGCCTAGATCAGGGCTACGAGCGCAATCTACCGGGAGAAACCAATCAATATCACTACCAACCGCGCGGGATTGCGGTTGTGATTTCCCCCTGGAACTTTCCCCTGGCGATTCCCACAGGCATGGTGGTAGCAGCACTGGCGGCTGGGAATTGTACGCTGCTAAAGCCAGCGGAGCCGTCGTCCGTCATGACCGCAAAGCTGGCCGAGATTTTGGTGGAGGCCGGGATTCCCCCAGGCGTGTTTCAGTATCTGCCGGGGCAAGGGTCGGTGATCGGCTCCTACCTGGTCAAGCATCCCGACGTACACCTGATTGCCTTTACGGGTTCTCAAGCAGTCGGCTGCCAGATCTATGCCGATGCTGCCGTATTACAGCCCGGTCAAAGGCATCTGAAGCGGGTGATTGCAGAAATGGGTGGCAAAAACGCCATCATTATTGATCAAAGTGCAGATTTAGACCAGGCGGTAACCGGAGTGGTGCAGTCGGCCTTTGGCTACAGCGGCCAGAAGTGTTCTGCCTGCTCTCGCGTTGTTGTTTTGGCGTCTGTTTATGACACGTTTGTGCGGCGGCTGATTGAAGCGACGCGATCGCTGCATGTTGGACCTGCCGACCAGCCGGGAACTCAAGTTGGTCCTGTAATTACAGCAGCAGCCCAAGACCGGATTCGAACCTATATCGAGAAGGGGCGGGCCACAGCAGAAGTTGCCCTGGAGATAGCCGCGCCGGAGCCCGGTTATTTTGTCGGACCGACGATCTTTACCGATGTATCGCCAGAGGCCGTGATTGCCCAAGAAGAAATTTTTGGCCCTGTCCTAGCTGTGCTGCGGGTTGCTAACTTTGAGGCAGCGATCGCCATCGCTAACAGCACTGCCTACGCCTTGACGGGCGGTCTCTACTCTCGGACCCCGGCTCATATCGAGCAAGCGAAGGCTCAGTTTGAAGTCGGAAATCTTTATATCAATCGGAATATTACGGGGGCGATCGTGGACCGGCAGCCCTTTGGGGGCTTCAAGCTTTCTGGGGTTGGCTCTAAAGCAGGGGGTCAAGATTACCTGCTGCAATTTCTAGAACCTCGCGTCATTACCGAGAACGTTCAGCGTCAAGGCTTTGCGCCAATTGAGGGGGCGGATGAATAGCACTCAAGCTAGACGAACTTGGCTGGGAGGCCGCTGAGTCACGCGCCCCCGAACTCTGGTTAAAACCCTAGAACCAAACTTCATTTAAGAAAAAGCCTGAAATAGCACTGCCTAGCGGTACTGTGAGATTGTCAACCCCCACTTTCGAGAAGGTTTCTAATCCTGTGGCGAATACAGCGATCGCAACAGGTATTAACCAAGTCTGCCAAACATTACCTTGAACCCCTAACAGAATCAAACTACTAACGATGTAGCTGACAAGCCCCATAGTTAACGATCCTTCCCAGCTTTTTTTCATACCCCAGAGGATGTAAGGGTGTTTCCCAAACCGTTGGCCCACTAGGGCAGCTAGGCCATCTCCCCACGTCATGACTAAAACCCCTAGAACAGCATATTGTGGCAGGTTCTGCGGCCAAAATAAGGAAACTAGCAGGCCAATACTGACGGCGTAGAAAAAGGTTCCCAGGCTTTTACGCCCGACGCCGCTGACACTGGGTAAGATCGGGAATTTGTAGGACAAAAGTGTAACTGCACTAAATAAAATTGAGGCACTAATTCCTATCCATGCAGGCATCTGAAGCCACCAGGCCAGCAGGATGACGTTGCCGGTCCCAATGTGAACAACTTTACGGACAACTTCGGGCTCTAAACTGGTGTAGCGATTCAATCCCTCTGCCGAGAGGATAACCGTTCCCACCCAAGCGCCTGCAACAACCAATTGAGTCAGGAGAGGTGAAGATAACTCGAACCAGGGGATTGAATCACGCAAAGCACTAGCCCTACCTACAGGGAGGAATTACCTGCTAATTCAACTTTAGTGGATTCAGGTGCAGGGATTCCAGGTATCTTGGGAGGTGGATTGTTCTGGCGGAATTAAACAGCGATTCATACAACTGCTGAGGCCATATATTGGGTCCAGAGGCATTATTCTGCCAAACAAGCAACCGTGGAAATTCTACAGCGAAGTTATGACCCAGGAGTCTCAAGCGGTACTAGCCGCTAACCAAGCCTTCTACCGGGCCTTTGAGAAAAAGGATATTGAGGCCATGAGTGCAGTTTGGTCGCGTGGAACTGGAAGTCTTTGCATTCACCCCGGACGCAGCGTGCTGCGAGGCTGGGAAGCAACTCGCTCTTCCTGGGAGCAGATTTTTAAGAACACCAGCTACCTTGAGATTGATCTGGACATTATCTCAACGGAGGTTAGTGGTAACCTTGCCTATGTTGTTCTTGTCGAGAATCTGCTTCAGGTAGCTGGGGGTCGACAGGTTAAAGCCCAGTCAATGGCGACCAATATTTTTGAGCGCATGGGCCAGAAGTGGTATCTGGTTCATCACCACGGTAGTCCGGTGGCCCGTTAACCTGGACGACTTGCCTGGACGGAATGCCGCTCCAGCGCCAACTGAATTAACTGATCAACCAAGCTTGGAAAGGAAATACCCGTAGCAGCCCAGAGCCGGGGATACATACTGGTTGCCGTAAAACCTGGCAGGGTATTGATCTCATTGATCAAGACCTCCCCAGTCTCCTCAACATAAAAGAAATCTACTCGCGCTAGTCCGGCAGCGTCAATGGCGACAAAAGCCTGAAGGGCCATGTGCTGAATTTGAGTAGCGATCGCCGCCGGGAGGTCAGCCGGAATCAATAGCTCTGCTTGATCGGCAGTGTACTTGGTTTCGTAGTCATAGAAGTCGCTCTGGTAAGTGATTTCCCCTACCACTGAAGCTTGGGGCTGGTCATTCCCTAAGACGGCACACTCCACTTCGCGGGCCACAACCCCTGCTTCTACAATTAAGCGGCGATCGTAGCTGGCGGCATTACTCAGGGCAATCTCTAGCTCAGTCCGGGAGCGCACCTTAGAGACTCCGACAGAAGACCCCAAGTTTGCTGGCTTGATAAAGCAGGGATAGCCAATCTCCGCTTCAATTCGCTCACATTGGAGATTAATGCCAGCGTCGGAGCATTGAGTCCGTTTCACTGCTAAATACTTCACCTGGGCTAAGCCTGCCTGGGCAAAAGCGGTCTTCATGGCGATCTTGTCCATACCCAGGGCTGAACCCAAGACGCCAGCGCCGACAAAGGGAACCTGCATCAAACTCAGGAGCCCCTGCACAGTACCGTCTTCACCGTTGGGACCGTGCAGAATCGGGAACCAAACATTCACATCCGCTGCTTGGGGCGGAGATTGCCAGCGGTTGAGGCTGTGGAGCCGTGGCGGGGTAATTTGGCGACTAGACACGTGCTGCTGCTCGTCATCTTCTGGTGAGATTTGAGCAGCGGGCACTGACCCCGATTCTAGAACCTGTTGGGCCACACTCCCGGCTTGCCAGCGCCCGTCTTTGTGGATGTAGAACGGCAGCAGTTCGTACTGGCAGGTGTTCTGGTCTGCACTTAACGCTTGGGCGATCGCTTGAGCCGAAGCAATGGAAACTTCATGCTCTCCCGAACATCCCCCAAACAGCAGCCCCACCCGCAGTCTCGTCATCACAAATACCCCTGCACAAGTACGCAGCTAGCGTATCACACCCGGCCAGAATTGCCAGGGTCATTCCTATACCACTGGGCTGCCAGTACTCTACTGGATGCGCTCCAGCCCCCGTTCACCACCCCAGCGTGCGACAATTTGCTCATCGTAGTCATCGGCAACCTCTGACACTGCCACGACTGATCTCTTGAATTCATTCTTGTCGCAGTTAGAGCCAAGAATTGAGTGCTCGAACAAGATATCGCCCTGCTGGTCTACTCCGAAGGCCCCGAAGACCATATCAATGTTTTCACGCAATAAGAAATGCATTAAATCGGCATCGAGTTGGGCACCCCTGACAACGTAGGAGCGAGTATTGATGACTGCCTCGTCGTTTTCCCGTGGGTAAATCAACACTTCCACGAGGGCAGAGCCCATCAACATTCCTAGTCCGGGGAAGTCACTTCTGGCACAGGGAACTTTGCCGAACAACTCCTGCATCCAGCCAGCAACTTTTTCGTAGCAGGCTTGCTGTGCTGCGGTTTGGAATTTCATCACCACTCTCCTTGCTTGACTTGAAAATGATTTTACAGAGTTTCTCACACCTCTTGCCAGCTAAGGGTCTACCGCTGACATCTCAGCTAGATGCAGAAGACGGGACAGGATACCTAACCAAACTAAACTCCCAAAGGTTACTGCTGCTTCGCAGGCTTGATGACTTGGTTAACGCGTATTAAAGACTCGCCCGTGAGTCATAAACACTCGTGAGCGAGTAGTTGAACTTTGCCAGCGAGGATCAGAACTCCGTCGGAGAGTAATGAAGACTCGTCAGCGAGAATCAGAACCTCGTCAATGACTCTTTCAACTTTGTGAGCGAGTATTGGAACTCCGTTAGAGAGTAGTTGATCTTCGCTCACGAGGCTCAGAACCTCGTCAATGACTCTTTCAACTTTGTGAGCAAGTATTGGAACTCCGTTAGAGAGTTAGGACTTACGCACTTGCCCCCTAAATCCCCCCGACCCAGAGGGTACCCCGGAGGATTTTCAGTCCGGTTCCCCCCAAGTTTGGGGGGTTAGGGGGGCCAGAGAGCATGAAATATCATTCAACTGCGTAACTCCGTTAGAGAGTAATAAAGCCTCGTGCATGAAAATCAGAATCTTGTTTGCTTCAGTCTCTGAAGTAGACTTCTAGCCTGCCTGGTCATCTGATGCAGTCAGTGGTTTGTTACTTGCAATGTCCGGTGGCTTATCTCTTTCCCACTTCTAGACAAAGAGGAGCCTGGTTTACCTTGATAAAGTTTGAAGACAAAACGTATAAATTGTTACCTTCTGCTCAAAGCTAGTTGTATGATTCGAGGTGGCTAGCAGCAGGCCAGTGCAAACCCATCTTTACTGCAAACAGCAGAGATCCTTTCGCTGGCACTTAATTACTACCAGTAGACCAAGCCTTTATTCAGGGGGGATGAGCTTGGTCTGCACCCAACAGTCCCCCTCAGGAGTGGTAATTAACATGGCACGGATTGTAGGGGATAGCGGGAACAATACCCTGAACGGGACACCAAACATTGACTCAATCTTTGGCTTTGGTGGAGATGATCTCCTTTTTGGTAAAAAGGGCAACGACACCCTCAGCGGGGGAGCAAACAACGACAGCCTATTTGGTGGCTTTGGCTCCGACACCCTCAGTGGGGGAGCGGGTAATGACATCCTTGAGGTGGGCTTCTGGTCAGTTGGCAACACAGATAGCCTGACTGGGGGTACAGGCAGAGACCAGTTCATTGTGGGAAATGCCACTCAGGTCTTCTATGACGACGGCAACCCGAACACGGCTGGCACCAGAGACTATGCCCTGATTACCGACTTCAACGCCAGCGAGGATGTCATCCAGCTCGGAGGGCCAAGGAGCAACTATCGCCTGGGTTCCGCTCCGAGTGGGTTACCGCAGGGGACTGCTATCTATCTAAACCAGCCTGCGGGCAAGCCCGATGAGCTGATTGGCATTGTCCAGGGCAGTGCGAGTCTGAGTCTTGACAGCAACGACTTTCGCTTTAGATTTGGCATCAACCTCGCTGACCTGAATGGCAGCAATGGCTTTTTCCTCCAGGGTGTTGACGTGGGTGACTTATCAGGCATTTCTGTCAGCAGTGCTGGGGATGTGAATGGTGATGGCTTTGATGATCTGATTGTTGGGGCTCCCAGGGCTACTCCCAATGGTCAATCTCGTGCTGGCGAGAGCTATGTAGTGTTTGGCAAAGGTGGGGGCTTTGGGGCCAGCCTCAACCTCGCTGACCTCAATGGCAGCAATGGCTTTGTCCTTAACGGCATTGATGGGGGTAACTTCTCAGGCGGTTCAGTCAGCAGTGCTGGGGATGTGAATGGTGATGGCTTTGATGATCTGATTATTGGGGCTGATTACGCTGACCCCAATGGTCAATCCTATGCTGGGGAGAGCTATGTGGTGTTTGGCAAGGCTGGGAGCTTTGGAGCCAACCTCAACCTCGCTAACCTCAATGGCAGCAATGGCTTTGTCCTCAACGGCATTGATGGGGGTGACTTCTCAGGCACTTCAGTCAGCAGTGCGGGGGATGTCAATGGCGATGGCTTTGATGACCTGATTGTTGGGGGCTAGTGGGGCTGGTCCCGATGTTTCTTCCAACGCAGCTGGAGAGAGCTATGTCGTGTTTGGCAGAGCCGGGGGCTTCAATGCCAGCTTCAACCTTGCTAACCTCAACGGCAACAACGGCTTTGTCCTTCAAGGCATTGACGAGGGTGACGAATTAGGTTACTCAGTCAGCAGTGCGGGGGATGTCAATGGCGATGGCTTTGATGACCTGATTGTTGGAGCTAGTGGGGCTGGTCCCGATGTTTCTTCCAACGCAGCTGGAGAGAGCTATGTCGTGTTTGGCAGAGCCGGGGGCTTCAATGCCAGCTTCAACCTTGCTAACCTCAATGGCAGCAATGGCTTTGTCCTCAACGGTATTGACGAGGGTGACATATTAGGTCGCTCAGTTAGTAGTGCTGGGGATGTCAACGACGATGGCTTTGATGACCTGATTGTGGGGGCTATTGGGGCTGAGGTCAATGGTCAAGATTCTGCTGGGGAGAGCTATGTCGTGTTTGGCAGAGCCGGGGGCTTCAATGCCAGCTTCAACCTTGCTAACCTCAATGGCAGCAATGGCTTTGTCCTCCAAGGCATTAACCAGCTTGACTACTCAGGCATCTCGGTCAGCAGTGCTGGGGATGTCAACGGCGATGACTTTGATGACCTGATTGTGGGGGCTCGGACTAATGTAGGCGATAATGTTGACGAGAGCTATGTGGTGTTTGGCCGCCGCGACTTTACGGCTCAGGTGTCCAGTGCTGGTAGGCTGAGCCCTGATGCGCTCACAACGGGCACGGCTGAGAGTGTTATCCTTGGCGACGTCGCTAACGACCCGCTGATCAGTGGCGGCACTAATACGTTTCGAGTAGAGGGTAGGGGTCTAAATCTAGACCTGGCAGCCCTCTTGGATCAGCAGGGTGGGTTTGAGCAGATCGACCTGACGGGAATTGGCAATAACAATCTGGCCTTGGAGGTGCAGGACCTATCTGGTACAAGCAACTCGTTGATTGTCAGCGGCAACACAGGCGACAAAGTAACCTCCATTGAACAAGGATGGCTGCTGGATGGCACAACTACTCTGGCTGGTATCGAATACGATCGCTACACGGCGGGAGCGGCAGGGCTACTGGTGGAGGCGACCCTGACTCAAACCCTGACCTGATAGGAGGCAAAGGTTATTGCTGCTCCGCAGGCTTGATGACTTGGCTGACGAGTATAAAAGACTCACCCGTGAGCCATAAACACTCGCGAGCGAGAATCAGAACTTCTTCAACGACTCTTTGAACCTTGCCAGCGAGAATCAGAACTCCGTGAGAGAGTAGTTGATACTCATGCATGAGGATCAGAATTTTGTTTGCTTCAACTTAGAGGTCAGGGAACCAGATATCGTCACGCTTAGCAGCTAACTAGCAAGGGCTGACCCGTCAGGCTAAAGGCTCGCACGTCCGTAATCTCGACGGGGACAAGCTGACCGCTAAGTTCAGCAATCTTGCCAGGAAAAAAGGTGAGGCGATTGCCACAGGTACGGCCCATCACTTGGGTCGGGTCTTTAGAATTTTGGTCCTCGACCAGCACTTCCTCGATTCGACCCAGGTAGCGCTGCGATCGCGCCAGTGCTTTGATGGCAACCAAATGGTTAAGCTCTTGGAGGCGATCGCCCTTGATCGCTTCACTGAGCTGATCGGGCCAAGTCGCAGCAGGCGTGCCCGGTCGCGGCGAGTAGGCAGCGGTGTTGACTAGATCAAACCCAATATCTTCCACCAGCTTCAGGGTGTGCTCAAACTGCGCTTCCGTCTCGCCCGGAAATCCCACGATTGCATCGGCACTAATAGAGGCATCAGGCATGTACTCGCGGATCTTGTCGATAATCCGCCGGTATCGCTCCTGGGTGTACCCCCGTGCCATTGCCTTGAGGATTTGATTATCCCCCGACTGAAACGGAATGTGGAAGTGTTCACACACCTTGGGCAGCTCGGCACAGGCGCGGATTAGGCGCTCAGTAAAGTAGCGGGGATGGCTAGTGGCAAAGCGAACTCGCTCAATTCCGGCTACATCGTGGACGTAGTAAAGGAGATCGGTGAGCGTGTGTTGATGGCGGCCCGCTGCCGTCGTGCCCGATAAGTCCCGACCGTAGGCGTCGATGTTTTGGCCTAACAGCGTCACTTCTTTGTAGCCCTGCTGTCCAAGTGCCTCCATTTCAGCCCGAATTGCCGCCGGGGTGCGGGACTGCTCAATGCCCCGAACATTGGGCACCACGCAGTAGGTACAGCGTTCGTTGCAGCCATAGATCACATTTACCCAGGCGGTTACGGTGCTGTCCCGGCGGGGTTTGGTGATGTCCTCTACGATATGAATTGGTTCTGTTGCCACAACCTGCTCGCCGTTGAACACCTGCTCTAGCAAGTCGCCCAGGCGGTTGGCGTGCTGGGGTCCCATCACCAGGTCCAATTCAGGAACTCGGCGCAGCAAGTTTTCCCCTTCCTGTTGAGCCACACAACCTGCCACAACTAAAGTGAGGTTGGGCTGCTCCTGCTTGCGTTTGGCCTGTCGCCCCAGGTAGGAGTAGACTTTTTGTTCAGCATTATCCCGAATCGAGCAGGTATTGTAGAGAATCAGGTCTGCATCATCGGGATTGTCGGCAAGCTCCAGACCTATTCCTTCCAGGATGCCAGCCATACGCTCAGAGTCAGCCTTATTCATTTGACAGCCAAAAGTGGTGATGTGATAGCGACGTGGGGAAGTCATGGAAATCAGGTCAGACTGTGCAACTACTGATCATAGCGTTATTAGCAGAAGGCAGATTTCTGACGCCGCTGGCAATACAAGGAGAGACTTCAAGGTAAGAATTCAAAATCTAGAATCTGCTCTGTACTGTAAGGACAGTTCTCAGGAAACAAGTCTTCTTCCAACTCGGTTTCCTGAATGGCAATTCTCCTGCCTCGCTTGTAAGCCTTTGCTATCCACTCAGATGACAGGAACTGCTGCAAACTGGGCGTATCTTCCAGGTACTCAGCAATATTCTCACGTTCCCTGAAGATGGTATTCTTCCAACTTTTACTGCGTTTTTCTATTTGAAACTGCCACTTCAGTAGGTGTGCAATCAGGACTTTTAGGGAACTAACTAGCTTATCCCGCTCACTTCTACCCAAGGCTGCGATTTCCTCAATTACGTTCTCCCAATCCACGCGCTCAAACTGCCGGTTTTTGATTAGACTTGCGGTTAAATCTGTCCAAGCTAAAAAATCTTTTTCGTATAAAGAGCGCATTGGGAATGCTCCGTCAATTGCAATGGGGTTTGAGCGTGGCAACAGTATCCAAAAGTTTGTTCGTGTTACTTAGTTGTCGCGCTAGGACTTCTGCTTAGTCGCTATTGAGTAATTTCATGCTACTGCGATCGCGTAGCGTCTGCGTAGCACGGATGAGCTACAGAAAGCCGAAGCGAGTGAGAGTTCAGACAAGATGACTAGAAACGGATTGTGATCGCCATCTTTGGCTCCCTTGGAGATGTGCATCCAGCGATCGCCCTAGGCTTAGGACTTGAAGCACGCGGGCATGACGTTGCGATCGCCCTCTAAATTTCACTGGGCTGGATGGTTAGTTTAGGCTTCTACTACGCCACATGGCTCAAAAATCGAGGGTAGGCAACTCAAACCCACCCGCAGCAGTTAGCTCAGCTTGGCGACCGGAGTCTACTGGATAGGTTAAGTGGATACGAAGATAACGGGGTGGTTGGCGTTGCAGACGTTCTGCCCACTCGATCGCCACAATCCCTAACTCAGTTTCTATCCCCTCCCAGTAGGTTTCTAAGTGCAACGCTGCGACTTCCTCCGGTTGGAGGCGGTACAGATCGAGGTGGTATAGGGCTAAACGTCCTCCTGGGTATTCGTTGATTAGGGTAAAGGTGGGACTGTCAATCAGCTCTAAGATTCCCAAGCCCTGCCCCAGTCCTTGAACCAGGGTCGTTTTGCCACTGCCCAACTCCCCCTCTAGGAAAATCACACTACCTGCTAGTAGCGATCGCCCCAAGGCCCTGCCCAACGCTTGAGTTGACGCTGCATCAGGGAGCACAATGGTTTTCAACGGGACCCTATCCGTCGGAGGAAAATTGTAAATTCTGCTGGCATTCTGCCATCGGCTGAAATCATGACTCTAGCTTAAGAAACTTTGGCAGAGCGGGGCACTGGCTGGGGTTTATCGGCGCGTAGACCCTGAGTGCGGCTATACCAACGTAAGAGGATGCGAGCCAGACGTTGAGGACTGTGGCGCACTAGGCCAGTCTGCTTATCCTCATCCATAATGTTGGCGAGGACGACTCGACAACCCAGGCGCAGCAAGGGCTCTTGATCGATTGGAATTGGATAGGCATTTTGTTGGGCATAATGATCAAGCGCGGCTGGGGAAGGCAGTTTTTTCTGGACTAGCACAGCATCAAAAATGCGTTGCCCGCCACAGGCGGCATCAATGGCTCGGACGTGATCAGAAACGGTGTAGCCGTGGGTTTCTCCCGGCTGGCTCATGATATTGCAGATGTAGATCCGGGGTACCTGCCGCTGGGCGATCGCCGCCACTATCTCCGGCACTAACAGATTTGGGATCACACTCGTATAGAGACTGCCAGGACCGAGAATAATATACTCTGCCTCAGAAATCGCCTGCAAGGCTCGTGGTAAGGCCGGTGGGTTAGCCGGGGTACAGCCGATCCGCTGGATCGTGCCGCCGGCCGCGGTGATTTTAGATTCTCCTTCAATCCGTCGCCCATCGGTGAGCTTGGCCCAGAGCCGCACGTCGCTGAGGGTGGCAGGCAGCACTTGTCCCCGGATAGCAAGGACTTTGGAACTGGCCGCGATCGCCTGCTCTAAGTCTCCCGTGATGCTGTTGAGGGCAGTGAGAAACAAGTTACCGAAGCTATGTCCATTTAACCCTTCCCCAGCCTGAAAGCGGTATTGAAACAGCTCTGTGATCAGCTTTTCCTCATCAGCCAGGGCCGCTAAACAGTTGCGGATATCTCCCGGCGGCAGCACGCCGATTTCCCGGCGCAGGCGTCCAGAGGAGCCGCCATCGTCTGCCACAGTAACAATCGCCGTGATGTTGGCACTGTACTCTTTGAGTCCCCGAAGTAGGGTTGAAAGCCCAGTACCGCCGCCAATTGTCACAACTTTTGGCCCCCGGTTGAGTCGGCGATGGGCCAGCAGCACGTCAATTAACTCCTCATCCCCTTCCGGCATCAACACTTGCATAATTGAGCCCAGAGTACGGGTTTGCCCCCACCAGATCAGCAGCAAGCCAGAGGCCATCACCACTGGGCCACTGATGTAGTTAGGCACAACCTGCGCCGTGATCTGTAGTGCTGTTTGAATGAACTGAATTGCATAAAAAATCGGGGTGAGCTTGATTGAGATCGCAAAGCCGAGGCTGGCTAGGACGGCTCCCACTGCACTCAACAGCAGCCAGCGCTTGACCAGTAGTCCCGGCGACAACCACTTAAATCCCTGGCTCAGCCGGGTTAGCACGCGGCTGTTAGACTCATATTTAAGGGCAGACAGCACCCGCCGAAAGAAAACCATAGCTGCTGGAGGGCAATAAAATACAATTTGACTTAGCGACGATTCTAAGGTTGACGGTAACAGGACTCAAGTTTTGCCGTCAAAGCGATCGCAGGTCACAAGGTCAGTTGTGATCAAACTCAAAGGTGACAGTGTTCAGCAAGGATACCGTTCATCTGGTTGGAGTCATGCAAAAAGTATTGAGTTTACTGAGGACTTACTATATGCCAGATTTAGTTGGACAAACAATCCCGACAAAAGTCTTGACCCAGTTGTTAGGGCCTGAGCGGAGTAAACTTTCACACGTATGACTGAGCCACTGATTGAGTTAAAGGGAATTTATAAAACATTTGGCCGTAGCCCAGTTTTAGATGGAATCGATCTCGTGATCTATCCCGGAGAAGCCGTGGCGATCATTGGTCCCTCTGGTACAGGTAAGTCAACCATTCTGCGGATCATCGCGGGGTTACTTGCTCCTGATGCAGGAGAGGTTTACATCGCTGGTGAACAGCGTCACGGCTTGGTCGGCGATCTGGAGGACAATCCAATTCGGATTGGCATGGTGTTTCAGCAGGCCGCTTTGTTTGATTCTTTAAACGTGAATGAGAATGTAGGGTTTTTGCTATATCAGCATTCCCGCCTATCCCGCCGACAAGTCCGCCAGTTTGTCGATGAAAGACTAGAGATGGTGGGTCTACCGGGAACTGGCGATCTCTATCCGGCAGAACTGTCTGGGGGGATGCGCAAGCGAGTTAGTTTTGCTCGGGCGATCATCGCTGATCCAGACAACCCCAAAGACAACCCCCAACTGTTACTGTACGATGAGCCGACGGCTGGACTTGACCCGATCGCCTCAACCGTGATTGAGGACTTGATTCGCCAGTTGCAGTCTGCTGCTGGGTGCTGTGGCACCTATTTGATCGTGACGCACCAAGATAGTACAATCCGCCGCACTGCTGACCGAGTTGTCTTACTCTATCAAGGGAGAGTGCAGTGGCAGGGGACCGCCCGTGACCTCGACACCACGGAGAATCTATTCATCCGCCAGTTCATGAGTGGTCAGGTTGAAGGTCCGATTGAAGTCCTAGGTCACCATGCCTAGATTGCGTTATTCCGGCCAGCGCCCATAGAGAGAAACCATGCAATCAAGAATAGTGCGAGAAGGTTCCGTTGGTTTATTTATCCTGCTTGGGGTTGGCTTGTTGGGAGTCATCATCCTATGGCTGCGAGGTTTGCAGCCAGGGGTGCGGAGCTATGAAGTGGTGGTGGAGTTTGTCAACACGGGGGGGACAGCCGTTGGCAGCCCGGTCCGATTTCGCGGTGTCAATGTTGGCAAAGTGACGGCAGTTAAGCCGGGACCGAATGGGGTTGCGGTGACGGCTGAGATTACCCCGAGCACGGTGTTGATTCCCCGCAATACCGTGATTGAAGCCAATCAGTCTGGATTTGTCGGTGAAGTTTTTGTGGACTTTACCCCCCGCACAAACCTGCCACCGGCGGCGATCGCCAGTGATCTGCTGCCCTTTGAGCCCAATTGTAATCCCGATCTGATTCTCTGCAATGGCGATCGCCTGCCCGGTAGAATTGGCATTAGTTACGATGCTCTGATTCGCTCTACGATTCGACTTTCTGAGGTTCTTGGCAACCCGGAGCTGATTGGCAATGTTAATCGTGCCACTCGGAATACCGCAATTGCAGCCGGAAGCGTGGACCAGTTAGCAAAGCAAACCCGCAAAGAGCTAGCTACCTTTTCCCAGAGTGCCAATTCAGTCACCGGAGCGGCGAACCAGGTGAATCGACTTGCCGCTAACTCAGGTCAAACCGTTACCCAGGTAAGTCAGGACGTTAGTCAGGCCACTAACCGGATCGGAAATGCTGCTGATCAGGTGAGTAGCCTGGTCCAGACAAACCGGGGCACACTCATTACCACATTGAATGATCTGAGCCAGACCAGTCGAGAGCTGCGCGTGGCCACCCGGAGTCTTGCTCCGGCCCTGAATCGAATCGGGCAGGGTGAGTTGATTCAGAACTTGGAAACGCTCTCGGCCAATGCTGCTCAGGCCACAGCAAATCTGCGTGATTTCTCTGGTGCTTTCAACAATCCGACAAATTTGCTCGTATTGCAGCAGACCCTTGACTCTGCTCGGGTCACCTTTCAAAATACCCAAAAAGTCACAACAGATCTGGATGAGTTGACCGGAGACCCTGCCTTCCGGAAGAATCTACTGGATCTCGTTAATGGGTTGAGCAAGCTTGTCTCTTCCACGCAAGACTTAGAGCAACAGGTGCAAACCGCTCAGACCTTACCGCCCATTCCTGCTCAGCCCTTAGCCCAGCAAAACTTAGCTAGACCCCAGACCCAGAAACCCATTGAATAGCTTCAGCACTATGAATCTAGATCGATCAAAAATTGTTGCGATTATCACAGGCGCGATCGCCCTGATTTTGGGAATTGGCTATCTCACCGTTGTTCAACTATTGGACTTTCGAGGTGAAATGATTCCCGCCCCTCAAGGCCAGATTCTGCCCCAGCCCACCGCTGGCCTAGTCTACTTGAGTCAAAAGGCTGGAGATTTTCTATGACTTGACAAATTCCTCTTAGGCTTCTCTTAGGCTTGAGAGAATGATCTTTGAGGGATAACAAGTGGCACTTGCCCAGTCTTTGCTTTACTTTGTCCTAGCTGGATTACGTGAAATTGGCGGAGGCTATCTGATCTGGCTCTGGCTCCGGGAAGGTAAGAGTTTCTGGTTCGCTCTCCTGGGGGTGGGAGTACTAACTCTCTACGGGATTATCCCGACGCTGCAACCGTCAAACTTTGGCCGGGTTTATGCAGCTTACAGTGGCTTTTTCATTGTTCTTGCCATTCTCTGGGGTTGGATTGTTGATCGGGTAGCTCCAGACAAATTTGACCTGGTAGGAAGTTCTATTGCTAGGCGATGTGCAACTTCAAAGTAAGGAAATCTCACCCTACACTTCTGACAGCAAAAAATGCAGAAGCTAAGGTGAGACAAAATGTTTTCTATCGAGGAGTTTATCATTGCTGTCTTTTGCTGCGTCGATGACGCGCTCA
>JBGTDT010000054.1:0-3901 GCA_041748155.1 Thermosynechococcaceae cyanobacterium | reverse complement strand
CCCCGGAGTAGTCCAACCAGAGTTTGTTCGTCTCCGCTTCGCTGCGACTCACGCGGCTCTCTGTTGCTGAGCTTGTCGAAGCATCCCGACGCTCACCCGTAGCGGCTAGAGCGCGGGGCTTCCCGCCTAGTAGCTAAAGTTAGAAAATATAAGTCCCCCAGATCGTCTTGGTAGTAAGTCGATCTGGGGGTTTATAAGGTCAAGAAACTAGGTCAACTCTAGAACCCAAAGAAGTTATAGCCGATCCCTACTTGTACTCCTAAATCAACGTCGCCAACGAAACCGACGTTCACACCAGCATTTACCGTAAATCGAGATGTCAAAGGAGCATCTATACCAGCAATGATTGCCCCACCAACACCATCATCTGTTGAAGCAGCAAATCCACCTCCAACATATGGACCTATACCGAGGCCCAATGGTGATATAGTCGGCAAATCAAATGTAAGTGGGATCAGAAATGTTGCATCATTATCAAAATCAATCAAAGCCGAGGGGCGCACAGAAAGGAAGCTGTTGAGCCCAATTTTACTGAATATAGCAAGACTCTGATTCCCTATAGCGGAGTCACCAGTAATACCAAAATTGCCGCCGATCCCAAAGTAGCTGGAGCTAGAACGAGTTGCTGTACCTGGCTCAACCTCAGGTATAGTAACTTGAGCGACAGGAGCCGCATCAGAAGTAGCCTCTGGGGTTTGAGAAGCCGAGGGGACCGTCAAATCAGTGCCAGAGGCTTGAGCAGTAACCTTTGGCGCAAGTGCTGCTGAGTCGGCGGCATGATCTGAGGGGGTTGGGGTTACCTCAGACTGCTGAGCACTGGTATCTGCAATAGTGACGATCTCCCCAGCTAATAGGGTAGGAAGTTCTGAATTTGTTGGTTGAGCATCAAGCACCTGAGCAGTTGACTCTAGGGTTGCTGTTGCCGAGGATTCAGCAGCCGATGCTACTTGGGCCAGTGTGTTAGCTGTAGGCTCAGTTTGAGTTGTAAGAGATTCTGTACTCTCAGAGGCTAATGGAGTCACTGATGAACCAGTAGCAACATTAGTTGTCTCAGCTTGAGCAGATAACCCACCACAAACAATAGTTAGGGCAGCAACGCCCACTAATGAAGACACACGACTAAAAAAAATATTCACGATCACTCCTCCATAAAGATTGGGTATAAAAACCACAAAGATTGGGTATAAAAACCACACCAGGGAACTCTAACTAACTCTTTCGATTACCTGCTGTGGGCAAGGGTTCCTTATACTCTTAGTTTAGAAATTCTTAAATGGCTGTGCCACTGCTTAGTGCCACTTCTTTAGGTGGATCTTGCACACTATTTCTACTCTGACAAGAAGAACTTTTTAGCGGAGTTTGATAATTGTACTAATTCTCAAAAAAATGTGTTGTTGCTCATGTAAAAATCTTAAATTCTACTAACAATAATGCTTCAAGGCGTAAAGGTTTACAATCAGATAAGCTTTGTTACGATTTGTTAGACTCTAGCTACCGCTTGACGAGCAGGCTTGCTGCTAATCCATTTCTTCTGGAGCTCTTTATGCTGCGATTAGAACATGTCAGTAAAAATTATCCTACTGGTGAAGTTCTCAAGGATGTTAACTGGGAGGTCAAGTCAGGTGATCGCATTGGCTTAGTCGGGGTCAACGGTGCTGGCAAGTCTACCCAGCTTAAGATCATTGCCGGAGAAGTTGAGCCTACTGCCGGGGAAGTGATCCGGCCTGCCAACTTGCACATTGCCTATCTAACCCAGGAGTTTGAAGTTGACCCGGCCCGCACGGTTCGAGAGGAGTTTTGGACTGTATTTACGGTAGCGAACCAGGTCCAACAATCTTTGGCACAGGTCCATCAAGCGATGGAAACCGCCAATCCCCAGGAGCTGGACCGCTTGATCAATCAGATGGATCGGCTACAGCGACAGTTTGAGGCACTGGATGGCTATGGGTTAGAAGCCCGAATTGAGAAGATTTTGCCGGAGATGGGGTTTGAGCCAGAGGATGGCGATCGCCTCGTGAGTGCCTTTAGTGGGGGTTGGCAGATGCGCATGAGTTTAGGCAAGATCCTGCTGCAAAACCCTGACTTACTGCTGCTAGATGAACCAACCAATCATTTGGATCTAGAGACGATTGAGTGGTTGGAAACCTATCTCAAAAGCCTGAACACCCCCATTGTGATTGTTTCCCACGACCGAGAATTCCTGGACCGGCTTTGCACCCAAATTGTGGAAACTGAGCGTGGGGTTGCCGCAACCTACCTGGGTAACTACTCAGCTTATCTTCAGCAAAAAGCAGAAATGCAAGCCGCTCAGCTCAGCGCCTACGAACGCCAGCAAAAAGAACTAGAACAGCAGCAAGTCTTTATTGAACGCTTCCGGGCCAGCGCGACTCGCAGCACCCAAGCCAAAAGCCGTGAAAAACAACTGGAAAAAGTTGAGCGGATTGAAGTGCCGACCGTAAATTTACGGACCCTGCGCTTCCAGTTTCCACCTGCTCCCCGCAGTGGCCGTGAAGTCGTTATAGTTAAGGACTTGGTTCATACCTACGGTGAGAAGATCCTGTTTTTGGGCACAAATCTGTTGATTGAGCGGGGCGATCGCGTCGCCTTTTTGGGTCCCAATGGTGCCGGCAAATCAACGCTACTTCACCTAATGATGGGGATGGAGCAGCCAACCGAGGGCACTGTTGAGTTAGGAGCCCACAACGTGATTCCTGGCTATTTTGAACAAAATCAAGCTGAAGCCTTGAATGCAGATAGAACGGCGATGGAGACGATTCATGACCAAGTCCCTCAATGGAAAAATGAGGAGGTCCGCACCCTTTTGGGACAGTTTCTGTTCAGTGGCAACACTGTGTTTAAGCAGGTTGAAGCGCTTAGTGGCGGTGAAAAAGCCCGTCTGGCTCTGGCAAAAATGCTCTTGCGTCCGGCGAATTTATTAATTTTGGATGAACCCACCAACCACCTGGATATCCCTGCTAAAGAAATGCTAGAAGCAGCCATTCAGAACTACGATGGCACCGTGATTATTGTTTCCCATGATCGCTACTTTATTTCCCAGGTTGCCAACAAAATTGTCGAAATTCGCGATGGGGACCTCCGCCTCTACCAGGGAGATTACCACTACTACTTAGACAAAATTGCTGAGGAGAAAGAAAAAGCTCGTCTAGAAAAGCTGGCTACTGAGAAAGTTGCTAAAGCCGCTGATAAGCGCACCAAGCAGAAAGAAAAGAAGACTAAGACCAAAGCGTAATTTAGAGTCCCCCCGGCTAATCAAACAATTCCAATGATGGAACCCCTACTCAGATACTGCAATACAGTCAATTTCAACCCGCACATCTTTCGGTAAACGGGCAACTTCCACACAGGCACGAGCCGGGGCAGTTGCCTCGTTAAAGTACTTGGCATAAACGGCATTCATTTCAGCAAAGTCATTCATATCTGCCAAAAAGACAGTGGTCTTAACCACATGCTCTAAGGTAACTCCGGCTGCCTGTAAGATTACTGTGATATTGGCGATCGCCTGCTCTGTTTGTTTGGCGACATCGCCCTCACCCACAATTTGGCCAGTCGCTGGATCAAGGGGAATTTGCCCTGCAACAAAGACAAAGGAACCGCTGGCTCGGATGGCCTGGTTGTAAGGTCCAACGGGTGCGGGAGCCAAATCTGTATGAATAACTTCTCGATTCATAAAAACTTAAGTTAAACGGGGTCGTAGCCCGTAGTATCGATAATGCCAATAATCTCGCAGAATTTGATCATGGTCAAAGCAGAGATTAGCTGGAATGCGCCAGGACTCAAAGATACCTAAATACTTAGCGTCGTCTGCAGCTTGAGGTTCTCCCATCGCCTTTGCCAAGAAGACGACACTCAGGGTGTGTTGGCGCGGGTCACGCTCAGGGTC
>JBGTDT010000053.1:0-9231 GCA_041748155.1 Thermosynechococcaceae cyanobacterium | reverse complement strand
ACTCAACCACTCTGCACTGAAAGTGCAGAGGTTTGACCGGGACTGAAAGTCCTTTACTCCAGCATAAAGTTCTCGCTCTCAGCATTGGAGGGATGACGATGATGCTCCAGATACTCTTCCACCATCTCTTCACTCATACTGCCCGTACTCCATGCTCCATAGCCAATTGCCCAAAAATGCCGCCCCCAATAGCGCTTCTGCAATTCTGGATGCTCCTGTTGCAATAGTCTCGAAGTCCCTCCTTTCAGACGTTTAATGATATCGCTGATTGACTTGGACGGCGGATATTCAATCAACATATGCACGTGATCTTTACTCACAACTCCTTTGAGGATGCGGATGTCCTCAGCATCACAAATCTGGATGATCAGTTCTCGACATCGTTTCTGGATTTCCCCTTTGAGAACCTGGTAGCGATATTTAGTCACCCATACGATATGCACCGTCAACCGCGTAACAGTATGGTTCCCCCGGCGATTCTCTGCCATAGACTTTTTGCTCTAGCCTACAGCCTTCCTAGAGGTGTGTAGCAGCTAAAGCCTCCCACTAAAGTGGGTAGCTTCGACTAGCGTGTTTGGGACAGTGAATAAAGCCTTCGATGAGATTTTTTTCCATCAATTCCATCAATTCCATCAATTATATTCCTTATGGTCTGTGTGATTAAGATTAGTTCAAGCAAGAAACTTGTACTTTAGATCCACTCCATTCGCACGACTTCATCTAGATGCCATTTGTCACCAGGCTTGGGGCGACGGCGACGAATCTGATTGGCATAGGCTTGGCCAAACTTCTGGCACCAACACCGAATCGCCCTATAGGTAACAAAGATGCCACGATAGAGCATCATCTTCTCAACGTCGCGGTAGCTTAAAGGAAAGGTAAAATACAGCCAAACGCAGTGTTGGATAATTTGGACCGGGAAACGGTGGCGATGGTAAGTGCTACTCATCCCCTAAGGGTCTCACATTACTGACTTCCTAGCCAAGCCAGTTAATTTGATAATGCCCGTCACACGGCTCGGGACACCCAGAAAAAACACACCTCAAAATCAGGTCGTACGGATTGCAGACCGGGAGCATGTTCGATCGCTAGCTCGTAGAAAATTACAAAAAGCACAAAGTAGCGCTCGGGGCCCTCGAGGATATTCAACAACAGGAGCAAATCGTGAAATCCATCATCCTCACTCCATAATTCAAAAACTCCTACCTCTCGCTAGCGAAGTGTAGAATCAATCTGATATAAAGGATATGCGTAAAATTACAACCTAATAAGTATGACCTACAAATACCTCGATAGCCTAACTACGCCAGAAAGTATAAACAAGTTTCTGGCGTTAGTCGATTTAACTGTGGGTGCTGGGAAAGATCCTCATAACGCTTTTGAATTGTCGAACACACTTCGCACTGGACCCCAGATGCAATTAAGTGTTAAAGCTATTCAACAAGACCCAGCCTCGGCAAAAATGCTGGAAGAAAAATATGTCGGCCCGCCCTACGATCTAGAGACGATGTTGAAGATGCCAAAAGGATCTTTGGGATGGACTTATGCCAGAGTTATGTCAGCGCTTGGATTCGATCCACAGTTTTACCCAGCCGCCCCTTCGAGCTTTGAGACAGACGGCGACTATATTAACTTCAGGGTCTATAAGACTCACGATATTCATCACATCATCACTGGATATGCACTGGATGCCTTAGGAGAATTGGGGGTTATTTCTGTATCTGTAGGACAATTCCGCTATCCTGCTTTTCTCTTTATAGATCTGCTCTCTTTGTTAGCGGGCTTTTTTACCAGTGATAAGCTTTATGATGAAACCCTGGATCCAGTTGAACTGAATAAAACACTAGGGCATAAATTTCGCTTAATGTCAGAGGGAATCGAAATGGGACAGGCAGCTAAACCTTTATTTCCAGTTAAGTGGGAAGAAGGCCTTGAGCGTCCCCTAGATCAGTGGCGACAAGAGTTGAATATTAAACCTGTCATGGAGGGTTTCTATAGTTGGTATAGTTTCCCCAAGGCAAGAGCTGCCGTGGAAATATAAGAGTCTCCTTGCTGCTAAGCTTTTAGTCATCTAAGCTGCCTGTTGAGACAAGACAGAAGGGAGAAGGGAAGACGAAATATGCCATTTAAATGTGCAACAGCTTAATTGGCGAGAGGAACCTGCTTGTATGCATGGGGAAACCTCAAAGGGAATTTTTTATGAAAGGCAAACAGGTGCTATTAACAGGCGGTACGGGTGGACTGGGTTTAGGCGTGATGCGAGTTTTGCTGGGGCAAGGTGCTAAGGTTACCGCTCCGTACCGCAGCGAAAGGTCATTAGAGCCTTTGAAAGCGGCATTTACAACCGTCGAGCTTGAGAGCATTCGGTTGGTGGAAATGAATCTCTCTGATGAACAGTCGCTAGAACAATTGGTCGATACTATGGAGCGCGTGGACGCTCTGATTCATACCGTAGGCGGCTTTTCGATGGGAAAGACCCACGAATATAGTTTTGAAGCTTGGAAAAAAGACATTGATTTAAATCTCAACATGGCGTTCTTAGTTTGCAAGCATAGTCTGAGACGGATGCTAGAACAAGGCTACGGACGGATTGTGACCCTGGCATCGCGGGGAGCCGTCCAACCGGGAGGACAACTAGCCGCCTATTGTGCTTCTAAGGCAGGAGTCGTGGCGCTGACACAGGCGATCGCCGACGAAACAAAAGGAACGAACATCACGGCGAATGTTGTCCTGCCGAGCGTCATTGATACCCCTAAGAATCGACAGGACATGGGTGAGGAAAATGCCCATTTGTGGGTAACCCCTGAGTCTTTGGGACAGGTGATTTGCTTCTTGGCCTCAGAGGCAGCGAAGGATGTGCGAGGTGCTGCTGTGCCAGTCTATGGCAGTGCCTAGTACCGCTATAGGGAAGTCAAAAGTCAAAAGTCAAATATAAGCTAATCGGCATCTAAATTACATAATCCCAATTTCTTTGTTCCCTGTTCCCTGTCTCAAAAAGCAATTTAAATGTGTAACAGCTTACTAAAGAGCTTAAGGAGAGCGCGTCATGACAGAACTGGTTGCCTTAACGGAAGCGCAAATCGCCGATCGCCTCAGTCAACTTGATGGCTGGAAACTCAACAGTAGTGGGATGCTGAGTAAAACCTTTGAACTCGATAGCTATATGGCTGGACTGGCCTTTGCCTGCGCTGTTGGCACGATTGGCGAGGGGCTAGCCCATCATCCCGACCTCTTGATTACATGGCGCAAAGTGAGAGTGGAGTTAATCACCCACGATGTAGGCAGCAAGCTCTCTTACAAGGATTTCGAGGTGGCAGAGGCAATCGACACCCTGCCGTACCCAATATAGCCTTCGACAACGAAGCTGGAGAAATGAAACTGTCAGGACTGAGTCACCAAAATAGGGTGAAGAGCAAAAATCTGAACAACCGTCTATCTGAGTCAGCAATCGGAGCACAGGATTTTTCTGCGTTTGGACCGATCAGTTTGGTAGTGATCCAACCGACCTCCTTCTGCAATCTGGACTGCGATTATTGTTATTTGCCTGATCGCCAATCCAAGAACCTGCTATCTCTAGACTTAATCGAACCCATCTTCAAAACCATTTTCACAAGTCAATTTCTCAGGCAAGACTTCTCAGTTTGCTGGCACGCAGGCGAACCCTTGGCGGTGCCAATTTCATTTTATGAAGCCGTTTTTGAACGCATTAGTGAAGCAGACCGTCGGTACAATACACAGTCCTGTTCAGTCAGGCATTACATTCAGACAAATGGGACACTCATCAATCAAGCTTGGTGTGAGTTATTTAAGCAACACAATGTTCATGTCGGAGTGAGTATTGATGGTCCAGCATTTATCCATGATGCTCACCGTAAAACGCGCAAAGGACTGGGGACCCACGCCGCTACGATGCGTGGCATCTCATTCCTGCAAAAACACGAGATTCCACTTAATGTCATTGCCGTCCTGACTCAAGACTCACTGGATTATCCAGATGACATTTTTAATTTCTTTATGGGACATGGCATCACGGATGTTGGGTTCAATATGGAAGAGACGGAGGGCATCCACCAATCATCCTCGTTGAATCACTCAGGGAAGGAAGAACGCTATCGGGCATTTATGCAACGTTTCTGGGATTTAACGGTACAGGCAAATGGGATGTTCAAGCTCCGCGAATTTGAATCACTCTGCACCCTGATTTACACAGACAGCCGCATACATTCCACTGATATGAACAAACCCTTTGTGATTGTGAATTTTGATCACAAAGGGAATTTCTCAACATTTGATCCAGAGTTGTTGTCGGTGAAGACCGAGCGCTATGGAGACTTCATTCTGGGAAACGTCTTACAAGATACATTCGAGTCGGTTTGTTACACAGAAAAGTTTCAGCAAATCTACCGGGACATGACTGGAGGAGTCGAGTTATGTCGCCAGACCTGTAAGTACTTTGGATTGTGTGGAGGTGGAGCTGGAAGTAACAAATATTGGGAAAATGGCACATTTAACTCAGCCGAAACTTGGGCTTGCCGTTATCGCATTAAAGCGATCGCTGATGTCGTTTTAGAAGGTTTAGAAAACTTACTGGGATTGTCCAGTTAAATAACTCTATATATTGGGATCCGCCAGATCACACATATTCATCTCAAGTGGCGATGTCCAGTAGACAAACCACTGGCGGGGCCACTCTGCGCCTCGGGTGTCTAAGTTTATTCCTCCTTGAGGGTTGAAACTCCGTGATTCAGGCTAAGAGTATCATGGTTGAATGTCTGAGCAGTGTACTTGTGTAACAAGCTTCGTCATTCAAGCGTTGAGCTTCGGGGTTGATGGTTTGAGCTTGGTGATCGCCCCCAATTTAAAGAGAGCGATCGCAGATCTTCCGTAGGCTGGGTTAAGGAACGAACTCAGCATTCCCTGAATCCAACACAACCAGAAGATGCTGGGTTTCCTAAACGTCAACGAGCCTACGAAGCGAATGATTATCTGCGTATACCTAATGACCCTAACGAACAGAGATAACCTGAATACTTTTTGTACGGTAGATTGATTTCTCAGGTTTTTCATAGGTCACAAACTCTATTGCGCCGGTTGATACTGCTGCAGCAACATGCAATGCATCCATTGCCCCTAAACCTGATTGAGCAGACTCCCGATAAGCTGCATCAATAATCTGCTCTATATCGCTAGCCCAGTGAGTTACAGCATCAAAATATGCTTCGTAAAACTCCACCTCTGCTGTACGTTGGTTGTAAATCGCTTTTGGTAAGACTTCCAACTTGAGAAACGAGCTAGAGGTAAATTCTCGGTTCAAATCCTTAAGGACTTGGAATGCTCTTTCTGCACCCGCACCCGCACCACGACCAGCAGCAATCAGTACTCCCGCATCGACAAACGTGCGAATCATTCTGGTTCTTGGTATCCTCCTCGCCGTTCTACGACTTCTCGGTCGATTTCCTCATCGGTCAGCAAAGGTGTACCAGAAGCTACGATCTTTTCGCGGATTTGCTGTAATCTCGCTCCCAACTTCGATTGATGCTCTTCCTGAACAGAACTCCTAGAAATAGATACTTGCCGGGATTGTAAAAACTCCACAAAGTCAAAGACCTCCTGCTGTTTATCTGGAGGGAGCGATCGCCATTTTTCTAAAAGTAGTTGTTCAACTGTCATAATCCTGTTCTCTCTGACAAGGAGTTATTCTAGTCTACGCTCCAGCATAACTGAAAGTGCGATCGCAGATCTTCCGTAGGCTAGGTTAAGGAATGAACCCAGCATTTTCAGATTCAACACAACTAGGAGATGATGAGGATATTAGGTTGTTTGCTGCTTAGTGGAAGGGCATCCATCACCCGATTGCCCGATCACCCCGTTTACGGCTTTTTAAGTATGGAATGGTGACAATCGCGCTAACCAGCAGGTAGAGGAGGATCGCGGCGAGAGCCAGCTTTTGCTCTGGGAAGTTGATATTGGCAATAGCAATGGCAATGCCGGGGTGGCGGGAGACGGTGGATAGCGCCAGAGCCGTTCTGTTATTTGGGTCTGGCCCGCCCAAACCATGACCCGCTGCTAGCCCAATTAGAACAAAAATGATAATGGCGATGATCGTTCCGTTGCCAATCAGGGAGATGATCGCAGGTATGGTACTGAACAAAATGAACAGAGCAGCAATCAGCAGTAATACAGAGGCGATCAGGGATAACGGCCTCGCAATCCGTTCGGCCAACGCGGGCAGTGCGTACCTGACTGCGAGACCGAGGGCCAGTGGCACCAGCACCGTAGCCAGGATAAGTCGGGCAACGACAGCAGGGGGGATTTGCGCGGGTCTGTTGAAGGCGATCTCAAATAGCTCAATCGCAACGGGGACAACGACGATTGACAAAAGCGAGATAGCAACCAGTAACCCGATGACGTAGGATTCTTCTCCCCCTGCCTTCATTTGCTTCTTGGGGAGGATGGGCGGAATCGGAGACACTGACAAGGCGATCAGGGCAATCTTTTCCGCTGGGTGGATGTTGCTGAAGACAGACACGATGATTCCTGCTACCAGCGGCATAACAAGGTACATGGATAGAAACGATCGCAGAAGCTGTCTCGGATGGCGGAACAGATAGGTGACATCTCTGGAACTTGCTGCAAGTCCCAGAGCAAAAACGGAGAGCAGGATGCTCACCTTCAGCGAAAGCAGGATTAATTGTGTTGGGTTCATAGTTTGACTGCCTAGAGAAAATGGTTTATGAAGTGTCAAAAATCATGCGATCACTTCACCTCTTACAAAGTTGAAACAAACTACCGCTGAAACGCAAACACTGTCTGCCAATCGTTCTTGATGCTGACCACATGCCAACCATTTGCGGCTGCTGCATTGAGCGACGCATTATTCGGTTCCTGATAGGCGAATTCCCGATCGCCATCATCGTGATCGATCAGCAGTTGAAACGAAGGCTGTTGCTGTTGCGAATAGGTGAGCATGGCAATATCACCGCCCGTTCGCTCGTTTCCTGCCGCAAAAACGGGACGCTTGCCGATATGTAAATCGATACCGATCGGTTTGCCTGCTTTGTCGTTAATCCGGCTGAGTTCTGGTAATTTCCAAATTACAAATTTACCGTCCTTTTCAATGAATTCTTCTTTCCCCGTGCTGCCAATTACCTGCTGCGGTGGAATGCCGTAGAGTTGCTGCGAGATCTGCCGCATAAAGTCAATGCCACCGCCAGAGCAGATCCAGGTCTGAAAACCATTAGCACGCAGATAATCCAGCAATTCGCGCATGGGTTTGTATCCCACTTGAGTCACTGGCACGTTGAACTTGGGATAGGTCGCCGTGTCAAAAAACGATCGCACTTCGGTTTCAAACTGTGCCTGGGTGATGTTGCCGTGCGTTAACGTCGCCACTTCCGCGATCGCCACTTCACCCGCCTGCCGAAAGTATTCCACATCTCCTGCCAGCACGGCTTTGTAGGGCTGCTGCTCTCGCAAAGACGGATCGGCAGCCACCAGCGCTTTGATTTTCTCCAGGACAAACAAGCCCTGCACAGAAGGCTGCTCAGCCCAAAGCGTTCCGTCATTATCAAAAGTGGCAATCCGGTCTTCCACAGGCACAAAATCAGGGCTGTTTGCTGTAGTGATAAGGGTGATAAACTCCACAATCTCCTGTTTCACCGCGCCATCCTTCCAGGAGGATAGCGGATCGGCTGGAGCCGTTTGAGCGGGCGTGAAGGCAGTCAACCCGCTCAGCCAAACTACGGCGATTGTTATGAATGTTGCCAGCAATAGGTAAATGCGTTTAGTCAGAAGAATCTCCTTTATTGAACTCGGTGACTCTAACTAAAAGAGGGGTTGTTCAAGCTTTATCGACAGGGCGATCGCCCTCATTAAAGAGAGCGATAAAGAGAGCGATCGCCAATGCCCCCAGATGATGAGGTTGATGGAGAATTGCGATTTGCTTGGGTCTGTCATGGTGTTGTTACCTGTTAGGGATGAACATGCGATGAAATGGTCAGGAATGATGAACGTTTAGAATGAGTGCAAATGGGAGGTGAAGGATGATGCCACTGCTCGATGACTTATCTAAACACTGGCAGCTTGAAGATCCTGAAGAACAGCGCACTATCTCGAACGTGACTTGGGTGCAGTACGAAGCCCTATTAGCAGAATTAGGAGATGGTCTGGCCTATCGGGTGAATTACTTAGATGGAGTGTTGGAAATCGTGGCACCGAGCCGTCGGCATGAAACGGGAAAAACTCGTATTGGTACCTTGCTAGAAATCTATTTCCTAGAAACCGATACGGAGTATTTTCCCACAGGTTCTACCACATTTCGCAAAGTGGAGAAACAGGTGGGAGCAGAACCGGATGAAAGTTACTGCATTGGCACTGAAAAGGAGTTTCCCGACCTGGTGATTGAAGTCATTGTTACCAGTGACAGCATTGATCGCTTAGAACGATTTCGACGGTTAGGAGTGCGGGAAGTGTGGTTCTGGCAAAACAATCGTTTTACCCTTTACTACCTGCGCGAAGAGACTCCAGCTCAATCTGCTCAAACCTTTGGATATGAAGCCATCAATCATAGTGAACTCCTTGCCGATTTAGATTTAGAATTGTTGAGTGAATGTGTTCAGAATCCGAATCCGCTGGCAGCAGCCAAGGCATTTCGTCAGGCTATCCAAGATAAACAGAATCAGATTTAGAGGCGATCGCCCCCACCACAGAGAGCGATCGCCAGGATAAACCTACCCCTTAGGGGTTGTGTTGCAAAAACTGAAGCGAGAAATGATAGGGTAGTGAGCCTATCTCTTTAACTCTCCCTTCCATGCCCGAATTTAGCCTGTTCAAGTAGCGTCATTACCAGCCCGACATCATCCTTTGCTGTGTGCGCTGGTACTTGAGTTATCCCCTGAGTTACCGACAGGTGGAGGAGCTAATCACAGAGCGTGGTTTACCCGTGGATCACAGCAGGGTGTTTCGGTGGGTGCAGCATTACAGCCCAGAACTAGACAAGCGTTGCCGCCGCTACTTGCGTTCCACCAACGATTCCTGGCGGGTAGACGAGACCTACGTCAAAGTTAAGGGCAAGTGGAAGTATCTTTACCGGGCTGTGGATTCAGCAGGCAACACCCTCGACTTTTTGCTCACTGCTAAGCGGGATGCTAAGGCAGCTAAGCGCTTTTTCCGCAAGACGCTGAAGGCTACCCACAATCAGCAACCACGAGTGGTGACAGTCGATAAGAACCC
>JBGTDT010000052.1:0-4718 GCA_041748155.1 Thermosynechococcaceae cyanobacterium | reverse complement strand
TGCGATGAGAGATACTCCCTCCGGTCAAGTGAACTTTATGACTAGTTTTCCTCAACCAGGAAAGTACAAACTATGGGCTCAATTCAAGTGTAATGGCAGAGTTATTACGACTGACTTTTGGGTAGAGCTAGTCAGAGCCTGTCAGTAAAATTCATCTTTGAGATGTCTGGAAGTACGGCAAAAAGATGCTGTCGAATAGCTTTTTATATCTTGGAACAATCTTTACAACCGCATCGACTGTTTTACTCTATGCGAACCTTTTACCACTTAATAGTATTGGGGACAGCCCTTACCCTCATCAGCAGTGTTGACTACGCAGTTGCTCAACCAAAGAGTTCCTTACTCTATCATCAACCTCAAAACTTACCAGTAAATTACAACAGTCCAAATAAACGCTCAACCTCTATTCTGAAAGCTCCAAGGACGACAATTGGCTCACCCATCAACCTATCTCAACGTAGTCCTCAAAATGGCATTCCTTCCGTAGAGCCTGCTACGCCTGCGGCCCCAACTGTTCCTGCTTCGGAGGTGACTCCCTCGGCCCCCTTTCCAGCTCCAACCCCGGCTCCTCCTGGCCGAGAGGTTCCCCCTCCCCCTCCCAGCCCCCCGGCTCCGATCGCCCCTCCAGCTCCAACCAGCCCCCTGGATAATCTGCACCCCAATCCCAGTCTTCTAGAAAGTCCAACCGCCCCCAGTCAGGTTCAGCCTGGATCAACTCAGCCGATTACCCTCCAGCAAGCGCTAGACCTAGCACGGCGCAACAACCGACCCCTCCAGGTTGGTGTACTAGAGTTAGAACGGGCTCGAAGCGCAGTGCGAGAGGCGAGAGCCGAACTGTCTCCCGACCTGACGACTCAAGTCGATCTAAGCCGATCGCTCTCAGCAAGTGGTCTTAACTCCCAAACTGACCAGCTAAACTCCGCTCCTGTCACAAGCTTGAACGGAACTTTAGGGTTGAGCTACGAGATCTTTACCTTTGGCAGACGTTCTGGGACAATCCGGGCTGCCGAAGAACAGGTCCGCTTCAGTGAGCTAGAGGTTGAGCGCCTGTCCGAGCAACTCCGCCTGGATGTTTCGAATGATTACTACAGCGTTCAGGAAGCAGATGAGCAAGTCCGAATTGCCCAGGCTACGATCGCAAATTCCCAAACTAGTCTCCGCGATGCCCAAGCTTTAGAACGTGCCGGATTAGGAACTCGATTTGATGTACTCCAGCAGCAGGTCGAGGTGGCTAATGATCAGCAGACCCTGACAGAAGGACTGGGTCAGCAGCGAATTGCCCGTCGCCAGTTAGTCCAGCGGCTTAGCCTTGCTCAGACAGTCGATGTCTCAGCAGCTGATCCAGTTGAACTCGCAGCTCGCTATGATCGCAACCTGGAAGAAAGTGTAATCCTGGCCTTTCAGAACCGGGCAGAACTGGCACAGCAGTTAGCCCAGCGCAACATTAGTCAGGCCCAACGCCGGATTGCCCTTGCTGCTGTGAGACCTCAAGTTAGCGCTTTCTTAAACTAAGACGTGCAGAATTTCAACATTGCTAACGACAGCCAGGGCTTTAGTGGCTTCCAAGATGGCTATTCCTACGGGGCTCGGTTTAACCTAAACATATTTGACGGCGGAGCCGCCAGGGCCAGGGCAGATCAAGAGGAAGCCAATATTCGAATCGCTGAAACAAATTTTGCCGATATTCGCAACCAAGTCCGGTTTCAGGTTGAACAGGCCTTCTTTAACTTACAGACAACTTTTGCCAATACAGGAACCGCTACCACAGCGCTAGGTCAGGCCAGAGAGAGTCTTCGCCTGGCTCGCTTGCGCTTTCAAGCAGGGGTCGGAACCCAAACAGATGTGATCTCCGCTCAATCAGCGCTAACAGAGGCTGAGAGTAATGTCGTTCAGGCAATTATCGGCTATAACCGCGCTCTATCTTCCTTGCAACGAGAAATTAGCAACCTCCCGGTAACCCCTTGAGGAATAACTTACCAAAAATTCCAGCTATGGAAAAAAAGTGGCCCACGAGGTGCACTATCGTCTTCAAAAGGGCAATCTTTATATCATCAACTTAGAAATAGTTTACCTATTTTGAATGCTTTTGGCATCCCAACTATTGGAGTTACTGGTATAACCATGGGAGTTCAAGTGTATCGTGATTCTACTGAGATACAAAGTTAGATTGCGTAACTTCTAGCAACAAAAGTTAATAACTAAGGTACAATTGAAAATTAAACTGATATTGATTTAGATATTTCATACTGATTTCATAATGGGCTGTCATTCTATTAAGTAAGGAGCTATTGAATTTATTTTTAAGGAGTCCTTCAATGAAGTTAATTTACACGATTACAGTTGGACTGGCAATCGCTGTTTCTGTAGTTTCTACTATTCAAGTATCAGAAGCTCTGGATAATGGCAAAGTCCCTCGTATTGTCCATAGTAATGCACATCCTAACGATGCTCGTGTTCAAAATGCTACGCATCATTTTGAACTGCATGTTCAGGGCTCAGCCTTGTCAGAGCTATTGATTGATTCACCGGATCGCTTACGCATTAGAGACAGCAATAGTATTCTGGTTACTGATCGATCAGGTGAAAAAGTTAATGCTACAGTTTCTGTTAATGACGGAGATGTCGTAATCAATTTTTTACAACCCGTACCCCCTGAAACAACATTGTCAATTTCTATCAAAGGTGTAACAGCTCCTGGGGACTCTAACACCTGGTTCTACCCTTTCTATGGTAAGAGTGTTGGCATGACAGCAGCTATACCAATAGGTTTGATTCGAATTCAGACCTATTCTCCCTCTTGAAGAGGCGTTAAAAGCTAGAGATTTCAATCTACTTTAGTAGAGTTTTCTAGTAAACCAGGCTTTAACTGGAATACAAGCTTGCCATCAGTAAACAGACGAAGAGAGATGGACACGGTACCCGCTGCTGGTTTTGTATTACTACTACTATCTATCGGAGTCATCTGGGTCTGCCCAAGAATATCCGAAGAACTTCCTTTTCTCGTGATTGGATTAAGCGGACTGATTGGCTTGATTTTGAGACTTGTTCTATCTCCTTGGCCTGTCAAACTTCTTGCGTTGATTCTGCTGAGTAGCCTAGATTGACTGTTCTTAAACTTCTTTCAAGCACGTCGGCGGTGGTGATCAGCCCAGATAATTAACGAGTCCAACTTTGACGCCTTTGAGTAGATAGCTTCCCTATGTAGCAGAATCTCCGTAGTGTTTATCCTCAAGTCTTGGAGAACGGCAAGCAAGTAACTCATGCTTATCACTTTGCAAAGGGATACTCATTAGATATAGATATTTTGCGACTGGCTTACCGAAGCCTGAGATATGAACATACTGCCTAGTTCAATAGGAGTCGCAGAATTAATGTTGCTAGTTCTTGGTAATCATTCCCTTACCAGGCTGATATTTCATCCTGATTTCATAAAGGGCTGTCACTCTATAAATATAGGGGGGTACTTAATTCGAGGTGTATTTGGATGAAAAGGCTAATTTCCGTTGCTGCTGTTGCATTATCTATTCTGTCTTTAGCGTCTACGGCTCGTGCAGATGAGTTGCCAGGAGGTCTCAAGGTCACCCATCTTGGTGATAGTGGTGCACGCCCTAATAGAGTTCGGGTGCTAAGTGCAACACATTATTTTGAAGTACACGTTGAGGGCAAGCCGCTCTCACAGCTATCGGTTGTCCTGCTCAAGGGCGTTAACGCGAGCAAAGATGTCGTAGTCACTGATCAATCAGGTCAACAATTGAATGCTACGTATTCTGTTGATGCTGGAGAAATGAATATTGATTTTGCTCAACCAGTCTCTGCTGGCACAAATCTGTTGGTTTCTCTCAAAAACGTCAAGAGTCCTTTTCCAAGACGCCGCCACATGCTACTGTATCCGGTCCACATCAGAAGTTTTGGTATACCAGGGGAGATCCCTTTAGGTCTGGCTCGGGTTTCCCTTCGTCTATCTTGAAAAGGCTTTTGTTTGCAACTCTGATATCAAATGGGTGGTTCAAAGCGTACTAGGACAAAGTAGCTTTCCATGAGAATCCTTTTAGTTGAAGATGAGCCAGACTTAGGGGCTGCAATCAAGCGGGTTCTGAGCCAGGAGGCGTATATCGTTGACTGGGTTTTAGATGGTACCGATGCATTGGACTATCTAGAAAACAAGTGGATGCAATATACACTGGCCATCTTCGACTGGTTCGTGCCAGGATTGACCGGAATAGAACTATGTATACGGTTGCGGGCTCAAGGTAAGCCCCTGCCTGTTTTGATGCTAACCGCGAGAGACCGGATGGAAGATAAGGTGGCAGGGCTGGATGCCGGAGCAGACGACTACCTGGTGAAGCCTTTTGGTATGGCGGAGCTGCTAGCGCGGCTTCGAGCACTACACAGACGCTCATCCCAACTTCAACCCCGGCAACTTCAGGTGGACAGACTTACTCTAGATTACAGCACCCTTAGTGTTTCTTGTCGCCTACTCAAGGGTGAAGAGCAGGTAATTTCCTTGACAACTAAGGAATTCCAGCTCCTGGAGTACTTTATGAAGCACCCTAACCAGATTGTCACCCAGGAACAAATTCGCAATCAGCTTTGGGAAATCGGTGTAGAACCTATCAGTAATGTGGTAGCAGCTCAAATGCGCCTACTTCGACGGAGGCTTGCTGAGGAGGGCTGCCCTGCCCTGATTGAGACCCTTTATGGTAGAGGGTATCGCCTAA
>JBGTDT010000051.1:0-8601 GCA_041748155.1 Thermosynechococcaceae cyanobacterium | reverse complement strand
TCGAGCAAAATGCTCCAGTTCTTTCTTCAGCTCTAAGGGATGTTTTTTAGCTTTGGCTTGTTCAACTTTGTTAAGTTTTTCTTTCGTGGCTGCTTCTGTCATAAGTCTCTTTTCCTTGCTGGTCTGTGGCTGGAGCAATTATGTGAGTGCTCGAAAAAAGCTCTATATCTGTATTGGGAACACAAAAAAACTTCTTGTGGCTAGATCAAGCAACCTGCCGCTAGATTAAGTAGCCTAGAGAAATAAGTTGGTAGTTCTTGCTACTAAAAAATCCATCCTTACTTTAAGAAATCTATCTTTTGAAGTCTTTAAGTAAGCTCAAGTTAGAATTCCTACCCAATTTTGAATGGGCTGTATGTAAGCACATACACTCGAATATTGATTAGTTAATCAGGATTTAACTGAGTTTGCTTTTTTGTTAACTTAAGGGGGTTAGTCAGTTCAATTCGTATACTTAATTACAAAATGTCGATGAAAATGAATTTATCGCATTGTTTTAATGCTGAAGTTGCATCAACTAGAAACAATCCCAACCTAGAAAGTTGCAACACTTGATTAGTCACACTGTTTGGCACTTGTGTATGAACAGTCCGGCTACTAATGGCCGGGGGAAATGGTGATTGCCATTTACGAGATCTCCACAGGAGAAAAGCTGTTGGGACGATCGCGCAAGGGTTGATCTGTCAGCTCGCGAGCCTAATCAGATCACTTCTTAAAGCTTTAATAGTGTTTTGAAGATATGTAGTATTCTTCTGGAGAAAGGTTCAGAGCAACGCTTCTGTCTAACCTGCTTAAACACCCGTGGCAAACAGGGCACGTCTTTTACAGCCCTGGCAGCCAATTCTGTTACCAAATTATCGGCCCTTGTTGCAGATTATTTGATCGTGAACAGCTTCCCTGGCCCTGCTGCCGGCTAGAGTGGCGAAGCAAGGAGCCAAGTTGGCGACGCATCGGCAGTCGATTCATTGCTGACATTGCAACTAAAAGTTACCCATCCTACTACGTTGAAATCCTGGGGCAGGGGCATCCTGGAAGCACGTTTGTGCTAACCCTCTACACAGTTCAGTTATCTCCATCTGCAAAAGAGTGGTGGTATTCCAAGTCCCGAAAATGAAAAAAGCCAGTGTGGGGGGACACTTGGCTCTCTGGATATTACTTTTCTCTATAGCTAAGTTAAGCGATCAGTTCAGCTATGGCAGTGAGAAAAAGTCATAAAATATCAGGTGTTAAGTAGGGCAACTAAATTAAACCAAAGATAACGGCAGTGAAGGAGGCATGACCCCTGCCTGGGACGAAGGGGTTGTAGGTTCAAGTTCTATCATCCCGATTTTTAAAAACCCGCTAGTGGATCAGGGCAGGTTAAGATTGTGCTGCATTTACAGAAATAAACAACAGGCGATCGTCCCCCTGCCCTTATTTTAGTTAACTTGATAATCTGGTTGTTGCCCCGGCAATAGCATTTAGTCCTCTGAAACTGAAGCAGGTCAGTCACTATTTTGCTTCAATTAATCAATCTAGCTGCTTGCGGATCGTTAATCGCTCAATAGGGCTTCTACAAATTCATAGCTGGAGAAGGGCCGGAGGTCTTCGATTCCTTCCCCTGCTCCAATGAAGCGAATCGGTAAGCCTAATTGCTGAACCACAGCTAGCGCAACGCCACCTTTTGCAGTACTGTCTAGCTTGGTCAAGACCACTCCCGTCAGTTGTGCCGTTTCGGAGAACACTTGAGCTTGGCGTAACCCATTTTGACCCAGGGTAGCATCCAAGACTAAAAGGGATTCAACCCTAGCACCAGCAGCTTTTTTGTCGATAATCCGCCGGATCTTACTGAGTTCATCCATCAGGTTTTTCTTGTTCTGTAGCCGTCCAGCCGTATCGACGAGAAGTAAGTTGACTCCCCGGGCCTGGGCGGCAGCGATCGCATCAAACACAACGGCGGCCGGGTCAGCATTTTGACCCGGATTGGCAATCACCTCCACATTGCTGCGCTGTCCCCAAATCTTGACCTGCTCTACGGCTGCGGCTCGGAAGGTATCTGCGGCGGCAATTAAACACTGGTAGTCTGACTCTTGGGCAATATGGGCAATTTTGCCAATCGTAGTGGTTTTACCAGCCCCGTTCACCCCCGTAATCAGCCAAACATTCAAGTTGTTTTTTTCGGGAGCAAAGGTCAGGTTGTAAGAGTTGCCCATCGGGTGATCGAGCATGTCACGCAGAAGTTGCTTTAGGTAGGCGATCGCGGCCTCTGGAGGCAGGGCTTGTGCCTTGAGCTTTTGCTGGAGGGCATCAATCACATAATCGGTTGCAGCAACCCCAACGTCTGCTTGCAACAGCAGGGCCTCAATTTCCATGACGGCATCTTGATTCAGTGGCCCTTGACCAACGATCGCCTTAAGCTGGTTGACCAAACCACGACGGGTTTTATCGAGACCTTGCCGCAGCTTTCTTAGCCAAGTAATTTCCGAGATTGAGACTTCATCTGGACGACGACCTTGGGCCGCCAGGATTTCCGCTGACCACAAGAACCCCTCGTCAAAGGCTAATTCTGGAGCTTCAAGGGCAGCTGCTGCAACCGTAACAGGCTGTCCGGGCGATTCTAGGGTCCTCTCTGGGGCCCCTACTGGCTCCTCAATTGCTGCACTCTTGAGCCGCTCCATTCGCTCCTGTCGCTCTGCTGCAGCAGCACGAGCCCAGAAGGGCAAGGGAGCACCTGTTGTCACAGAAGAGTCTTCTGGTGGTTCAGCAGCTTCAAGGGCTGTCACAGGCTCCTGAGCATCCGGGTCTGCAACTTCTGGAGCTGTCGCGGCAACTCCAGGTTCAACGGTTGGGGCTTCGGTAGTCGGACTTAAAGCTTCTACCGTTCCTACGGCAGGCTCCACGTCCGGCTTGTCGGGTGGGGCTTGCAGCTCTGTAACCGCGTCGGACGACGCATCTGGTATCGGAGTTGCTTTAGGTTCTACAACCTTTAGTCGATCTTGAGCAACAGCAGGAGACCCAGTTTTAGGTGCAGTGTCGTCCGGCTCAGTGGTCGTGGCTGATAAGGCATCCGCTTCCACTACTGGCTGTCTTTGCTGAATATTTTTATAGGCTGTCTTGGCCCAGCTTAGGTAATCTTCTGCAGCTTGAGGTTCCGCTGCTTCAGGTTGAGTTTGAGTTGTTTCTGCCGGCTCGGGTGTGGCAGAGGGTTCACTTTGTGACTCCTTTGGCTGATCGTCAAACCGGCGGCGGAACCAATTAAAAACCATTGCACTCACCTAATGCTGGCTAAAGAATTAAGCGCTAGGCTACTGATTTAACTTTACAGGACTAGAGCTATGAAGATTTGGCCCTGATCTGGTCAATTACCCGGCGCAAAACCCCGTTAATGAAACGGTGCCCCTCATCACTACTGTAGCGTTTGGCAAGCTCTACAGCCTCATTAATCGCAATCCTGTTAGGAACATCTAAAAATAAAATCTCTGTCACCGCAATCTGCAAAATGTGACGGTCTATCCGAGCCAAGCGGCTTAACTGCCAATCTACCAGGGATTTTTCTAAAAGTTTATCAACTTGCGCTCGATTCTCATGCAGCAGACCGATAATTTGGAGCGCATAGGCACGAACCTCTTGCTGGTTGGCAAGTTGAATAAATTCTGGTAATTCTACAGCTGTGCCAAGATGGTTGATCGCTGCCTGGGTTAATTCAACCGCTTCGTCAACCATTGCTTTAGCACTTTTTACATCTAGGGCGCGGATCTCACTGTTGAGCAGGCGATCGCTGCCTTGCTTGAGTTCTGCAGCTGCTGTTTCTAAGCTATCTCGCACCTCTGCCGTCAGGGTCCGAATAGACGCCAAAATCAAATTTTGCAACGCTTGATTTTCCAGTCGCTCTGAGCTGGCGGAGAGCTGGCTGATACTGAGAAGAGCCAATTCACGGGCAATTCGACGGGCTTGCATGGCAACTCAAGTAGACAAGTTCGGCTGAAGCCCGATCATTTTAACAAGCTTTGCGTGACGCGGGACAGATTACTGGTTCACCTAACATCTCGTAGTCCACTCCAGCCGATGGTGATATAGCCAATTGCCAAGAGTAAACTGCGTAGGCCAACTCGAATTCGAGACCTGAGAGCATCAGCTTTAGCTTGGGCCTGAGCTTGCTGCTGCTGGGTCCGGATTTGGTTACGGGCAACTTCAGCTTCTTGATCGAGAGCTTTTGGATCTTGTTTCAGTCGTTGCAGGAGAGGTAATTGCTCAGGAGGCACCTGATTATTTTGAATTAACTGGTCTATTTGCCCACTTTCGACCAGGGATCTAATTTGGCCTTGCCGCTGCTGAATTTGGAGTTCAGCTTGACTAGCTCGCTGATCGATACTGCTAATCGCTTGTTGACTTAACTGACCTGTTGTGCTGATGTGGAAAGGAATTAAAAGTAAGAAGAGCAATCCTAGTAAGCTAGCAACAACAAAGGTCCAGAATCTAGGGTTGCGCCAAGTCCCTTGCTGAGCAGTTCCTGCAGTAGGTCGCAATCCAAAACCAGCGTATATGAATGCAAACCCAATCAGCGGCAGAACTCCCCGGTCAACCAACTGAGTAATCAGGTCGACTTGCCATTGTTGGCTGTTAAATTGAGCAGCAATCAGAAGGGCTAGAAGCTCCGCCAGGAAGGTCAGAATTAGAATGACGCCGACAAGGTTGAGAACTTGTGCAGCCAGTGGAGATTGTCTGCTATCAGTTGCTTTCATCGCATTCAGTTGATAATTGATGCTTATGTTTAGTCGTCATTAATTCAGTCAGGAATTTTTTACACTTAATAAACTTACTAGATTCAGTGTCTTAAATGGAAAAATACGTGAGCACAGTGTTTTACTTACAGTCCTAACCAGGACGATTACACTTTAGGAACGGCTCGAATCAACCTGAGTGCTGGAAGGTCACGGGCTGAAATTCAGCTAAAATAGGTACCTTAAATAGAATAAAGATAAAACGGGACCGGGTTCAAGTTTAATTACAAGGAGTGAGGACGTGCCAAAATCCATTAAGCATTTGCTGATCGGGTCAACGAAGACTTACAGTGGCAAGTCAGCCACAGTTTTAGGTCTGGCTCAGCAGCTCAAGGAGCAGGGCATCGATATTGCTTATGGTAAGCCTCTAGGGACCTGTTTCGCTGAATCCCAGGCCGGTGCATTGGATGAGGATGTTCGGTTTATCTCCAGGACCTTGGATCTGCCGGATAGTCGTTTACGCCCTACTCTCCTTTCATTAGATTCAAAGACGATTCGTAGACGGATTCAAGGCAAAGATCAAGCTAACTATACTCAAATGCTGAGTCAATATCAGCAGATGCAGGGCGGAGATTTAGCAGTCTTGGAAGGTCCAGGGACACTAGAGGAAGGGAGTTTGTTTGGTCTGTCTCTGGTTCAGATAGCCCAAGTTGTCGATGCGTCTATTTTATTAGTGACTCGATTTCACCCTACCTTGCTTGTTGATTCACTTTTATCCGCTAAAGAACGCTTAGGCGATCGCTTGATTGGGGTCTTAATCAACGATATTCCTTCTGAGGAGCTTCCCTTAATTGACACAACGATTAAGCCCTTTCTAGAATCACAGTCAATTCCAGTTCTAGGAGTATTACCCAGTAGCCGGCTACTGCGGAGTGTGAGCGTCGAAGAGTTGGTTCGTCAATTAAATGCGGAAGTGCTGTGCCGTCCAGATCGACTGGCTTTGATGGTCGAGCAGTTGAGAATCGGTGCCATGAACGTTAATTCGGCTTTGAAATACTTCCGCCGGGCTCGTAACATGGCAGTTGTGACGGGGGGCGATCGCACAGATATTCAGCTAGCAGCTCTAGAAACTTCCACCCAGTGCTTAATTTTGACGGGACACTTCTCACCCAGCCCCTTAATTCTCAGCCGAGCCGAGGATTTAGAGATTCCTGTTTTGTCTGTTGATCTAGATACCTTAACCACCGTGGAGATTGTTGATCGGGCTTTTGGCCAAGTTCGTCTCCATGAAACGGTTAAAGTGCAGTATATCCGTCAAATGATGGCGAAGCACTTTGATATTAAGCGATTTCTCTCTTGCCTGAGTTTAGAATCCGTTGTCACCTTGCAGTAAGTTCGGCTATGTCCAGAAAACAGAGGTTTCCCTACCTGGTTGGCTCCAGATGGACTGCTCACAAGGCAGCCTTTGGTTGGCGGCACTTTCAAGTGGTTAACCGAAAAAATGCAGGTTCTCTAGTCTTTGCTGAACTAATGGCAACTTGTGATCCAGCCGTCCGGTTTTGGATTAACGCAAAAATTCTTCAAGATCACAATATCTGGCTAGCTGGCTGGCAGTCGGTTGTAGAACAGCCTCAGTCTCAGTTGAGCTGATGAGCTGCAGTAGACAGTGCTAACCTTCTTCTCCCTGAATCTTCAGGAGCAGGAACCCTGCACCAAGTCCAACCAAAGTCAGGGTAAACGATAGAATGGCCGCATTCAGAATCTCACCACTCATCTTGTTCAATCTCCTTCTAGACTTGTTAAAGCTGTTTAAAGAGCGTCTCAAACTTGTGCCTGATCATCTCTCATATCTGGAAACTTGTCAAAGAAGCCACTGGGTTTAAATTGCTGTTTCAGAAAGGGAAATGAGACCATTTATGTCATAATATTTTACATACTTTCTAAGACTGTTGACTAACTAGACCTTGAGCTATGAACACTCAAGCTGTTGAACCTCAAAAACTAGATCGATACGAATGTTCAGCTTGTGGCTACATCTACGAGCCAGACAAAGGTGATACAAAGAGTCAAATTGATGCAGGAACCTCCTTCGAGGAGTTACCTTCTGATTGGCGTTGCCCTGTTTGCGGAGCTGCGAAGTCAAAATTCAGTAATGTTGGTCCCATAGGGAATCCCTCTGGATTTAAGCAAAACCTTGGTTATGGAGTGGGTGTAAACACTTTAACGCCAGGGCAAAAAAACCTACTTATCTTTGGGGCACTTGCGCTAGGCATCTTATTCCTGTTAAGTCTTTATGGGCTTCAGTAGTTTGCTGCGCTGAAGTCTTTAGCACGATCAAAGTCCTCAAGCTTTTGATAAAAGAAATTTAGGAGTGGCTGCCGGCTTTTATAAAGAGCAGCAAATTTAAACTTAATGGCCTTAATTCTGAAATCCTTGCAACGAATCTTAATCCTGCTGGTGGTTCTACTAGTCTGTACTGCCTGCTCCAGCCTACCCTCCCTCAATTACAACCCGTGGCAACCTGTTTCTCTACCAACAGATTCAACGCTGCTGGATGTTGGGTTTGTTTCCGACGATCCACAACACGGCTTGCTGGTAGGGAGTAACGCAACACTGCTAGAAACTTTTGATGGTGGCAAGACATGGCAGTCTAGGGGGCTAGGGCTAGATAGTCAAGGCTACCGCCTTACTTCAGTCAGCTTTTCTGGGCAGGAGGGTTGGATTGCTGGTAAGCCGACTATTTTGCTGCATACAACCGATGCGGGGCGGTCCTGGTCTCGTGTGCCCCTGAGTACCAGGTTGCCCGGTTCCCCCAATACGGTTGTAGCCTTTGGACCCCAGTCAGCAGAAATGACAACAGATGTTGGGGCAATCTACCGGACTACAGATAGTGGCAAAACTTGGAAAGCCATGGTCCAAGAAGCGGTTGGAGTCTTTCGTAACATTGCCCGCTCAGCCGATGGCAAATATATTGCTGTCTCAGCTAGGGGTAATTTCTACTCTACCTGGGAGCCTGGACAAGCTACCTGGGCTCCTCACAATCGAAACAGTGCTCGTCGACTGCAAAGTATGGGGTTTGGTCAAGATGGCCAGCTTTGGCTGCTCAGCCGGGGAGGACAAATTCAATTTAGTGATCCAGCCCAGTCCGATCAGTGGAGTGAGCCTCAGTGGAATGCTGCTCAAAATCCCCAGATTTCCGTAAGTGTTGGGCTTTTAGACGTTGCTTACCGCACTCCTAACGAAATTTGGCTAGCTGGGGGTAGTGGTAATTTGCTCTGTAGCTTTGATGGGGGAAAAACCTGGCAAAAAGATCGAGCGGTGGAGGATGTCCCATCTAATTTCTACAAAATTGTTTTTAATACACCAGAGCAGGGATTTATCATTGGTCAGAAAGGAACCCTGCTAAGATACACAGGTCAAGAAGCAGCTTCAGAGATCGATCAATCAAAGGCCTCAACGTGATTGAGTCCATTCATTGGATTTGTTTGTGAGTGTTGCTATCGTGTCGTTTATGATAAATAGTGCGATTTGTTTTCGCAGGAGGAATCTAAAATGGCTGGTTCGACTGGAGAGCGCCCTTTCTCGGACATTATTACCAGTGTCCGCTACTGGGTTATTCATAGTATTACTATTCCGGCTTTGTTCATCGCTGGCTGGTTATTTGTGAGCACTGGCTTAGCGTATGATGTGTTTGGCACCCCTCGACCTAACACATACTTTGCTCAAGAGCGTCAAGAGGTCCCGCTGGTAACAGACCGTCTGGAAGCAAAACAGCAGGTTGATCAGTATATGAAGGAAATTTCAAAATGACTAGTAGAAGTTCAAATCAGCCAGTTTCTTATCCAATTTTTACCGTTAGATGGTTGGCGGTTCACACACTTGCCGTTCCAACGGTCTTCTT